>JAXDUM010000021.1:0-38714 GCA_034089285.1 Candidatus Cryptobacteroides sp.
ATGGCGGCGACCGGCGGAAGGGTGCGTAACGCGTGAGCAACTTGCCCGTCACAGGGGGATAACCGGTGGAAACGCCGACTAACACCCCGTAACACATTTCGCTGCATGGCGAGATGTTGAAAACTCCGGTGGTGACGGATAGGCTCGCGTGCCATTAGCTAGTCGGCGGGGCAACGGCCCACCGAGGCGACGATGGCTAGGGGTTCTGAGAGGAAGGCCCCCCACACTGGGACTGAGACACGGCCCAGACTCCTACGGGAGGCAGCAGTGAGGAATATTGGACAATGGAGGCAACTCTGATCCAGCCATGCCGCGTGAAGGACTAAGGCCCTATGGGCTGTAAACTTCTTTAGACGCAGAGCAATAAGGGCCACGTGTGGTCCGATGAGAGTATGCGTAGAATAAGCATCGGCTAACTCCGTGCCAGCAGCCGCGGTAATACGGGGGATGCGAGCGTTATCCGGATTCATTGGGTTTAAAGGGTGCGTAGGCGGCTTTGCAAGTCAGCGGTGAAAGGCCCGGGCTCAACCCGGAAAGTGCCGTTGATACTGTGAGGCTGGAATGCGGATGCTGTGGGAGGAATGAGTGGTGTAGCGGTGAAATGCATAGATATCACTCAGAACACCGATTGCGAAGGCATCTCACAAATCCGCAATTGACGCTGAGGCACGAAAGCGTGGGGATCGAACAGGATTAGATACCCTGGTAGTCCACGCAGTAAACGATGATGACTAACCGCCGGGTTTACGGATTCGGTGGCCAAGCGAAAGCGATAAGTCATCCACCTGGGGAGTACGACCGCAAGGTTGAAACTCAAAGGAATTGACGGGGGCCCGCACAAGCGGAGGAACATGTGGTTTAATTCGATGATACGCGAGGAACCTTACCCAGGCTCGAACGGCAGGGGAATCGGCCAGAGATGGCCGAGTCTTCGGACTCCTGTCGAGGTGCTGCATGGTTGTCGTCAGCTCGTGCCGTGAGGTGTCGGCTTAAGTGCCATAACGAGCGCAACCCTTGCCGCCAGTTGCCAGCAGGTCAAGCTGGGGACTCTGGCGGGACTGCCACCGCAAGGTGAGAGGAAGGGGGGGATGACGTCAAATCAGCACGGCCCTTACGTCTGGGGCGACACACGTGTTACAATGGCGGCTACAGAGGGAAGCTGCCCCGCGAGGGGTGGCGGATCCGGAAAAGGCCGTCTCAGTTCGGACTGGAGTCTGCAACCCGACTCCACGAAGCTGGATTCGCTAGTAATCGCGCATCAGCCATGGCGCGGTGAATACGTTCCCGGGCCTTGTACACACCGCCCGTCAAGCCATGAAAGCCGTGGGCGCCTGAAGCACGTGACCGCGAGGAGCGTACTAGGGCGAAACCGGTAATTGGGGCTAAGTCGTAACAAGGTAGCCGTACCGGAAGGTGTGGCTGGAACACCTCCTTTTTGGAGCGCGATTTGACGATGACGCTCGGAGTTTACAAGGTATGACCTTGTACTAAGTCTTTCATTATTATATAGTCCTGTAGCTCAGTTGGTTAGAGCACCACACTGATAATGTGGGGGTCAGCAGTTCAAGTCTGCTCAGGACTACATGTACGGGGGTATAGCTCAGTTGGCTAGAGCATCTGCTTTGCAAGCAGAGGGTCGTCGGTTCGACTCCGTCTACCTCCACAAAAGAGCGGCAAGGAATTCGACCTTGCCGCTCTTTTTTTATTTCTTCACCACTTTATGACTGCCCGCAGCCTGTCTGAATTTCGAAGTGTAATCATCCCCCGGCAATGCTCAGGAAAGGGTGGATTCAGCTGATGAGATACTTTTCGGACAAGCTCCACCTGTCACACAAGCAGTAAATGAAAATCAGTGATCAGCCACTTGCCCCACAGTGCCTTCTGTGGCCACCTTCTGTTCACTGAGGCTCTCTGGAGGGCTTCAGTGGACAATGGGTACCGCTACAGCATCCTGTGGGCATACCCCTTGATCACTGAAATCTGTTTAGAGAGGAACACCGTCACCTCCATCCTTGCGATACTTGTCTCAAGCGCCATGCCTACAGCAATTTGATTCCTTGCCTTGTGAGTCAAGTGTTGCCCTATGAACGGTGCTTGACTCATTTGCACCCCACACGCCTCTCTCAGAAGAGGGTTATCAAGACAAGTTGCCGGTCTTTTAATTTGCCCCGCCGCAGCCTGTACGGATAGACGGTTATACAAAGTAATGAAAGATTATCCGTAATTCTCACATAACAGTCAATGTGAAAGATCCAAACCCGGAAGCCGTCACAAAGCGGGCGGAACTCGCGCAGCCTGCTTTGAGCAGCCGGATGGCGTATATTCCGGCTGCGATGACGCCAGACCGGCCAAGTAAACATTTTGTTACTCAATATCTATCCATCCACGATATGCGTCTTAAGTGTGAAGGCCAGTTTATCCTGCGCCGTGGTGGTTGACGGATGACGTTCTCGTGACATTCATCTGCACACCCACCCTATCGTTCTACGTAGCTGTGAGGCAGGTAGGCGGTGCAGGTGGACACAATTCCTTTCCATTGGGACACGCCAGGTGCCTTACACGGCCTTCTGGGGCAGGTCCGCCGGCCAGATGAATGTCACGAGGATTTGGTTTGCAGGCTATATCAACGAAGGCACCGCCGCCGGAATAAATGCCCTCCGGCGGCTAAATATCAAGCGCTGCGGGGAGCTCGCCTTAAGGCTCTCCTCGCGCTTGACTTTTGCCTGGGGATACGTTGCCGTTCGTGCAATTCACCTGACAGTCAATATGCCACTACAGATATGTGTGGCCGTACCTCGGCTGTCAGGTGACGCCAAAACTATGGGACCTGCACGCCACACCAGGCCTACAGGTATCTGTGGCGGGGCCACCGCTGTCAGGTGAATTGCACGAGCGGCCATGCCGAACTGCCTTGCCTGCTATGGGCGCTACCGGAAATGTGGACCGATTATCCCACAATCGAGATACTTTTAGGACAATCTCCCCCTGTCACACAATCAGTAAATGAAAAAAAAGAGACCGTGCAATGCACGATCTCAATGGAGGGTGAACGGTGGGGCTCGAACCCACGACAACCAGAACCACAATCTGGCGCTCTACCAACTGAACTACGCTCACCGTGTTTAGGATTGCAAAGTTAGTCATTATTTCGATAAATCCAAATTTTTTTGAAGTTCTTCTTCTCTCCGGAACATTATTTTTCAAGAATCATTATATTTGCGTGGGCATTTCGCAGCAAAATGCCCGTTGCGGGGGCATCGGCTCCCCGGGACAATGGATTGAATGCAGAATTTGCAACATAAAACGACAGTATGGCAAAAGAAATCAAATTTTCTCTGGTTTACAGGGATATGTGGCAGTCTTCGGGAAAATATGTCCCGAGGGTTGACCAGCTTGAAGAAGTGGCTCCGGCCATCATTGATATGGGATGCTTCGACAGGGTCGAGACCAACGGAGGTGCATTCGAACAGGTGAATCTCCTCTTCGGGGAAAATCCGAATGTCGCCGTCCGCAGATGGACTGCTCCGTTCCACAAGGCCGGCATTCAGACACATATGCTTGAAAGGGGTCTCAACGCATTGAGAATGAACCCTGTCCCTGCGGATGTCAGGGAATTGATGTTCAAGGTCAAGAAGGCCCAGGGTACCGACATCGCCCGCTCATTCTGCGGACTGAACGACCACAGGAACCTCAGGCTTTCAGTGGAATATGCGAAGAAGGCCGGAATGATATCCCAGGTCGCATTGTCCATCACCCATTCGCCCGTGCACACGGTGGAATACTATATGGGCATTGTTGACAAGGTTGTGGAATACGGCTGCGACGAAATCTGTCTGAAGGACATGGCCGGCATCGGCCGTCCTACATTCCTTGCGCAGCTCACGGGTGAAATCAAGAAGAAATATCCTCACATCATTGTCCAGTATCACGGACACGCCGGTCCTGGATTCTCTCCGGCATCAATGCTGGAAGTCGCCCGTGCAGGGGCAGACTATCTCGACGTTGCCGTGGAGCCTCTTTCATGGGGAAAGGTTCACCCGGACGTGATCACCATCAGGGAAATGCTCAAGGCAGACGGCTTCATTGTCAAGGATCTGAACATGGACGCCTATATGGAAGTCAGAAGGCTCACCCAGAAATTCATCGACGATTTCCTCGGATACTGGATTGTCCCTTCCAACCATCTCATGTCCTCGCTTCTCGTAGGCTGCGGCCTCCCGGGCGGAATGATGGGTTCAATGATGGCCGACCTCAAGGGCTTCCAGGGTGCGATCAATGCAGGCCAGAGGGCTCACGGCAGACCTGAACTCAGCCTGGACACATTGATGGTCAAGCTCTTCGATGAGGTTCAGTATGTATGGCCGAGACTCGGTTATCCGCCACTCGTGACGCCGTTCAGCCAGTATGTGAAGAATACCTCATTGATGAACCTGATGAACGTCCTGAACGGAAAGCCGAGATGGACCACCATCGACAAGGATACCTGGAACATGATTCTGGGCCGTATGGGAACATTGCCTGGCGAACTTGCTCCTGAAATCAGGGAACTTGCCGAGTCCAAGGGCCTGGAGTTCTACACCGGCAACCCTCAGGACGAGTTCCCGGACGAACTGCCTAAGTTCCGCGAGATGATGAAGGAAGAGGGCTGGGACGAGGGTCAGGACCAGGAAGAGCTCTTCGAGTTTGCAATGCACGAGCGCCAGTACCGCGATTACAAGAGCGGAGTGGCAAAGGAGCGTTTCAACAAGGAACTCGCCGAACTCAAGGCCAAGGCCGGCGCACCGATCAATATCGTAAGGCCGGTTGTGGAAATGCCTAAGTTCAATGTGGAGGAATATGCCTCAAGATATCCGCATGCGGTACCGGTTCAGGCCCCTGTGAAAGGCCAGCTGCTCTGGCAGGTGGATGTGGACGACAACTCCGCGGCTCCGGTAACGGGCACCGCTGTAAAGGCCGGTGAGGCAATGGGCTATATCCAGGCCTATTATGGAATGGAGGAGGTCGTGCCGGCTGTCAGCGGACGTGTCGTAGCCGTCACTGCAGCTCAGGGCAGCAAGGTGGCCAAGGGAGAAATCATCGCCTTCGTGGAGGGAGAGGACAGGGCTGCGGAAGCCTCCGGGCAGAATGAATAATCTATAGAGTGTTCCTCGGTCTCCGGATAGAGCATCTGTTCGTCTGACTTGTGCCACTTGAAGGTCAGTTTGATTGTCACGTTTCCTGCGGGGATGAATTCCCCGATGGGGAACGTGACAATTCCGTATTCGACTTCCAGGTCAGAAACATCCTGTGCATCCCCGTAGAAGCCCTCGCCCTGACCGTCATGGTAAACAGTGAATGCCAATGTGTCTCCCAATTCTTTCGAAGTGTTGGGACATAGTCCTGTCCGGTGTTTGAAAATGGAATTGCGCTTATGTATCCAGGCACAGTACATGTTGAGATAACCTCCTGATATCCATGCATCTGTAATTGCCATTGCGTCTTTCCATACCATAAGATCGGGCGTTTCTGCGAGATACTCGGCATTTAAGGCTTCAGATATGGAGGATACCTTGACTTCGAATTCGCTGTCATTGCCCGGAACGGCGGAAAGGACGTCGCAGGTCACGAAAATCCTTGCGCCGGCCTCGATTCCGGAGCAATCCATTCCCTCGACAATGTTGAAAAGCAGATTCTCATCCGTACGGAAGGCATTGTCCGACAACACGGTTCCCATTGTGCAGCAATTGCCCAGGACGATGGTATCCTTGCCGCAGGAAATCATCGCCGCCAGCAGAATCAATGCGGAGGAAAAGAGTGTGGCGATTTTCATAATATTACCTGGTCTTGCTCGGCCGGCAGACTATCTGGATGTCGATACCTTCCACCTTGTAGCCCCTGAAGCGCTTGCGGCCCAGATGGGACTGGACATAATCGATGAGCTCGTCATCCTGAAGGTCCCTGAATGTATTGTTGACGGAATCGTACAGGTGGATGTGCCTGGACGTGTTCACGTCGAAATACATCTTGTTGTTCGCACTGAGTCTTCTTGAATAGATTCCTATGTCGGCAAGTTGTGAAAGAATGTTGTAGACCGAAGCGGCGGTGACATTGGCGATCTTCGCCCTGGCTGTCTCCCCGGCTACCATATCGGCTGACGCATGGCCGAGATGAAGCATTGCCATATGCACCGCAACCCTCTGCTGCGTAGCCTTCAGGCCATGCTTCTTCAGGATGATTTTGAGCTCATCCACGGTCGGCGCAGTCTGTGTCGTCTTGTTCATCTTTAAATGTCTGATTTTTCCAGGTACAATTATACTAATCTTTTTGAATATTTCCAAAAATCGTATTTCATTGAGATTTGGTCGATTGCATCGGGAAAAAATTTGATTATTCATTGAAAATCCCTATTTTTGCACCCGCTGTCCACGAGATGGGCGGCACAGGCAATACATTAACTTTAAAAACAGATTCACAATGGCTGTTAAAATCAGACTCCAGCGCCACGGAAAGAAGAATTTCGCATTCTTCCACATTGTTGTGGCAGACGCTCGCGCACCTCGCGACGGTCGTTACATCGAGCAGCTCGGCTCTTACAACCCTAACACAAACCCTGCAACCATCGTTCTCAATTCAGAGCGTGCCCTTGCATGGCTCAAGGTTGGTGCTGAACCTACACTCGTAGCCCGCCGTATCCTCTCTTACGAGGGTGTCCTCCTCAGGAACCATCTTGACGGCGGTGTGGCAAAGGGTGCACTCACACAGGAGCAGGCTGACAAGAAGTTCGCTGACTGGAAAGCACAGAGAGATGCCAAGATCGAGGCCAAGAAGCAGGGCCTGACCAAGGCTGCCGCAGACAAGGCAAAAGCTGCTGCCGAGGCCGAGATAAAGGTCAATGAGGCAAGGGCTGAGGCTCTCGCAAAGAAGAAAGCTGAGGCCGAGGAGGCTGCAAGACAGGCTGCTGCCGAGGCTGCCGCTGCAAAGGCCGCCGAGGAGTCAGCTGCTGAGGCTCCTGCTGAGGCGTAATCTCCAGATGTCCGGGGAAATGGATATGCTCAAGGTGGCCAGGATTCTCAAGGCCAACGGAACTGAGGGCGAAGTCCTGATGAGTTTCAGGGATATCCTTCCCGAAGACATTGACACACAGGGACCGGTGTTCATCCTCATGGATGGGCTTCCGGTTCCTTTTTTCATTGAATCATTCGCCCTCCGCGGGAGTGACAAGGCCCTTGTGATCCTGACCGGTGTCCGGAATCTCGAAGATGCCGAGGAACTGGTCGGCAGGGATGTATTCGTGGATGCCTCCGAATATGAGGATGTCGAGGCCGAAGAGGATTATTCTGCCCTTGTCGGCTGGACTCTGCTCGACGCCGGCGGAGCGAAGGCGGGCGTGATTTCCGGATATGAGGACATTCCGGGGAATCCCTGCATCTATGTGGATACGGAAAGCGGACAGCATATGATCCCGCTTCACGAAGATCTCATACTGTCCGCCGATGATTCACGCAGGGAGATTTCGATGATCATCCCTGAAGGTCTGCTGGAGTAACCCTCCGGCAGCTTTTTGTCAATTTTCTATCGCCACGCTGCAGAGCAGTCCGTCGATGCAGCAGTAAAGCGGTGCCGAAGGCACATTGGACTCCATCTCGAAAATCATGTAATCGAAATCCCCGAGCTTGGACAGATCCACCCTCTTCCAGTTGTCAATCACATTCAGTCCCGATTCATCATAGTCGACCAGCTTGACCTCGACTGTTTCCCCGGACTGTACTTTGCTGAGATAGGTCTTGATGATGAGCTTGATATAGTCGCCCTGCTCAAAGGCCCTGCAGTAGGTGTTTCCATATTTGACAGTGTTTGCCACATAGTTCGTGTTGCATACGCTCATCAGTTTCGGCAGGCAGGTTCCGTATGCGGTCAGGAGGAATGACACCGACTCTGAAGGCATGTATCCGTCAAGATACTGGAAAACGGCGAATCCTTTGGAGTTTTCGGATCCGGTCGTGTCAGCCACCGTGCTGTACATGGACCTGGAAGGGTATTCGCTGATATGGCCTTCGCATACCAGGGTGTCGCGCAGAAGCGAGAGCAGGAATCCGCCCCTGAAATCGTGGATGTCCGTTATCTTTTCTTCGCCGTTCCTTTTCCCGCGGAAGGCCAATGACTGGTTGTTGGAGCTCTGAGGAAAATCTGTCTCGAAATAAAGGCTGTCATTTCCGTAAAGGGTGCTGACGTCCGAGAACTCGAATGAGCAATACTCGTTGTAATTGGACTTGAATGAGCCGCCGTCAAGGCAGGAGGCTGCAAGAAACAATGCGGACACGCCGCAGATTACAGTGGAAAATTTCATTATAATAAATTCTAAATGCGTTGATGCGGCAGCTGTTTCGGCATGCCGCAATTACTTAAATGCAAAATTACGGAAATATTGCATTGGTTCAAAGAAAAAATTCTGCCCGTCAGGTACAACAAAAAAGAGGATGACAACCGTCATCCTCTCCTGATGTCGGGGTACTGTGACTCGAACACAGGACCCTCTGGTCCCAAACCAGATGCGCTAGCCAACTGCGCCACACCCCGAATTGGATTGCAAAGATAAGCACCTTTTCTTAAAATGCAAAATTTTTTGCTATTTTTGTAAAAATATTTCGGCTATGATAAGCGAAACCCAGATTGATGACATTCTGAAGTCATTGTTCGAGACGATTGAATTCGCCTCCGAGCCTGCGGGCTTGTACGATCCCCTGCGCTACATGATAGACGGTGGCGGCAAAAGAATCCGCCCGAGACTTTGTCTTGAGGCTTATTCCCTGTTCAAGGATGAGATTGATGACCATATACTCCAGCCGGCGGCCGGTCTGGAGGTCTTCCATACATTTACCTTGATTCACGACGACATCATGGACAGGTCTCCTCTCAGGCGGGGTAATCCGACGGTATGGAAGAAATGGAACGAGGATACTGCGATTCTGTCCGGGGACGTGATGTGCATCGACAGCTACAGGCGCATAGCACAGGCGCCGCAGGAAGTCCTTGGCAAGGTATTCCGCCTTTTCAACAGGACTGCGGCACAGGTATGCGAGGGTCAGCAGTATGACATGGACTTCGAGAATGAGAATACGGTGGCAATGAACCGCTACATGCAGATGATAGGTCTGAAGACAGCGGTCCTGATAGCCTGTGCGGCCAAGATGGGAGCCATTATCGGCGGGGCGACGGACGAAGAGGCCGGCCTGCTCTACAATTTCGGCTACGCCCTGGGCCTCGCATTCCAGGTGGCTGACGATTATCTTGACGCATATGGCGATGAGAAGGTGTTCGGCAAGCCGATTGGCGGCGATATCGTCAACGGCAAGAAGAGCTGGCTGACAGTCAAGGCTTTCGAGCTCGCTCCCGAGGAAATGTCGGCCGCAATGTCAATGCCGGTGTCCACCCCTGAGGAATGCCGGGAGAAAATCGGCAGGGTCAAGGCCCTCTATACTGCTCTCGGGATTGACAGGCTTGCTGCGGACGAAATCCAGAGCCTGACAGACGAGAGCATGGAATATGTCTCCAGACTTGGTTTGAGCAATGTCCGCCAGGAAATGCTGAAGCGGTTTGCGGACAAACTTGTGGGAAGACGCTCATGATTACGGGTAGGCAGACTCATGATGATGGAAAAGAAGGAACTTGAAATAATGGCCCCTGCAGGCAATTTCGAATGCCTGATGGCTGCGATCGAGGGCGGGGCCGACTCCGTCTATTTCGGAATCGGGAATCTTAACATGCGTTCACATTCAGCCAACAACTTCCAGCCTGAGGACCTGGACGAAATAGTCAGGATCTGCCGGGAGCACGGGGTGAAGACCTATCTGACGTTGAACATTGTCCTGTATCAGGAAGATCTGGAGCCGGCCCGCAGGGCGCTTGATGCGGCAAGGAAGGCCGGCGTGGACGCTGTGATCGCCTCCGACATGGCCGCAATAATGTATTGCCGCCGGATCGGGATGGAAGTCCATATTTCCACGCAGCTCAGCATCTCCAATGCGGAGGCCCTGAAATTCTATGCGCAGTTCGCAGACGTGGTCGTCCTGGCCCGCGAGCTGAATCTCGGCCAGGTCAGGGAAATCTACGACACAATCTCGAGGGAAGATATCAAGGGCCCGTCAGGCAGGCCTGTCAGGATTGAGATGTTCGCCCACGGAGCCCTCTGCATGGCCATTTCCGGCAAATGTTACCTCAGCCTGCAGACCTATGGAGCCTCCGCGAACAGGGGAGCCTGCTTCCAGCTCTGCAGAAGGGGCTATGAGGTCACGGACCTGGAGACCGGCACGCAGCTCAACATTGACAACAAATACATTATGTCCCCCAAAGATCTCTGTACCATCGAGTTCATGGACAAGATCATCGACGCCGGGGTGAAGGTCTTCAAGATCGAGGGCCGGGCACGTTCCGCGGAATATGTGAAGCGTTGCGCCCAATGCTACAGGCGGGCGGCGGATGCGGTCTGCGAAGGTACATATACGCCTGAACTTGCGGCATCTCTGAAGACGGAACTGTCAGAAGTCTTCAACAGGGGGTTCTGGGACGGTTATTACCAGGGAGCCAGGCTGGGAGAGTGGAGCGCGGTCTATGGCAGCCAGGCCACCAGGAAGAAGGTTTACTGCGGCAAGGTCACGAACTGGTTCGACCGCATAGGCGTGGCCGAAATCGCTGTCGAGTCAAGCCCTCTCGAGATCGGGGCGCAATGTATGGCTATCGGCAGCAAGACAGGAATGATAGAGTTCACTGTCAATGACTTGCGCGTGGATATGAAGCAGGCGGAAAGGGCTGAAAAGGGAGTGAGATGCTCCGTTGCAATTGTCCCGGAGAACAGGGGGCCGCGTGACGGAGATGTGGAATTGTCCGCTTCCTCCGGCTGCTGCGCGGACCAGGCTGCTGCCCCGGGTGGAGGGAATGCCACGGCCTCTGAGGGAAAAATCCCTGTCAGACTCCGCCGTGGAGACAAGATATATATCTGGCAGAAAGCAAACTAATCCATATCAAATATGACACTCAGATCAGCAATAGCGGGACTCGCTCTCGCCATCTTGGTTTCAAATCCGGCCCAGGCTCAGGGCTATGTTCCTACCGGGGAGAATCTCGAAGCCCGGGCGGAATTCGCCGGCGACAAGTTCGGAATCTTCCTCCATTGGGGAATCTACAGCATATTCGCCCAGGGCGAATGGTATCTCAACAGGGACGGGATACAGCATCAGGAGTACTCCAAGGCAGCTTCCGCATTCTATCCTGCATATTTCAATGCCGCCGAGTGGGTATCGGCCATCAAGGCCTCAGGGGCAAAGTACATCTGCTTCACCACCAGGCATCACGACGGATTCTCAATGTTCGATACCGCGCAGTCTCCTTACAATATCGTCGATGCGACCCCTTTCGGAAGGGATGTGCTGAAAGAGCTGGCTGACGAATGCCACAAGCAGGGCATAAGGCTTCATCTCTACTACTCCCACATTGACTGGGGAAGGGATGACTATCCTGCCGGACGCACCGGCCTCACGACCGGAAAGGACCCGGCCAAGGCGGACTGGAAGGCATATTACGAGTTCATGAACGCCCAGCTCAGGGAACTCCTCACCAATTACGGCAAGATAGGCTGCATCTGGTTTGACGGATTCTGGGACCATGACAGCGACCCGACTCCTTTCGATTGGCAGCTTGAGGAGCAGTACAGGCTCATCCACAGCATCCAGCCGGACTGCCTCGTGGCCAACAACCACCACGTCACTCCTCACGAGGGTGAGGATTTCCAGATCTTCGAGAGGGATCTCCCGGGCGAGAACAAGGCCGGACTCTCAGGCCAGGATATCAGCGCCCTGCCACTGGAAACCTGCCAGACCATGAACGGAATGTGGGGCTACAAGATTGCCGATCAGGAATACAAGTCAGTCGATGAACTCGTCCGCCTGATAGTGGGAGCGTCCGGAAAGGGTGCCAACCTCCTTCTCAATATCGGGCCACAGCCGGACGGAAGGCTTCCTGAGGCTGCACTTGACAGGCTCAAAGGCATTGGAGAATGGTTCGGGAAATTCGGGGATACCGTTTACGGGACCACAGCCGGAGACATTCCGGAGCAGTCCTGGGGCGTGACGACCCGCAAGGGCGACCGGCTCTTCATCCACGTTCTCGACCCAGAGGTCAATGAGGTATTCCTGCCGCTTGGATGCAAGGTCAAGTCTGCGGTGGAATTCGCTACAGGAAACAAGGTGAAGTTTGATGCCTGCAGGCACGGCATTCACATTGAGGTTCCGGCTGCGGAGGGTCCTGACAGGGTAGTGGAACTCAAGGTAGGCTGATGCCGTCCATATCCCGCCCGGCATGTTCCGTTGAGGCATTCACGGCTGGCTGCTGAATTGGCAGGACGTATTCTTTTGTATAATTGCAAAAAATCCTAACTTTGCAGGTCAGATTGAAACAACTTAATTCATTAACAATATGCAAAACCGTATTGAAAACTACGACTTCAGTGGCAAGAAGGCCATTGTCAGGGTCGATTTCAACGTTCCTATCCAGGAAGGTAAGATCACGGACGATACCCGTATCCGTGGCGCAATCCCTACACTCAAGCTCATTCTTGAGAAGGGTGGAGCTCTCATCATCATGTCCCACATGGGCAAACCGAAGGGAAAAGTTAAGCCGGAACTCTCTCTGTCACAGATTGTTGACGCAGTAAGCGAGAAACTCGGCGTACCTGTAAAGTTCGCTCCTGACTGCCAGAAGGCTGACGAACTGGCAGCTGCCCTCAAGCCGGGTGAGGTTCTTCTTCTCGAGAATCTCCGCTACTATCCTGAAGAGGAAGGCAAGCCGGTAGGCATCGACAAGGAGGATCCTGCATACGAGGAAGCAAAGAAGGCAATGAAGGCTTCCCAGAAGGAGTTCGCCAAGAAGCTTGCCTCATACGCTGACTGCTGGGTTATGGACGCGTTCGGTACAGCACACCGCAAGCACGCTTCCACAGCTGTCATCGCCGACTACTTCGCACCGGAGGACCGTATGCTCGGACTCCTCATGCAGAAGGAGGTTCAGGCTGTGAACAATGTCCTCAGCGATATCAAGAGGCCGTTTATCGCCATCATGGGCGGTTCCAAGGTGTCTTCCAAGATCGGCATCATCGAGAACCTCCTCGGCAAGGTTGACAAGCTCATCCTCTGCGGCGGCATGACATATACATTCTCCAAGGCTCACGGCGGAGAGATCGGCGAGTCAATCGTCGAGATGGACAAGCTCGATGTGGCTCTCGGCGTAGAGGCCAAGGCAAAGGAGAACGGTGTCGAGCTCTATCTCGCTCCGGATGCAGTGACCACCAACGGTCTTGACTTCGCTACAATGTCTCTCAAGCCGGGTTCAAGCGTTCAGGTTGCTCCTGCCAACGCCATCCCTGCCGGATTCGAGGGCGTTGACGCAGGTCCTGAGGCCCAGAAGATTTTCGCTGACGCCATCAAGGGCTGCAAGACCATCCTCTGGAACGGTCCTGCAGGCGTATTCGAGTGCGACGAGTTCTGTGCCGGCTCAAGGGCTATCGGCGAGGCTATTGCCGAGGCTACAGCAGAGGGCGCATTCTCTCTCATCGGTGGCGGTGACTCAGTGGCATGCTGCACCAAGTTCGGTCTCACCGACAAGGTTTCCTACATCTCTACCGGTGGCGGAGCCCTTCTTGAGGCTATCGAGGGCAAGGTTCTCCCGGGCGTTGCAGCTGTAGGCGAATAAGAAATATCCTTTTTACGGGGCGGGGCCGGCTGAAGTTTCAGGACTTTGGACCGGCCCCGCTGCCTTTTTCATTGTGCCGGCAATGCTTGCCGATTTGACTGATAAACGCTATATTAGCGGAATATTAGAAGATTTTCAGGAAATGCTTGACCTCCTTTTCGTACATTGGAATGTCAATCCGGTGATGATCAATCTCGGATTCTTCAGTCTGCGCTGGTATTCAGTGCTCTTCGTCTCAGGTTTCATCCTCGGATGGTTCATATTCAGATGGTTCTTCAGAAGAGAGGGCGTGAAGGAGGAACTTCTCGACTCGCTTCTCTATACATTGCTCATCGGAACCATTGTGGGAGCAAGGCTCGGCCATTGCATATTCTACCAGCCTGACTACTATTTCGGCAGCTGGCAGGGCTTTCTGGAAATCTTCATGCCATGGAAGGGCGGCCTGGCCAGCCACGGGGGCACCATTGTGCTTTTCTTCGCGATGATGTGGTACGCCCATCATTACGGTAGGAAGAACAATTTCGATTTCGTCTGGATTCTGGACCATCTCTGCATAGCCGTGGCCTTCGCGGCGACATTCATCAGGCTGGGCAACCTTATGAACTCCGAGATCTACGGTGACGTGACTTCATTGCCGTGGGGCTTCATCTTCGAACTCAGGGGAGAGACGGAGCCGAAGCATCCGACCCAGCTCTACGAAGCCCTGACCTATTTCCTTCTCGGAATCGGACTCATCCTGCTCTACAAATATGGCCTCAGGAAGGTGTACAGGGGGACATTCATCGGCATTTTCTTCATTGTCTGCTTCGGTTCCAGATTCCTGATCGAGTTCATCAAGGAGCCTCAGGTGGCATTTGAAAATGATATGGTCCTCAATATGGGCCAGCTCCTCAGCATCCCGTTCGTCCTGCTTGGAATCGGCTTTCTGGTCTATGCCTTTGTCCGGAAACAGCCGGCCCAGGTGGTCGTGCCGGAGGAGGCTCCACGCCGGAAGAAGGAGGCTACCCATTACGCCAAGTCACTGTCATAGAAGGTATCATGAAAGAGATAATAATGGATGGTGAGGGTCTTGAGCAGTACCTCAATGACCCGGAAACAACTATGCGCATCACCAGGGTCACGGATTTTCTCGAGGCCAACGGCATTGACTTCGAATTGTACCGCCACCCTCCTCTACCTACTATTGAGACAGCTCTCGAATATTGGAAAAATCTGTCCGCGACGCATTGCAAGAATCTCTTCATGCGCAATCACAAGGGCAACAGGCATTATCTCATTTCCTTCGAGTGCCATAAGAATCTGGACATCCACACGCTCGAGCACAAGCTCAGGCAGGGAAAGCTGTCCTTTGCCTCCGAGGAGAGGATGGTGCGCTGCCTCGGAGTGCATCCGGGCTCGGTGACTCCGTTCGGCCTCATTGAGGATATGGGTCTGGCAGTCCCCGCCCCGGATTCCACGGCTGAGAAGCCGATGTTCACCGATGTACGACAAGATGTCAGTGTCAGGGAACTCTTCGCCAACGGACATCGTGTCAAGTTTTTTGTCGATGAGGACCTGAAAATGTCCGAAAGGATCAGTTTTCATCCCTGTGACAATACGGCAAGTGTAATTGTGTCAAGGGAAGGCTTCCTCAGATTCCTCAGTTTGTGGGGTGGAGAATACGAATGGATCGGGATTTCCTGACCGATTTGTCCACTAAAATTGTTTTAGGAGTAAAAAACACCATTTTACGAATAGATATGGTCATTTTTGGCCATATTATGGTATGCTTGTTGCGGATTAGTGCGCCGTGCCCGGTTTTGACGTGAGTCATATCAGGGTTATCGGTTGAATATATAGTGGTAAAAAAGTGATAAGTATGAAAATTAGACTTCCGAGGCTTCTGCTGGCTGCAGGCTCGGCATTGATGTCCATCGGCGCATTCGCCCAGGAAACGGACACGACTCAGACCGCAACGGTCATTACATTGGATGACGCTTTGAAGATAGCATTGAGCGAGAATGCATCGGTACGCGTCGCAGACATGGAAATCGAAAGAACAGGCTATGCCAGGAAAGGCACATATGCCTCCCTTTTCCCTCAGATTGATCTTACGGGCTCATTCCAGAGAACCATCAAGAAACAGGTGATGTACATGGATATGGACATGAGCAGCATCATGGGTGGCGGAGATGAGGCAGGAGCCGGTGATGGCACTTCCGGCGGGACAGGCTCTGAGGCCGGAAGCGGCGAGGGCGCTCCTTCATTAGGAGGCGGCGGAATCGAGGTCGGCCGATGGAATTCATATTCCGGCGGTGTCACGGCGGCAATGCCGATTGTCAACGCACAGCTCTGGAAGAGCATAAGGCTTTCGGCCAAGGATGTTGAACTCGCTGTCGAGAAGGCCCGTTCCTCAAGGCTGGATATGGTCACCCAGGTAAAGCAGGCATATTACGGAGTGCTTCTCGCCAAGGAGGCTCTGAACGTATATAAGGACGTGTATGACAATGCCGTAAGAAACTTCGAGCAGACCCGTCTCCGCTACAATGCGCAGAAGGCTTCGGAGCTCGATTTCACCCGTGCCAAATCCACGGTGGCCAGTGCGATTCCGAATGTGTACAATGCTGAAAGTTCCGTAATCCTCGCCCTCTGGCAGCTCAAGGCCGTGATGGGCGTGAACCTTGACCAGAACATCGACGTGGCCGGAACAATCGGCGACTATGCTTCCGAGATGACTTACGACCAGACTCTCGGAGAGGACATATCTCTCGAATACAATACGACAATGCGCCAGCTCGCCATCCAGGCCGAGCAGCTTGCGATGAACATAAAGATTCAGAAGTTCGCCTACATCCCGACCCTCTCCGCCAACTTCGCGTTCCTTGAGACGGCGATGACCAACGACTTCAAGTTCAGCAACTACAGATGGACTCCTTACTCCTACGTGGGACTTAGCCTGAACATTCCGATATTCTCCGGTGGAAAGAGGCTCAACGCCGTTCGCCAGGCCAAGGTGCAGGCCTCCCAGCTCGGAGTCCAGATGGACGATACCGAGCGCCAGCTGAAAATCGGCATCCGCCAGTATCTCAACACGATGGAGACCCAGATGAAGTCCTTCTCGGCAGCCGAGGAGGCCGTCAACACCGCTGCCAAGGCTTATGGAATCGCGGAGAAATCCTACAATGTGGGCCGCAGCACCATAACCGAGCTCAACGATGCCCAGCTGGCCCTCACCCAGGCCCGTCTCGGAGTTTCCCAGACAGTGTATGACTTCGTGGTTGCCAAGTCCAACCTCGAGAAGATAATGGGCTATGACTTCATTGACGAAAACGGAAATACCGACCTTGAAAACAGATAATAACAGAAGAAATATATGAAAACAGCAGTTAAATTTTTCATTTTCGCAGGCGTCCTCGGAATGGCCGCAGGCTGCGGAAACAGCAAGTCCGGCAACCAGACCGCAGAACAGACAGAGCCGGAGAGAATCCAGGCAGTGAGCGTCATGCAGACAACGTCCAAGGACGTCCCTCAGGAAGAGATATATACATCCACTGTTGAGGCCTATGCCACCAACAACATTGCCCCGCAGAGTCCTTCCAGGATTCAGAAAATCAATGTTGAGGTAGGTGACTACGTATATGCCGGCCAGATTGTGGCCGTTATGGACCAGGTCTCCCTGAACCAGTCAAGGCTCTCAATGGTCAATGACTCAGTGGAGTTCTCCCGTCTCAAGGGTCTCTACGAGCAGGGCGGAGTTTCCAAATCCGACCTTGATGCAATGGAACTCAAGTACAATGTGTCCCGCAGCCAGTATGAGAACATCCTCGAGAACACCATCCTCCGTTCCCCGATTTCAGGTGTTATTTCAGCAAGAAACTATGACAGGGGCGATATGTACACAGGCACACCGATCTATGTTGTAGAACAGGTTACTCCGGTCAAGCTCCTTGTAGGTATCTCAGAGGCCGACTATACCAAGGTCAAGAAGAATGACCCTGTGGAGATTACCGTTGACGCTATCCCGGGCAGGACATTCACAGGCCGCATCAGCAGGATTTATCCTACCATTGACCCTTCCACCCACACATTCACATCCGAGATTCACGTGGCAAACGGTGACCGTGCCCTCAAGCCGGGTATGTATTCCAGAGTGAAGGTGACCTTCGGTGTAAATCACAGCGTTGTCGTTCCGGACAACTGCATCGTGAAGCAGCAGGGCTCCGCAGTCCGTTCCGTATATGTGCTCCAGTCAGACAATACTGTCAAGGAGACTGTCGTCACTCTCGGACGCCATTTCGGTACCGACTATGAGATTCTCAGCGGCCTCAATGAAGGCGACACCATCGTTGTCAAGGGGCAGGGAAGCCTCAAGGACGGCGTAAAAGTAAATGTACAGTAATAATAAGGGAATACAATTATGAGTATATACAGAACAGCGGTGAACAATCCGGTGACGACCACGTTGCTTTTCGTGGCATTCGCCATCTTCGGAGTGTTCTCGTTCATAAACACCTCTATTGCGCAGTTCCCGGACTTCGATGCCAATGTCATCATGGTGATGTCGGCATACCCGGGCGCAAGTGCTGCCGATATAGAGACTAACCTTACCAAGGTCCTCGAGAATGGACTGAACGGTGTGAGCGACCTCAAGGACATTACTTCCAGGTCAAAGGAGAATATCTCGATGCTTATTCTGGAGTTCAACTACGGAGTAGACATTGATGTGGCGACGAATGATGTGAGGGACAAGCTGGACCTCCTGAGCTCATCGCTCCCTGACCAGGCCTCGACGCCTGTGATTTTCAAGTTCAGTATGGATGACCTGCCGATTTACATTATGTCGGCTACCGCTGACCACAGCCTTCCTGGACTGAACAAGATTCTGGACGACAAGCTTTCAACACCGCTTGCCAGAATCAAGGGTGTAGGTTCGGTGAATGTTACCGGTGCGCCTACCCGTGAAATCCAAGTGTATTGCGACCCGCACAAGCTTCAGGCTTACGGGCTGTCAATCGCCCAGGTTTCATCTATCATTGCATACGAGAACAGGAACGTTCCGAGCGGTAACATTGACATAGGCAAGGAGACTTATTCCCTCCGTATCCAGAAGGAGTTCAAGGACCCTTCAGAGCTTCTTGACATCGTCCTCGGCTACAGGGACGGCAATGCAATCTACCTTCGTGACGTGGCCACCATCATTGACGACGTGGCTGAAAAGGAACAGGAGGCCATTACTGACGGAAGACGTGCCGCCCAGATTTCCATCCAGAAACAGACGGGTGCCAATTCCGTGGACGTAATCAGGTCTGTAAAGAAAGAGCTTGCCAAGATTGAGAAGACTCTTCCTCCAGACATCAGGATTACACAGGTGATGGACAGTTCCGACAATATCATCAATACTATCAACTCCCTGAAGGAGACCATCATCATCACATTCCTTGTCGTAATGCTGGTTGTGTATGTCTTCCTTGGAAGATGGAGAGCTACGTTCATCGTCATCATCTCTATTCCTATTTCCCTGCTCGCATCCCTGATTTATCTCTTTGCGACAGGCAATACCCTGAATATTATCTCAATGTCGGCACTCTCCATCGCAATCGGTATGGTCGTGGATGATGCGATTGTGGCACTTGAGAATATTACGACCCATATTGAGAGAGGTGAGAAGCCGAAGGAGGCCGCCGTGCACGGAACCAGCGAGGTGGGTATTTCCATCATCGCATCCACATTGACAATGCTCTGCGTGTTCCTGCCTTTGACCCTCGTTTCAGGTATGGCCGGAATTATGTTCCGCCAGCTCGGATTCATTGTCAGCTTCATTATGATCGTGTCCACTACGGCTGCGCTTACCCTTGTGCCTATGATGTGCTCAAGGATGCTCAAGGCCCAGCCAAAGACCGGAAAGCTCCACACCCTTCTCTTTACTCCTATTGACAAGGGCCTCAATGCGATTTCAGACGGCTACGCCAAGGTTATCAACTGGGCCGTGCGCCACAGGAAGACTGTGATATTCTCCGCTTTCGGTATCCTCGTGGCCTTTGTAGTGCTTCTCGGACCGAAGCTCAAGACAGAGTACTTCCCTAAGTCAGACCAGGGTCTTGTGTCTGTGTCACTTGAACTCAATGCCGGTACAGCGCAGGAGGTTACAGGTGCTCTTGCAGCCAGCCTCTATGAGGATTTCAAGCGCGATATCCCAGAGATGACAGTGTGCTCCTACACATTCGGTCAGGCCGACTCCGACAATGCCATGGCAAGTATGCGTACCAACGGTTCCAATATCATCTCGATGTATGTCAACCTTGGAAGTATGGAGGACAGGGAGCGTTCGACCGGTGAAATCGCCGAGATTGTGCGTGCGAATATCAGCAAGTATCCTGAAATCCACAAGGCTACGGTTTCAGAGGGTATGGGAGGAGCAGGTAGCGGTGCTTCCCTCGAGGTAGAGATTTACGGCTATGACTTCACGACCACCGACAGAATTGCAAGGGATATTCAGAACCAGTTGCTTGCCCGTCCGGCATTCACCGAGGTGACCCTCAGCCGTGACCAGTACACTCCTGAGTATCAGGTGGATTTCGACAGGTCAAAGCTTGCCGCCAATGGATTGAACTCCACCACTGCCGCTGCTGCCGTAAGCGCCGCAATGAGCGGATCCGTCAACTCCTACTATCGTGAGGACGGTGACGAGTACGACATCAGGGTAAGGTATGCCCGGGACTACAGGATGAGCGTCTCCGATATAGAGAACATCATCATCTATTCCGGAACCGGCAACCCGATTAGGGTCAAGGACCTTGGGAATGTCATTGAGACGGAGGTCCCTCCTACCATTGAGCGCAAGAACAGGCAGAGGGTAATCACCGTGAAGGGTGTAATCGCTGACGGTTATGCGATGAGTGACGGTGTGGCCGCTGCGAACGAAATCCTTGGCAATATGGATATTCCTTCCGAGATATCAGCCAACATTGCCGGAGACTTCGAGGACCAGAAGGAGATGTTCACCAGCCTTGGAATACTTATGTTGCTGATTATCATCATGGTGTATATGGTGATGGCATCCCAGTTCGAGTCATTCATGAGTCCGTTCGTGATTATGTTCTCAGTTCCGTTCGCCTTCGTTGGAGTGATTCTCGGCCTTTGGATTACCGACACTGCTCTCAGCGTCATCGCCCTCATCGGTATCCTGATTCTTATCGGTATCGTGGTGAAGAACGGTATTGTACTCATTGACTACACCATACTTCTCCGCGAGAGGGGAATGGGTATTCTCGATGCCTCTGTGGAGGCTGCCAGAAGCCGTCTGCGTCCTATCCTTATGACCACCCTCACCACCGTCCTCGGTATGATTCCTATGGCGGTCGGTTCAGGTGAAGGTTCCGAGATGTGGGTATCTCTCGGTGTGACAGTGGCCTGGGGTCTTTCAATCTCAACCATCGTTACCCTCGTCCTCATTCCTACCGTATACTGCGTATTCGCGACAAGGCAGGAGAAACGCAAAATGAAGAAAGCAGCCAGGCTTGCTGCAGCCAAATAATTATGAATCAGTTATGAAAGCATTGTTTATATCATACAACCAGGCCTACAACGAGGAGATTGTACAAGTCCTCGAGGCCCACGGGCAGAGGGGGTTCACCCGCTGGCAGAACATTGACGGAAGGGGTTCCGTTGACGGTATCCCGAGATACGGAAACCACGCCTGGCCGGAGCAGAACCACGGTCTGCTGGCCTTCATCGATGATGACAAGGTGGCAGGGATAGTGGCAGACCTCAAGGCCAAGGACGAGGCGACTCCGAAGCTCGGTCTCAAGGCTTATTACTGGGATGCCGTACAGGCATTCTGAAATGGATGACCAGCATCAGGCCCCTTGGAAGGGACTTTGATTCAATAATGATTGGTGCGTTTTTTGGAAAGACGCACCAATTGTTTATATTTGTAAAATTGATTAAAAAAGTGATTGTTATGGCAAAAGTAGTTACAACTGCGAACTTCGCAGATATCATCGCCGGTCCGATTCCGGTGGTAGTGGATTTCTGGGCAACATGGTGTGGACCTTGCCGCGCTATTTCTCCGATTGTGGAGGAGATTGCTTCCGAGTATGAGGGCAAGGCTGAAGTCGTAAAGTGCAATGTGGACGACTGCGACGAGATTGCTGCCCAGTACGGTATCAGGAGCATTCCGACGCTTCTTTTCTTCAAGGGTGGCCAGGTGGTTGACAGGCTTGTGGGTGCGGCTCCGAAGGCCAATATCACAGCTAAGATTGACGCTCTTCTGTAAGATTGCAGCAATGAAAAAGTTATTGACTGTCGCGCTTTCCTGCGCGATGCTGCTTTCCGTGTCCGCATTGGCCAGTGCCGGTGACAGGGGGCATTTAAGGACCGGCATAACCGCCGGTTTCACATCTTCTTCTGCGAATCCCAAGAATTGGGATGCCAGTTCGTTGGGCCGTTTCCACGCCGGATTTACGATGCAGATTCCGATTGCATTGGGATTTGCAGTCCAGCCTGCCGTCGTCTATCAGGCCAAGGGAACGAAGCTCGACGGCTCCAGAATCGAGGATGGAACCGAGCTGCCTGCCGACATGAATGCCAAGGTAAGCTATGTCGAGATACCGGTCCAGATACAGTGGGGACCTGATCTCGTGGCTCTCAGACCGTATGTTTTTGCGGAGCCTTTCGTCGGCTACGGTCTTCATGCGAAAGCTTCCAGCTCATCCGACGGAGTGTCCATCAAGACCACTTCTTTCGGCCAGGCAGGCCTCTCCAGATGGGAATACGGTCTGGGACTCGGTGCGGGCATCGATATCTGGAGACTTCAGGCCTCCGTCAAGTATTTCTGGAATTTCGGCTCTCTGTACAATGATACCGGCAAGCTCAACGACATCGGCAGCCAGATCAGGGATGCGTTCAAGGATGGGCGCAATTTCAACGGAGTGACCGTTTCCCTTGCATATTTCTTCTAGAGGATGGCGGACAGGAAAATTGTGGTGTTCTGCTCTGCGAGCAGCGGCATAGACCCTCTCTTCGACCGGGCTGCTGAGGATTTTGTCCGCAGGGCCTGTGCCAAGGGATATGAAATTGTCTCCGGAGGTACTGTGAAGGGGACTATGGGAGTCATTTCCAGGGCGGTGGAGGAATGCGGCGGAGTCCATTGCGGAATTCTGCCCCGCTTCATGGAGGAGTTCGCCTATCCGGGCCTTTCTTCATTGACCTGGACGGAGACGATGTCGGAGCGGAAGGAGAAGATGCGCGAAGGCACCTGCGCCGCCGTCGCCCTGCCGGGAGGAATAGGGACTCTCGACGAGCTGGTCGAGACTTTGACATTGGCCAAGCTCGGAAAATATCCGGGCAGGATAATGGCCCTGAACATTGGCGGTTTCTATGACAGGTTCATTGAACTGCTTGACTTTTACGTTTCCACCGGGATGCTGGACGAGGCTTCCAGAAGGCTGATTGCGTTCCCTGCTACGGTGGATGAATTGATTGAGATGCTCTGACGATGGATTACAATGCCGTAAAGGACACATTGAAGAAAGACCTGGACAGGGTCGTTTCCCTGATAGAGGCGTCGCTTGCCTCGGACATCGATTTGCTGGATAGGACCAACAAGTCGATTCTTTCGCATTCCGGCAAGCAGCTCAGGCCTGTTCTCTCCCTGCTTTCCGCAAGGGCATGCTCCGGCGGATTCGTCACGGAGGATACGGTCAGATATGCCGCGGCTTCGGAACTTCTGCATAATGCCAGCCTGCTGCACGACGATGTCGCAGATGACAGCCGGCAGAGGCGGGGGAGACCTACCGTGATGTCCATCCTCGGCGGAAGGGCTTCCGTGCTGCTCGGAGATTACTGGCTCGTGAAGGCAATGGAGAATATCCTGAAGGGGGACAATTCCTCTTCCACGGTCATCCGCATCTTCGCCAGGACTCTGTCTGACCTTGCAGAGGGAGAACTTCTCCAGCTTCAGAAAGCGGAGACCTGCGATACCACCGAGACTGATTATTACAGGATAATATACAGCAAGACTGCCTCTCTCTTCGAGGCTGCGATGGTGTCTGCGGCGATTTCCGTGAGCGCTTCCGAGGAAAAGAAGAAGGCGGTCAGGAACTACGCCAGGATTCTTGGAACGGCTTTCCAGATCAAGGATGACATACTCGATTATGACGGAGACAGCCGGATAGGCAAGCCTATGGGCAATGACCTGAGGGAGCGCAAGATTACACTGCCTCTTCTCGGAGCTCTTGCAAATTCGGAAAAAGATGAGGAGAGGGAGGTCAGGAGGATGCTCTGCGAGATTGAACAACATCCTGAGCATCAAGAGGAAATAGTGAAATTTGTCCGTGAGCGCGGGGGCATTGCCTATGCCTGTTCAAAGCTTGCGGAATATGTGGAGAACGCCAAGATCCAGCTCAGGGCCCTCGGCGGCGGAGCTGACGTGGCAATGCTTGCCGATATAGCTGATTTCGTGTCAATGAGAAAGTCGTGAGGTTCGGGGATGTCATAGGCAACGCTGATGTGAAGCGGGCGCTTGTCGGCATGGCTGACAGCGGAAGAATCCCTCATGCCATGATTTTCCACGAGAATGAAGGCTGCGGGGGACTTGCCCTGGCATTGGCATTTTTCCAGTACCTCAACTGCAGGCATCACGACGCAGCCGACTCCTGCGGAGAATGTCCGGTCTGCAACCAGATAAGCAAGCTGATTTATCCGGACCTGCATTTCATATTCCCGGTATCGGGAGAAAAGGTTACTTCGGCCACCTTCTTGCCCCAATGGAGGGAACTTTTTGCGAAGAATCCCTTTTTCACCGAGAATGAGCTGTATGAGGCTCTGGGGATCGAGAAGAAGTCGTCCAACATTTCGGTTGCGGACGCCAGGAACATCCTGACGCAGCTGTCATTGTCCTCATTTTCAGAGGGATACAGGGCTGTGGTGGCCTGGCTGCCGGAGAAGATGCAGGCGGAGGCCTCCAACAGGCTGCTGAAGATTGTGGAGGAGCCGTCGGAGAAGACATTGTTCCTCTTCGTGACCCATTCTCCGGAGAGGGTGCTGAAGACGATTTCGTCCAGATGCCAGATGATCCGGGTGCTGCCTGCGTCTGCGGATGAGATTGCCGCGGCATTGCCAAGGTGGACCGGGATTGACGGTGAGGCGGCGAGATATGCGGCCGATTTCGCTTCCGGAAGTCTGGGCAATGCGATCCGGAGTCTTGACGAAAAGGACAGGGACGTGATGATGATGGACCTCTTCACGGCATTGATGGACAATGTCCTGGACCGCAATCTTCTCGGTGCGCTTGATGCCGGGGATGCCCTGGCGGCATTGGATTCGAGGGAGAAGCAGAAGGAATTCTGCAGGTTTGCGGGAGACTGCGTGAGGAAGATTTATATGCTGCAGTCCGGGATGAAGGAGATTTCAGGAGTGAGGCCGGATGAGATGGAGTTTTTTTCCAATGCGGCAGAGCGTTGCGGGGAAACTTTCTGCATCAGGGCGGAGGCGGCTCTCAGCAGGGCCCTCAGAATGGTGGAACGGAATGTGAACCAGAAAATCGTGTTCACCAACCTTGTTGACAGACTTTTTGTAAGCATTAAGTAAGATGTTAATATTCAATAATATATATGGATAACAATGAGAATATTCAGTTCGACTGCAGCCGTGGCTGTACTGTCACGCGGAACGAGAAGGACGAGCTGAATTGCACATATAGGCGCGGTTGCTGCAAGCTGGAGGATTACGACTGGCTTCAGGGCGTCACGCAGAACCAGTTCGCCGACATATTCGAAGTGCGGTTCAAGAATACCCGCAAGGGCTTCTATGTGAACGCTTCGAACCAGAGCATCAAGATGGGTGATATGGTCATTGTCGAGGCTCAGAGCGGCCACGACCTCGGAATAGTGACTCTGGAGGGTCCCCTCGTAGGCCGCCAGATGAGGTGCAAGGGCCTTGATCCCGAGACTGTGGAGCTGAAGAAGATCTACAGGAGAGCCAAGCAGCTCGACATCGAGAAATGGCAGGAGGCCATCGCCCGCGAGCAGGAGACCATGATAAGGGCCAGGCAGATCGCCGTCGAGCTCGGGCTTGAGATGAAAATCGGAGACGTGGAGTTCCAGGGCGACGGGACAAAGGCAATCTTCTACTATATCGCAGACGGCCGCGTGGACTTCAGGCAGCTCATCAAGGTATTTGCGGAGGAATTCCGCATCCGTATCGAGATGAAGCAGATCGGTGCACGTCAGGAGGCCGGTCTCATAGGCGGTCTCGGTGTCTGCGGAAGGGAGCTGTGCTGTGCGAACTACATTACCAATTTCAAGTCCATCACCACGGCGGCGGCACGCTGTCAGGACCTCTCGCTGAACCCGCAGAAGCTTGCGGGCCAGTGCGGCAAGCTCAAATGCTGCCTGAACTACGAGGTGGCCACCTATATGGATGCCCAGGCGAGATTGCCTAAAGTTTCGGAACCGCTTGATTTCGAGGATGGTCTGGCCTATCTGGTGAAGACCGACATATTGAGGGGCATAATGTATTTCTCATATGAGAAAGGCTCCCTGGCCAATATCTATCCTCTCGATGCCTCCGAGGTGAGGGAGATTATCAAGATGAACCGCAACGGCGTAAGGCCAGAGTCCCTGAAGACCGAGCCGGAGCCTGAGATACCTGAGTTCATCACCGCGGTCGGCGACGACAGCATCACCCGCTTTGATACTCCGAAGCGCAAGAAGAACAGGAACGGGCGCGGTGGCGGAAAGGGCCAGCAGCAGCGTCAGGGCGGCAGGAACAATGGCCGCGGACGCCAGAAAAGACAGCCGGGAAAGGATGGGGAGGCCTAGTCACATAGCCGTTTTCGCTGTCCTTGCGGCAGTCCTGCTTTCATGCGCGGCACCTGTCTCTTCGGAGAAGTTCGTGAAAAGCGGAAGCCGGGATGCCATGGGGAGATATGTCTTCGAGGCGGATATGACGGACTCGCTGCATGCCTTTTCAATGGATCTGTATGTGGCCTTCAACTGCCCGGAGAAGGAGTTTTCCACATTTTCCAGGCTGCCTGTGAATGTGCTTTGGGTATCGCCGGAAGGCATTGCATATGAGGACAACATAATGCTTGCCGGAGAAATCGGAAGCAGGCCTTCCTCTTTCGGAAGGACAATGCGGGCGGCATACAGGAGCGGCATTGTGCCGTCCTCCTTCGGAATCTGGAAAGTGATGGTGTCGGTGCCGGCGGACTCGGTGCGCAGATACGGAATTACAGGATTGGGAATGAAATTGAAAAAGGAATAGCAATGGGACACGGAAAGTTGAAGAAATTCAGTGAGAATGAGACATTTGCCTGTCTTCTCCAGCCGGATTCGTCAGAGATTCTGGCCGGGAAGGAGCCGGGGGCTGCATTCTCGCATTCTCCATTGGTGCTGAAGGACCATCCTGTGAAGGGGCGGTGGAATGAGAGGATGTTCGGCGGAAGGAATTGCCCCATAGTCCTGGAACTTGGCTGCGGAAAGGGTGAATACACGGTTGACCTGGCCTTGCGCAATCCCGGAATGAACTATGTCGGAGTCGATATCAAGGGTGCCAGGATGTGGAAGGGAGCGAAGCAGGCAACCGAGGGCAATATTGTCAATGCCGCATTCCTCCGTACCAGAATCGAGTTCGTGGAGGCATTCTTCGCCCCGGGCGAGGTGTCGGAAATCTGGCTTACATTCTCGGACCCGCAGATGAAGAGCGAGAACAGCAGGCTTGTGAGCCCGATGTTCCTGGAGCGTTACCGCAAGTTCCTGAAACCTGGCGGAGTAGTGCATCTCAAGACCGACAGCACCTTCCTCTATGAATATGCCAGGGCTGTGTGCTCTGCCAATGGACTGAAGGTACTGGCCTGCACCTCAGACCTTTATGCCGGGGACAGAGAGGCGATGAGGGAGTCGGCTCTCGCATCCGTTTGCGGGGCTGATGCCGTGGATGCTCTCTTCGAGGTCCAGACATTCTATGAGAAGAATTTCCTGAAGCAGGGCTTCAAGATCAATTATATATCGTTCACAATCGACAGGGAGGGGGATTTTGTCTATCCCGACTTCGACGCCGCTTATTGGCGTGCCGCCGAGGCGCCGCGCTTCCTGCCGGGTCACCAGTTCTGATATGCCGGTAAAGAATCCATACAGTAATACCTTCATAGCGGATCTTCCTGAACCTGAGGAGATTGACATTAAGGCGACGCTGGACTCCATCGAGGCCGGCGATATTGACCTCATCTGTGTCCTCGGACCGACGGCTTCGGGAAAGACGAGGTATGCGGTAAGGCTTGCGAGGGAGTTGAACAGGCTCAGGGCTGAGGAGAAAGGATTCACTGCAACGCCGGCCGTCTGCCGTGCCGGGGCGGAGATCCTTTCGGGAGACTCCCGCCAGGTTTACCGTGGAATGGATATCGGTACGGGGAAGGATCTCTCTGAGTATGAGGAGATTCCATACCACCTGATCGATATTGTGGATGCCGGGACGAAGTTCGACCTCTATCAGTACCAGAAGGCATTCGAGGAGGCTTACCGGGATGTGGTTTCCCGCGGCGGCATTCCGATTCTCTGTGGAGGGTCCGGCCTGTATCTTGAGGCTGCGACCTGCGGGTATGAACTCCCGGATGTGCCTCAGAATCAGGAGCTCAGGGCTGAGCTTGAGGATAGGTCAATGGAGGAGCTTGCGGCAATGCTGGCATCATTGAAGCCGCTCCACAATACTACTGATATTGACACGAGGAAAAGGGCCATAAGGGCCATTGAAATAGCTCTTTATCAGCAGTCCCATCCTGTCACGAGGACCAGCTTCCTCCCGAAGAAGACTTTCTATATCGGCACTCTAGTGAGCCGCGAGGAGAGGAACCGAAGGATAGATGCGAGGCTGGATGCGAGGATTGGGGAAGGTCTCGTGGACGAGGTTCGCAGGCTGATTGACGGGGGAGTGAGGCCGGAGGACCTTATGTATTATGGTCTTGAGTACAAGTTCGTTACGCAGCACGTGCTGGGAATCCTCAGCCTCGATGAAATGAAGTTGCTCCTGTCCAATGCAATCCACCAGTTTGCAAAGCGCCAGATGACCTGGTTCCGCGGGATGGAGAGGAAAGGGATCAGGATACATTGGGTGGAGCCGTAAATTGAATGAAACTATGCCGAAAGCAAAGAGCAGAATACAGGTGAACAACAAGAGGGCCTCGTTTGACTACGAGTTCCTAGAGACCTATGAGGCAGGCATTGTCCTCGTGGGCACCGAAATCAAATCAATAAGGGCCGGAAGAGTCTCGATGACAGACGCTTTCTGCTATTTCGACCATGGCCAGCTCTATGTGAAGGGCATCAATATAGCCCTCTATACCTGGGGCTCCTGGGGCCAGCACGCCCCTCTCCGGGACAGGAAACTGCTTCTCCAGAAGCGAGAGCTGCGTCATCTCCAGACCAAGGTGAAGGAAAAGGGCCTCACCATTGTAGCGGTAAGGCTCTACATTGCCGACAACGGCTACGCCAAGCTTCACATTGCCCTGGCCAAGGGTAAGAAGGCCTACGACAAGCGCCAGTCCATAAAGGAAAAGGATCTGCGCAGGGAGATGGCCCGAGGGGAATGACTGGACAGTGAAAGGGGCTGGTCCGCATCACGGATCAGCCCCTGGCATTTCTTCATTTGAACAATTACAGCCCGAAAGCCTTCCTGACGTCATCCACGGCATCGAGGAGTTCCCATCCGAAGAACTGGAGCACTTTCTCCACCTCCTTTCCGTCGCGGATGAGCTTCACAGCCTTGCGGTAAGGCTTGCGCCCGAAATGTCCATAGGATGCGGTCGGCTCGTAAATCGGGTTCTTGAGATTGAATTTCTCAATGATCTTGGCAGGCCTGAGGTCGAAAATCTCTCCCACTTTCTCCGCGATGAAGGCGTCGTCCAGTTTCTTGCCTGAAGCATCGCAGGCAGCTGTGCCGTAAGTATCCACGAAAATGCTGACCGGCCGGGCCACACCGATTGCATAGGCCAGCTGGACGAGGATTTCGTCAGCCACGCCGGCAGCCACGAGGTTCTTGGCAATGTAGCGTGCTGCATAGGCTGCGGACCGGTCCACCTTGGAAGGGTCCTTGCCCGAGAATGCTCCGCCGCCGTGCGCCCCTCTTCCGCCGTAGGTGTCCACGATAATCTTCCTGCCGGTGAGGCCGGTGTCGCCGTGAGGACCTCCGATCACGAACTTGCCTGTCGGATTGACGTGAAGGATGAAGTCGGTGTCGAACAATGCGGCAGTCTTCTCAGGCAGCCTTTCAATGACTTTCGGCAGGAGTATTGTCCTGACGTCATTCTCGATCTTGTCGTGCATCGCCTTGTCCGTCCTTTCCTGGCCGTATTGCCTTACAGCGTCCTCGTAGCTCATTTTTCCGAGTTCCGGAGCGGTGAACTCGTCGTGCTGGGTCGAAACCACGATGGTGTGGACGCGCACCGGTCTGTGGGCCTCATCATACTCTATGGTGAACTGGGACTTGGAATCCGGCCTGAGATAAGGCATGAGATCACGGCTCCTGTGGCGGATTTCCGCAAGCACTTCCAATGCAAGATGCGAAAGATAGAGCGGAAGCGGCATATACTCCTCGGTGTCCCTGCAGGCGTATCCGAACATCATTCCCTGGTCGCCGGCGCCCTGCTCCTCAGGGTCGGTGCGGACCACGCCCCTGTTGATGTCGGCACTCTGCTCGTGGATGGCGGAGAGCACTCCACAGGAGTTGCCGTCGAACATGTACGCCGCCTTGTCGTAGCCGATCTTGTTGATGACCTCGCGCACCTTTGTCTGGATGTCGACATATGCGTGCTCGGACCTGACTTCGCCGCCGACCACCACCAGGCCGGTGCTGCAGAATGTCTCGCAGGCTACCTTGGCTTCCGGGTCCTGCCTGAGGAATTCGTCGAGGATTGCGTCCGAAATCTGGTCGGACACCTTGTCCGGATGTCCTTCAGATACTGATTCTGATGTAAATAAATAGTTCATTTCCAATGTTTTTTAACTCGTTGCCACAATGTGGCCTGTATCTTTTTCCCGGCTAGCCGGGCTATGGTCCATGCTTCCGCCTGCATGCCGCCGGGTACAGCAAAAAACGCCCCCGGGTGGAGACGTCACAAAACACAAAACATTGATATGAAAAACTGCCACGTAAATGGCATTGTCAACATTTTAGCATTTTTTAACGTGGTTGCAAGCAGGCAAATCTCTCCACTCAACACTGCAAATATACGGCCTTCCCTGCATATATCCAAATTTTTCCATCTTTAAAATTGTTACGAAAACATTAAATAGGGATAATCTTGTTAACTTTAATTGTTTTAGGCTTTTATAATTCTAACTATTCTTCTAACTTTGCACCAAATTAACATTAACAATCACCTTTATGAATTATTCATTCAAGCATCTAATTCTTGCCGGCATGGCAATGCTGGCAGGTACTTTAGCCTATGCGCAGGTGACCACGTCCTCACTCAGCGGACGTGTCACCGATGAAAAGGGACAGCCGGCTCTCGGCGCCGCTGTGGTAGCGACACACGAGCCGTCCGGTACTGTCTATGGAGCCGTTGTCAACGAGAACGGTCAGTACAACATTGTTGGTATGCGCGCGGGCGGACCTTACAAGATCGAGGTTTCATCCGTGGGTTATGCAAGCGTTGTCTACAAGGACGTGACAATTCAGCTCGCAGACGCCTACAAGCTCGACGCCGTCCTCAAGGAGTCCAATGAATTCCTCCAGGAAGTCGTTGTCATCGGCACTGCGAAATCCAAGTTCAGCAGCGAGAAGACAGGTGCTGCCACCAACATTTCCAATGCCCAGATGACCGCTCTCCCGACAGTAAGCAGGAGCATTGAAGATGTCACCAGGCTCTCCCCTTACGGTGGAAATGGAATGAGCTTCGCAGGAACTGACGGACGTACCGCCAACTTCACTGTCGACGGTGCGAACTTCAATAACAACTTCGGTCTCAACGACGGTCTTCCCGGTGGAGGAAATCCTATCTCCCTTGACGCAATCGAGGAACTCCAGGTCGTGATTTCCCCTTACGATGTACGTCAGACCAACTTCATCGGCGGTGGTGTGAACGCCATCACCAAGTCCGGTACAAACACCTTCAGGGGAACCGCCTACGTTTATCACAAGAATGAGTATATGCGCGGTGACTATGTCGACGGACAGGCCGTTTCCGGCGCCCGTGACAAAGACCGCAACACTATCTACGGTCTCACCCTCGGTGGCCCGATCATCAAGAACAAGCTCTTCTTCTTCGTAAGTGCAGAGATGGCCAAGTCTCCTTCCGTAGCAGTACGCTGGAGAGCTTCCGAGAATGGAGTCGGCAGTGACATCAAGTATCTCTCATACTGCTCCGTAGCTGATATGGAGAGGGTTGCAGAGCACGTGAAGACAAAGTACGGCTACGATCCGGGTTCATTCACCGATTTCCCTGCAGACGAGAGCAACAAGAAGATCCTCGTCCGTCTCGACTGGAACATCAATGAGAAGAACCGCCTTGCGGTAAGGTACAACTATACCAACAACATCCAGTGGAATGCTCCTAACGCATCCTCTATGGACGGTGGCACCCGTTCCGCTTACGGACGTACCTCCCTGTACTCCATGGCCTTCTCCAACTCAATGTACTCTATCAATAACCTTGTACATTCAGTTTCGGTTGACTTGAACAGCAGAATCAACAACAACCTCTCCAACCAGTTCCTTGCGACATTCTCCAAGCTTGATGATGTCCGCGGAACCAACTCAAGCGAGTTCCCGTTCATTGATATCCAGGACGGTACCGGTACTAACACCCAGTACATGGCTCTCGGTCTTGAGCTCTTCACCCACAACAATGCCGTTCACAACACTGTGTTCAATGTGAAGGACGACCTCGTTTACTACAAGGGTGACCACAAGCTCACGATGGGTCTCAACTACGAGTACCAGATGGCTGACAACGCCTATATGAGAAATGGTACAGGTTACTACAGATATGCGAGCGTTGACGATTTCATCAACGGAGAAGCTCCTGAGGTAGTCTGCCTCACCTATGGTTATGACGGAGAGACCAATCCTGCTGCACGCGTGCAGTTCCACAAGGCAGGTATCTATGCGCAGGACGAGTGGAATGCTACCGAGAGGTTCAAACTCACCTACGGCCTCCGTCTCGACGGCCTCTTCTTCTCGAATGCCGACCTTACGACCAACAATGCCATCAAGGCCATTGACTACTATGAGAATGACGGTTCAATCCGTCACATTGACACAGGCAAGTGGCCTGCTGCTCAGGTTTCCGTATCTCCTAGGATCGGTTTCAAATGGGATATCCTCGGTGACAAGAGCCTTGCTCTCCGCGGCGGTACCGGATTCTTCTCAGGACGTCTTCCGCTCGTGTTCTTCACCAATATGCCTACCAACTCCGGTATGGTTCAGTACCAGGCACAGCTCAATGAGAAGAACCTTGCCAACAAGGGTATTGAGGGCGGTATGAGCAACTTCGCAGGCGGCCTCGTGACAGATGCCGCCGGAAAGGCCACGACACAGGCCCTTCTCGACAAACTCATCGGTCTCGGTTACCCTTCAACTATCTCTCCTGACGAGGGTACAGTTCCTTCTTCAATCTCTGCCGTTGACCGCAAGTTCAAGATGCCTCAGGTATGGAAGACCTCTCTCGCATTGGACTACAACTTCCCGACCTCATTCCCATTCTCACTCTCAGTGGAGGGAATCTACAACAAGAAGATCAACGACGTTACCATTTCCGACTGGAGTATGCTCAATCCTGACGGATTCGCAAGATGGAGCGGGGCCGACAACCGTCCGATATTCCCTGAGACCTTCAGGACAGGTACCAAGGCATTCGTTCTCTCCAATACTCACAGGGGATACGGCTACTCGGCCAGCGTGACTATGAACATGAGCCCTTGCAAGGGTCTCAGCATCATGGCGGCTTACACCCATACTGTTTCCAAGGAGGTGACCGGTATGCCAGGTTCTGCTGCAGAGTCAGCATTCACATACGTTCCTTCCGCAGCAGGACCTAACAGGCTCAAGCTCCACAACTCCCAGTATGTTACTCCGGACCGCTTCATCGCATCCCTCACACATCATGACAAGTGCGGCAACCACTTCAGCTTCATTTATGAGACCTGGAGGGGAGGAGCCAACTACTCCTATATGCTCGCAAACGATATGAATGGTGATGGCTACAGCTATGACGCTCTCTATATCCCGACAGACAAGGAAGTTGCCGACGGCCAGTTCAGATTCGTTTCTGACAGTGACCGCGACCGCTTCATGGACTATGTCCACAATGACAAGTACCTGAGCAAGCACCAGGGCAGCTATGCCGAGGGCTACAGCGTATATTCTCCTTGGGTTCACAGGGTTGACTTCGGTTACAAGCACGACTTCAAGATCAGGATCGGCAAGACTGTCAACACTCTCCAGCTCAGCGTCGATATGAAGAACGTTCTGAACCTCTTCAACTCAAGGTGGGGCGTAAGCAAGTATATGAATTCCAAACTCAACTCCGGACGTATCCTCAAGTATGAGAGCACTGACGCAGAGGGCTATCCTGTTTTCTCTACTCCTTCGGCAGTCAGCGGAAACACCCAGACTTGGTCTTACAGCTACACCATCGGACAGTGCTGGTATGCGTCAGTGGGTATAAAGTATATGTTCAACTAATTTGAATCCAGAAGAATATGAAACTTAAATATTTACTTTCAGCCCTGATTGCATCCGCATTCGTGTTTGCCGGATGTGAGGATGAGAGCAAGGTGAATGAAGGTTTCGACAACGTCAAGGTGTCGGACACATTCCTCTCCATCCCTGAAGAAGGCGGCTCCGTAACCCTCACGGTAAAGGCAGAGGCGGACTGGTATCTCGTACAGAATGAGAACTGGCCTGAGAAGGTCACCTTCAACAAGGATGCAGACGGTAAGACCATCAAGGCAAAGCACGACGTTTTCGGCAATCTTGTCAACGAGGCGGCTGACATTAAGGAAAAGACAGCTGCCTGGCTTGCCGCAGACAAACTTCAGGGCGGTGCTGGTGAGACTGCCATTACTTTCTCAGCCGAGGCTACAAGCGGCGGCCGTGAGTTCGAACTTACTCTTGTTTGCGGTAACAACAGGCAGTTCATCAGGGTCCGTCAGGGTTCTCTTGAGGCTGTATCCGCAACCTGCAAGGACGTGATAGACGGTCCTGACGGAAAGACCTATAAGGTAAAGGGCGTATGTACCGCTATTGCCGAAACTACCTATGGCAACTGGTATCTCAACGATGGCACAGGCGAGGTGTACATCTATGGTACTCTCGACGCTGACGGTGCAAAGAAGAACTTCACCAGCCTTGGTATTGAGGTAGGTGACGTGGTCGAGGTTTCCGGTCCGAAGACTACCTATGGAACCACTATCGAACTTGTCGATGTTACAGTCCTCAGCATCAAGAAGTCTCTTGCGAAGGTAATCACAGAGAGCAAGACATTCCCTAAGACTGCAGGTGAGTTCGAGGTGAAGGTTGCCCACAAGGGCGGCAACTTCGATGCTTCCGTTCCAGCTGACATGAAGTCCTGGATTGCAATTTCCCAGATCAAGACCAAAAAGGGTGTGCCGAGCAAACTCGAGCCTGTCCCTGCTGATACTGCTGTCGTATCCGTAAGCATTGCTGCCAATGAGGCAGGTGACCGTACAGGCAAGATCAACTTCGCTTCCGGTTCTTCCGAGGTTTACTATGAGTTTACTCAGGAAGGTGCGATTATTGACGCCTCAATCGCTGAGTTCCTCGCAGCAGAGGAAGGCCAGACACAGTACCGTGTGACGGGTGTGATTAAGAGCATCTCCGCAAGCAGCAAATACCATAATGCCGATATTACCGTGGTAAGCACTACCGGTGATGAGCTTCTCCTCTACCGTACGGTTTCATCCGAGGGCAATATCGAGGACCTTGGTCTCACTGTTCGTGACATAGTCACCGTTGTCGGCAAGAGGAGTTCTTACAATGGTGTTCCTCAGATGGCCCAGGGCGGAGTCTTGGAGTCCTATGAGCACTACGAGGGCAAGTCGATACCTGAGTTCCTCGCTCTTACCACCAGCGACACCAATCTTTACACTGTATATGGCAAGATTGTAGAAGTGAAGGATCTCAGCGAGTCTTACAACAATGTCAGCCTCACCATCGAGGATGAGGAAGGCAATCAGCTCTATATCTATAGATGCAAGGCTTACGATGGAATCAATGTCGCTACTGTAAATCCTGAGGTGGGTGGCTATGTAGCTGTCTGCGGCAAGTATGGTGAGTACAAGGGTGCCAAGCAGATGGCTTCCGGCGGTCTTATCCTCAATTATTACAAGCCGGAACCCGGCACTGATCCGGACCCGGAACCTGGTACTGACCCGGAGCCATCAGCTGCCATTGATTTCCTCCTTGATTCTTCGCTCGGCCTTGAAGATGCATCAGAAGTGACATCATTCACCTCTGACGGTATAACGGTCACATTTGACAAGGGAACTAATACAAATGTTCCGAAGTACTATGTTTCAGGTGATGCTGTAAGAGTTTATGCCGGAGGTACAGTTACTGTATCCGGTGCCGAGATGTCTAAAATCGAGTTTACTTTTGGATCATCTGACAAAACCAATGAGATTACTGTGGATAATGGCACTTATGCCGATGGCAAATGGGAAGGAAGCGCTTCTTCTGTGACTTTCACAGTAAGTGGTACATCCGGCCACAGAAGATTTGCCAAGATTTCCGTTACCAAGAAATAATTATCTTCATTACTCATTACTTTAAGAGACCGTCCCCGCCGGGGCGGTCTCTTTGCTTGATTATGACAGAGAATCCTGGCTCAAGAGTAAAACCCTGTGTTTGGGCATAGATGTTCTTTAGTCTGAAGAGGAAGTACTTCGCATCTCGTATACCTCCTCCCCAAGCCTGTCCGAAAAGTCGGAATTTTAAAGTATAATCTGTCTCCTGCAACGCTCCGGGAAGGGTGGCATTGACTGATGAGGCACTTTTCGGACGCGCTCCCCCGAGGGAATTTCCGTACCGCTGCCGGCAGACCATTCTCGTGGACTTCCGTGCACATCATCCAAGCAGGTATTTCAGCGTTGTCTCTCGTGAAATTCATACCGACATAGCTGTTCAGAGGGTTGCCCGCGTAATTCTCCTGGCGGACAGCATAGGGTGACCTCTCGTGAAATTCATCTAGGCAGTTCGATGTCCTTTTGGACCCCTGTGAGCTATGCTGCCTGCCTAGATGAGCCCATTTCCGCTGCATCTAGGCAGAGCAATATCAATACAGATAGCTGTGGAGGGGCATCCCTGCCTAGATGAATTGCACGAAAGCGATATGGTTGGAGTGTGCCCCGGGTACAAGCAGTGCAGCAATGTTTATCCCGCGTCGTGGGGATGTTTGCCGGATAATGATCTCGTGACATTCATCTGCACACCCACCCTATGGTTCTACGTAGCTGTGTGGCATGTATGCGGTGCAGATGGACACATTTCCTTTCCATTGGGACACCCTGGCTGCCCCACAATGCCTTGTAATGGCATGTCTCTGTCCAGATGAATGTCACGAGGGCTGGCTTTGCCACAAGTTACTTTGTTTCACATACTTATTGGCAACTGGTTCCGCAGCGTATCATTTCAGCCAACGTCGATCGCGGCACCGCCGCCGGAATATACACCTCCGGCGGCTAAAGTTCAAGCACTTTCATTCCGTCTGCCTTATACGCGTACTGGGTGTCAAAGTATCTTTTTTAAGAGAAGACTGATCAGATCCTTCTTCCGGAGAATGATGCATAATAAGCATGAAATAATCCCTTATTTGAACATTTGCTTATTATTCATGTAAGGCCTACGACAGCAGAAGGCAGTTAAGCCCGGAAACGCTTGCTGAAATTCTGGAAGCCGGGCGAATGGCCCCGACCGCAAAGAACCTTCAGGAACAGCACATCTATGTCTGTCAGTCTCCGGAGGTTCTGGCAAAGATTGGCGCCTGCACGCCTTGCCGGTATGGAGCGCCGCATGACTAATTTACTGAAACAGAACGCCATACAAGGCCTACTCCACTTTGTATAACGGGCTAAAAACCTTCATTTTTCACCTTTTTAGCCCGATATCCGCTACAAATCCTTCAGGAAAAATATTGGATTTACCGGATAGAAACTCGGGTAGATAATTAGTTTAATCCCCATTTAACGAGCAGCTCATCTAAGATTATGATAACAGAAGAGGAGACCATAAACGGCCTCCTCTCCTGTCTCCTATAAATCAGTTCTTACTCTGCCGGCTGCCACTTGCAGCGGACAGGTGATACGATGGCTCCGTCCTTCTTGAGCTGGGCGAAAGCCTTGTCCACCTCCTTGCGGTCAAGTCCGGAAAGGGTGGCCACTTCTCCGGCAGACACAGGCTTGCCTGCGCTGCGCATGGTCTCGAGAACCTTTGCTGTTGTTTCCATATTCTTTTGTTTATTTGATGTAGTTGTTCTTGTATCGGTCGTTATTATTTGTCCTCCTCCCTCAGTTTCTCCTTGTATTTCTTGTCATAGGCTTCACCTCGAGGAACAAGGTACTTGAAGAACACGCAGTCATCGATGATCTGTATGTGGAAGATAAAGAATGCCCGGAGGCTTCCTATGCGGATGCGGCCGCCTTGATGGAAAGGAAGCGGTAAACATCTTCGCGGATGTCGATATTCTTTCTTCTTGTACGGACTGCAGTATTATTCATAATGAATCAAATATATTCTATGCAAATGTAATTATTTATTGGCTCACCTGCAAAGTTCCGTGTTTAAGTTATCCAAAGATCTTATAGATTCTATACATGAAGAAGGTATAGTCGCTTACACCTCGTAGTTGGGATCTAAAAGTTTTGATCTTTGAGTTTAGAGATTCAGCGCCTGCGTTGGTGGAGTGATTGATGAAGTAGTTCAGAACTTCATCCTCCCTGGACTTGATGGCATCTCTTGCAGACTTTATTTCACGTAGCGAACATCTTGTTGCCGTTTCA
>JAXDUM010000022.1:0-20805 GCA_034089285.1 Candidatus Cryptobacteroides sp.
CATTCTCCAACCTGACTCCCGATGTCACCTGCCATCTCCAGTCGCTTGGAAAGATAGCCGTGCTCCTCGGCTCCATCTGCTCCGCCATATTCGGCAGCATTCTCATCAACGCATTCAGCAAGAAGAAATAGATTTATAAAAAGGGTTTTATTGTTTGCTGCGGCAATGCCATCCGCTACAGTTTCGTCTCGTTTCCGATCTATTGGGCGACGAAGCTCCAGTGGGGAACCCTCAATGCTGACAAGCTTCTCCAGAACTGCCAGGTTCATTTTGTGAACGATACCACCATCACTTTATTGAGGCTGCAGGCCGCTGTAATGGCGATTTGCAGCCTCTTCCGTCTTTCGGCCGTAAGCAAGCGATGGGGTGCATAGCCTGGCCCATCTTTTGGCCGTAAGCATCGGTGCGTAGCCTGGCCCGGGCGCTCTGTCCGCAAACCCTGTCCACAACCCCTGTCCACAACCCCTGTCCACAACCACCAGCGGCAGTATCCCCGATCTCTGGTGTTTGCGCGAAGCTGTTGGGCGGAACCATCCACGAAAACGCTCTGCATCATGGAAGGTTCATATCTCAGAAGCGCACCTTCCATGCTAATGCCCCATATCGCGGACGGTTCCATTCTCCAGGACCGAACCTTCCACGATAATGCCTCATATCATGGATGGTTCAGCATCCAGAGCGGAACCGTCCACGCTTAAGCCCGAAATCGTGGAAGGTTCCATTCCTCAGGCCCGAACCATCCACGGAAACGCCGCGCATCATGGAAGGTTCAGCATCCAGAGCGGAACCATCCGCGCTGAAGCCCGAAATCGTGGAAGGTTCCATTCCCCAGGCCCGAACCCTCCACGAAAATGCCCCGCATCATGGAAGGTTCAATGTCCAGAGCGGAACCATCCACGCTGAAGCCCGAAACCGTGGAAGGTTCCATTCCGCAGACCCGTCCTCCAGACCCGTCCTCCAGGCCCGTCCCCCAGGCCCGAACCCCTCCGCTGTCTGATCAGGTCCCGTCAATTCAATATGCCGGTTGGCATGGAACTTACCACTAGCTCCGCTCGGCAGGATACTGCTCCTCTCGGCAGGATACTTCCCGACAAAAAGCCGGCGACTCCTGCAACATTCGTCACCTCTGCTCCTGCAGGGGCGATGGACAATCCGGCACTGCCCGGGCATTATCCGGCACTGCCCAAGGCAATGCAGATGAACATACAGTTGGTATTCTTCTGGGCCCGGGCATTGCAGATGAACATGCAGTGGTATTCTTCTCGGATTTTCACTAAATTTGCAGTTCCGGATGATTATCACACTAAACTTCAACTATAATGAACAGATTATTACAAAAGGCCTTGGCTGCCATTGCAGCCCTGTCTGTGGCCGGAGGCATCTCTCTTGCGCAGGAAACCCCCGAGAAGCTCGCGCAGGAAACCCCTGACAAGTTTGCACAGAAAAATCCCGAGAAGCAGGTTTATATGGCGGCGAACGCCCATTTTGACACTCAGTGGAGGTGGAACGTGAGACAGTCCATCGGGGAGTTCCTGCCGAACACCCTCTATCAGAACTTTGCACTGATGGAGCAGTATCCGGATTACAAATTCAGCTTCGAGGGAGCTGTAAAGCATTACTGGACAAAGGAATACTATCCTCATCTCTACAGCACTCTCGTAAAATATGTCAAGGAGGGCCGCTGGTATCCGGCTGGCGCATCCTGGGATGCCAATGATTTCAATGTGCCTTCCGCCGAGTCCAACTTCAAGAACATTCTCCTCGCCGAGGAGTTCTACAAGGCCGAGTTCGGAGTCAAGTCATACGACATCATGCTTCCTGACTGTTTCGGCTTCGGTTATGCCCTGCCTTCCATCGCCTCGCATTGCGGCGTGTTCGCATTCCATACCCAGAAACTCAAGTGGAGGAACAACCCGTTCTATGAGGGAGGAAAGAAATGGCCTTTCGAGTTCGGTATCTGGGAAGGAGTTGACGGAAGCCGCATACTGATGGCTCCGGACGGCTCAAGCTATGGCTGGAACCCTTCCGGTGACATCAGCGATGACCCCGGTCTTGAGGCCAAGGTGAATGCTTCCGCCGTCGGAGCCGCCCTCCGCTACTATGGGACGAAGTCATCCAGGCTTCACGGTGACCAGGGCGGTTCTCCTCTTCCGTCAGCCGTGGAGGCCATCGCCTCAAGCATTCCGAATGCAGGGAAATACGGCATCAGATTCGCCACCACCATTGACATTTTCAATGACTACAAGGATGAGCTGACCGGGGACAAGCTTCCTGTTTACAACGGTGAGCTCCTCATGGATGTGCACGGAACCGGCTGCTACACTTCCAATTCCGACTGCAAGATGCTCAACCGCCGCAGTGAGCAGCTCGGCCTTGCCGCAGAGGGTGCAGCTGCAGCCGCCGACTGGCTCGGGGTCATCGACTATCCGAAATATACCATCAATGACGCATACCGCCGCTTCATCTGGCACCAGTTCCACGACGACCTTCCGGGAACCTGCATCACCGAGGCCTACACCTATACCTGGAATGACCAGATGCTCTCCCAGAACATGTTCGCCGGCGTTGTCGAGTCTTCAATGACTGCCGTGACTTCAGCGATGGATACCCGCGTAAAGGGTGATGCCGTAGCGATCTTCAATCCTGTGACCGCCTCCAACGGAGACATTGCACTTGTCAGCTACACCCTTCCTGCCGGATACAATGATGTCAGAGTCTATGGCCCGGACGGAAAGCAGGTGAGGTCCCAGATTGTATCAAGGGAGGGTTCCGCAATCACGCTGGCCATTGCATCCGATGAGCCTTCAATGGGTGTCGCAATATATGACTTCCGCCCTGTAAAGTCTTCCGTATCAATGAGAACCGCAATACGCACCACATCCAACACCATCGAGAATGCCGTTTACAAGGTTACCGTGGGACAGGATGGCGACATCTGCTCCATCATTGACAAACGCTGCGGAAAGGAACTTGTCGCTGAGGGACGCTCATTCGGATATCAGATATTCGAGGAGAATACCTCCGACAACTGGCCGGCCTGGGAGATTCTCAAGTCTGTCATTGACAAGGAACCTGTGAAGGTGGATTCCGACGTGAAGGTTACAGTCGAGGAGAACGGTCCGGTCAGAGGAGTGCTGCGCGTGGACAGGAAGTATGGCAGTTCCACATTTACCCAGAGGATCATGCTCTATGACGGGGCGGAGGACGACAGGATCGATATCAGGAACAATATCGACTGGAAGTCTCCGCGTACCCTTCTCAAGGCCGCCTTCCCGGTATCCTTCAATGCGCCTGAGGCAACCTACGACCTTGGCCTGGGCCAGATCAGGAGGGGCAACAACACCCTTACCGCATACGAAGTCCCTGCCCAGCAGTGGGCTGACATCACTGCCGAGGACGGCTCCTACGGCATTACCATCATGAATGACGGCCGTTATGGCTGGGACAAGCCGGATGACAATACATTGAGACTCACCCTTCTCCATACTCCTACAGCAGACAGGGGATATGGCAATGAGAAGACATTGGACCTCTCGGCCCACGAGTTCACATATTCGATCACGGGGCACAGGGGTGCTCTGGATGCCGGCAAGGCCACTCTCTCCGCCGACAGGCTCAACCAGCGCAAGGCGGCATTCTCCGTGCCATCGCATTCCGGCAGCCTCGGGAAGTCATTCTCAATGATTTCCACAGATTCAGACAATGTCAGAGTCCGCGCCTTCAAGAAGGCTGAGGACGGTGACGGCTTCATCGTCAGGGTTTACGAAATCTCCGGTGCTGAATCCTCGGCCAATGTGAAGTTCGCTTCTTCAATCGTTTCCGCTGAGGAGACCAACGGAATAGAGGAGCATAAGGGACCCGCCTCGTTCGCCGGCTCATCCCTCGATGTGAAGCTCGGACGTTTCGCTCCGGCTACATTCAGGGTACGCCTTGCCGGGCCTTCAGCCAATGTTGCCCGCAATGAGTACACCACGCTTGAACTTCCGTTCAACAAGGTGGCCATCTCCACAGATGCGTTCAGCGCATTCGGCCACATGGACGATGAGTGGCATTCCTATTCAGCCGAGCAGCTTCCTGCAGATTTCGTCTCAGGAGGTGTGCCGTTCGCATTCGGCAGGGCTGATTATAACAATGCTGTAGCCTGTGAGTCACAGACAATTGCATTGCCTCAGGGCTGCACCGGCGTATATCTTCTCGCCGCTTCCGCAGAGGGTGACCGAAATGCCGTTTTCAATGCCGGATCCGATGTCAATGTCTCTGTCCCTTATTATTCAGGCTTCTTCGGCGGCGGCAACTGGGATGACTACAAGGCCTTCCTGAAGGATGGTGATGTGGCCTGCGTCGGCGGACACCGTCACGATTCCAGGATACGCAACGAGGTTTACGAGCATACCTATATGTTCAGGATATTTGTCCCTGTCAAGGCCGGGGTCACGGAACTCAGGCTTCCTGCGGACAAGGCGGTCACGGTCTTCTCGGCCACTGCAGTCAAAGCTCAGCATGCTGATGCCGAGTCAGTTTCCGATATGGTGCTGCATCTTGAGAGGTTGTAGGCAGACGTACTTCAAATATAAAATTGCAAGAGCGGGGACGACTGAATCCCCGCTCTTTTTGATAATTTCTTGGCATAATCATTGTTTTTTCGAGAAATGTACATATCTTTGCAGTGTATTAATAAACTAATACACAGTTACTCAAAAGTCCCTGCCCTGGATTGGAATATTTAAATCGCTGATAATGAGCCTTATAGAACTCAAGAATGTCAACAAGACATACAATAACGGCCAGCCTCTTCATGTGCTGAAAGGCATTGACCTCTGCATTGAGGAAGGGGAATACGTATCCATTATGGGAGCGTCCGGCTCCGGCAAGTCCACATTGCTCAATATTCTCGGGATTCTCGACAACTACGACTCCGGAGAATACCGCCTCGACGGGAAGCTCATAAAGGATCTCTCGGAGACAGAGGCGGCTCATTACCGCAACCGGACAATCGGCTTCATCTTCCAGTCATTCAACCTCATTCCGTTCAAGACCGCAGCCGAGAACGTGGAACTTCCGCTTTTCTATCAGGGCGTGTCCAGAAAGGAGAGGCACAGGATGGCATTGGAATATCTTGACAGGCTGGGACTTGGGGCCTGGGCCGAGCATTATCCCAACGAGCTCTCCGGCGGACAGAAGCAGAGAGTCGCCATTGCCAGGGCATTGATCACATCGCCCCGCATCATACTTGCCGACGAGCCTACCGGTGCCCTTGACTCGAAAACCAGCCTTGAGGTTATGGAACTTCTGGGCCGGCTCAACAGGGAGAACGGGGTCACCATCATCGTGGTGACACACGAGAGCGGAGTCGCCAACTCCACTGACAAAATCATACATATAAAGGACGGAATCATCGGTTCGGTAAACATCAATACCGGCCACAACGCATCCCCGTTCGGAGAAGGAACAATAATGAAGTAGCCTATGGAAATCTTTGACGAGATATGGGGTTCCCTCCGGCGCAACAAAATGCGTACTGTCCTGACCGGTTTCGCCGTCAGCTGGGGACTGTTCATGATAATTGCCCTGCTCGGGGCCGGGACCGGACTTCTCAATGCGATGAGTTCCAATGCCGGTGACATCCTTACCAACGTGATAACCGTCTATCCGGGCTTCAGGAGCATCCCTTACGACGGAATGAAGCAGAATTCCTTTGTGCGCCTGGATATGGGGGACGTAGCCTACACCTCCGGTCCCAGGTTCAATGACGTGGTCGATGAAGTGACCGGTTCGATATACTATTCAGATACACTTTCATACGGCAGGGAGTCCATAAATGCGAATGTGGCCGGCGTCGCCCCGCTTTACATCCGGATCAATGACAAGAAACTCCTTGCAGGCCGCTTCATCAATGACAAGGACGTAGAAGAATGCCGCAAGACAATAATCGTCGATGCCAAGACAGCCTCGTCCCTGCTCAGCGACGATCCCCGCTACGGGAAGATTCTCGGGCGTTACGTCAAGATTGCCGGCCTGATGTACCAGGTAGTCGGCATCATTGAGGCGAACGAGATGATGGGAGGCAATGCAGAAGTCTATATTCCCATCACCACAATGAGCCGTATCCGCACATCCGGAACCTGGTTCAACGACATCTCTTTCTCATTCCACGGACTTGAGACCGAGGAGGACAACGAGGCATTCGAAACCAGATACAAGAGGGCGATGAACTCCCGGCACAGGGCCGCCCCGGAAGACGGCAGCACATTCTATCTCTACAACAGCATGACAGGCAATATGGAGATGAACAAGGCCATATCCATAATGAAAACGGCCCTCTGGATACTCGGTATCTTCACTCTGCTCAGCGGAATAGTCGGAGTCTCCAACATCATGCTCATCACCGTCAAGGAGAGGATTCAGGAGTTCGGAGTCAGGAAGGCCCTCGGGGCCACGCCTTGGGACATCCTCAAACTGATTGTCTTCGAGAGCGTGATTATAACCCTGGCGTTCGGTGTGCTGGGAATGATTATGGGAATGGGGGCCAACTGGCTGATGGACATCACGATAGGCAATAATCCGGTGGACCTCGGCATCACCAAGGTTTATATGTTCAAGCACCCTTCCACGGGACTGGACGTGGCTTTCCAGGCATTGGCACTGATAGTGTTCGCAGGCACATTGGCCGGCATTGTCCCGGCGGTGAAGGCTGCCCGCATCAGGCCTGTCGAGGCATTGCGCAAACAATAGGAGGACAGGAAGATGAAGAATATTTTCGATCTTGACAGGCTCAAGGAAATCCTGGACACATTGACCAGGAACAGGAGCAGGACAATACTGACTGGCTTCGGCATCTTCTGGGGCGTCTTCATGCTGCTGGCCATGAGCGGAGGAGGAAAAGGACTGAAACAGGTACTCACCGACACATTCGACGGTTTCGCCCAGAACTCCGTGATAATTGGCCCGAACACCACCACGAGAGCGTGGAAAGGCTTCAAGCGAGGCCGTGACTGGGCGTTTCACAATGATGATGTGAAGTATTTGAAGAACAATGTTCCCGAACTTGACATCGTGACTCCGGTGTCGTCCAGATGGGGCAGCAAGGCCGTCTTCGGAGACAACAGCAGCGATGCGATACTGAAGGGCCTGGATGCTGACTATAACCTCATTGAGACCCCGAAAATGAAATACGGACGCTACATTTCCAGAATGGATGTGATTCAGGGCCGCAAGGTCTGCGTCCTGGGCAAGAGGGTCTATGACAATCTCTTCCCTCAGGGAGGTGACCCTTGCGGAAAGTACGTCAAGGTAGGTGGAATCTACTACGAGGTGATAGGACTGAATGTCAGCGCGACAAATATGTACATCAACGGAAGTGCGGACAGGAGCGTCATTATCCCCATCAATGTTTACCAGGCGGCATTCAACCGCGGGGAAGAAGTCGAACTCCTGGCGATGACTGTCCGTCCGGGCAACAGCTCCACGGCGGTTCAGGAGAAGGTCCGTCAGGCATTGTACCGCAAATACTATATCCACCCGCAGGACAAGTCCGCGATGATTGCGGTCAATGCCGAGAGAATGTACTCAATGGTGGACAACCTCTTCAAGGGACTCAACCTCCTGGTATGGCTGGTAGGCCTTGGCACCCTTCTCGCCGGGGCGGTCGGAGTATCCAATATCATGATGGTGACCGTCCGGGAACGTACCACGGAAATAGGTATCCGGCGTGCCATAGGGGCTACTCCAAGGATGATTCTCGGCCAGATAATGTCGGAGAGCGTGATTCTGACCGTGTCTGCCGGGGCTCTGGGGATAATGTTCTCGGTGCTGCTGCTCTCCGCGGTGGATATGCTGGCCGGCTCGATGGGTGTCGGGGCCAGTTTCCAGGTCAGTTTCGGCACGGCAGTGCTGGCGGTTTCCGTACTGGCCATGCTGGGTCTTGCCGCCGGGCTGGCCCCTGCCCTCAGGGCTATGGCTGTCAAGCCTGTGGATGCGATGAGGGATGAATGAAACAAGAATATAAACATTGTCAAAATGAAAAAATACGGTAAAGTCATCATGGTGGCCATCTTCGCCATCGTTCTCGCGGGAATATTCGTGTTCCTCTACCTCAAGTCCCGTCCGGAGGAAATCCGTTACGAGAAGGTCAGGCCTGAAATCAGGACCATTGAGAAAACTGCAGTCGTCACGGGCAAGATTGTCCCGAGAGATGAAATCAACATCAAGCCGCAGATCAGCGGCATCATAACCGAGCTCTTCAAGGAGGCCGGAGAAATGGTCAAGGCCGGGGAAGTCATTGCCAAGGTCAAGGTCATACCCGAGATGAGTTCGCTCAGCGCCGCCCAGAGCCGGGTCCGCCTTGCCGAAATCAATCTGAAGCAGGCCGAGACCGATATGGAACGGGAGCAGGCCCTCTATGGCAGGCAGCTTGTGAGCCGTGAGGAATATGACAAGGTGAAACAGACCCGGGACCAGGCCAGGGAGGAGTACAATGCTGCCGTGGATGCCCTCGAGGTGGTCAGGGACGGAGTCTCGAAGAGCAATGCAAGCTCCAGTTCGACATTGATAAGGTCCACGATTTCAGGCCTTGTCCTGGATGTCCCTGTAAAGGTCGGAAACTCCGTGATCCAGAGCAATACCTTCAATGACGGAACCACGATTGCCGTTGTGGCCGATATGAACGACCTCATCTTCGACGGCAAGATTGACGAGACGGAGGTGGGCCGGATTGAAGAGGGAATGGGAATGGAGATTACCGTGGGAGCCCTCCAGAACCTGACATTCGACGCCGTCCTCGAATACATCGCCCCGAAGGCCACCGAGAACAACGGTACCAATGAGTTCCAGATAAAGGCTGCCGTGAAAGTGCCTTCCGGCACCAGGATGCGCTCGGGCTACAGTGCCAATGCCAGGATTGTCCTCCAGCATTCGGATTCGGTGCTGACTGTTCCTGAGAGTACATTGGAATTCTCCGGAGACTCGGTATTCGTCTATGTGGCGGGGAGTGACAGCACATATATGCGCAGGCATGTGGTGACCGGGCTGAGCGACGGCATCAGCATTGAAATCAGGGAAGGTGTCTCCGCAAGCGATGTCCTCAGAGGCAATAGAATTTATGATTCCAAATAAGCATTGATATGAAATTCAATAAGTTATATATGCTGGCCATGCTTGTGGCATTGCCTCAGGCCCTTGGTGCGCAGGAAGCCTGGGACCTCAGGAGATGCATTGATCATGCATTGGAGAACAATCTCACGGTCAAGAGCGGCGAGGTGTCAGTGCAGCAGAGCGAGGTGGATCTGAATACGGCGAAGAACAGCCGCCTGCCGGACCTTGCCGCAAGTGCCGGGCAGAATTTCTCATTCGGCCGTGGACTCAGTGAATCAAATACTTACGTCAATACCAACACTGCCAGCACCTCATTCTCGCTCGGCTCGTCCGTCAATGTTTTCAATGGCTTCAGGACTAACCGGACCATAAAGATGGATGCGCTCAATCTTGAGGCAGCCACCGCTGACCTCGAGAAGGCCAGGGATGATATTAGGGTCCAGGTCACCCGGGCCTACGTGCAGATCCTGTACGATATGGAAATCCTGCAGGTCGCTGAGCGCCAGGTAAGTATCGACTCGGTCCAGGTGGAGAGGCTCAGGGCAATGCTGGAGAACGGCAAGGCCAGTCCTTCCGAACTTGCACAGCAGGAGGCGGCTCTCGGCCAGAGCCGGCTGACCGCCACCCAGGCCAGCAACACCCTGAATCTTTCAGTCCTGGACCTGGCCCAGCTTCTGGAACTCCCTTCTCCATCCGGTTTCTCGATCGTGGTCCCTGAAATCCCTGATTGCCTGGCATTGCCGGGAGCGGGTCCCGAGGAGATTTATGCCTCGGCAGTGGCTGTGAGACCTGCCGTGAAGGCGGAGCAGTTCAGGCTTGAGGCAGCAGACATGAACATCCGCATTGCCAGAAGCTCATTGTATCCCTCATTGACCCTGAACGGCGGCATAGGCTCGAACTTCTACAAGTCCAACGGCTATGAGTCGGCGGATTTCTGGGGGCAGATGAAGAACAATTTCAGCCAATATGTGGGCCTGTCGCTCAATATCCCGATTTTTACCCGCTTTTCCACAAGAAATTCAATCCGCACTGCGACGTTGTCCCGGACGAGGCAGATGATTCAGCTGGAGTCCGTCCGGAAATCCCTCTACAAGGAGATTCAGCAGGCCTGGTACAATGCCGTGGCCTCCGGGGCCAAGCTTTCGAGCTGCGCCGATGCGCTTGACAGCGCTGAGAAATCATTCGAACTGATGGCGGCACGCTACGAGAACGGCAAAGCCTCCATCACGGAGTTCAACGAGTCGAAGAACAACGTCATGAAGGCTCAGTCAGACCTGGCACAGGCCAGATTCGAGAATCTTTTCCAGATCAAGCTTCTGGATTTCTATGCCGGAGCGGAAATCTCCCTCTAGATAATATTTTCAGGCATTCTGGTCGTCCCCGACTATGGCATTCTTGTCATATCTGTGGACGGCCACCTTGTTTGCAAGCACGTTGTAGCCGTTTTCGGCCAGACTCCTGAGCTCGTGCTCGCCGGCATAGATTTCCACCGGGGCGATGAAGCTTACCCTTTCCCTGATGGCGTCGGTGATGGATGTACTGTATGCGATGCCTCCGGTCAGAAGGATGACATCCACCTTGCCGCAGACAGTGGCTGCCGCCGAGGCAATGTATTTGGCAATGTTGAGGCAGAATGCGTTGAGGAATGTGCCGCAGTTCTTGTCTCCCGCTATTGCCCTCCTTTCGATTTCAGCCAGGTCATTGGTTCCGAAATATGCCACTGCGCCACCCTTGCCCAGGATTTTGCGCTTCACCTCTCCCTCCGTGTACTTTCCGCTGAAGCACATCTCGATAAGCGGGAATGCCGGGCAGGTGCCTGCTCTCTCCGGGGTGAATGGACCATCCCCGCCAAGTCCGTTGTTGGTGTCGATGACCTTGCCGTTCCGGTGCAATGTTACCGTGATTCCGCCTCCGAGATGTGCCACGATGGCGGTGATGTCATTTTCCTCCTTGCCGTGGCTGCGGAGATACTGCTTGACGGTGGCCCTGGAGTTGAGGGCGTGGAAGAATGCCCTGTGAGGGAACTCCGGAATGCCTCCCAGCCTGCATTCAGGCAGCATTTCGTCCGCCATCGGAGGGTCTGCTATGTAAGCCCGGCAGAGTCCGAACGGGGACTCGGTTCCGGCCGCGCTCCTGGCTTCATTGACCTCCTCGGCTATGTCGTCGGCAATCACTGCGCTCAGATTGCATGCGTGAACTCCGTCCCTGCAGGTCAGGAGAACGTCCCGCATGTCCCGGTTGACCTTGTAGACTCCGGTAATGACCGGAGCGAAGAGGCCGCCTCTGGCCATTACGATGTCGATGTCCGTGATCGCGATTCCCTTGTCCCTGAGGAAGCCGATGATGGCATCCCTCCTCATCCTGTCCTGATCCATTACATTCTCGTATCTGGACAGTTCCTCCATATTGTGGACGAGTTTCTCGCTGAAGATCTGTTTTCCGTCAATGAAATATCCCAGCTTTGTGCTGGTGCTCCCCGTGTCGATGGCCAGGAGCCTGCCTTTGGTGATTTCTTGTGTCATCAGGTAAAGGTTTTTGTCTTTGCTGGAAAGGCCGCCTTCTGCGACCGGTTCATAGCAAATATAGCCTCTTCCGCGATATTGCGGAAACGAAGGTGGCGAACTGCCCGCAAAATACGGCATTGCCGGAAATTTGGGGTGATATTGGCATATTTTGGGTGAAAATGGAGGTGGCTTTTTGCTCACAATGTGGAAAAATGCTATTTTTGTGAAATATGTGAATAGTAAAACGTAACGCATTATGCATATAGCAATAGCCGGAAACATCGGCAGCGGAAAGACCACTCTCACGAGGATGCTCGCTGCCAGGTACGGATGGACACCTAAATACGAGTCTGTCGATTTCAATCCATATCTCTCTGACTTCTATGAGGATATGAGCAGATGGTCGTTCAATCTCCAGATTTATTTCCTGAACAAGCGTTTCAAGGACGTGGTGGAGATTTCCAAGACCGACGATGTCATCATTCAGGACAGGACCATCTACGAGGATGCGAGAATCTTCGCTCCGAACCTTCATGATATGGGTCTTATGAGCTCGAGGGATTTCGAGACATATTCCGACCTCTTCGACCTTATGATGTCCCTGGTGAAGATGCCTGACCTTCTCATTTATCTGAAGTCCTCCATCCCGAATCTTGTATCGCAGATTCAGAAGCGCGGCCGCGAGTATGAGAAGACCATCAGGATTGACTATCTCACCGGCCTGAACAACAAGTATGAGAACTGGATCAAGGATTACAAGGGCCATCTCCTCGTCATTGACGCTGACCGCTACAAGTTCGGCAACAAGGAGGAGGATTTCGAGGCCGTTACCAGCATGATAGACTCCGAGCTCTTCGGGCTTTTCCCTGGTGAATGTAAATGATTTAATTTTGTGAATATGCCAGAAAGACTGACTATCATTGATTTCGTGGAGAAATATACCAGAGAGTATGCATCCCACGTATTCCTCCGCGAGAAACCGGCGGATCATTGGACAGAGACTACATTCGAGCAGACGAGGCTTGAGGCCTACCGGGTAGCTGCCGGACTCATGTCTCTCGGTATAAACAAGGGTGACAGGATTTCCCTGCTTTCCGAGGGCCGCAACCTCTGGGTGATCGGGGAACTCGGTATTCTCTATGCCGGAGCGGTCAATGTTCCTCTTTCCATAAAGCTGGAGGAGGGGAGTGACCTCGTCTTCCGCATCCGTCATTCGGATTCCCGTTTCGTGATGGTTTCCGGCTCCCAGCTTCCGAAAATCAGGAGGATTGTGAGTGAACTTCCTGCATTGGAGAAAATAATTGTCTTCGACGAGATTGAGGACCGCAGGGACAATGAAATCACAATGTCGGAGGTGCTTGCGCTCGGCGATGCCTTCCTGAAGGAGCATCCGGGCGAACTCGAGGCCCGCTACAGATCCATCGGCCCGGACGACTATGCCAATATCAGCTACACCTCGGGAACCACTGCCGACCCTAAGGGCATTCTCCTGACTCACAGGAACTATACCGCCAATGTGGAGCAGGCGCATTCTGTAGTGGCCATTGAGCCTGACTCTGTCATGCTCATCATCCTGCCTCTCGACCATTGCTTCGCACACGTTGCAGGATTCTACACGATGATGTCCTACTGCGGCAGTATCGCTACAGTACCTGTCGGAAAGACCCCTATGGCTGCTCTCCGCAATATCCCTATGGCGATCAAGGAAGTACGCCCTCATGTGATGCTTTCGGTTCCGGCCCTTGCCCGCAATTTCAAGAAGAATATCGAGACTGCCATCAAGGCCAAGGGCCCGAAGGTGGAGAAGCTCTACAATTTCGCATTGAACCTTGCGATTTCCTACAACAAGGAATATTACAACCGCGGCGGCATTCTCCAGATCTGGAAGAAGCCTCTGATCGCCCTATTCGACAAGCTGATTTTCAAGACAGTACGCCAGAACCTCGGCGGCCGCATGCAGTTCTTCATCGGTGGCGGCGCCCTGCTTGACATTGAGCTCCAGCGTTATTACTGCGCCATCGGCATACCGATGTTCCAGGGCTACGGCCTTTCAGAGGCTACCCCTATCATTTCCGCCAATTCGGCCGGCCACTGCATCTTCGGCTCTTCAGGCCGCGTGGTGAAGCCGATGGATATCAAGATCTGCGACGGCGACGGTAAATCATTGCCTTACGGCGAAAGGGGAGAGATTGTGGTGCGCGGCGAGAATGTGATGGCGGGCTACTGGAAGAATCCTGTTTCCACTGCCGAGACCGTGGTTGACGGCTGGCTCCATACCGGAGACATGGGTTATATGAGGGACGAGGAGTTCCTCTACGTCGTAGGCCGCTTCAAGTCTCTTCTCATTTCCGCAGACGGCGAGAAATACAGTCCGGAAGGCTTCGAGGATTCCCTCACCGACGGTTCCAAGTATATCGACCAGGTGGTTCTCCACAACAACCAGGACCCTTACACTACAGTGATCGTGGTTCCGAACAAGGAGGCCCTCAAGGAGTATGTGAAGTCTTCCAATCCTGGCATCGACATCGACTCCCGCGAGGCTAAGGAACTGATGCTCAAGAAGATTCAGGATGAGGTCAATTCTTACCGCAAGGGCGGCTCCCGTGCCGGAATGTTCCCGGAGAGATGGCTTCCTGCCGCAATCATCGTGGCTGACGAGCCGTTCACCGAGCAGAACCACATGGTCAACAGTACAATGAAGATTGTCCGCGGCAAGGTGGAGAAGCATTATGCTGACCGCATTGAATATGCTCTCACTCCGGAAGGCAAGAATCTTCTCAACGACAAGAATATCGCTTCGCTGTAAATGTTATGGAGGCTGGCTTTGGTCAGCCTCTTTTAATAGTGTTCCCTGCCCTGTGAGTTGCTCGGTCAGGCAGGGTATGGCGGCAGAAACTGATCACGGGCATTATGACGTAAACTTTGCATGAACTGCTGATATTCAGAATTGGAAAAGGAATATGGAACAGGTATGGATAAGTGCGGCCGGGCTGAGTCTCGCCACAATGCTTGGAGCCGTGATTGGCTTCATTGTCAAGGAGTTGCCGCATAAGTGGAATGATATTTTCCTGGGCTTCTGCGCCGGCATTATGCTGGCAGCCGCGACTGTGGGTCTGATTCTCCCCGCAGCCGAGTCTCTTGGCTCCGGCGGATGGTATCTTCTGGTGGCCGGAGTGGTGGCGGGAATGCTTTTCCTGAATCTCCTGGATTTCTTCACGCCTCATCTTCACAAGATCACGGGCCTGGACCAGGAAGAGCACCGGAACAATGCCTCATTGAACAAGGTGATGCTTTTCGTGATGGCGATCGCCCTTCACAAACTGCCTGAGGGCATTGCCGCAGGAGTCGGTTTCAATTCTCCCGAGACCTCGGATGCCTGGGCGGTCACGCTGGGAATTGCCGTTCAGAATGTCCCCGAGGGGATGGTTGTCATTGCACCCCTCCTCCTTGCCGGCATATCCAAGTTCCGCGCATTGGTCATTTCCCTGGCCGTTGCCCTGCTGGAGGTCGTCGGAGTCTGGATAGGATATGCCCTGGGTGCCATTTCCCCGCTTCTGCTGCCTGTGATGCTGGCCTTCGCCGGAGGTGCAATGCTCTATGTGGTCAGCGACGAGATGATTCCCGAGACCCACGCTCACGGCTACGAGAAATATGCCACCTACGCACTTGTCCTCGGCTTCGTCACCTTGCTGATTTTCGATCTGGTTTTCTAGGGTTTTCAGACTGCGGCCTTGAAGACCTTCGGTCTCCGTTTGTGTCCGTCCCGCTGATGGATTCCGGACGGGCAATCGGAAAATTGAAAATAATTCCCGAAAATTTTGCAAATACGGAAAAGAGTTGTAAATTTGCAATCCCATTCGGAAACGAACGGGCAAATTGAGATATGGTGTAATGGTAGCACTACAGATTCTGGCTCTGTCAGTGAGGGTTCGAGTCCTTCTATCTCAACTGCAAAATCTGGTCTCTGACCAGTCATGGCGGGATAGCTCAGCTGGTTAGAGCGCATGATTCATAATCATGAGGTCCGCAGTTCAATCCTGCGTCCCGCTACAAGAAAGCACAGCAGACCGCTGTGCTCTTTTTGTATATATTGCCGTCAGACCACCCCGAAGGGGCTGGACATTGGCGTTGCCGGACGCAAGAGCTTGCTCTTGAAGGGCGGCAGCGCCAATGTCCGGGCAGGGCGCGAAGCGACCATGGACTGACGGCTTCGCAGCACAAAACCGCACAAGATTCCCCTACAGCTTTCTTGGGTACCATGCGACCGGACAGAATGGATTAGAAGGAGCCCTCCGGGCGACTGAAACATCCTGCGTCCCGCTACAAGAAAGCACGGCAGACCGCTGTGCTCTTTTTGTATATATAGCCGTCAGACCGCCCCGAAGGGGCTGGAAACCCTGGCTGCCGAATACGCCGATGCAGCCGCCGTCCTGAAAAATTATGAACATCTTCTCGACAGGCTCTATTCAATGAACGCCAAGATGCTTGATCTCATTGGTGAATATCCGCGCATCAAATTGAGAATCAGCAAAATCCAGCTTGAAGTACTGAGATGGATAGAAGCCCGGAGCGGCCACGAACTCGGCATTGCCGAAGACCTGGAGAACGAAATCCGCAAGCTGTCGGAAAACATTGACTTGGAATAACAGAATCTTTTCCATACATTTGCGCCCTGAATCTTCAGGGTCGGGTGAAAGTCCCAACCGGCGGTATAGTCCGCGACCCATCGGCAGTATGTCCGAAATCATATTGCAGATGGCTGAGCCGTTGAAACTACGGCACCGACGGTAAAGTCCGGATGGAAGAAGATGCACCTCGTTTCCGGCAACGGGAATGGAGGAACATACCCTGTCAGATTTGTAGTTTAATGTTTAACAGGGAATCTACCGGAACAGACTGTTCCGGATTCCGCAAAACTTACAAACTGACTATGCACAAGTCATTGTCACTTATTGCAGCGGCATTGGTCTTGCCTGCAGCGGCAGGCGCACAGACCGACACTACAGCAATCATTGCACTTGACGGATCAAGCATTTCCGCAAGCATCGCAAACGCCGCAATCTCCTCTCTCCGCCTCACGGACATCAATCAGGACAAGCTCAGGGAAAATGCGCCCGGAAGGACCTTCCCGGAAATGATCAGGAACATCCCCGGCGTCTATTCCACCTCAGAGACAGGCAGTTTCGGAGATGCCAAGATCAACATCAGAGGCTTCAAGCAGGAAAACATCTCCGTCCTTCTGAACGGAATTCCCATTTCCGGACTGACCTCCGGAAGCATGTACTGGAACAACTGGATGGGCCTTTCGGATGCCACTGCCTCAATCCAGGTCCAGAAAGGAATCGGAAACTCAATGCTCTCGGACAACTCCGTCGGCGGAACAGTCAACATCCTGACAATGCGGCCGTCGGAAAGACCCCGGGCGGAAGCCGGCTGGTACCATACCGGAGCCGGAGTGAACAACGCATTCGTAAACATCTCGACCGGCAACATGCCGAAGGGCTGGAACCTCACCCTGATGGGCTCATACAACTGGGGCAGCACCTTCGTGGACTGCAGCCGCATCAGTTCCGGCTCCTTCCTGGCGGTCTTGGACAAAAGCTTCAGAGGCGGGCACAGGCTCAATTTCACGGCATTGGGCTCGCCCGAAACCCACCAGCAGCGTTCCTCCCGCCTATCATATGCGGAAATGGAGAAATACGGAATCTCGTACAACAAGAGCTGGGGATGGCAGACCGCAGAAGACGGTTCCAGATTCCAGAGAACAACGGCGAGGAACAATTATTTCAAGCCATATTTCACCCTCACGCACAGCTACGACGGAGGCAGTTCCAATGCAGGAGGAAACGGATGGAAGGCATTCAACACCTTCTATCTCGCCATTGCAAACGGCGGAGGATACTACTCCGAAAGCAGCGGGCGCCGCATTTCGTCATTCGTGATTCCCGAAGGCAATGAAGGAGAGGGCCAGATCGACTGGGACGCCGTCATTGCTGACAATGCCGCCGCAGCTCCGGACGAATACGGAAGACGGGCCGGTAACGTAATGACCGATTACCTTGCCGGCCATATCCAGGCAGGGCTCAAGTCAAACATTGTCAAGGAGTTCGGAGACAGGGCCGACCTCGATGCCGGCATTCATTGGCAGATCTATGACACCTGGGAGAAGGAGAGAATCACCGACCTTCTCGGCGCTGATTACTGGTATGAGGATTATGAGCATAAGTCACTTGCGGGGCTGAACGGCCGCAATCCCATAAAGGGTGTGGGCGACTATGTCAGGACGCACAACGGACGCATACAGAACTATTTCACTGCCTATGCCCTTGCACATTACAAGGCGGGAAATGAGAAGCAGCTGATATTCACGCTCGGGGCATCGGTCAGCGCGACCTGCCTGCGCCGCTGGGACCTCTACAACTACACGGAGTCTGAAAAATGGAGCGACATGGCCTCGCGGGCAGGAGGCAGCGTGAAGGGTGGCGTGCTCTACCGTCTCGGGAGGTATTCGAAGTTCTACGCCAATGCCGCATTCTACTCAAGGGTCCCGTATGCCAGCGTCTTCTTCTCCAACGGAAACAATGAGATCTCAAGGGACATCAGCAACGAGCGCAACACCCTCGGAGAAATCGGATACAGGCTTGCCTGCAACACTTTCGGCGCCGAAATTACCGGATATGCGGCCCTGTGGAAGAACAAGGCCCTCCTTTCCGCACCCTACAGCACCATTGAGGAGGACCCGGTAAAGTATATGGTCAAGGGGCTTGACGCCTTCCATTACGGCATCGAGGCAGATCTGTGGTGGTCGCATGAACGGTTCCTGAGGCTCGACGCCTTCGCATCGATCGGAGACTGGCGCTGGAAGAATGACGTGACGGCAACCGTATATGACCCGACCACCTTCCAGCCCATGGGCAATGTCAATGTGTATGCGGACGGTCTCCACGTGGGCGATGCCCCTCAGACCCAGATCGGGGCATCTGTCCGCCTGAGCCTCACCCCGGGCCTGGACATCCGTGCGGAATGGTCATGGAACGACCGCTACTGGGCTGATTTCGACCCTGTTTCCAGAACCGATCCCGAAGACCGCGCCGACTCATACCGCATCCCGTCATACCATCTGTTCAATGTCGGAGTCAAATGGACCGGCAGCATCCGGAAAATGGGAATCGTACTTTTCCTCAATGCGAACAACATTGCGGATGCCAGATACATTGAGCGCAGCAAGGACGGAGCCGGGCACGACCGCGCCACCTTCACGGGCTACTGGGCCGAGGGTCGGAATCTGAACTTCGGTATCAGGCTCATGCTCTGATGGAATCGGCAGCACAAGCCATAATCGGCCGGAATCTCGAACTAAAGTATTATATTTGCATGTTCTAAAATTTATTTTTATTATGGAACTTGAGAAACAGATTCAGGCCGATATGGCAAGTGCCATGAAGGCAAAAGAGGCAGTACGCCTGGCATCTTTGAGAGCCATCAAGGCTGCAATTCTTCTCGCAAAGACATCGGAGGGTGCCTCGGGGGAGATCACCGATCAGGATATCGTGAAACTTATCCAGAAGCTTGTAAAGCAGCGCAAGGAAAGCGCAGAGCAGTACAGTGCAGCCGGAAGGCCGGAACTTGCCGAGAATGAATTGGCGGAAGCTTCATTTATGGAAGTGTATCTTCCGAAACAGCTGTCAGAGACTGAGCTGGAAGCAGAGTTGTCAAAGATAATAGCCGAAGTCGGCGCTTCAAAGCCATCGGATATGGGTAAGGTGATGGGTGTGGCTACCAAACGCCTGGCCGGTCTTGCCGACGGACGTGCTATCTCTGCCACCGTCAAAAGACTGCTGGCGTAGATCAAATGAAAAGATTAATTGCTTTTGCCATTTCTGCGGCATTGCCATTGCTGGCATTCTTTCCCGCAATGACTTCGTGTTCGGAAAGAATCACAGACGATACCGGGATTGGCGAAGATGGAAAGCCTTCCGGGCCAGAGAATGGCGGCGCCGGAGAATCTTTTGAAATCACCGTCACGGAGCTGCACTGCAAATCCGGAGACGTTGACATATACGGACAGCTGTACACTCCCGAAGGAAAGGAGGGAAGGCTCCCTGTCATAGTGCTGTCCCACAGTTCCTCCCTCACCCATGCCGCAATGGCACCTTATGCCAAATACCTATCCGGGAAAGGCTACGCCGCCTACTGCTTCGACTTCTGCGGAGCCTGCAATAGCAGCAAGAGCACAGGCAGGAGCACGGACGAGATGACGGTTTTCACCGAGGTGGAAGATCTGGAGATTGTCCTCGGGCAACTACGGGCGCTTGACATTGTTGACCCTGACAATGTCTTCGTCCTGGGCTCAAGCCAGGGCGGGCTCGTGACGGCATTGACCGCGGAAAAACATTCTGCCGACATCAAGGGAATGATTCTTTTCTACCCGGCCTTCAATATTCCCGAACTGATTTCCAAGTTCACCTCATCATCGGGGACAGGCGGCTTCCCCGGATGGCAGGGCGGCACAGGAAGCGGATTCGGAAATATGGGAATGAGCGATGCCTTCGTCAATTCAATCAAGGATTACGACGTCTATGCCAATATTGGCACATACCCGAACGACATCATCATTCTGCATGGAACCAACGACTTTCTCGTGGACATAAAGTATTCCGAGAAGGCTGTGGAAAAGTATCCGTCGGCTGTCCTGTATCCGATTCAGGGTGGCAGCCACGGTTTCAACAACGAGAATCTCAACGGAATGGCGTCGATGGTCGGCGGCGAAAAAGACGATGTCGTGATGCCCTATGTCTTCGACTATCTCGCCGGGCACGCCAGATAGTCAGGTTCTCGCATCCGGCAACGCCAATGCCCGGCACCCGGATGCCTGGGCAGGTTGTCGAATGTAATGGTCTTTTCTGTTTTGTCCATTGCTTACAAGGATTAAGTGAAACAATGGCTTCTCATTTTGTGGCCACAGAAAAAGAAACCAGACTTCCGTTGTGGAAATCTGGTCGCAAGGTAGGCATTATAAAATGGGCAGACTTGGAGTCCAATTGGAGTCCAGTTTCTTTTTTTTATTTGCAGTTCAGAAAATAATCACTATATTAGCAGAAAAGGGAGGCAAATCCGAAATCTGCGTAGTTCAGTCTATTAGCGTCGGTGAGTCGTCCTTTTTTCTTTTATACATAGTGCTGGCTGCCAGTTCGTGACGCCCCAGGCGAAT
>JAXDUM010000023.1:0-19413 GCA_034089285.1 Candidatus Cryptobacteroides sp.
ACTCCACGCTGTCATGTACAGCCGCCAGCATCTTCAAAGCATAGGCTGTGGCAGCGTCCGGATCCATTGACCCCGATGTGTACAATGCGAAAAATGCTGCATCCACATTGCCCCGGCGCAATTTCGGGAAATCCACGTGCGCAAAAGGATTGTCCGCTGACAGATTTCTCAATCTGACGGCCTGCGATGGTGTATCGCAATGAGAATCAAGAATAAACATTGAATTAACAATCTATGAGTCCATCTGCTCGGAGAGCTCCGCCCATTCCTCGGTCCTGGCGTCAAGGTCACGCTTATGCTCGAGATAAGCGCGGGTAAGTTCCATTATGTCATCATCGGGACCGGGATTGGCCAGAACAGCTTCGATCTTCTTCATCTCCTTCTCGATCCTGTCAATCTCATTTTCCAGGAAATTGATTCTGTTGCGGATTTTTCTCTCTTCCTTCGAAACCGCCTTCCTGGCATTGTAGGCTTTCTGGTTTTCCGTCTCAACAGGCTGAGCGGCCGGTTTTGCTGCGGCAGGCTGATATCTCCGCTCAAGTTCCTGAAGATTCTCTATCTTCCTCTCCGTCAGGAAATCGGCGATACTTTCAAGATGCTCCTTGACCCTTCCGTCCCTGAACTCATACATCTTGTCCACCAGCCCGTCGAGGAAATCCCTGTCATGGGAAACGACCACCAATGTGCCGTCATACTGCTTCAGAGCCTGTTTCAATATATCCTTCGACCTGATATCCATATGGTTGGTAGGTTCATCAAGAGCCAGAAGGTTGTAAGGCTGGAGCATCAGTTCCGCCATGCCGAGACGAGCCCGCTCGCCGCCACTCAGAACAGCGACTTTCTTGTCGATGTCATCCCCCCTGAACAGGAATGCGGCCAATATGTCCCTCAGCTTCGTCCTGACATCACCAGAGGCAACACCTTCGAGCGTCTCCATGACCGTCAGGTTCTTGTCCAGGACATCTTCCTGATTCTGAGCGAAATAACCGATGTTGACATTGTATCCGACCTTGGCTTCTCCGGAGATTGGAGACAGTTCCCCTGTCATCACCCTCATCAGAGTGGTCTTTCCTTCACCGTTCCTTCCGACCAGGGCCACCTTCTCTCCCCTGCGGATTTCAATATCGGCATTGCTGAAGACGACCTTGCCGGGATATCCTACAGTCAAATCGCTCCCCTTGAACACCACATCTCCGGAGCGGGGCGCAGGCGGGAACTTCACGCAGAGAGTGGAATTGTCAGTCTCGTCTATTTCAATGCGTTCCAGCTTCTCGAGAGCCTTTATTCGGGACTGGACCTGGTTTGACTTCGTAGGCTTGTACCTGAACTTGTTGATGAAGTCCTCAGTCTTCTCAATCATCTTCTGCTGGTTCTCGTAGGCTGCCATCTGCTGGCCTATCCTCTCCTTCCTCAGTTCCAGATATTTCGAATAGGAAACCTTGTAATCGTGTATGTGCGAGGCCATTATCTCGATAGTCCTGTTCGTCACGGTATCCAGGAAACGCCGGTCGTGGGACACGAGAAGAATGGAACCACGATAATCTTTCAGATATCCCTCGAGCCATTCGATGGATTCAATGTCAAGATGGTTGGTCGGCTCGTCCAGAAGAAGGACATCCGGAGCAGAAAGCAGAATCTTCGCCAGTTCGATGCGCATGTTCCATCCCTGGCTGAAAGTCTCGGTTGGCCTGTCAAACTCCGTATCCTTGAACCCGAGTCCGAGCAATGTCCTCTCCGCCTTCACGCGAGGCGGCTCCGAATGCTCCACAGCAAGCCTGTCATTGATTTCGTTCATCCTGGTTATCAATGACATATACTCCTCTGACTCATAGTCTTCCCTCTCGGAAAGCTGACGTCCAATGTCCTCGAGCTCGTTCTCGAGAGCCGTCATCTGGGCGAATGCAGTCATGGCCTCCTCGATCACGGTGCGCCCCTTGTGGTGCTCCATGATCTGCGGAAGATATCCCACCTCCAGATGGTTGGGCTTGTCGATATGGCCCGATGTCGGACTCTGGAGCCCGCAAATCATCTTCATTATGGTGGATTTGCCCGCCCCATTCTTTCCCACCAGCCCGATCTTGTCGCTCTCGCTGATATGGAAATTGATGTTGTCCAGCAATGTAAAACTGCCGTAAGATACTGATATTGAATTGAGTGAAATCATTATTTCCGCACACAGACTATTACGCTCAGCTCATATAGCAGATAGAGCGGAGCGGCTGCAATCAACATTGAGAAAGGATCGGCAGGCGTAATGACCGCAGCGACAATCAGTACTCCTACAAATGCATGTTTCCTGTACTTCGTGAGCATTTCCCTTGTCACTATCCCCATATTGGACAATATCGCGATAAGAACAGGAAATTCGAACACGATTCCGAAAAGAATCACCATCGAGGAGAACATCGAGATGTAGGAATTCAATGTAATGGTATTCGCTATCGCATCGCTGACCGTATAGCCCTGAAAAAATGAAAGAGTCACCGGGAAAATCAGGCAGAAACCCGTCGCTACGCCGGCATAAAAAAGCAGGGCAGAGCCGAGGAATGCCTTCCTGACCGAGCGCATCTCATTGTCGTACAATGCCGGAGCAATGAATTTCCATATCTCGTAAATGATATATGGGAAGGCGATTACGATTCCGCATATAAAGGAAACCTTCAGGTGCACGAAGAACTGTGCAGAGACCTCCGTATTGATAAGCTGCATGGAAACACCGCCTCCCAGAATCTTGTACATGAAGAAATCCGGACGGCTAGGCGCCAGAATTACCTTCCCGAACAGGAAGTCCTTGAAGCAGAACATCACTATGCTGGCCAGGAACACCGAAAGTGCTGAACGGAACAAGGTCCCCCTCAGCACATCCAGATGATCCCAGAAACTCATTTCTCCAGTTTCCTCGCTCACCTATTTCTTGATTTCAGAGTCAACGTCCTCGATTTCCTTCTCGACATCCTTGATGCCTTCCTTGAAACTCTTGATACCCTTACCTACACCCCTCATGAGCTCAGGAATCTTCCTGCCGCCGAAGAGAAGCAGGATTATCAGGGCAATTATGACTACTTCCCAACCACCTACAAAACCAAGCGGAACAATCAATGCGTTAATCATAGCTATAATATATTGTGTATCAGTAATTTACTTAGTAATCCTCTCCTCGAGGATTTTGGTGAATTTCGGAGGACAGGCTACCGGTCGGCCTGTGACCTTGTCCAGGAAGCCTATTGTCACGACACCTTCCGCACACAGGACCCCGTCCTGATTGTACACCTCCTCGCGGATAGGAAGCTTTGCAAGCGGGACCTTGTCTATCATGCAGACAACCCTGAGCACATCTCCCATCTTCGCGGAATGCTTGTACTTGCAGGTTACGGAAACCACCGGCATCACTACCCCGTCAGCCTCGATGGCTTCGATCGGATAGTCCAATGCGATGAGCATCTCGGTTCTGGCACACTCGAAATACCTTATATAATTCGAATGGTGCACTATCGCCATCTGGTCGGTCTCATAGTACCTGACCGGGAAATGAGTTTCAAAATAATACATAACTACCTGTATTACAGATTCTTGAGAGCCTTGAGCTGAGACTCGTAACCCTCAATCTTGGATAGCGAGTCCGCTTCCTTCTTCCTCTCTATTGCCACAACCTTCTCAGGGGCGTGAGCCACGAAACTCTCATTGGAAAGTTTCCTCCGCACGCTCTCCAGGAATTTCTTCTGATACTCGAGTTCAGCCTCGATCTTGGCAATCTCCTCTTCCACATTCACCTTGCCGGTGAGAGGCACATACATCTCGACGGTACGGATCATCTGGGAAACGCCCTCAACCGTGGCACCGAAGTCTTCGACGATGGAGGCATTGCTGATATTGGCAAGCTTGCATACCACAGGCAACATCCTGACAGGGAATGCGCCCTTGAACTTCACCTCAAGAGCCTCCTTCGGAGAAATGTTTTTCTGCTGCCTTATGCCTCTAAGAGCATTCACGGCCTCTTCCGCAAGTTCGAAATCATTGATTGTGCCCTCGTCCCAAGGACCGGCGACAGGAGTTCTTGCGAACATTATCGTCTCCTTCTCACCTCTCTCGGCCATGTCGTGCCAGAGTTCCTCGGTGATGAAAGGCATCACCGGATGAATCATCTTGAGAAGCGCCTCGAAGAAGCCGAGCGTCGCATCGAGCGTAGCCTTGTCAATCGCCTGACCATAAGCAGGTTTCACGAGTTCGAGATACCAGGAGCAATAATCGTCCCAGAAGAGTTTGTATATACTCATCAGCGCATCCGAGATCCTGAACTTGGAATAATGATCCTCTACAGTCTCGACAGTGCTGTTGAGTTTCGAGCGGAACCAGTCAACTGCAATGGCGCAGGCCTCCGGCTGTGGAATGGAACTATCTACTGTCCAGCCCTTTACAAGCCTGTAAGAATTCCAGATCTTGCCGCAGAAATTCCTTCCCTGCTCCACCTGGGACTCATCATAGAAAATGTCGTTGCCGGCTGAGGCGCAGAGAAGCATGCCGATACGTACCGCATCGGCACCGTATTTTGCAATGAGATCGAGCGGGTCAGGAGAATTGCCCAATGTCTTGGACATCTTCCTGCCCAGCTTGTCACGCACAATACCTGTCAGGTAAACATTGCTGAAAGGCTCCCTGCCCATGAACTCGTCCCCGGCCATAATCATCCTGGCAATCCAGAAGAAGAGAATGTCCGGACCTGAAACGAGGTCATTTGTAGGATAATAGTATGCGAGATCCCTGTTCGGCTCAAGCTCCGGATGTCCCGGCTTGCGGGAGTCAAATACTGAAATCGGCCAGAGCCAGGAAGAGAACCAGGTGTCGAGAACATCCTCGTCCTGACGGAGCTGAGACGCCTCAATCGCAGGATCAATCTTCCTCGCAGCCTCAAGTGCAGCTTCAGGTGTAGCCTCTACAACATACTGTCCATCAGGGAGATAATAAGCAGGAATTCGCTGTCCCCACCAGAGCTGGCGGCTGATGCACCAGTCCTTTACAGTCTCCATCCAATGCCTGTATGTGTTTCTGTACTTGTCCGGAATGAGCTTGACCTTACCGCTCTCTACAGACTCGAGGGCCATCTCGGCGAGCTTGCCCATCTTCAGGAACCACTGGGTCGAGAGCCTCGGCTCGATTACCGCATTGGTTCTTTCGGAATAACCTATAGGAGAAATGTATTCCTCCACCTTCTCGAGGCAGCCGGCCTCCTGAAGCATCTTCTCGATTTTCTTCCTTGCGACAAACCTGTCCTCTCCCACCAGAATCTGAGCCTTCTCATTCAGTTTGCCGTGATCGTCAATGATATCTGTAACAGGAAGATTGTGCCTGAGGCCGATTTCGTAGTCATTGATGTCGTGAGCCGGGGTCACCTTGAGGCATCCGGTACCGAAACCGATCTCTACATATGAATCCTCGATGATAGGTATTTCCTTGTTTATCAATGGAATAAGGACCTTCTTGCCCTTAAGCCAATGATATCTTTCGTCGTCAGGATTGATACTTACCGCAGCGTCCGCCATAATTGTCTCCGGACGTGTCGTGGCCACGATGATATATTTGTCGGTCCTGTTTCCGCTGCCGTCGGAGACATAGTAGCGGAGATGGTAGAAATGGCTCTTGGTATCCTTGTGTACAACCTCCTCGTCACTGACTGCGGTATGTCCCTCCGGATCCCAGTTCACCATCCTCACGCCCCTGTAAATCCAGCCCTTCTTGTAAAAATACACGAAAGTATTGATGACAGCATCGGTAAGGTCAGGATCCATCGTGAACTTGGTCCTGTCCCAGTCGCAGGATGCGCCGAGCTTGCGGAGCTGGCTGAGAATGATTCCGCCATGCTCCTCCTTCCACTCCCATGCATATTTGAGGAACTCCTCGCGGGTCAGATCTTCCTTATTGATACCCTGAGCCTTCAGCCTGGCGACAACCTTGCTCTCTGTCGCAATGGAGGCGTGGTCTGTACCCGGAATCCAGCAGGCATTCTTGCCATCCATCCTGGCCTTCCTGATCAGAACATCATTCAGAGTATTGTTGAGCACGTGGCCCATATGAAGGATACCCGTCACGTTAGGCGGCGGAATGACGATTGTATAAGGCTCTCTTTCATCCGGCTCCGAATGAAAGAACTTCTGCTCCAGCCACCAGGCGTACCACTTGTCTTCAACCTTTGACGGATCGTATTTCGATGAAAGTTCCATATTGATATATTATTCTTCTATTTTTATTTCCATATTCTACAAATGTACGCAATTTTCCTGAAAAATTTTCTTAATTTTGTGGAAACATTCATAAACATCATCCCAGAAATATGGAAAACGATACCAACAAGCAGCAGTTCAGCCTGGAAATCAAACCGGAAGTTGCGAAAGGCACATATTCAAACCTTGCCATCATCACTCATTCCCACAGCGAGTTCATAATCGACTTCGCAACGATTCTTCCGGGACTTCCTAAACCGGACATCACCAGCAGGATCGTGATGACGCCGGAACATGCGAAAAGGCTGATGTCAGCATTGGTTGACAATATCTCCAAATACGAATCCACATTCGGCCCTATCGATATGGGTGGACGCAACCCTCAGAAGGAGAACACGTTCAATCTCGGCGACTTCACTCCGTTCAACGGCGGCAAAAAATCCTGACGATGGCGGAAATCGCAAAGACACCTGATTTCAAGAATGTCAAGGCCCTGGCATTCGATGTTGATGGCGTGTTTACGGACGGAGGCATCCTGTGCGATCTGAGCGGGGAACTGTACAGAAGTTTCGACGCAAAGGACGGTTTCGCGGTAAGAATGCTGTCACTCAAGAATATACCGGTCGCAATCATTACAGGCGGGCGTTCCGGCTCCATCAGGGAACGCTTCAAGAGTTGTGGAATCCCTCCGGAAAATGTCTATCTCGGCTCAAGGGACAAGCTCGAGGACCTGGAAAAATTCTGCTCGCGGTTCTCACTGGAACTGGACGAGGTTCTATACGCAGGAGATGACATCCCCGACATCGAGGCGATTGTGAAATGCGGAACAGGCTGCTGCCCATCCGACGCAGTACCGGAAGTAAAGGAGGCGGCTGACTACATCTCCCCTTTCACCGGAGGTCGGGGCTGTGTAAGGGATATAATTGAAAACGTATTGAAAGCTAACGGATTATGGGAGTTCGATGCGAAGGGTTACAAGGCAAGATTCTGATTCTGGGAAGTGCCTCGCCAAGACGCCGGGAACTTCTTGCCGGTGCCGGATACAATTTCATTGTGGATACCGGAAACAATTTCGAGGAAAACATTCCCGAAGGGGTCGAAGCTGAAGATATACCTGCATTGATGTCAGCGGGCAAATCCCACGGATTTCATAGGGAACTATCTGACAATGAGATACTTCTGACATCAGACACCATTGTGGTATGTGAAGGCAGGCCGATGGGCAAGCCGCATTCCGCCGCAGAGGCCGCAGAGATGCTGCGCTTCCTTTCCGGCAAGGAACACTCTGTGGTAACGGCCATAACCATAAGGACCAATGCCGGAGAAAAGACCGTCTCAGACAGGGGCATCGTCCACTTCAAGGAGTTGACGGACAATGAGATAGAATATTATGTCAATGAATTTGCGCCATTCGACAAAGCCGGCGCATACGCCATCCAGGAATGGATAGGATACATCGGAATCACAGGAATCGAAGGTTCGTTCTATACAATAATGGGACTCCCGATACATCTGGTGTACCGGGAGCTCGAATCCTTATAGTATTTCCGCCAGCGCCCGCCGGCGCCGGTATGTTATTCAACGTAAAGCAAAAGCCCCTTAAGATATTCTCCTTCAGGATGATAGATATTCACGGCATGATCTGCCGGCTGGTTCAGCCTGTCAAGTATCCGGACTTTCCTTCCGGTCTGGGCTGCCCCTGAGAAGACAGCGAGGGCGAATGCTTCCTTGTCAACGACCTGGGAGCAGCTGAACGTGAATACCAGTCCACCCGGAGCGACCTTGGAAATCGCAGCGGCATTCAGCCTCTGATATGCCCTGAGGGCATTGTTGAGCGCTCCCCTGTGCTTTGCGAAAGCAGGCGGATCCACTATCATGAGGTCGTATCTGTCAGCAGGCACATTGCGGAGGAACTCTATGGCATCCTGACAATATTCCCCGTGGCTCTCCTCCGGGAAACCGCCAAGTTCAATATTCCTCCTGACCATAGCCATTGCCTTGGATGAGCTGTCAACGGAATCGACATGCGCAGCACCTGCACCTAAAGCATAAATGGAGAAACCACCGGTGTAGCAAAACAGATTCAGCACATTACGCCCCTTGGAATATCTCTCCACGAGAGCCCTGTTCTCCCTCTGGTCCAGGAAGAAACCTGTCTTCTGACCCTCAGTCCAGTTCACGATGAAGCGATGGCCGTTCTCGAGCACAGTCTGCTCGTCATCATTGAAACCCTCTTTCCTGTATATGTATCCGTCAACAAGTTCCAGTCCCGCCTTGAATGGCGCAGTGCCTGAACTCTTGTCGTAAACAGCCTTGAGTTCATCCCCGTAAACCGATATGAGAGCCTCGCAGATCTGCTTCTTCGCCCTGAACATTCCGGCGGAATGCGCCTGCATCACGCAGACACCGTCATAATAGTCGATAATCAGGCCAGGAAGATTGTCTCCCTCACCGTGTACAAGTCTGTAGCAGTTCGTCCTTCCGTCTGATATCCCAGCCAGCCCGACTGATTTCCTTACCTGCAATGCATTGTAAATCATCACCTTCCAGAAATCATCACCCAACACCGGTGAATCGAAGCTCAAAACCCTGACCGCTATCGACCCGATCTGGAAATGACCGGTTGCCAGGAATTTTCCGTCAGAGCCGAAGACATTGACCACATCGCCTTCAGCCGGCTCCCCGACTATCTGGGCCACCGCTCCGGAAAAGACCCACGGATGGAATCTCTTGAGCGACTCTTCCCTACCTTTTTTCAGTATTATCTTTGACATTTGACTTTGATTTTGATCTCTTTCTCCGACTTCTCTTCCTGAGGTTGCGGCGATGTCTCCGCCTCTTCTCCCTCTTCTTTTCAGCTCGGGCCTCCAACTGTTCCGGAGTCAACACAACTTCCTGCTTTTCAGCAAGTTCCGGATGCATCTGCTCGAATGACAGAGGAGCCTTGGCACATCTGCGCAGCTTCTTGTACATCTCCCGGCATATCCAGGCATCGGTGGCTGCGTATTTCTGCTGAGGCTCTGAGAGTTTCGGAGCCTCCCAGTTGGAAAGCTGCTGCGTCTTGGAAATCCGCACGCCCATGATGATGGCGGCCATCTTCTTGACGCTCTTGTCCCTGACGCCGTATTCCCACACGATTTTCTGAAGGTCCACGAAGCCGCCCGCCTTGAAATCCTTGTATCTCTGGAGACCGCGCACATCGTCATTGACGGCGGCTCCGATTTTCAGAATGTTTTCGCTGGACAATATTGCCGCAAGCCTGTCGTCGATGCCGCAGCTCTTCACTCTGAACAGGAAAGCCTTTCCCGGTCCCGAGAGCTGAAGCAGAGAGACCCCGTAATGCGGCTGTCCCGGAGAAAACGAAGGTCTGGACTCGGTATCGAAGCCAAGCATCTTCTGCCGAGCAAGGAAACGGACAGCAGAATCATACTCAGGTCCCTGAGAATCAATGACATGCATCTCTCCGTCAAAAGCGGCGAGTTCAAGCTTCTCGATTTCTTCCGGGGAAATGCTAATCTGAAACATAGTTCTCCAAGATTGCTGGTGTCAATACTTCAAGCCTTTCCGCCACCGCCTTCGGCATCGACCGCTTCTTCATCCTGACCAGGACGAAAGTGTCCATACCCGATGAAGGAGCCCTGTTGGTCCTGTATGGATCCGTGAAGAAGCCCTCCTCTCCATATGTCCCGATTCCCGGAAGCGGAACAGTCATGTAGAATTCGGCCTGCGGATACCGGATCCTGTGGGTGAACAGGTTGGCAGCCCTCATTTCGCGGATGCATGCCGAAACCACGGCAGTACCTGCGTCAATGAACTCGAAATCCCCGGCAAGAAGATTTCTGTACACTATCAGGCTGTCTTCGACATCGTCCCACATACCCTCCAGCGCGGAGTTCAGTTCTGACGCGCGCAATGGAATATCATCCACAATAGCGGCATCCAGCTCACCGGCATTGCCGGAGGCCTTGTACATCCGGAGGAAAGAAATTATCCTGTCCTGGAGATCCCCATCCCCCGACGGACACAGGACCTCGCATTTCATTTCAGGATAATCGCTTGACAATTGGGAGGTTACGATTGGATATATCCCGGCACTGTCAATTTCGTGACTGGTCCACACAGCCAGATTTGAAGCGTTGCCGTGCCTGCGGGCTGCAAAATCGAACATTGCGTGGGCAGGGGAAATGACCTTGATATGCTGCCTCGCCGCCCTGAGCAATGAGGAAATGTCGTAATAACCGTATGCGGACAGGTAGGATGACGAGAGCACTACAATCTTGGCTCCGGTTTTCCTCTCGGAAAGACTTCTGTCATATTGACTTACAAGCACAGCGGTGTCAAGCGCATCAATGACCGATCGCACTGCTGCCTCCCGGAGGAAATCCTCATTTGAATTGAGGATGTATCCGGAATACGGCTCATTGGCCAGATCGGATATCACCGCCACAGTCTCCCCGGCGAAATCAGGAAGCCCGTCCGGCAGGGCCCTGCCGTCAACATTGTCAAAATCATCGGAGTTCAGCAGCTTCTCCGCCATGAAGAATGACTCGGAGGATGGCCCGAACACCGTCAGGCTGCCTCCTGCGCCATCCATGCCTGCCATCTTGACCCTCGTGTACTGCAATGATGCCGTATCAGCGACGATATCCTGAACATACTTCACAGACAAAGGGTCACCGGCCCCACGGTCCATGCAGGATACCGCGAAGGTCGGCGACAATGCTAAAATCAAATAAAGAAGTCTTTTCCTCATCAATCAAAATTAAAAGAACAGGAGCTCCCTGTACTTCGGAAGCGGCCAGAGCTCGTCGTCAACGAGCATCTCGAGGTGGTCCGCATTGTAGCGCACCTTGTCCATCGCGGCCTTCACCTCCGTAGAATAGAGATAAGCCCTCTCAGCCATGTTCTCGACCTTGTTGGCCTTCTTGCGGGCCTCGACAAGCTCTGCTACATTGGCGGAAATATTGTTTACATAACCTGAAATATGCCTGTAGGTCTCCATATCGGCCTTGCAGAGATCCCTGTACTCGTCACCGAATACATCCTTGCAGCCCTTGATGCTCTTTATGAGGATGTTCTGGTAGCTTACGGCTGCAGGAATGACGTGGTTCAGACATACGTCGCCGATGATTCTCGCCTCGATCTGGAGCTTCTTAACATAAGTCTCATTGAGCACCTCGTAGCGGGCCTCGGACTCTACCGGAGAGAGGACGCCAAGCCTGCTGAACATTTCAACAGTCTTCGGGTCAATGTAAACCTTGTATGCCTCAGGCACATTGCGTACGGCCTTGAGACCCCTGCGGGCTGACTCTTCCTCCCATTCCTTGCTGTAGCCGTTGCCCTCGAACATCACGTTCGAAGCTTCGGAGATGAATTTGCGGACCGTGCTGAGGACCGCACTCTGGCGGCTCTCACCCTTGGCCTCAAGGGCATCCACCTCAGCCCTGAAGTCATTGAGACTCTCTGCCACAATGGAGTTGAGCACATAGGTGGCGCTTGCCGCATTGGCCGAGGAGCCGACGGCGCGGAACTCGAAACGGTTTCCGGTAAATGCGAACGGTGATGTCCTGTTCCTGTCAGTATTGTCCTGGAGAAGGTCAGGAATGGAGCTGACCATCTGGATGGAGGCCTTTCCGGCTTCCACGTCGGACATGTCCTTCATGTTCATTATGCGCTCGAAAATCCTGGAGACTGTGGCGCCGGAGAAGATTGACATCACTGCAGGCGGAGCCTCGTGACCGCCAAGCCTGTAGGAGTTGTTCAATGTACATACCGAGGTCATCAGCAGATAGTTGTGACGATATACGGCACGCACTACGGATGAATATACGGCGAGGAACTGAAGGTTCTTGTCCGGAGTCTTGCCAGGGGAAAGGAGGTTCACACCGGTATCGGTCTGCATAGACCAGTTGCAATGCTTGCCGCTTCCGTTGATGCCGTCGAACGGCTTCTCATGGAAAATCACCTTGAGATGATGCTTCTCGGCTACTTTCGGCATGAGAATCATCAGGAGCATGTTCTGGTCGATGGCCCTGGTCACCTCGCAGAATACAGGCGCGCACTCGAACTGGTTCGGAGCCACCTCGTTATGCCTTGTCTGGAGCTGGATTCCAAGCTTGTAGGCTTCAGTCTCGAAATCCTTCATGAAGGCCTCGACCCTGGACGGAATCGCTCCGAAATAGTGGTCTGACAGCTGCTGGTCCTTGGCTGAGGTATGTCCGATCACGGTCCTGTCGCAGAGCTTCAGGTCCGGCCTGGCATTGTAAAGAGCCTCATCCACAAGGAAATACTCCTGCTCAAGTCCGGCATTGACGGAAACGGCCGACACAGACTCGTCGAAAAGGTTGGCGACGGATGTTGCGGCTGCGCTGAGAGCCTGGATTGAACGGAGATTAGGAACTTTCATGTCAAGAGCTTCTCCAGTATAGGAAACGAATACTGAAGGGATGCAGAGAGTCTCGTCAAGGATGAAGACCGGCGAGTTCGGGTCCCAGGCGGAATATCCCCTCGCCTCGAAAGTGTTACGGAGGCCACCGTTAGGGAAACTCGAAGCATCAGGCTCCTGCTGGACCAGTGCGCTGCCGCTGAAACGCTCGAAGGCCTGTCCGTCCTTCACGGTCACGAAGGCCTCGTGCTTCTCCGCAGTAGAACCTGTAAGAGGCTGGAAGAGATGGGTGTAATGTGTCGCTCCCCTCTCCAGTGCCCAGGTTTTCATTGCTGAAGCAATCTCATTGGCTACAGACCTGTCGATAGTCTTGCCGAACCTGACTGCTGCAAGAACGGCATCATAGGCTGTCTGGGACATGTACTTCCTCATCTTCGGGAGGTCGAACACGTTCTCTCCGAAATAGGCCGAGATCGGTCTGTCTTCTACAAAATAACGCCCTGTAGTATGAGCGGCGGCTTCGTCCAAAGCCCTTTGTCTGAAAGTTGACATAATTTTATGTGATTTTGTTAAGCACGTCCACAAAGATAAAGAAAATCACTATCTTTGTGAAAGATTTCAGGCTGAAAATTAGATTAAAACGAAACAATATGGCAAAAATCTCCAACAAGTCCCAACAGATGCCGGCTTCCGCAATCCGCAAGCTGGTTCCTTTCGCTGACGCCGCCAAGGAAGAAGGCGTAAAGGTGTATCACCTCAATGTAGGCCAGCCGGACATCAAGTCTCCGGAATGCGCACTGGAGGCTGTAAGAAAGAACACATTGGATCACGTATCCTATTCCAATTCAGCAGGTTTGATTGAACTCCGCCGCGGGCTTGTCGAAAAATACTACAGGAAAATCGGCATTGACATTGATGTCAGGGAACTCATCGTCACCGTAGCCGGAAGCGAAGGCGTGAATCTCGCGCTCCAGATTACCTGCGACGAGGGCGACGAGGTCATTGTCCTTGAACCTTTCTATACCAACTACAACACATTCGCCTTCATGAACGGCATCACGATGAAGGCCGTCCATACCGATATCAGGGAAGGTTTCAAGGTGCCTGACGTGGCCGAGTTCGAGAAGCTCATCACGCCGAGGACCAAGGCCATCCTCATCAGCAACCCGGGCAATCCTACCGGAACCCTGTACAGCAAGGAGAACATGCTCGCCCTCGGAGAAGTCGCCCGCAAGCACGACCTCTTCCTCATTTCCGACGAGGTCTACAGGGAGTTCTGCTACACAGACGAACCGCATTTCTCCGCGATGAACATCCCGGGACTTGAGGACAATGTCATCCTTATCGATTCAGTGTCAAAGAGATACAATCTCTGCGGCTGCCGTATCGGCTGCATCATCTCACACAATGAGGAAGTGATGAAGGCAGCGATGAAATATGCCCAGGCAAGACTCTGCCCTCCTATTTACGGACAGCTCGCGGCCCTCGGCGCCCTCGACACTCCGGATTCCTATTTCGAGGAAGTCAAGAAGGAATACATAACGAGAAGGGACTACATGATAGGCAGAATGCTGAAGATGCCGGGAGTCTATTCCCCGCTTCCGATGGGCGCCTTCTATACAGTTGCCGAGATTCCTGTGGACAACGCTGAAAACTTCGCGAAATGGATGCTCACGGAGTTCAGACACGAGGGACAGACCACGATGGTAACACCTGCCGCTTCCTTCTACAAGACCCCGGGAGCCGGCATCAACCACATCAGGGCAGCATACGTCCTCGAGGTTCCTGAACTTGTAAAGGCAATGGATGTGCTCGAGGCAGGTCTTCAGCAGTATCCCGGCAGGACAATCTGATCTCCGGACTTCCCGTCTCCGGATTAAAGTCCGAGCGCGGATATGATTTTCGGAATCAGCATGGTATGAAGGTACTCATCTTCCATGAAGTGGGTACCTTCATATATATTAAAGGAGTCCTCACCGAAATATTTCCTCCATTTCCTGACACTGACAACCCCGCTCCTGCGGTAATGGTCCGCAGTGCCGAAAAATGCGAAGAAATAGTCATTTCCTCCCCTGCGCGGCGACTGATCAAGCACCTGTTTTCTTATCCCCCGATAATGCCAAAGTATCTTATGAGTAAAGTCAAGTGCTTGACGATCTGGAGAATAAGGCTTGAAAACATGCCTCATCAAAGCAGGTATGCCGGGAATCAGCGATACTGAAGACATCCATCTTGCCGCACCGATGGCAGGAGAAACCAGAATATGCGGCACCCCCTTCAGGCGGATTGCGTGAAGGCTGCCCAGAGACTCCCCTATCACCAGATCCGGTCTGATTTCATTGAACCAGGATGTAATCTGGGCGAAGGCAATGTCAGGGTCAATGTCATATGTCCTCACGATCACATCCGCCACGACCCCTTCCGGAAGACTTTTCCCCAGGTCCGCCTTGAGTACGGAGGGAATCCGGCTGTCAATGCCGCCTCCCATCCCGTGAATGTAGAGTATGCTGAGTTTTCTCATTTCTGTCATCTGTTGAGCCCGGCAAAATTACGCATTAATGTTTCCTCCTCAAAATAAAGATTTGTTTTTCGGCTTAATTTTCATAAATTTGCTTTTCGTACAAATTGAATGTAAATAAGACATATATTATCATGAGAAAGATTTTTGCTACAGCATTGATTGCGCTTGCCGCAGTTTCGGCAATGGCCCAGCCGGCAGCTCCCGGCAATGAAAGGAAGGGCGAACTCACATTCACGACAATAAAGGAAAATCCTATAACGCCGATCAAGAACCAGTACCGTTCAGGTACCTGCTGGTGCTTCTCAGGACTCGCCTTCCTCGAGTCCGAAGCCATCAGGATCAACGGAATCAAGGACCCTGCAGCTTATCCTGACTTCTCTGAGATGTTCGTGGTAAGCCATTCCTATCAGGACAGGGCTGAGAAATATGTCAGGCTCGACGGGAATCTCACCTTCGGAGCCGGCAGCGAAATCGGAGACGTGCTCCATATCGTGAGCGACTACGGCCTTGTCCCTCAGAGCATTCAGCCGGGAACAGAGTACGGCACAGAGCTTCCTGTTCACGGCGAGCTCGACGCTCTCACCAAGGCTTATGTCGAGGTTATTGCGAAGAATCCCAACCGCACCCTCTCCACAGGCTGGAAGAAGGGATTCAAAGGCGTCGTCGATGCGTATCTCGGAGAATGCCCGACCGAGTTCGAGTACAATGGGAAGACCTATACACCTGCCTCATATAGAGACTCTTACAAGATCAATCCGGATGATTACGTATCATTCACATCCTATACCCACCATCCTTTCTACAAGAAGTTCGCCCTCGAGATCTGCGACAACTGGCGCTACGACCAGGACTGGAATGTCCCGATCGACGATTTCATGGCTGTTATCGACAATGCCATAATGAACGGGTTCACAATTGCCTGGGCCAGCGATGTCAGCGAGAAAGGCTTCACCAGGGATGGATTGGCACAGCTTCTTGCAGACACAAAGAAGACTTCCGGGTCAGACCAGGAAAGATGGACAGGCAAGTCAGCTGAAGCAGCCGAGGAGTCTGCACCGGAGGAACTGGAGGCGACACAGGAATTCCGCCAGAAGGGTTACGACGAGAAGACCACCACCGACGACCATGGAATGCAGATTTTCGGCATTGCCAGGGACCAGTTCGGCAACAAGTATTATATGGTCAAGAACTCCTGGGGCGAGACAGGCAAGTACAAGGGCATCTGGTACGCCAGCGAGGCCTACGTACGCGGAAAATCAATGAGCATCTTCGTTCACAAGGATGCCCTTCCAAAGGATGTGGCCAAGAAGATCGGCGTAAAATAATCTGATTCTATGCGGGTTATCAAGCATATACCCAATACTGTCACCTCAATGAACCTGCTCTCAGGCATTCTTGGGGTGATTTTCGCATTGCAGGGAAATATCCAGACAGCATTCATACTGATGCTTGCGGCAGCCTGCTTCGATTTTTGCGACGGACTGGCCGCAAGGCTGCTCGGAGCTTATTCCGAAGTCGGGAAGGAGCTGGACTCCCTCTCTGACCTGGTCAGTTTCGGAGTATTGCCGGCCATAATGCTTTACTGTGCGACCGGCAGCTGCGGATGGATATGCTACATTCCGCTCATCATCGCGGTATTCTCCGCACTCAGGCTGGCCAAGTTCAATCTGGACGAACGCCAGCACAGCGGATTCCTAGGCCTGCCTACCCCAGCCTGCGCAATGATATGCGGCTCACTGGCCTGTTTCGCATTCTCATCACCCGAGAGTGTTCTGGCCTCATTGTGCCATAGCTGCTGGTTTGTCCCTGCGTTGTCAATAGTCCTTTCCCTGCTTCTTGTCAGCGAGATCCCGATGTTCTCCATGAAATTCGGAAAGGATACGGTCCAGGACAGGAGGACGGGTATCCTGAGAATCATCTTCCTGACAGCAGCCGTACTGACAGTCTGCATTGTGGCCGCATTCAGGCTGCATTGGTCGCTGACGATACTGATCATATTCAGCATATACATTGTCATGAACATCATATCACCAAAACAATAAAGGAGACAGAATATGAAAGAATTAAAAGGATCGAAGACCGAAAAGAATCTTCAGACCGCATTTGCCGGGGAGTCCCAGGCACACACAAAGTATCTCTACTATGCCTCAAAGGCCAAGAAGGACGGCTATGTCCAGATAGGCAAGCTTTTCGAGGAGACCGCATTGAACGAGAAGGAGCACGCAAAGATCTGGTTCAAGTATCTTCACGGCGGTGAAATGCCTGACACCAGGGTGAATCTTGAAGATGCAGCCGACGGCGAAAACTACGAGTGGACAGAAATGTACGATGAGTTCGCAAAGACAGCGAAGGAGGAAGGTTTCGAGGACATTGCATTCCTCTTCTCCAAGGTCGGAGCAATCGAAAAGACCCACGAGGAGCGCTACAGGAAGCTCCTTGCCAATGTCAATGGCGACGTGGTATTCTCAAGGGACGAGGATGCCATCTGGGAGTGTTCAAACTGCGGCCACATCGTGGTAGGCAAGAAGGCTCCGGAACTCTGCCCTGTCTGCAAGCATGCCAAGAGCTATTTCCAGATCAAGGCTGAGAATTATTGATAAGAGTCATGGAATCTGTATTTTTTGCAGATTTCCGATCTGAACTGATGAGGGCGCCTTCCGGACGCCCTTTTTCCGTTTCAGCGTGGCAGTTCGTGCAAACCTTAGATTTGCAGCGTGGTTCTCCGAACCCAAGGTTTGTAGAACAATTTTTAAATTTGCGTCAATAATTATAGTTTAACAAAGGACAATGAAGCCGGATGGTGTACAATTCGTGCAAATGGGTAAGACCCGTGGTGATTTTTTGACCGTCCGGCTTCGTTGATTCAAAGACCTGGATAAGAATATGCACCTTAGAAACGATAAGGTTTGTAGGTAGTGAATCAACGGTCCATTGTCCACAAAAATCACTGCAAGTTATGAAAATTTTGTTTATCGGTATCGACATTAGCAAAGAAAAGTTGAATCTTTGCTTCAGAACGGCCTCGGAAATTATCTGCGAAGAGGAAATCGAGAACTCCTCAATTGCCATCAAGAAACTGTTAAGAAAAGACTTGAGAGTACTGGAAACAACATTTGAAGATGTTCTCGTATGCGCAGAGTACACTGGACGATACATTTATCCACTGACATGTGCTTGTCAAGATCTCGGAGTTATGCTCTGGATAGAGGACCCTACCAGGATCAAAAACTCGTTCGGAGTTACCAGAGGCAAAAATGACGCAGTGGATGCACGGAGGATTGCAGAGTATGCCTTTAGGTTTAACGACAAAGCAGTTGCTTATTCAATGAAGGACAAGGATATCGAGTCTCTCAAGAACCTGCTCTCCGACAGGGACCTGCTGCTTGCCGACCGCAAGAAATATGAGGCCCAGCTGAACGATCAGAAGAAGTATATGAGTGCCGAAGACTACAAGCATAAATCCAAGCGTTGGAAGAAGATTATCTCTGCCATAAAGGAGCAGCTGGACGCCATTGAGAGCGAGATGCAGGCCATTGTTGATGGAAACGAGCATATCAGTCATCAGGCAGAACTCCTCAAGTCCATTCCCGGAGTCGGTGATAAATTGGCTGTCAACATGATAGTGATAACCGAAGGCTTCACGCGCTTTACGGATGCCCGACAATTCAACTGTTATGCGGGTCTGGCGCCGTTCCAATATACCTCCGGCAAGAGCATATACTCGAAAGCGAAGGTGTCCCAGAAGGCAAACAAACACATCAAGAGCTTGTTGCATTTATGTGCCTTAGTGGTTGCGACACACTCCTCGTCTGGAGAATGCAAGGAGTACTACGAGCGACGTAAAGCAGAAGGCAAACACTCCATGTGCATCCTGAACATCATAAGAGCTAAAATTGTCGCACGGATATTCTCTGTTATACGACGAGACACACCCTACACAAAAGACTATAGTTATGCAAGATAACCCATGAAAAACTTCTCAGGGGAAGGCCGCGCGGCTTGGGGCGGAACGCCCCATTGAGCGCAGCAAATATCCACAATACACAACGCTCGCTCAAAGAGCTAAAAAATACTTCAGACATCTTGCAAAATTCATAAGAATATCACCTGACAGTGTCAATATGCCACTAAGGATACGTATAGGAGTACACAGGGTTTTACCCCTGACCCATTCCTTTGACAATCAAAAGAACAGCTATTTTATTTTAGGTGACATCATGGGGTTCAGGAGGGTAACATAAGGAAAACGGTATAATTGACATTTTTGGTTGGTGATTGTGACAAAAGTGGTT
>JAXDUM010000024.1:0-37293 GCA_034089285.1 Candidatus Cryptobacteroides sp.
CCCCGCTTCGGGTCCAGGGCTCCATAGACAATGCGGCCTACCTGAGCCCAGCAGGAAGCTGCCGCACACATCGGACATGGCTCCACAGTAACATATAAGGTGCAGTCATTCAGATACTTCCCTCCCATTGCCTCCGTAGCGGAGGTGATCGCTATCATCTCAGCGTGGGCGGTGGGGTCGTGAAGCCTTTCCGTCATATTGTGCCCCTTGGCAATGATGCGGCCACGGCAGACGACGACAGCCCCGATGGGAATCTCATCCTCGTCGCGGGCCGCCGAAGCCTCCTTGAGGGCTTCCCTCATATATTTCTCATCCAGTTCGTCCATCATTTTAATCTCTTCTGGCGAGACCGATGTAGTAAAGCAATGTAGCGATTGAACCGATTGCGGCAATCACGTAGGTGTAGGCAGCCCATCTCAAGGCATCCACGGCCATCGGGCGGGTCTCATAATTGACAATGCCGGAAGTCTCGAGCCAGTTCACGGCACGGCTGCTCGCATTGACCTCCACAGGAAGGGTCACCACGCTGAAAAGAGTAGTGGTCGCAAAAAGAGCGATTCCAATCCAGAGAAGGGACGGGAACCTTTCGAAGAAAAGAACACCTGCGAGAAGAACCCACTGGACCACATTGCTTGCAAATGACACTATGGGGACCAATGCCGTCCTGAGACGGAGCGGGGCATAGCCGCAGGCGTGCTGTACAACGTGTCCGCATTCGTGGGCTGCAACTGCGGCTGCAGCGACCGATGAACTGTTATATACTGCCTGGCTGAGGTTCACAGTACGGGTCTGGGGATTGTAATGGTCGGTCAAAGTGCCAGGGATACAGCACACCTCTACATCTCTTATTCCATTGTCATACAACATCTTGCGTGCTACGTCGGCACCTGTCATCCCATTCTGCAGAGGCACTCTTGAATACTTGCTGAACCTGCTCTGCAACATCTGCTGGACGAGGAAGCTGGCAAGCATCACAAGTCCCATTATTAACCAAATACTCATTTCAATAACAATTAATGTTTCTTAAAGGTAACGGTTGCCATACCAAGAAAATGTGTGCCAATATAGGCAACTCCTGACAGATTATCAATTTTATTCGGAATTATTCGCTATTTTTGCAGCGGTTTTTGACGGCGATATGACAAAGTGTCGGTTTCGCCTGCCGGTTTACATCGGATATGTACAAGGAAAATGACTTTTCCCGTCTGGAACTCAGACTTGGAGCCTGCCGGGACAATTACAGATATTTCAGGTCTCTTCTCGAACCTTCCACGAAATTGCTCGTGCTGGTCAAGGCCAATGCCTACGGACACGGCGCCGTGGAATTTGCGGCAATGATGCAGAAGGAAGGAGCGGATTATCTTGCCGTGGCCTATCCTGTCGAGGGAATGGAACTCCGCAAGTCAGGTATCAGCCTGCCGATATTGGTCCTTACGGCCGGTACCGACTATTTCAATGAAATCATAGATTACCGCCTGGAGCCGGGAATACCTAATCTCCACGCCCTGAAGACTTTCTGCCAGATTATTGAGAGCCGGGGCATTACCGGATATCCGGTACATGTCAAGCTCGACACCGGAATGCACCGCCTGGGTTTCATGACAGACGAGATTCAGGAGATGACAGATTTTCTCAAGCAATGCAAAGCCGTGAGAGTCAAGTCATTGTACTCACATCTGGCAGCAGCCGAAGACCCCGGGTCGGACGACTTCACATTGGGCCAAATCAGGATGTTCGAGGAGAACACAAGCCGGATAATCGGTGAAATCGGCTACAGGCCTATGCTCCACATCCTCAACTCGGCAGGAATTGAGAGATTCCCACAGTTCCAGCACGACATGGTACGCCTCGGAATCGGCATCTATGGCATCAGCGCATTGCCAGGGGTCAAACTCTCCCCCGTTGCTTCGCTAAAATGCAAGATACTGCAAATCAAGCATTTGCGTCCGGAAGACGGAACTATCGGATATGGCAGGCATGGCCAGATTGCACCGGAAGGAACGGTAATCGCCACCATTCCGGTAGGCTATGCGGACGGCATTGACCGGCATCTCGGCTGCGGAAAGGCCTCATTCTCCCTCAACGGGCACAGGGTTCCGACAATCGGCAACATCTGCATGGATATGTGCATGCTGGACATTACCGGAGTTGATGCGCAGGTCGGCGACACGGTGACAGTCTTCGGTGAAGACCCGACAGCTTCCGAGCTGGCCGATATCCTCGGAACCATCCCATATGAAATACTGACAAGTATCCCGCGGCGCATTGACCGCGAGATAATCAGATAGATTTCATTGTCTTGCAGATATCCGGCGGCATCCGTCACTTCCGCCGGAGAACAGCCTACAGCATCAGCGAACTCCTGACGGCAGCCGCTTCCTCTGCTCCCTTGAGATGCTCGAGAATGGCAAGGCCGAAGTCCACGGCGCAGCCGGGTCCGCGTCCCGTGATGATGTTTCCGTCAGTCACGGCAGGTTTCTTCTCATAGATGCCTCCTCTTGCAACCGGGCCGTCCTCGAAACCGTCATAGCAGGTGAAATGTATCCCCGACATTGAAGGAAGCTGGGAGATTACCAGTCCGGGAGCCGCGCAGATGGCTGCGAGACTTCCGCCCTCGAAATAGTGGAGACGCATCAGGTTGATGAGCTCGGGATTCTGGGCGAGATTCCTGGTACCAGGCATGCCTCCGGGGAAGATCATCACGTCATTGCTGTCGGTTCCTTCCAGTTCCAGTTCGGCCTTGAACTCGCCATAGGTAAGATCGGCAGCCACGGTAACCTTGTGGGAACCGGTCACATACTTGTCCCGATGGACAGATACGGTCTTAACGTCCACTCCGCCTCTCCTGAGAATGTCAAGCGGAGCCAAAGCCTCGGTCTCCTCGAAGCCGTTTGCCAGAAAAATATATACCCCTTTCATATTTTGTTTGTTATCAGTTTTCTAAACCAGAAGAAGGAGGGAGATCGAATACAGCATGAAGGCCTGGAAATTCAGCCTTCCCCTGCTGTCCGACTTGAGCATCACCTCGGTGCTGTCCTGACGGATTCTCCGCTTGAGATCCTTCAGGTCCGGAAGCGAAGCCCCCGACCATTTCTCGATCAGATTGCCGTCATTGAAATAGACTGCGCCGCCATTGCTTCTGTTAAGCGACACAAGTGTCTTGTAATCAGATATATAGGCATTTCTCATCAAAAAGTCGGCCTGCTCTCCGGAAATGCCGGAAGCGGAAATGCTGCCGGAAAGCTTATCCATACTGCTCGATGCGAGAAGGATGAATCTGAAGCCGGCCTCTACAGCCGATGCACCTGTTTCAGCCACGTTCCTCCATCTTTTCCCGGAAACGGAGGACGGATTCGTGACGGAAATGACGATGACATTGCCCCGGGCGGCAAGACTGTCCCTGTAATTTCCATCTGCATCCCTGAATGCGAGTTCCGGATAATCGCTCTCTGCAATATTGTCTTCCTTCGCTATCGTGCGCGCCTCCACGAAGGTCCAGGTGGAGTCAGGCAGCCTGTTCAGGGTGAACACGCCTCTCTGGCCGTTCTTCTCATAGATGAAAGTGGCCACATAATCGTCCCCCGAGCCATCCCCTGCCGCTGCGGCCAGCCTTGAAGATAGGTTGAACGGGGTCAGCTCGAGCATAGGGTTGTAAATGGCGGAATAGACTCCGAAGGCAATCGCCGCCAGTCCGACAAGGCACAATGTGACATACTTCTTCCTGGACGGACTGCCGAAGTCCCTGTATGGAAGGAAGGCCGCAAGCATCAGCGCACAAAGCAGGATATTCTTGGCAAATGACTGGAAATGGGTCAGATGTATGGCCTCTCCGAAGCAGCCGCAATCCATCACAGGATTGAAGATCCACAATATCAGGGTTATGACGGTGAAAAAGCCCATCATTGCCGTGACGGCCCAGGCCGTCAGCTTGCGGAAAACGCCGGTGACAAGCAGGATTCCGCAGAATGTTTCAGCCAATGCGAAAAACTCCCCGAGAACGAATGAGGCAGGCGCAGCGAACCCCATATGGAAGAAATTCATATATTCCCTGATAATCAGGGAGGTACCAGTAGGGTCCATGAGCTTCAGGATTCCGGAAACGAAGAAAACGAAGCCCAGTATCTTGGCGCAGAATCTTTTGGTAATCTTTTTCATTGCCGTCAGAGGGTATTGATTGCCGAAACAATGGATGAGAAGATGTCGTCCGGCGGAAGCATGCGCCCCTCGCTGTCGCTGCAGTCAATCCTCATGAATCCGGGATCCTCCCCGCATTGGCGAAGATAAACGTCCCGCACCCTCTTCTGGAACTCGATGTCCGCCTCATGGATGTCGCCGCGGCCCTCCAGATATCCCCTGTCATCTCCGTTCCTTGGCGACTCGAGCTTCTCCTCAACGAAGCCGATAGGCACGTCCAGGAAGATATTGAGATCCGGGACAGGCAGGCCGAAATCGCCGTATTCCGTATCCCTTATCCATCTGCGGAGTTCCTCTCTCCCGGCCTCGTCGGCCACCTTGGCACATTGGTAGGCTATGTTGGAATAGACATATCTGTCCAGCAGGAGGATTCCGCCGTCCTTGAGGGCGTCAAGCATTTCCGGGACCGCGGCCCGCCTGTCCTCGGCATAAAGCAATGCCACCAGCTGGGGATGGACGGCATCTATGGATCCGAATCCCCCGCGCAGGAATTTACCGATGAGATCCCCGTAGACAGGTGCGTCATATCTCGGGAAATGGATGTATTTCAACGGCCTGCCGAGTGACTCCAGATATTTCCTGAGCCTTTTGACCTGGGTGGACTTCCCGGAGCCGTCAAGTCCTTCGATAACAATCAGCATAGAATTAACTTTAGGATTACAAATATATCGAATTTTTCCTTAAGTTTGCGCAAAATTTTCTATATGGATACCATGCGCAACATCGACGTGATGGGTATTATCAACCTCACGGACAATTCATATTTCAGCGAAAGCCGCTGCCTTGGCGAAGACGGCAGGGACGATATCGGAAAAATCGTCGCCAGAGCGGTCAGGATGGCGGAAGAGGGTGCCACGATCCTCGATATCGGAGCCTGCTCCACAAGACCGGGCTCCGAGGCTGTCGGAGAGGATGAGGAATGGCTTAGACTTGAACCGGCATTGAAGGCAATACGCCGGGAGCTTCCGGACATCCGCATCTCGGTGGACACATACTGGCCCTCTGTCGTCCGGAAGACATACGACCTGATCGGAGACTTCATTGTCAATGATGTCACGGCGGGGGAAGGGATGGAAGGAGACTCCAGCTACCGCAAGGGCGAGATGCTCCCTCTCGTCGGCCGGCTCGGACTTGCATACATTGCAATGCACATGAGGGGAAATCCCCTTACAATGCAGTCCCTGACAGACTACCGAGACGTCACCGCCGATGTGCTTGATTATTTCAATGATTTTTCGAAAAAGGCCGAAGCCAATGGCATAGACGGCTGGATTCTCGACCCCGGTTTCGGTTTCGCGAAGACGGCGGAGCAGAATTACCAGCTTCTGTCGGAGCTTGGAAAATTATGTTCCCCGGGGCGGAAAATACTGGTAGGCGTATCCCGCAAGAGCATGGTTTACAGGAAGTTCGGCATCACTCCGGAAGAAGCCCTGCCGGCCACTCAGGTCCTGCACTACAAGGCTCTGTGCTGCGGAGCTGACATTCTCAGGGTCCACGATGTGGCCGAGGCCGTAAGGACCGTAGAGATGTACAGGCTGCTGGAAAAATGAAAAAACCGGCCCTGACGGACCGGTTCGCAATCGACCGCATCTGACTATACAGTCATTATATCCTTTTCCTTTGCGGCGATGAGAGCGTCAATCTCCTTGACATTCTTGTCGGTGACTTTCTGTACCTCGTCCTCGCCCTCTTTCTCGGCATCCTCAGGGAGGCCTTCATTCTTCTGTGCCTTCTTCAGAAGGTCCACGGCGTCACGGCGTGCATTGCGGACTACGACTTTGGCACTCTCTCCGGCAGCCTTGGCCTTCTTGATGAGATCCTTTCTGCGGTCCTCGGTAAGAGGAGGGACATTGCAGCGGATCTGCTCGCCGTTGTTCTGAGGAGTCATTCCGATATTGGCATCCATTATCGCCTTTTCAATCTTGGCGATCATGCTCTTCTCCCAAGGCTGAATCAGCACGGTCTTGGCATCCGGAGCGGAAACGGAAGCAACCTGAGGCACAGGTGTCGGCGTGCCGTAATAATCTACAAGCACGTTGTTGAAAATGGAAGGATTGGCCTTGCCTACACGGTATGTCTTGAGATCCTCTTCAAGATAAGCCACAGCCTCTTTCATCTTGTTGTCAGCAGCAGTGACAATCTCTTTTGCTCTTGGTAACATAATATCTTTGTGTTAATGGTTATACGTGAACTAATGTGCCGACCTTCCCGCCTTCGAGAATCCTCTTCAGGTTGCCGCGGCAGTTCATGTCGAACACTATTATCGGCATGTTGCCCTCGCTGCAGAGGGCGAAAGCTGTCTGGTCCATGACCTTGAGATGGTCCGAGAGGGCCTTGTCGAAAGTAAGCTCATCATAGCGGACTGCAGAAGGATCCTTCTCCGGATCGGCAGTATAGACGCCGTCGACCCGGGTACCCTTCAGCAATGCGTCAGCCCCTATTTCCAGAGCCCTGAGAGCCGCACCCGAGTCGGTGGTGAAGAAAGGATTGCCCGTACCTCCGGAAATGAGGGCCACACCGCCCTCTTCCAATACTTTCACGGCATCATCCCGCATATAGTACTTTGCCACCGGCTCCATCGGGGTAGCGGTGAACACCTGGGCGTTGACGCCCTGCTCCTTTATGAACATCGAGAGGGCAAGAGAATTGATGACGGTGGCAAGCATTCCCATCTTGTCCCCGTCCACGCGGTCGAAGCCCTTTCCCGTACCCTGAAGCCCGCGGAAAATATTGCCGCCGCCATTGACTATCGCTATCTGGAGACCGGCCTTTGCCGCCTCGGCGATTTCTTCAGCATAAGCCCTGAGGCTGTCAGTGTCAAGTCCCTTTCCGGCAGGACCGCCGAGGCTCTCGCCACTCAGTTTCAAAAGTACCCTTCTATACATGATGCGTGAACTTAAGGTTATAAATTGTCGAAAAAGTGATGGTTTCCTTCACAATCCGGGAAACAAAATTATCGAAATATTATGAAACTTGCAAGAAACAACCTATATTTGCCGAAAGATTGTAAAACTGAAATCAAATTTTTATAGATAATGGCGAACGCATTCCACTACTCCATCGGGAGAAAGTTCATTCAGGCAGTCAGCGGTGCATTTCTCATCGTATTCCTTCTGCTTCACGGAACTATCAACTTCTTTTCAGTAATCGATTCATTCACAGGTAAATTCGGCGCTGAGGACGGTCTCTTCCAGCTCGGTTGCGACTTCATGGCCCTGCCGATCGTGACGATAATGGTACCGGTGCTGGCGCTCGGTGTTTTCGTCCACATCTTCTACGGATGCTACCTTACCTGGTACAACATCAAGGCCCGCGGCGGTTACAGGCGCTATGAGACCGCAAGCGTAGCCAGGGCAGACTCCTGGTCAGCCAAGAACATGTTCGTGCTCGGTATCGTGATTCTCGGCATTCTCTTCTTCCACCTCTCCCATTTCTGGGCTGACATGCAGCTCAAGGAATTCATGGGAGACCATGCTGAAAATCCTTACGAGCTCCTTACTGCCACATTCGGCAACATCTGGGTGCTGATCATCTACATTATCTGGTTCATCGCGGTGTTCTTCCACCTCACCCACGGATTCTGGAGCATGTTCCAGACCGTAGGCTGGAGCAACCAGGTATGGATGAAGAGGCTCAAGGTAATCGGCATCCTCGTGGCAGCCGTAATCCTCGTTCTCTTCACATCAGTTGCAGTGAACGCCTACATCCAGGCATAAGGAACTTACATCAGAATGATAAATCCGGCCCCGCAGGCATCTGCAGGGCCGGATTTCTTTTCATCACCTTGGCTGGTCATCACCTTGACACAGGAGCCGTCTTGACCCTGAGCCATTCAGCGATTTCAGGCGAAAGGGACGGAGACAATCTTCTGTAAACATCCGCATTGTAGGCATTCAGCCATGCGATTTCCTCGTCCGTCATCAAATCCGGGAGAATGGCGGAAGTGTCGATGTGACAGAGGGTCAGATTCTCGAACGCACGCCAGGAGCCGAACTCGTTGACATCGGTGTCGACGCAGAGAAGAAGGCTCTCGTGACGCACGCCGTGCATTCCCTCGCGATAGATTCCAGGCTCGTCTGAGGTAATCATTCCGGCAAGGAGAGGCTGGGAATTGAAGTTGTGGCGGATTTCCTGAGGGCCCTCGTGCACATTGAGGCAGAAACCCACCCCATGGCCTGTACCGTGGCCGAAGTCGCGCTCGAACTGCCAGAGAGGGAATCTGGCGGCATAGTCCACCTGGCAGCCCGCAGTTCCGGCCGGGAAGACTGCCATGGCCAGTCCGATATGGCCCCTGAGAACAAGCGTGTAATCCTCCATCTCCAGCTCAGTGCAAGGGCCGAGAGGCACAGTCCTGGTAATGTCGGTGGTACCGTTGCAATACTGGCCGCCTGAATCGCAGAGATACAGGCCGTGCGGCTCCAATACAGCCGAGCCGGTATGCGGGGTTACATAATGAGGGAGCGCGGCGCCCGGTCCGTATGCGGATATGGTCTCGAAACTGTTGCCCTTGCAGCCCGGCACGGCAGCCCTCATCGAGTCAAGCTTGCAGGCTGCCTCCCACTCGTCTATCACGGCTCCCGACGATACGGTCTTCTCAAGCCAGTAAAGGAAATTCTCCATCACGATACCGTCCTCAAAATGAGCCGACCTCATTCCCTCGATTTCCACGGTGTTCTTTACAGACTTGCGGAGCGGGACCGGAGAGGCTCCCATTGAGAGTCTGATTCTGTCCGAAATGCCGTCCAGGACTCTTGAAAGATGCCAGTTAAGGGTCGAAGGATCGACGTAAAGGGCCGTGAAATTAAGGGCCTCCGGGGATGCCAGCTCCTCGAACACGGCATCGTATGAACGGATTTCAACCCCGTCCTCCTCAAGCTCGGCATAGGTTTCCGCAGTCACGGGGCTCTTCTCCCCGGCCTTGTCCACATACCATACGGCCTTGTCCCAGGTGACAAGAAGATAGGACAATGCCACCGGATTGTAGGCCACGTCCGAAGCCCTGACATTCAGGAGCCAGACTATCTCGTCGAGGGCCGTGACAAGCATTGCGCTGCAATTGTTCTCGTCAATGAAGTCCCTGAGCCATTGCAGCCTCGACTGCCGCGACTCCCCGGCCACCTCATCCGGCAGACGGTAGATTTCAGTGGAAGGTACCGAAGGCCTGTCAATCCAGACATTCTCAAGCATATCCGGCAGATCAATGATGCTGAATGAATTGTCCCCGTCTCCCATCTCAATTCTGCCGGCCTTGCGGAATGCATTCTTCAGGTTTTCAACAGAGTCGACCGTCTGGGCGAGACCGTCTACAGCCACAGTCACATGACGGACATCCCCCTCGAAGGCATATTCAGCCAGCCATTGCGGGATCCGTATTTCCCCGGGGATTCTTGTCTTGTGCAGTTCCACCCCTGTTCCCTCAAGCTGTTCTACAGCCTGGATGAAATATCTGGTATCCGTCCAGAGGCCCGCATGGTCAAGGGTTATGACCACATCCCCGGCCTCGCCGGTGAAACCGCAGACCCACTGGACCTGCTTCCATCTTTCAGCGGGATACTCGCTGCTGTGCGGGTCAGAGCCGGCGATTATTACGGCGTCAATGCCCTTTTCTCTCATAATGTCCCGGATCATTCCGATTCTCGAGACATAGATTTCCGGTGTCTTCATATCTGTTTTCGATTTATGTCAAATTTCCGATACAATAGCCCTGATGATGGCATCCGAAACGAAAAACCTCGATTCAGGTATTCTCAGCCTGTTTCCGGGCAACAGCTCAAGGTCTCCGGACTCAAGCATCATCGATGTGGCGTGCTCAGGGATCAGGCTGCGGGATATGCCTTCCGCCGTCCTCAGGGACAGCATGATCTTCTCCACCACAATGTCATCAGCATCCAGCTTCTCGGATTCCGGTTCCACGCCAGACGCGGAGGCATAGCCTTCCGCATCATCGGGATTCCACCTCCTGAACTCCACTACGCCACCGCTTCCGGCCACGGCGGAATGAGCACCGGCCCCGAGACCTGTGTACGGAAGCCTCCTCCAATATGCGGAATTATGCACGGCCTCATATCCGGGTCTGGCGAAATTGGATATCTCATAGTGACGGTAACCGGCCCCGGCAAGCATCCCGCAAAGAATGTCATACTGCATCCTGCACAGACTCTCGTCAGCTTCAGCGTATTTTCCCGCCCTTTCCAGCTCCGCCAGTGCGCTCCCCTCCTCCACAGACAGCTGGTAGGCTGATATATGTTCAGGAGCCAGCCTTACAGCCTCAGCCACAGTGGCCCGCCAAACCTCATCCGTCAGTCCGGAAATACCGAAAATCAAATCTATGCTCAAGTTCCGGAAACCGGCACGGCGGATCAGGTCCACAGCCTTCACCGCCCCGGCAGCATCGTGCCTGCGGTTCATCCACTTCAGCAGTCCGTCGTCAAAAGACTGGATACCCATGCTGAGCCTGTTCACGCCAATCTCACGCAGTCCTTTCAGGTACTCGGGCCCGCCTGCGCAGATGTCATCGGGATTGACCTCCACTGTAAACTCTTCATACCGGTGTCCTTCATCCCCGAAAACCTCCTTTCCGATGCCCGCAGCCATATTCCTGAATACGCCAGGAGGCAACACCGATGGGGTGCCGCCTCCTATGTAGAGCGTGTCCGGGCTGCCGTACAGCCTTATTGAGTCGATGATCTCATTCCTTCGAAGCCCGGCTTCGCGTACAACTGCATTGCAATATTGCTGAAACCGCCCGGTCTGTCCCGCATCCTCCTTCCCGGCGCATACAGCCACCGAGTAGAAATCGCAATAGATGCAGAAACTCCTGCAGAATGGGATATGTACGTATATCAATGTCCTGGGAGCTGGTTGTCTATCTGAGCATCAGCTCGGCCGAACCGAGTCTGGACTGCTCCGTATAGGCCTCAACAGTATATACGCCCTTCGTGAATGAAGGAATTTCATTGAGATAAATGCTGAGGTCAACCTCGGATCCCTCATAGTCGACGCGGCGGGAAGCCGATGCGACCAGGGTCTCTCCTCCGAACTCGAATGAAATCCTGCGGGAGTTGGTGAGGATGATTCCGTCCGGATCCTTCACCCTGATGTATACGGTCACAGGGCCGCGAGGGGCAAGGTCATTCTCGACAAGGCTGAGTGAGGTAAGAAGCCTTACAACCCTGCTGCTCCTGTCGGTAACCTTGTCGCTGCTGTTGTAGGCCTCGATTCTCAGGCCGCGGGCCTTGATGACCGAACCTGCCGCAACCTGGCCCGTGAGATTCTCCACCTTCTGCGTAAGCTGCTCATTGGCTGCCCTGCTGGCGGCCGCCTCGCGTCTTGCCGCAGCGGCATCGGCCGTAAGTTTGTGATTCAATGTATTCAGGGAGTCGATCTGGACAATGTAGTTGCGCATTATGCTCCTCAATGTGCCGAGTTCCTTCTGATACTTCCTGATCATAGCCCTGTTGGTAGCCTCGGTCTCCTTGATGCGCTCGACCAGTGCGGCCACTTCCGCCCTCGATGTATCGAGCTGGGAATTGATGGAGTCATAATCGGACGAAAGGCTTTCATAATCACTCTGAAGGCTCTCGATCTGCTCCGTAAGCTCCTGCTTCTCGATTTCGAGATCATTTATCAATGAGGCTTTCTGGCTCCAGATAAAAGCCAGGGCGGCAGCAAGCAACACTGCCACTACAATGAGAAGGTACATCACGTTCCTGAGATTCTTCTCTTTTGCAAGCCGGGCTTCCTGCTCCCGACGCTCAACAATCGGATCTGTTTCCATATCTCTAATCTGCTTTATGGTCCGCAAAGTACGGACTTTGGTGAATTTGTACAAAAATAACCAAATTTATCAAGATATGTCACCTTTTTTGCTTAAGTTTGTATCACACCAAAAAAATTTCAAAATGTCGCCTGCTGCAAAATACGCAATCCGTGCTGTAAAGTACTTCTTTTACTTCACCTTCCTCCTTGCCCTTTTCCTGACAGTCCTGGTTCTCGCAGGCGTGGTGGAGGGAAACATTGAGACAATGTTCAGAGGAGGATACCGTTCGCTGCTCAGCATTGCCCTCATGTTCATCTGCGTATCCTCGGTCTATCCCATCTTCGGATTCGTCAGGAAGAGCGCCATTGTTCCCGGAGAATACAGGGACATCAGGGACGGCATAGTGGATGCGATGGAGAGCCGGGGCTATGTTCTCGAGAAGGAAGAGGGCGAGAACCTCTCCTTCCGCCTGAAATCCACACTGAACAAGATTTCCAGAATGTACGAGGACCGGATCACATTCACGAGGGAGCTGGGAGGATTCTCGGTGGAAGGACTCCGGAAAGATGCCATCAGAATCATCTACGGCATTGAAAGCCGCTTCCGCAAAGACGAGGAATAATCACCTTCAAACCAGATACTTATGACAGATGAACTCAAGACCGTGGCCAGATTCTCCGACATCATGGGAGCGGAGATTGCGGCCGGAATGCTCAGATCCAACGGGATCGAGGCCGAAATTTTCGGACAGGATTCATCTTATCCATGCCTCAATGCGGTCTATGACCGTGTGGAGCTGAAAGTGAAACCTGAAGATTATGAGTCGGCGAGGAACTTGCTGGCGGCGAACGAAAGCGCCGAATAGAACTCCTCTCCGTAAACACTTATCAGAGGTTCGCGTAGAAATTCATATACGCGGATCTTTTTTTGTCTGCCGAGTTCGAACGCATCCCTGCATATATCCCATCTGTGGAGATTCAATGCATGCCTGCCGTCGGAGAACTCCGTGACGCGTATCGGGTAAAGCCAGCAGGAGGAAGGCTTGCGGAAACCCTTCCTGCCTGCAAACCAGGACTTTTCCATTGCACAGAAGCAATTGCCCTTTCCGTCAATCTGAGTGTAGGCGCAGGCCTCCGAGCCGGGACAGAGAGGGGTTACCACGTCTCCGTCCACATCCACCTCGAAGAAGCCCTTTTCTTCAATGACTTTCCGCCCGGCCTCGCTCATGAGCGGAGAGAACTCCGGATAGGCCCTCTCAATCAGTTCAACTTCTTTCTCGTCAAGAGGCGCCCCGCTGTCGCCGATTATGCAGCAGCATCCCTTGCATTTCGCATAGTCGCAGGCGAAATATTCCGTTATGACCTCCTCTGAAACAAGGCAATCCCCGATTTCGAAGATTGTTCCGAATCTATGTTTGGCACTCATTGATTATCCAATATGATGTCTGACTTCAATGTGTCCGCAACGGCAGTCGCCACCGTATCTGCGGGTATGATCTTCAGCGAATCCGCAGCGGCAACGGCCGCCGAATCAGCTGCAACCTTCCTTATCACCTCTACCTTGATTTCAGGCCTGGCTGCCGGAACATATACCGCAGCCTCAGGCAGAATCGAGAGGAATTCCGGCAGGCTCAGACTGTCGAGCCAGAACCTGCTGCGGGCCGTGCTGTCCAGGCCCAATGCCCTGAACGCCTCCTGAGCCAGGCCGAGGGAGTCCGCACCCGGAACCACAGTCATCGATTCGAACTCAACCTGCGGCTTCGGAGGAGTGACTTCCCGGACGGAAGGGTCCTGCACTCTCACCCCGTATTCCGCCCTGCGGCCTTCACACAGGCCCTTCAATATGGCATTGACGGAAGCCGCATCCACGGAACTGATCTTTTCGCCATACTGAGTCACCAGGTCTTTTCCGCAGGAATACCGGAGCTCCAGCATTGCCATTATGGTGCCGGGGTCCGACATTCTCGAATCCATCAGCTTCCTTAATGCCTTCTTGTAAATATCCAGTTCTGAAGAGGAAATTCCGGATGCGGCGAAAGAAGACACCGCTTTCCGCACTCCGCGAATAATCTCCTCGGCAGAATAAGCCTGGGCCATTGTAGCCGGAATCCCCCTGTAATCAGTCATTTCCGCATCCGCGAAGAAATTGAACCTTTCCTCCGGGAAAGATTCGAATTCCCATCTGAACCTGCCGTACCATCCTGCAGATGAGAGGCTTGAGGCAATCCTGTCCTCGAGGGCCAGGGCGGCGATGCTGGTGGCCATATAACTGGACGAGGTGTATGTCACCGGGAAGGAGAATGCCATTGCGACCGCCGGAATCTTTCCGTCAACTACCATTGTAGTCCGTCCTGACAGATTCCGGGGCTGTATGCGGGAACGCAGGGACGAAACCTTGTCCGTCCTGAAACCTCCCAGCTCCCTTGCCAGTTCCTTCTTGAGTTCATACTCGTCGAAATCTCCCACAATAAGCAGGATGCCGTCATTCATCCTTGAAAACGCATTCTCGAAAAACTTCTCTCCCCTCTTCTGAAAATCATCTGCAAGCCTTATGTGTCCCTTGTATCCTGAATAAGGGGCCCCGGCAGTGAGCAGGCTGTCTATAATCTGGCTCCTGGACCTTCCTGCAGCCATTCTTGCATATTCGCACTCCCTGAAATAATCATAGGCTTTCCTGTCGGGCGTCCTGTCCACCGAAAGGGAATAAAGGGAATTCATCAGCAGGTTCAGTCTCGAAGACGGTGCAGCTCCGCTGATTCTGAGGTCGGACATCGTCACTTCGCATTCCATGGAAATGCCGTTGGACGCAAGCATATCCCTGAAACTTCCGGACTGCATGCCGGACACATTGTACAGGCTGAGAAGGTCGGAGACATATCCGTCCTCCCCAGGCTTCAGCCCCTGGACAAGGGAGCGGCCGCCCTTCAGCATCCAGCAGTACCGGAATGTCCCCGTATTGGGAATGTTCTTGTAAACCACCGTGATGCCATTCTCGAACACCCACAGGCTGCCTCCGGAAAGAGGTTCCGGAGAGACGGTCTTCAGCTTGACCTTCTTCTGGTTTTTCCTGATTCTCAAGGTGTCGCTGCGGCTGATCACATACTGGTTCCCCGGCGCCGGCTTCCAGGCCTCGGCGAACTGTTCCGGAAGATTGCGTCCTGCAAGAGCCGAGGAATCCGCCCGGCACTCGATTGTCAGGTTCCGGGACTTGTCGAGAATAGCGGAGACGAAATTGTTGAAGAGTCTCACGCCGACCTCGTCTTCAATGTTCTTCTTCAGGAAAAAATCCATCCGCGAGGCGGACGATGCGAGAGAAGAGCCGTAGAGGAATGATGACACGCAGAGGTCCACGTAACGGGAATTGTCCACCACATCGCCGGTATAGTCCCTCCTGAGGTCCATCACAAGCTCGTTCTGTGCATCCCTGTATTCCTCTGCGACCGTCCCGGTCTCGTCCATTCCGGCAAGAACCGATGCCAGGACCGACACAGTCCCGTCAATATGGTCTGAGGATGTGCCGGCGGTAATGCGGAACTTCTCGTCCCCGGGACCATTCTCGCTGCTTATATATTTGAAATCAATGTCAAAAACCGGAACAGAAGCCCTCCTGAAGGCATTCACAAGCCTCTTCTTCAGGACAATGCCGAATTCCTGGGCCAGCTTCTGTGACACGAGCGGCTGGACGGTAGGCATATTCGCAGCAGGAGTCCGCGGAGAGGAATACTCCGCAGTAATCCATACTGCGTGAGGATTGCCTGTCTGTATATGACGGAAGCGGGCATGGTCTGACGGATTCCAGCTATACTCCCTGGACGTACGGGAAACCGGGGATTTCGGAACGAGGAGGGAGAGCATGTTCATCTTGCTCAGAACAGCGTTGGCGTCAATGTCTCCGGATATTACAATAGCCTGATTTCCGGGAGAATAGCGTTCCCCCTTCGAATAGGCCTGTTCCCCGATGATGTCGAAGACCATCAGCAATGACGAGTCCACCATCTCGGCAGACCTGGAAAGGTCCATCTGGCTGAACTTGTATACGGTGGCATCGGAAGCCGTCGTCACATAGCCTCCGCTGCCTGGCCAGATGCAGTTTCCGGAAAGAAACCTGTAAGGAGAATAAGCATCGAAATGAGGGAGGCGGGAAAGGGCCCCCATCGCATTGACTGCCGAACTCCCCCTTGTAATCTCCGTCTCGTCTTCAGTGCCAGTCCTCTGGACCAATGCAATATCAGCCTTTCCCTTCTCTGTGGAATTGGTTACAACATAATAAGTTATACCATTGTCCAGACATCCCGTCCTGATCTGCGGAGCGGCCGGAAGGGTGGGCAATCCTGCCGCAGGCACGATTATTGGTATAAGGAGTCCGAGAAGAAAAACTATTGCTCTATTCATACAGTCCGTCATAAAAAAGCGTTCGTTTCGCAAAATTACTATATTTTTTGTATATTTGTCGGGATTGCGCATATTGAAAACATTAAAAACACTGATACAATTATGAAAAAGATTATTCTTGCTTTCGCGGCTCTTGCCATTGCGGCAGGCATGTCCGCTCAGGATCTCGCAACTGCTACTTCTACCTACAATAGCGGTGCCGAAGCTCTCACAATGGGTAACAAAACTGATGCCCTCGAGTATTTCCAGAAAGCTCTCGCCATTGCCCAGGGTCTTGGTGACGAAGGAGCCGACGTGGTTGCGAACTGCAAAAACGCAATACCTTCAGTGATTCTCTCCATCGGCAAGGAACTCTACAACAACAAGGATTTCGAAGGAGCTCTCGCCAAGATGAAAGAGGCTTCCGACAAGGCTTCCGAGTACGGAATCGAGGATATCAAGGCTGAAGTCGCTGAGCTCATCCCTCAGGTGAACCTCACCAAGGCAATGGAAGGCGCCAACAGCGCATTCAAGGCAAAGGATCTCGCAGGTGCCCTCGCAGGCTACAAGGAAGTTATGGCTCTTGACTCTACAAACGCAGTTGCCGCTCTCCGTCTCGGCCAGCTTCTCAGCGGCTCCAACCTCGAGGAGGCCGAGAAATATCTCAACATCGCAGCTGCCAACGGACAGGAGGAGAACGCCACCCAGCTCCTCGGAACAGCATATCTCAAGAAGGCCGCAAGCCAGCTCAAGGTCGGCAAGTACGCCGATGCGGTAAGCCTTGCCGAGAAGGCCAATGAAATCAAGGCCAATGCACAGGCTCTCCTCATTGCCGGACAGGCTTCCCAGAAGCTCGGAAAGGACAGCAATGCCATCTCTTTCTTCGAGCAGTACCTTGAGGCAGCTCCTTCCGCCAAGAACGCAGGCGCCATCGCATTCACCGTGGGCGCTCTCTTCCAGAAGGCAGGCAACAAGTCCAAGGCTGTCGAGTACTATCAGAAGGTAGCTTCCGACCCTCAGTTCGGAGCTCAGGCAAAGCAGCTTATCTCAGCCCTCAGCAAATAGTTCCGAATGAAATTCCTGGAACTTCTTGCTCCGGCAAGGAATATGGATATCGGCATCGCGGCCATCGACTGCGGTGCCGATGCCGTATATATTGCCGGGCCGGCATTCGGAGCCAGACAGGCCGCCGGCAACAGCATTGAAGATATCAGGACACTGTGTTCCTACGCCCACAGATACGGGGCGAGGGTCTTCATAACTCTCAACACCATCGTCTTCGACAGCGAGCTGGAAGACATCCATGAAATGATGCTCAGTGTTGAAGAGGCCGGAGCCGACGCCATCATTGTACAGGATCTCGCCCTGCTGAAACTGACCGGAGGCGGAATCCCTCTCCATGCATCAACCCAATGCGCGATAAGGGACAAGGACAAGGCATTGCTTTACAGAGACCTGGGCTTCTCCCGGATTGTGCTTGAAAGGGAGATGTCCCTGGACGGCATAAGGGAAATCAGCGAAGCGACAGGATCGGAGATAGAGTTCTTCGTGCACGGAGCCCTCTGCGTATGCTACAGCGGCCAGTGTTACCTGTCCGAGGCAGTTGCCGGACGCAGTGCCAACCGGGGAGAATGCATCCAGGCCTGCAGGAGTCTTTACGACCTTGTGGACGGGGACGGCAATGTGCTGGTCCGGAACAAGGCCCTGCTTTCATTGAAGGACTACAATCTTCTGCACAGGCTTGAAGACCTGGCCGACGCAGGGGTGACGTCTTTCAAGATCGAAGGCCGTCTCAAGAACATGTCGTATGTCAAGAACACTGTCAGGGCATACTCCGAGGCTCTTGATGTCCTCGTGTCATCCAGACCCGACCTGTATGCCAGGGCTTCACGCGGAGTTGTCCGGGGAGGGTTCAGGCCGGACCTCGGCAAGACATTCAACCGGGGTTACACTGAGCTCTTCATTGACGGGAAGCGCGGCCGGTGGTCCTCGATGGATGCTCCGAAGGGCATGGGAGAAATCATCGGCAGCGTCAAGTCCGTCAGCCCTGCAGGGAAAAACGGGATTATGATCGAGGTCAGCCTCAACGAGGCCGGCCTGGCATCGCCGCTCGGAAACGGAGACGGATTCGCCTTCATAAGCGGGAACGGGAGCATTGCAGGATTCCGCGGCGACGTATGCTCTGGCAATACCATACGCTGCCAGAAAGTCGATGGACTCCGCAGGGGCACGACATTGTACAGGAATCTCAATACGGGTTTTGAGAAAGCCATCGAAAGCGCCGCCTGCAGGAGGATGATCCGGGTCAATGTCAATGTTGAGGCCTCCAGGTCAGGGGATGGTCATTTCACATTGGCCTGCACGGCAATGTCGGAAGACGGAAGGGTGGTTTCGGTTTCAATGGATGCCGGAAACGAGGCCGCCGGCAACAGGGACAGGATGAAAGGCCTGATGGAAAGCCAGTTGGGAAAAAGTTCCGGGATATACGAATTCACTGCCGCATCTGTCAGCCAGGGCGAACTCCCTTTCACAAGCGCATCCTTCCTCAACAATATCAGGCGCACTCTGGCAGAGGAACTGGACAAGTTGCCATGCATCGGGACTCCGATGGCAGGCAAGCCTTCCGAATCCGTCACCCATCAAGCGCAGGAGGGCCCCAAAGAATGCCACAGCTACCTGAATGACAAGGACTTGGATTACAGGTTCAATATCGCGAACCACCTGTCACGCTCTGTTTATACTTCCCTGGGGGCAGGCCGCACGGATGATGCATTCGAGATATCCCACACCAGGGGCGCTGAACTCATGCGCACCAAATACTGCATCCGGTACGAACTGGGGCTCTGCCCCGTCCACCAGAAAAGTTCCACGCCAGCCAGGGAGCCTCTCCGGCTGATCAACAACGGACGCCGGCTCACCCTGCATTTCGACTGCGGAAAATGCGAGATGACGGTCACTGGAACTGAAATGTAAGCTCCACATCGCCGAAGCGGGAAGTCTTCCCGTCATATTTCTCAAGATACGGTCCCGCAAGCTGGCCCCTCCAGACAATGTCGTCGCGGGAATTGAATGGCAGAGACATCTCGAAGCCGAAACTCTTCGAATTGTATTTCACGACCGCCGAACATTTCCACTCCGTCCTGGTTCCCCCGTCATCCTCAGTCATCATGAAGGCAATGCTCTCATTCTGTTCAGTCCACTGCGACACCAGGACGACGTTGAAAGGCAGCCGCTGCAACACCTGATTCCGTCTCACAACCACCATAAAGTCGGAAATCTGGGGATCATACAGTTTCAGCTCAGCCTCGGTGGATGCCGTGAAGTCCTCTACCTTGCCGCATTTGACAAAGAATTCAGAGGCCCCGGCAAACCAGGAATCGTAGTTTCTCCTCATCATGAAGTCCTTGATTACCAAGGTCCTCACCCTTGAAGATGCCGGCATCGGCGCAGACAATCCCATCGGGGCTCCGACCACTATGGACCCCCCGCCGTTACCCCACTCGGGATTCTTCCTGCGCAGCATCTCCAATGAAGTGAAACGGCTGTCGTCATTGCGGTTGACGACCCAGACAGGCACGTTTTCCGCCATTTCCTCATCCACCTCAACCACCTCGCAGGTCCTCCCTCCGTCCGGCGTTTCCACGATTCTGTATCCGATGTTTGCCTCAGCTCCGTTCTCAGGGTCGAAAGTGATGACAGGCATAGTCTCCCCGTCCCATCTCTCAGAATAAGGCCAGTAAATCTGAACATCCGAATTCATCAGCCGCTGCAGGTAATCGTCACCGGAACCTGCTGACCTTGTGGGGCATACATATTCCCTTATCAGATCCCTGAGCGGTCTGGCAAAGGCTCTGGTCCGCATTGACTTCACATCCTCGTCATCCCCCACCCCGGAGCCCGGAGACTCAAAAAGATCCTTCATGGTATATTCCTCGTCATAGCCATTGTCCGAAGAGGATGAAACCGCCTGGTGGACTTCCGTAAGATGGTCTTGTTCCAAAGGCAGGGCTGACAGCATTCTTGCGACGCTGTCAATAGCCACTGTATCTGCAGGATAACCCTTCTCTCCGGTATGGTCCACATACTCGCATCCCGCCATCAGCGACAGCCCGGCGGCAAGTGCCGTTTTCATAAAGACATCAATTTTCCTCATCATATCAACCATTGTTTTACCGGTCCCGGGGCACTCCCGAGCCGCAATGCAAAGTGACGAAGATTTATCCGCATTCGGAAAATGAAAACGGATAAAATGAAAAAACCTGCACAGGAGGGCGCAGGTCACGGTTTTTCCTGTCTGAAAAACTGGAGAAATGACATAAATGGAGTCCCGGCTCCGCTATGAAGCCAGCCGGTAGATGACAAAACGGTTCCTGTCGTTCAGATCCTTCACCACGGATACGTCGCTGAAGCCAGCCTCACGGAAAAGCTCCGAGGTTTCCCGTCCCAGCCTCTCATTGATTTCGGCCATCCCCATCCCGCCGGGGAGGAGACATCGCCTGCTCCAGCATGCAACAGCCCGGTAGAAGACCAGAGGGTCGTCATCCGGCACAAAAAGGGCGATTCCCGGCTCATGGTCCAGGACATTGACCCTCATATCCTTCTTCTCCGACTCCATTATGTACGGAGGGTTGCTCAGCACGATATCGAACTTTCCAAGTTCAGGGCTGTCATTGAGAATGTCCGCCTTGACGAAATCCGGACGGCGGGCACTCCCTGTTTTGAGTTCAGGAGTGAAGTCCTGTCCCGCAGCCATCCTCAAGGCCTCTTCCGATATGTCAACCCCGGTCACAATGCATCCCGGAGCCGACAGGGCCAGAGTCCAGGCTATGCATCCGGAGCCTGTGCACAGGTCCAGCACCCTTACAGGCTCGGCATTCTTCCCGAAAGGAAACCGCATGCGGATCAGCCTGATCGCATGAGCGACAGCTTCACGGCAGAGCAGTTCGGTTTCAGGACGCGGTATCAGGACGGCCGGGCTGACATTGAAACTGCGGCCGTAGAATTCGGCCTTGCCAGTGACGTATTGCAGAGGTTCTCCCCCTGACAGCCTGGCAAGAGCGTCCCGCAGTCTTCCCATTGCAGCCTCCGGAACCTCTGTCCTGGGCTCCACAATGTGCGTATAGCTCTTTGTCCCGATAATGCTCCCGCAAAGAATCAGTACAATGTTTCTTACCTCATTCTCAGGATACAGCATGCGGAGGGAGGAAATTCCCTCCCTGATGAAGTCAGACAGAAGCATGCCGGCTATGAATTACTGATGAGCGTGGAGAGGAAGGATGTCATGTCCAGACCTGCGGCACGAACCATCTTCGGGACCAGCGATGCGCTGGTCATTCCCGGAATGGTATTGACTTCCAGGAAGTAAACTCCGTCATCCGCGGAAATGTAGTCCATCCTGACGACTCCCGAGCATCCGAGATGCTCATAAAGCCGGCAGGTGATGTCCTGGATCAGTCCAGACTCGCTTTCAGGAATAGGAGCCGGACAGAGTTCCTGGCTGTGGCCATTGTACTTCGCATCGTAATCAAAGTATTCGTTCCCGGTCACAATCTGGATGACGGGGAGCGCCCTGACCTTGTCCCCGTCCCTGTAGGCGGCGCAGGTAAGCTCCTTGCCCTCAATGCCTTTCTCCACGATTACGGCAGGGCCCTCCGAAAATGCATAATTGATTGCAGACGGCAGTGAAGCGGCATCCTTAACCTTTGAAATGCCGAAACTGCTGCCTCCGTCTGTCGGTTTCACGAACACCGGGAATCCGAGTTCGGCAGCCACGCGGGCGGAGAACCCTTCCACGTCCATCCCCTTGCGGATAAATGCGTCAGGAGCGAACTTGACGTAGTCCACGCCGCGGAGATAGCTCTTGCAGGAATATTTGTCGAAAGCGACTGCAGACACGAAGGCGCTGCACCCGCTGTGGGGAATGCCGAGCATCTCGAAATAGCCCTGAAGAAGACCGTTCTCGCCCGGGGCTCCGTGCTGCATTATATAAACGTAGTCAAACTTGATCTTCTCCCCATAGACCGTGACGGAAAAATCGTTCTTGTCGATTTCCGGGCGGGCTTCCTCAGGAAATGTCACACGCATCGAATCCTTGTTGCGATAGGCCACGAGACTCCATTTCCCGAAACGGGCGAAAATCTCATACACATTGTAACATCCTTCGTCAATGCGGGAGGCGGTGAACTCCCCGCTTCTGCAGGCGACCTCCCATTCGGAAGAATCGCTGCCATAAACCACTGCTATGGTCTCAATCTTTGCCATATTGTCAATCAAAATAATAATCCGTCTCGCTCCCTGCCCCGGCGTTGGTATCCTCGTCTCCTCCGCTGCAGCTCAGGTCAACCGTCATTCCGGCAGGTGCCACGAAGCGGTCGGACTCGGAAATGCCGAGAGTGCCGTCGGCAAGGACTTTCTTCATGAATAATCCCCATATCGGGAGGGCCATGTTGGAACCGCTTCCCAATGCGAGAGACTGGAAATGGACCTGTCTGTCCTCGGCTCCCACCCATATGCCTGCGGTAATAGTCGGGGTATATCCTATGAACCATCCGTCAGCATTGTCATTGGTGGTTCCGGTCTTGCCGGCGATTTCACCCTTGAGACCGTATTTAGCCCTCAGCCTTGCTCCCGTACCGTTATTTATCACACCTTCCATAAGATTCACCATGAGGTAGGCAGTCTGCTCGCTGATGGCCTCCTTGCGGCGGTTGGTGAACTCGCCGAGCACATTGCCCATATTGTCCTCGATCCTCGTCACGAACTGAGGGGTGACATACACGCCCTTGGACGGGAATGTGTTGTATGCGGAAACCATCTCGTACAATGAAAGGTCGGCAGGACCCACGCAGAGCGAAGGCACGGCGTCCACGTGGCTCTGGATGCCCATGGTCCGCATCATGTCAGCCATCGGCTCGGGTCCGAGCTGCTTCATCAGATAGGCGGAGATGTTGTTCGAACTGTGGGTGAGACCCCACTTGAGGGTGACGGTCTGACCGATCCAGATATCCTTGTCGGTACTTCTCGGAGTCCACTCGTCCTCGCCTACTATGAATGTCTGAGGGACATTGACCACCTTGGTGCATGGAGTCATTCCGGACTGCATTGCCAATGTGTAGAGGAAAGGCTTGACGGTGGAGCCCACCTGACGCTTGCCCTGTCGGACATTGTCATATTTGAAGTATCTGTAGTTCGGGCCTCCGACATAGGCCTTGATGTGGCCTGTGACAGGCTCGATTGCCATGAAGCCGGCCCTGAGGATTGACTTGTAGTATCTGATGGAGTCGTCAGGCGTCATCGTGGTGTCCGCATAGCCTTTCCTGTTCCATGAGAAAACCCTCATGTTGACAGGCACGGAGAAACTCTTCAGGATTTCCGCCTCGCTCCTGCCCTCCTTCTTCATCATTCTGTAGCGGTCGCTCCACCTGCGGGCCTGCTTCATCACCAGATCCCGGGTGGATTTCTCGACATCATTGGAGAAAGGCTTGTTGGTCTTGTACTTGAGATCGCGCTCGAAACTCTTCTGCAGATCCTTTCCGAGATGCTCGGCGACTGCCTGCTCGGCGTATTTCTGCATCTTTGCGCTGATGGTCGTATAGATCCTGAGGCCGTCCTTGTCCAGGTTGTACCGGGTTCCGTCCGGCTTGCGGTTCTTGTTCAGCCATCCGTAAAGCGGATCGTCAGCCCAGAGAACCGAGTCTGCGGCATAGTCCTCCCTGTAGGCATATTTTGAACGCTGCGGCTCGTCCGCATTCATCACGCGCCTGAGCATGTCCCTGAAATACGGCGCCAGACCTGCATTGTGGTCCTGTACCTGATAATCTATAGTGATAGGTATCTGCTGGATCGAGTCCCTCTCCGCCTTCGTGAGGTATCCAGCCTTCTCCATCTGTCCTATAACGAAATTGCGGCGGACCAGGGCCTTGTCAGGATTCAGGGCAGGATTGTACCTGGTAGGCTTGTTGACCATTCCCACGAGAGTGGCGCTCTCCTCTACGGTGAGGTCGGCCGGCTCCTTCGCGAAGAATGTCTGCGATGCGGCCCTTACGCCATAGGCATTGCTGCCGAAGAAGATGGCATTGAGATACATGTCCATGATCTCCTCCTTGGTGTAGTCACGCTCGAGCTTGACGGCGGTTATCCATTCTTTCAGCTTGATAATCACCAGCTTGACCTTGGATACGCCGGGGATTCTGCTGCTTACGTCTGCCCTGGGATACAATGTCTTCGCAAGCTGCTGGGTGATGGTGCTTCCGCCTCCCTGGCTGGAATCGCTGAGGAGCAATGTCTTCACGAGCACCCTTCCGAGACTCTGGAAATCAATGCCGGAATGGTTGTAGAACCTTCTGTCCTCGGTTGCCACCGCCGCCTGAACAAGATATGGCGAAAGTTCGTCGTAGGATACGAAGGAACGGTTCTCGATATGGAAAGTCGTGAGTATCTGGCCGTCATCGGCAATGATCTCCGTAGCCAGCTTGCTCTCGGGATTCTCGAGTTCCTCGAACGAAGGAATGTCGGCGAATGCCCACACGAGGAGAATCATTGCAAGGAGGAGCAGCACCGGAGCTGAGATGATGATCCAGAACCATTTGACGATCTTCTTTCTTGTAATGTCTGTCATTTTCTATCAATATTATAGCGGATTTCTCCGGTTTTCGTGTTTAAGAATGACAAAAATACATAGAAAATTTGGAAATTAGCCTCATTTGTGTTTTACTTTGCATCCTAATTCAAAAAAATGAAACAAATGGAGGGGAATCTTGTGATTGTGGAGTCGCCGGGAAAAATCGGCAAGCTTCAGAAATTTCTGGGAAAGGACTATATCGTAAAATCAAGCATAGGACACATCAGGGACCTTCAGGACAAGAAATTGAGCGTGGATATCGAACACGGGTTCACGCCCGAGTACGTCATTCCGGCTGACAAGAAAAAGGTTGTCGCCGAACTGAAGAAACTTGTGGGAGAGGTCAAGACGGTATGGCTTGCATCCGATGAAGACCGGGAAGGAGAGGCGATATCCTGGCATCTCTACGAAGTTCTCGGACTCAAGGACAAGGATACAAAAAGGATTGTCTTCCACGAAATTACCGAAGAGGCCATCCTCAACGCCGTCAAGAACCCGAGGGAGATCAACATGGACCTCGTCGATGCCCAGCAGGCCAGAAGGGTTCTGGACAGGCTGGTAGGTTTCGAGGTGTCTCCTATCCTCTGGAGAAAGATTCAGCCGAAGCTCTCGGCGGGAAGGGTGCAGAGCGTGGCCCTGAGGCTTGTAGTGGACAGGGAGAGGGAAATCATGGCCTTCAACCGGGAAGCCTACTACAAGACGGACGCAGTCTTCACTCCCGAAGGAGGGAATGTGAAGGTCAATGCCACACTGGGGACCAGGTTCAGGACAGTTGACGAGGCCAGGAAGTTCCTCGAGGACTGTGCCGGAGCCGAATTCAGGGTGGGCAGTATCGACAAGAAGGCAGCCACAAGATGCCCGGCAGCCCCGTTCACCACATCCACGATGCAGCAGGAGGCGGCCAGAAAGCTGCACTTCCCTGTCAACACCACGATGAGAGTGGCTCAGAGCCTGTACGAGAAGGGTCTCATCACCTATATGAGAACCGACTCCACAAACCTCTCGAAGCTCGCCCTGGGAGCATCCCGGGACTACATCGTGAAGAATTTCGGAGAGAACTATTCCAAGACAAGGCAGTACCGCACCACGTCCAAGGGAGCACAGGAGGCGCACGAGGCGATCAGGCCTACATACATCGGCAACACCTCCATCGAAGGCACCCCTCAGGAGCAGAAGCTTTACAATCTCATCTGGAAACGCACCATCGCATCCCAGATGGCCGACGCCTCTCTGCTGAACACGAACATAAGGATTGTCAATGACAGACGAGAGGAGAAATTCGCCGTTCAGGCCACCCAGATAGTATTTGACGGCTTCCTGAAGGTCTATATGGAAAGCTACGATGACCAGCAGGACGAGCAGGAGGTCATTCTCCCGGCCCTCAATGTCGGAGACAGGATGATTCCTCAGTCATTCTCATCCTCCGGCAAGTTCACAACCCCTCCTCCGAGATATTCGGAGGCATCCCTCGTAAAGAAGCTTGAAGAACTCGGAATCGGCCGTCCGGCCACATACGGAACCATCATATCCACCCTCACGACCGGCCGGGGCTATATCGTGAAAGGAGACAAGGAGGGAGAAAAGATACCTGTGACCTGCCTGTCGATGAAGAACGGCATCATAACCGAAAGCATGAAGGCGGAACCGGTCGGCGCAGAAAAGGGGAAGCTTCTTCCGCAGGAAATCGGAATGATAGTGACCGACTACCTCGTGAAGAACTTCGGCAACATAATGGACTACGATTTCACGGCCAATGTTGAGAATGATTTCGACAAGGTAGCCAAGGGACAGCTCCGGTGGAACAAGCTCATAGCGGAATTCTACGCACCTTTCCACAAGAAGGTGGAGGATGTACTGGAAAGCAGGGAATACGGAAGCAGGGTAAGCAGGGAACTCGGAAAGGATCCGTCTGACGGACAGCCTATTGTCGCCAAATTCGGACAATACGGACCTTACATTCAGAAAGGTGAAGGCGAGAACCGCCAGTTCGCCCATCTTGCCCCGGGCCAGCTGATAGAAAGCATAACCCTGGAGGAAGCCCTCAGGCTTTTCCTCCTTCCGAGAAAGGTCGGCAGCTACAACGGCATTGACATCATAGCCACCAAGGGCAAATTCGGCCCTTACCTCAAGTATGGTGACAAGAACACCTCGCTTCCAAGGGGGAAAGATCCGTTGACCGTAACCCTAGAGGAGTGTATCTCATTGATAGACAGCATTGGCAACAAGGCGTCTGCGAACACCCCCCTGCTTGAATTCAAGGAAAGTGACATCCAGGTCATCAACGGAAGATACGGCCCTTACATCAAGCATGACGGCAAGAATTTCAAGATTCCCAAAGGGACCGACGCCGCCACTCTCACCGAGGAAAGATGCAAGGAAATAATCTCCTCTTCGGAACCTTCAAAGAAAGGCTTCAGGAGAAGGAAATCCTGACGGAAGTAAACGATTGAAAGGATACAATAGGTTATCTTTTAAGACTTAGGGACTGCAAAAACTTATCTTTTATAAGATTTTGTGGCCCCGAAGTGATATTTTATAGAAAATTTGATTAATTTTGCATCTGTTGAATTAAAAATCAGAAGCAATGAGCAAGTATCACATTGACCAGACCGACCAGAAGATCCTTTCATTCCTCGTGAAGAATGCGCGCATGCCTTTCCTCGAGATAGCCCGCGAATGCGGAGTTTCAGGAGCGGCGATTCATCAGAGAGTCAAAAGGCTCGAGGCCGCCGGAGTCATAACCGGTTCCAGGCTGCTCGTGAAGCCGCAGGCGCTCGGCCTGAACATCTGCGCATTCATGAGCATTTCTCTCTCCGAGGCAGACAAGTACAATGAAGTGGTGGAATGTCTGAAGAAGATACCTGAAGTGGTGGAATGCCATTTCGTGACGGGCAAGTACGCTCTTCTCGTAAAGATTTATTGCTTTGACAACGACCACCTTATGGAGGTTCTCCTGAACACCATTCAGAAAATCCCCTACATTCTGGCAACGGATACGATGATAGCCCTCGACGAGGCCATCGACCGTCAGGTATGGGTCAAGGATTACGAGAACACGACTTTCAACAACGGAAAGGAAGAATAGGACTACTTCCCGAGTTTCATGACGGCCTCGGCAAGGATGAGGTCCTCGGGTGTCGTCAGCTTGAAATTGAGCCTCTCGCCTTCGCAGAAAGCGAGAGGTATTCCGTATCTGGCCGCCACCGAAGCGTCATCGGTGAATGATACGTCATAAGCCTGGCCGTACGCCGCCCTGATATCCTCGGACCTGAAAATCTGGGGAGTCTGCGCACCGAAGAGCACGGACCTGTCCGGTTCGGGACCGGAAGACTGCACAAGCCTGCCGTCATTGTCCTTCCGGAGCATTTTCAGGGTGTCCACGACAGGAAGCACCGGTATCAGTGCCCTGCAATCCGATTCATCAAAGCGGGAGAACATCGACCTTATGAATTCAACGGTAAGGAGAGGCCTGACGCCATCCTGAATGGCAACGACGGCCCCGTCAGGGATTTTCGACAATGCCGCCTTCACGGAATGGAAGCGTGTGATTCCCCCGCTCACAATCATCTGCGGACAGTTGAAACTGTTCTCGACACAATACCGCCGCCACCAGTCAGCATACTCGCCGCCCTGCGGGAGAACAGTCACGACAGATATGTCGGGAACAGCCTCGACGAACTTTCTGATAGTGGTGTGAAGCACCGCCCTGCCACCCAGAGGAAGGAACTGTTTCGGCAACTCCGAGCCCATCCGGGAACCGTGGCCTGCGGCCATTGCTATCAAATAACATTTTCTGTTCATAAAAGGTCAGATTACGCAACAAATTTAAGATTTTTTTCGTACTTTTGACGAAAATATGTTCAAACCGAAAAAACAGAGAAATATAATATGGCATTTTCATTTCTGACACAGGAACTTGCGATGGATCTGGGCACAGCCAACACCATCATCTTCCAGAATGATCAGATAGTACTTGACGAGCCAAGCATCGTGGCAGTCGAGAGCAGCAGCGGGAAATGCATCGCACTCGGGCACAAGGCCAAGCTGATGCATGAAAGAGAATATCCGGGAATCAAGACAATCCGTCCGCTCAAGGACGGCGTGATCGCCGACTTCAATGCGGCTGAAATGATGATAAGGGGATTCATCAAGCAGGTGAACAGCAAGAGAAGGTCCTTCTTCTCCCCGAGCCTCAAGCTTGTCGTAGGCATTCCTTCCGGCAGTACCGAGGTTGAAATCAGGGCGGTCAGGGATTCTTCCGAGCATGCAGGAGGCAGGGATGTGTACCTCATTTCCGAGCCGATGGCAGCCGCATTGGGAATCGGCCTTGAAGTGGAAGCCCCTAAGGGAAGCATGGTAGTGGACATCGGAGGAGGAACCACCGAGATTGCGGTTATTTCCCTCGGTGGTATCGTGATCCAGGACAGCATCAGGACAGCGGGCGACGTTTTCACCAGCGACATCCAGTCCTATCTCAGGCAGCAGCACAACATCAAGGTGGGAGAAATCACCGCAGAGAAGATCAAGATTGCGGTAGGCGCCGTGATCCCGGAACTCAGGGAAGGAGCTCCAGAACCATACTGCGTGAAGGGAGCCAACCTGATGACAGCACATCCTGTAGAGGCTTCAATCCCTTATCAGGAAATAGCCCACTGCCTCGACAAGTCTGTCGGAAGAATCGAGACTTCCATACTCCACGTCCTGGAGCAGACGCCGCCTGAGCTGTATTCCGACATTGTGGAGAACGGAATCTACCTCTCCGGAGGCGGAGCCCTGCTCAGAGGCCTTGCCACAAGGCTCACAGACAAGGTCAACATCCAGTTCCACGTTGCGGAGGATCCGCTCCACGCCGTAGCAAGAGGCACTTGCATCGCTCTCAAGAATGCAGAGAACTGCTCTTTCCTGAAGAGGTAGGATGCAGCGCAGGAGAACCATAACCGGAACATTGATCAATACGGCAGTCTTCATTCTACTGGAGATTGCCGCACTTGGTATGTTGAGACACGGTGACAGCCTCCAGGACCTTTTCATATCCAGGGCTGCTCACGGTTTTCTCGGCTACTTCTGGGGAGTATCAGAAAGCATATCCGACTATGCTTCCCTCAGGACCGAGAACAGGCATCTGGCGGAGGAGATACTCCGGCTCACGGAGACGATAACCAGACTGGAAGAGGAGGCTGCCGCAGCGGCGGCATGCGATTCCGCAGACTACACAACCGCCTGGCGGGGGAAATACGAGTTCATCCCGGCGGAGGTCATCAAGAACAGCGTAAACAAGCAGCATAACTATCTGATAATAGGGAAAGGTTCCGATGACGGCGTCAGGCCCCAGACCGGAATCATCACCAGCCGGGGAGTAATCGGAATTGTCGATGCGGTCAGCAGACATTATTCCTACGCCATATCATTTCTCAACTCCGACAGCAGCATAAGCGCAAGAATCGGAAAGGACGGGGCGGCGGGACCGATGGCCTGGGACGGGAAAGGCTCGGGGAACGCATTGCTGAGAGAGATTCCACTTCAGGTGAAATTCGAAGAGGGGGACACCGTCTACACGAGCGGATTCTCCACCATATTCCCTCCTGACATCCCTATCGGCAGGATAACAGGCTCCCGGATAGTCAACGGGGCCACATTCGAGATCAAGGTCAGCCTGTTCCAGGACTTCTCATCCGTCAGGCACGTCTGCCTCGTGAGAAATCGGGATCTGGACGAAATCATGTCACTCGAGAAAGGAGGAGCTGAACAATGAGACACAACTACGGAATAACATTCCTGCTGCTTGCGGCAATACAGCTGCTGATTTGCAATTATCTGAATATCAGTGCCTACATTACCATAAGCCTGCTGCCCGTACTGATCCTGTGCTTCCCGACAAGATTCAGCACTCTGAGCGCGATGCTGGTCGCATTCGCCACAGGCCTGGCGACCGATCTGCTCGCCGAAGGGACAATCGGGCTGAACGTCTTCGCCCTCCTCCCCGTGGCGGCTGTCCGCAGAACTCTCTGCGACTGGATCTTCGGCCAGGAGATAAGCCTGCTCGACGAGGATATCTCGATCAGGAAATTCGGTGCATTGAAGATGACGTTCGCCATCTCCGTGGCCTATGCCGTTTTCCTGCTTTTCTACATCGCTGCAGACGGAGGCCCGGCAAGGCCTATCCTGTTCAACCTTATCAGATTCGGCTGCTCGCTGATACCCGGAGTGCTGATCTCATTGCTGGCGGCCAGGGTTCTGGACCCTTACGGAGGAAGATGAGATGAAACTTGAACGGGCCAACAAGCTGAGAATCGGTCTTCTCATAATGGCGGGAATTCTCATCGCCAAGATTTTCTATATACAGATCATCGACGACCGCTACAAGATCGACGCATCCAACAACTCGATGGTGTATGACATCATCTACCCGACCAGAGGCGTGATCTATGACAGGAACGGAAAGATCATAGTCGGCAACAAAGTGGCCTACGACATTCTCGTGACGCCCAAGGAAGTCACGGAATTCGACACCCTCCTGCTCGCCAGCGTCCTGGAAGTGGAACCGGACTTCATCAGAAGCAAGATGGCCGAATACAGGAAGAACAGGAGGAGAATCGGCTACCAGTCCGTCATAATGATGAAGCAGCTCTCCGCCGAGAAATATATGAAGTTCTCCGAAATCCAGTACAAGTTTCCGGGTTTCAGGGGACAGGTCAGGAGCATCAGGGACTACCCTTTCAATGCAGGAGGCAATCTTCTCGGCTACGTATCCGAGGTGGACCAGGCCTACATCAGCAGGCATCCGGGCGAATACCGGCCCGGAGACTATGCCGGCAAGACCGGCCTTGAGGCGGCAAGGGAAGCCGACCTGAAGGGCGAAAAAGGCTATCACATCTATCTGAGGAATTCCCACAACCAGATACAGACCAGGTACAAGGACGGCGAGATGGACAAGGAAGCCATCCCCGGCAAGGACATTGTGACCACCATCGACGCCGATCTGCAGCAATACGGCCAGCTCCTGATGCAGAACAAGGTAGGCAGCCTGGTAGCCATAGAACCTTCCACCGGGGAGATTCTGACGATGGTTTCCAGCCCGGGAATCGACGTCGAGATGCTGGCGGACATCGGCAAGCATTACAAGGAAATTGTCAGCGACCCGCACAAGCCTATGTTCAACCGCGCCGTGCAGGCTCCATACCCTCCGGGCTCGGTGTTCAAACTCGTGAACGGCCTCATTGGCCTTGAGGAAGGAGTACTCAAGCCGGAATACACATATCCCTGCAACAAGGGATACTATTTCGGAAAACACAAGCTGGGATGCCACGCCCACCGCTCCCCTCTTGACCTCGAGGATGCCATAATGATGTCCTGCAACGGGTATTTCTGCTATGTGATGAGGAATATCCTGGAAAACAGGAAATACAGAAGCCAGGCGGAGGCGCTCGACAAGTGGCACGATTATGTATCAAGCTTCGGCTTCGGGCACAAGCTCGGAAGCGACTTCCCTGCCGAACTCGGCGGAACCATACCTACTTCAAACTATTACAACAAGATCTATGGCAAGGGAGGCTGGAAGTTCACCACTGTCATCTCCATTTCCATCGGACAGGGCGAAATCGGAGTCACGCCTCTCCAGATTGCCAACATGTGCGCCACTGTAGCCAACAGGGGCTACTACTACATTCCCCACATTGTCAAGGATTCCGACTCACTCAGGATTGACGACAAATTCAGGGAGAGGCAGTACACTATGGTGGACACCACCAATTTCAAAAAGGTCATAAAGGGAATGTGGAAGGCCGTCAACAGCGGATTCGGCTCAGGAGGTACAGCCAGCATTGCTGCCGTCGAGGGCCTGGACATCTGCGGAAAGACAGGAACGGCGCAGAACCCGAGAGGAGCGGACAACTCCGTATTCATCTGCTTCGCTCCCATGGACAATCCGAAAATCGCCGTGGCAGCCTATGTGGAGAATGCGGGATTCGGAGCCACATGGTCGGCGCCTATAGCCTCCCTTCTCGTGGAAAAATACCTTACGGGGCAAATCAGCGACAAGAGGAAGCCTCTGGAGGAAAGAATGTTGAATGGAGATCTGATGTCTCGTGTCAAAACATATTGACGTATGGGAAGTTATCGTAGCGGAAGGCCATTCTGGCAGACATACGACTGGAAACTTGTCTTCATCTATCTGGCATTGGTTTTCATAGGATGGGTCAACATATATGCCTCCATCCACGGAGGCGAGAACACCGGCATCCTGGACTTCAGCGTCAACAGCGGGAAACAGTTCATATGGATTCTGACGGCATTCGGCCTCGGAAGCCTCATTGTTTTCCTCATTCCATCGAACCTGTGGGAGAGCGGGGCGGGGCTGCTGTACATAATGGTTCTGTTCCTGCTTGTCGCCGTGATTTTCCTCGGAGTCGAGGTCAAGGGCTCCAGGTCCTGGTTCGCCTTCGGACCTGTCCGGTTCCAGCCGGCTGAAATTTCAAAGATAACCACCTCGCTCCTCCTGGCCTTCATAATGAGCAGGCCGGGATTCAAGCTGACCAGGTTCTCGAATTTCCTCACGGTGGCCGCCGTCATTGCCCTGCCGATGCTGGTAATCCTCGGGGAGAGCGAGACCGGTTCGGCACTGGTATATGTGGGATTCATATTCGTCCTGTACCGCGAGGGCCTTTCCGGATGGCTGATCACACTGATAGGAGTGGCGATTCTGGTATTCATCCTGACATTGACGACATCCCCCTACACTGCCATCCTCTGGCTTCTCGGCATCATTGCGGCAGGCAATGCCCTCAATCACAGGAACTCATTGCAATGGCTCCTTTGTGCGGCGGCAGTCATTATCCTGCTGGCATACATACCGCAATTGTGGACTCTCCTCCAGAATGCCCTGATACCGGGATTGAGCGAGGCGGCCGCAAACGCGGAGGCCGGCGAGGAAGCCGTCAATGAAGCCATGGCCATCGCCGCAGATGCGTCGGCATGGGGCTTCCTGTACGCCGTGAAGCCATTGTACATCCTGCTAGGGCTGATAGGCCTGGCTGTCCCTGCAGTAATCTTCTTCGCCCTCAAATACAGGGACTCGTTCGCCGGAGTATCCACACTGACAATGATTGCCGGCATAATGATGGTGTTCTCGGTGGACTTCATTTTCTACAATATCCTGCAGGACCACCAGCGCAAGAGGATCGAGGTACTTCTCGGAATGAAGGAGGATCCCTCGGGAGTAGGATACAATGTCAACCAGTCGATGATCGCCATCGGCTCCGGAGGCCTGACCGGTAAGGGATATCTCAACGGCACCCAGACGACATACGGCTTCGTCCCGGAGCAGAGCACCGACTTCATATTCTGCACGGTCGGAGAGGAATGGGGCTTTCTGGGATGCTTCGCGGTCATTGCGTTGTACGTCGGGCTGATATGGCTTATAACCAAAGATGCCGAACACAGCAGGGAGAGTTTCACCCGGATCTATGGCTACTGTCTCGCCAGCTGCCTGTTCATGCATCTTCTGATAAACATCGGAATGACAATCGGCATAATGCCAGTCATCGGCATTCCTCTTCCATTCATGAGTTACGGAGGGTCGTCGCTATGGGCATTCACCATAATGCTGTCCATATTCATAGCTCTCGACCACCGCGAGAAGAGATATTTCTAAAAAAGAAAAGGGGGCCGTAGCCCCCTGTATCGATGCCTTTCAACTAGCAGTTCATCGCACCGCAGACGTGGATAACCTGTCCGCTGACATAGGATGAAAGTTCGCTTCCAAGGAAGAGAGCCACATTGGCAACATCCTCAGGAGTACCGCCGCGACGGAGAGGAATTGTCTTCATCCACTGCTCGCGCACTTCCTCAGGAAGAGCGGCCGTCATATCAGACATGATGAATCCCGGGGCAATGCAGTTGGCACGGATACCGCGAGGTCCCATCTCCTTGGCAATAGACTTGGCAAGACCGATGAGGCCGGCCTTGGATGCGGAATAGTTGCACTGTCCGGCATTTCCGGAAACGCCTACAACTGAAGACATGTTGATGATGCTTCCGCCTCTCTGCTTCGCCATGATCGGGGTAACTGCGTGTATGAAGTTGAATGCAGACTTGAGGTTTACATTGATTACGGCATCCCACTGCGCCTCGGTCATCCTGAGCATGAGTCCGTCCTTGGTGATACCGGCATTGTTCACAAGGATGTCGATACGGCCGAAATCAGCCATTACCTGGTCAACTACCTGCTTGGTCTGCTCAAAGTCGGCAGCATTGGAAGCATATCCCTTTACCTTGTGGCCGAAAGCCTCGAGTTCCTTGATGGTCTGCTCAGCAGCCTCATTGATGACAAGATCAGTGAAAGCGACATCAGCTCCTTCAGAAGCATACTTGAGAGCTATTGCCTTTCCAATACCTCTCGCAGCTCCGGTGATGAGAGCTACTTTTCCATTTAAAAGTCCCATTTTATTGATGTTTTGTAGTAATTTTATATTCGTATTTGGCTTGAAAATTGGTATAAAAGTCGCCAATTTTCAACATATCCAAGGCAAAATTATAATTATTCATTCCCATAAACAAATATTTGAGTTCATTTTCATCCTTTGCGAACACTTTTTTGGCGAAACTCATTCTTCTGTGGCGAAATATATGAATTTTTCATATCTTTGCAGTCTGGATGCTTTGGTGGTGGAATGGTAGACACGAGGGACTTAAAATCCCTTGGGCAGGAATGCCTGTACGGGTTCGAGTCCCGTCCGAAGCACTTTGAGGGATGGCAGAAGAGATATACTGTCATCCTTTTTCATAAGGAAACGACCATTGTATTTCGACTATTCTAAACATTGATGAAAATGAAGGAAATGACAAAGTATTTTTTCCCGGCAATATGCGTAATTGCAGCCGGCATCATTGCGGCAAGCTGCGGCAACAATTCCAGGAAAGCGGAGTCAGAGGCTGCTCAGGCCGCACTTGAAGACTCGCTGAAGCAGGCCAAGAAAGTGGCCGAGGCCGAGGCAATGATGGAGAAGCTCGCGGAAGAGCCGATTTTCGACATTCAGACCAACCTCGGAACGATCAAGGTCAAGCTTTACAGCAAGACTCCGAAGCACAAGGCCAATTTCGAAAAGCTCGCCCTCTCCGGATTCTATGACGGCATCCTCTTCCACAGGGTAATCGACGGATTCATGATTCAGGGCGGCGACCCTAACACCAAGGACACGACATTGGTTGACAAATACGGCCAGGGTGGTCCGGGATACACTATCCCTGCTGAGATTGTTCCGGAATACCGTCACAAGAAGGGTGCTCTCGCTGCCGCAAGAAGGGGTGATGCAGCCAACCCGGAAAGGGAAAGTTCGGGCTCCCAGTTCTATCTTGTACAGAGCGAAGAGACCTGCGCCCAGCTCGACGGAGCCTACACGGTTTTCGGCGAGACAGTGGAAGGGCTCGATGTCATCGACAAAATCGCCAAAGTGGCAACAGACAGGCGCGACAGGCCGGTTTCGGATGTCAGAATCATCAGCGTCAAGCTCGACCCAGCATCTCTCCCTGCAGAAAAAGCTGAAGAGGATACGACAGTTTCTGAATAATCCCGTCCGACGTCATCCTTATACGGCCAAAAATGGCTCCAATTTGAACAAATTAAAGATTACGTCGGCATGGATATTGCAATATTTCCTATCGAATAGTTTTTTCATAGGTTAAGTTTTAGGTTAGAATTGCGAATGGCTTGCGTCGGGAGATGCGAGCCATTCCTCTTTTATTCCCCCCCCAGGCTGTCCGAAAAGTGCCTTTGGGAAGTCGCTGAGAGTGTTGTATTATAGATAGTTACCATTTTTCTTATCTTTTTTGAATATGCGATTCTCAGAGGGTTTATCCCTCTGTTTTCGTAAAGAAACGCTCATTGAGATGGATTTTTATGTTATACCAGGGCTTTTACCATGTCTTCAACGCCTTTTATTGATATCGCCCTCCTTAGATTGTACGACAGAAGCATCAAAGCAGTCTCTCCGACAACCTTTGTTTTGCCTTTTAACAGAAGATAGGACATCCCAATTGCTCTTTTGACAGTGCCGAAAGGATGTTCTGACAGACATTTACGCTCATTCATCTTCTTCTCATCCAGCTTTAAGTGGAACCTGACCTTTTGTGTAGTCACAACCTTCTTGTTGACCTTGGTTCCAGTATCTGGTTTGTCATTGTCGTTATGATTATAACCTTTGACCTTCATTACCAGTTTATCCTTTGAGAAGTCTGCTTCGCGGAACGGAGACTTTGTACACTTGTTCTTGCAATTCTTACAAGCTAACTTGTTACAATATCTGATATCTCCATTGCGTTTGATTGACTTTTGACGAAGTATAGCGCCTTCGGGA
>JAXDUM010000025.1:0-39603 GCA_034089285.1 Candidatus Cryptobacteroides sp.
ATTTTATATAAAAAAGTATTGGTGTCCGCTAAAAGTAAATATGATTCCAAAGCGGGTGTTTACGTTATAGCAATTTTGTCGATTAAGAGAGGCTCTTTAGGGCAATTTTGTAGATTAAGGCTAAAAACGAAGGATATAATCCTCTCCTTCCTTGAAGGCATTGCATTTCTCAAGATATGCCTTAGTCGCCTCAAAATCGTCTCCGGTGATGTTGGCGCTGAACTCACGGACTCTGGATATTGCCCTTATGAATACGGATGGCTCGGAGCGTCTTGTAAGTCGCCTGAGGGAATTGAGATAATCATCGCGGAATACAGTGGGGATGATTATCTTGGACTGGTCCGCGCTAACGAGTTCAGAATTCATCATTATACGTGAGATACGGCCGTTACCGTCATTGAATGGATGAACTTCGCTCACCATGAAGAGCATGAACAGTGCCCTTGCAAACGGGGACTCAAGCGCTTGGTAGTACTCAAAACCTTTCATGAGAGTACCTCGTACGAGGGTATAGTCCACAAAATGACTGTCGCCTGCATGGTTATTTTTCATCTTGAACATGCCGGGATCACGGTCTGGCCTTGCTGCCATCATGATTCGATGCCTCTCCTGCAGTATCTCAATCAACTCGGTTGCGGAATGCGGGGTACGTCGCATCTCACGCCTGCTGGAGACAATCTGGAATGTACCCAGAACATCATGGGAGTCGGCATTTCTTGCCGGCATAGGCTGCCCGGTCTCGATAATCGTTCTAGCCTCCTCTATCTCGAACTCTGTACCTTCGATGTAGTTGGAAAAGTAACTCTCAAAGAATGCGAAGTTCCTGAATTCCGATTTTGTCTGGTTCTGTTCGTCGATAGTGGCAAATACATCATTGCGCAATGCCTCGTACAGCACTTCGAAAAGTTTGACTCTGTCTGAGTCGTATGGTTGACCGGCAGCACGGGCAATGGCACTGGTTGATATGAGAATGTTTGATGGCTTGGTAGAAAGTATGGCGCCGATGATCTTGTTAAGGAGTTCAAACTCTTGCTCCATACCAAGGGTGGCAGCGATCGTTCTGGCCTTATCCCTGAACTCATTCAGTCCAGACTCTCCATTGACCTGCAACATTTTCTCCAGATGCTGCTCGATTGCTTCGCGAGACAGACATTTTGATACAGACCCATTCCTGGCACGTCCTTTCTGCAGATTCTCCAGGATACGGCGCTCGTTGCTTGAGACATAAAGGTTCTCGATGAACGGCATATCATTCGCTGTTCCCTCAGGACCCTCTATCAGATGAACCGTCATGCCCGGAAGGGAGATATTCTTTGCCATTTTTTCCAATAAGAATCTGATTTCAATGCAAAATCAGCAATTTTGTCGAATAAGAGAGGTGAAATCGGGTAATTTTGTAGATTAAGAGTCAATTCGGCTCAAGGGTGACCCCTCATGATCACTGAGGCTCCCACATATTCATACTGCTGATATCCAAAACCAGCAAGCCTAATCCTTCAGTGTGAACCCGATTTCGTCCAATGCTTCCGCAAGGGCCTCCCTGGTGGCCGTACCCTCTACAAGAGCTTCCCCGGTGGCGAGATCCACGCTGGCGGCGGTGACTCCCTCTACCGAGCGGAGAGCCTTTTCTGCAGACAGCCTGCAGTGGTTGCAGTTCATGCCTTCGATGTGATATGTCTTTGCATTCATGGTATTGTTTGCATTATCAGGTTTATGATTATGTCCGTGCAGTAAAAGTGCGTTGATCAGGAGCAGGGCCAGAACCACGCTGCAGACAATGCTGAAGACCGAATCACCGTCGCAGCATCCGCGGTGTGAGATGTTCAGCCTCGCAAGGAAATCCACAGCTCCCGAGAACTGCAGCCAGTCAATCAGGGTGCCGAAACAGATGGCTCCGATGACAATGCTCAGGATATAGACCAATGTCGTCCTGGTCCCAAGCACCTTGTGCACGACCAGCATGGACGCCAAGTTGCAGGCCGGCCCGGCCATCAGAAGGACAAGGGCAGCCCCCGGAGTGAGTCCTTTGAGCATCAGCGCCACCGCAATCGGGATGCTGCCTGTCGCGCAGACATACATCGGCATCGCTATTGCCAGCACCAGCAGCATCGAAGCGAATGTATTGCCCTGGAATATGCTGAACCAGGATTCGGGCACGAGGACCGTGATCAATCCGGCTACCAGCAGGCCGATGGCCAGCCATTTTCCGATGTCGCTCATCATCTCCACGAAGGCATATTCCAATGCATCGATGCATCTAGCGGAGAACGTCTTTTTCTCTTCCCCTCCCCTGCTGCAGGACTCCCCGCCGCATTGTTCCGGCTCATTCCGCTCCGAGATATTCACAAGCCCTCCCCCGAACACCGAAGTCAGCAATGCGGCAATCGGCCTGGCAATCGCGAACGGAAGTCCCATCAGGCTGTATGTAGCAATGATGGAGTCCACGCCGGTCTGGGGCGTGGCTATCAGGAACGAGACCGTGGCACCCTTCGATGCGCCTTCCTTGCGCAATGACATTGCGGTAGGAATGACCCCGCACGAGCACAGCGGCAGAGGAATGCCGAACAGCGCCGCATTGACGACGCTCCTGAAACTGCGGTCTCCGAGAAAACGCCCGTAATAGCTTTTCGGCATGAAAGCGTGCATAATTCCCGCGAGCAGGAAGCCCAGCAGCAGGTAAGGGGACATCTCATTGAGCAGATGTATTATCTCTTGCATATCATTCATTCTTTATGGACAGCCGGCTCCGGCAAGGCAATGCGCATTGTCCAGTGCAAAGATAATAACAATTGCTGAAATGAGCAGGGTTTGCGAGTGTCTGATATGGTTCTTGGGGTGATTCTCACTTGTTACTATAGTCGTCTTGTCCAACGTTCTAGAAAAATCTGCTAATCAGTGAAGAGATAATATTGCTATTCGACGTATTTTGAGTTATCGTATGCGAATTATTGATAGAAATATGTTATATTTACGTGAATAAGCAAGTGACTAAAACACCATGACAACTTCATACTCCACCAGTAAGCTAGTTGATGGCTACAAAAGAGCTTTTGTCGATTCAAAAGTTGTAGCAGATCCTATGTTTTCGCCCCAGTTATTGACTAACAGTGGTGGACAGAAGGTTCTAACTGCCATTGAAAAGGAACTGAAAGGTTGCGACGATCTATTCATTTCGGTCGCATTTATTACAATGGGAGGAATTGCTCCTCTTCTTGGCACGTTGAAGGATTTGGAAAAGAAAGGTGTCAAAGGCAGAATACTTACCACTGATTACCTCATGTTTAGTGACCCACGCGCCATGGATAAGCTCAATAGCCTAAACAATCTTGATGTAAGAGTATTCAAGACGGGCGAAAATGATGTTGGTTTCCATACAAAGGGTTATATGTTCCATAACAATGGCGACCTTAGAATCATCGTAGGCAGTTCCAATCTAACTCAGAATGCCATAACGAAGAATCATGAGTGGAACACCAGGATGGTGTCCACGTCCGACGGACAGTTTGCCATGGATATTGAGGAGGAATTCAACAGCCTCTGGGACACATCAGTTTGTTATTCTGAATACCGGGACGAATATTCCGCAATTTACAAAAACAGCAAAAGAGAACGAGAAGAACTGGGAAAACTCACCAGGACTCTGGATTTGAGTTACGCCCAAGTGCTTCAGCCGAACTCGATGCAGGAGCAATTTATACTAAATATTGAGGAAATCATCCACAAAGGCGGCAAAAGAGCCTTGCTTATATCCGCAACAGGTACCGGAAAAACCTACGCTTCCGCATTTGCCCTAAGGAAATTGTTCACAGATAAGCTATTCCCCAACAAGAAAGCCTTATTCCTGTCTCACAGAGAACAGATTAACAAGCAGGCACTTAAAAGCTACAAAAGGATATTCGGAAAGAATGTTCCGATGGAATTGCTTAGCGGTAACCAAAACGATATCGAGAAAGCCAAGTCCGGAGAGTTTCTGTTTTCGACAATGAACATGATGGCCAGGGAAGACATTATGGAGCAGTTCAAACCGGATGAATACTCTGTCATTGTGTTGGATGAATGCCATCGAAGCGGTGCGGCCAGTTATCAGAGGATAATCAATTATTTCAAGCCAGAACTCCTGTTAGGAATGTCGGCATCCCCTGAAAGAACTGACAATTTTGATGTATTTAGTCTTTTTGACCACAACATTGCATGTGAAATCAGGCTTCAACAAGCTTTGGAGAATGATATGCTCTGCCCGTTCCATTATTTCGGAATTACAGACCTTGAGATAGATGGAGAATCTGATGATCTTAACAAATTCAGGCAGCTTACTGCTGACAAGAGAGTTGAATACATCATCTCACAGGCCGAGTATTACGGATATAGTGGTAATAGAGTTAAAGGTCTGATATTCTGCAGTAGAAAGGATGAAGCCAAAGAGCTTAGCCGCAAATTCAATCTTACCGGCAAATACAATACGACGATGCTTTGCGGTGATAATCCTCAGGAAGAAAGGGAGTCCGCCATAGAAAGACTTGTCGATGATAATGCAGCTGACAGACTAGACTATATCTTTACAGTCGATATCTTTAACGAAGGCGTAGATATTCCTGAAATCAACCAGGTCATCATGCTTCGTCCTACGGAATCACCTATCATTTTTGTTCAGCAACTTGGACGAGGTCTCAGAAAGGCAGATGGAAAGGAATTCGTGATTGTTATTGACTTCATTGGCAATTATCAGAACAACTACATGATTCCTATAGCTTTGTCTGGTGACAGGACTGGCAATAAGGACAATATACGCAGGAGCCTGATGGAGGGCAACAACATCATCAAAGGAGCCTCTACTATATATTTTGATGAGATTTCCAGGGACAGAATCTACAAGTCCATTGATAGCGCAAAGCTTAACAATAAAAGATTGTTGCGAAAAGAGTATCAGGATTGCAAATTCAAGTTGGGGCGCATTCCTTTCCTGAAGGAATTTGACGACATGGGAGAATTGGACCCTCTAAGGTTGATTGATACATGGGGATCGTATCAGGCTTTCCTCCTTGACAGCGATGATGATTATCAAGTACCCCTCACTAAATACCAGCTTGACGTACTGGAGTTTCTGTCACGGAAATTTGCCTCCGGAATGAGAATACACGAGTTGTCGCTTCTCGATATTCTTATAAATTCGCCAGATACCGTTGATCTTTGGGAAAGTTATCTCAAAGATAAGCATGGAATTAAGATGAATGACATAACACGGAGTAGCGTTTTCAATGTTTTGGAGGGAAAATTCTTTCGTGGCAATGCCTTTAAATTGAAGCTCGTTGAAGTAATTGACAATATTCCAACACTGTCAGAGGAATTCCAGGATGCACTACTGTCGGCCAAGTTCAAAGAAGCTGTCGTAGAACTGATTAGGTTCGGCATCTATCGGTACAACAAGGATTATTCGGACAACTACCCAGGCACATCCTTCAATCTTTACAAGAAGTACACCTACTCAGAAGTATGTTGGCTTCTAAATTGGAAGGCGGAAGAGGTTTCATTGAATATTGGCGGATACAAGTTCGATACATACTCAAAGACATACCCTGTCTTTATCAATTATGAGAAGGGCGATGACGTCGGAGCAACGACAAGATATGAAGACAGGTTCAATGACCAAACGACCTTGACCGCCATATCTAAAAGTCACAGGACCTTGGATTCCGAAGACGTGATCAACGCGCGAAACAGCAAGTCACGTGGAATAATCATGCCTTTATTTGTACGTAAGAACAAAGACGACAAGACATCAAAAGAGTTCTATTTCCTTGGCACAATGGAGCACAACGGAATTGCAAGTGAATTCATTATGCCAGGAACAGAGGGAATCACCGCTGTTGAAATCGGCTATAAACTAAACACGCCTGTGGAAAACAATCTATACGAGTACTTAACAGAACAATCATTATGAAACAGATAGAAGTAGTAGCAGCAGTAATTATCAGAGACAATAAAGTATTCGCCACCCAGCGCGGATATGGGGAATTCAAGGACTGGTGGGAATTTCCAGGTGGCAAGCAGGGGCCGGGAGAGACGCCGGAGGATGCTCTGGTGCGAGAGATCCGGGAGGAGTTGGACACGGAGATAAGCGTGGACCAGTATGTGACCACCGTGGAGTGGGACTACCCTACCTTTCACCTAAGTATGCGCTGCTATCTGTGCAGCGTAATATCGGGCTCTCTGACACTGCTGGAGCACGAAGCAGCAGCCTGGCTCGATCGGGATCACCTGCACAGCGTAAAGTGGCTGCCTGCTGACGATGTGATACTGGATGAGATAGATAAGTTGCTGCAAGCATAAATAAGAAAATTGCCTAATTCGTGTTAGACGCCCTAGTGGCGACCTCAGGCGCCTATCCGCCGACCGACCTCGCAATAATAGCCACCCCATGCCCGACAAAATGACTCCCCAGCAGCGGCACAACTGCATGTCGCATATCAGGTCCAAGAACACGAGGCCCGAGGTGCTTGTGCGTCAGTATCTCCACGCTGCGGGATTCCGATTCCGCATCCACGTGAAGAAGCTGCCGGGATGTCCGGATGTTGTGCTGCCGAAGTACCGGACATGCATCTTCGTGAACGGGTGCTTCTGGCATGGACACCGCGGTTGCAGGTATGCTGCGAGGCCAAAGTCCAATGCGGAGTTCTGGCAGACGAAGATTCGGAACAACATCAGACGTGACGAGCTGTCTGCACAGGCGCTCGAGGCAATGGGATGGAAAGTCGTGACGGTGTGGGAATGCGGGCTGAAGAAGGACAGGCGTGAAGGGACCTTGCACGCACTTGCCGGACAGATACGATGCAACGGCGCCGCTTACAATTCCGAGCAGGCACAGAGACGTGAACGCAATGCGGAACACCTGGCAAGGATCAAGGCAGCCAGGGAGAGATATGAATCAATGATGGCGGAATTGGGGCTGGCAGAATCAAAAAACAGCAAATCACAAAAAATGTAATATCATATGGAAACACCTGCATGGTTCATCATATTGGGGGCAATTGTCCTTGTACTGTATTTACTTGGGAGAATTATAGGCATATCCTTTTCGGAGTTGTTCCTGCTGCTTACGGGCGGCCAGGGTGGATGCGGCTGTCTCATCAAAAGCATCATTGGTATTCTGGCCTGCATTCTGCTTATCTGGTACATCATTACCGAATTGTTTTGATCGACGGCTGACAGGGTATTTCCGAAATATTCAATCATCTTTTCATAACTTTGCCCACCTGGCGGGATCCGTTTATGAGAAGAATCTTATTCTGATATTTTGACAGGTCAAAATAGGAAAACTCCAATAAATATCATAAAGATTTAGGAAATATTCTGCCGTCGGCCCTTCTTCTGGCTGCAGAGGAGCGTCTGGAGACGATGAAGTGCGAGGGCCAGACCGTCTGTTCGCTTGAGGTGGAGGTTGAGATCAATGCGTATATCCAAATTGCCGATGTCTGATTCCTCGAGATAAAATATCCGTAATTTTTTTACGGATATTCCAAATATTTGCGTACATTTGCTGCCGAAACATATTTCAGACGCTTATGCTTGCAAAGTTTGCCGTAAAAAACTTCCGTGGATTCACTGACAGAATTGAACTGGATCTTACCAGGCACAGCAACTATTCTTTCAATGCGTTCGCAATCAAGGATGGCATCATCAAAAACGGTATCATCTACGGCCCGAACGGTTCTGGAAAAACCAATTTCGGACTCGCGATCTTTGATATTGTAAACCATCTCTCTCAGAAGTGGAAGAAGCAGGACTATTATGTTAATTTCACTTTTGCTGGAAGCCAGGATCTGATTGTTGATTTTGAGTACACATTCATTTTCAACGGTCAGACGGTTGAGTATGCTTATGGAAAGGACTTTATGGGCATTCTTCGTTATGAACAGATGAATGTAGATGGAAAGCAGGTATTCAAGAGAGCAAAAGGCAAGCTTGACATAGATACAAACGAGTATCCGATGGGAGACGCAATCAAACGCAACCTTGCAAATAATGCCAACAATGTCTCTATCGTCAACTTTCTGCTCACCTCATATCCCCTCTCTGCTGACAACTACCTTTTCCAATTGAACAAGTTCGTCAACGGAATGCTTTGGTTCCGTTGCCTTGAGACACGAGAGTTCATCGGATTGGAGAATACGATCACGCTGCTGGATGAGTATATCATCAACAATGGATTGGTGTCTGATTTCAGGAAATTTCTTCAAGAGATCAGCGGACAGAAATTCGAGTTTGCGACTCCGGTCAAGGGTGATAAGAACCTGTTCTGCGTTGTTGAGAAGAAGAAGATTCCGTTTAATCTGATATCTTCTACAGGTACACATGCACTTGAACTGTTATATTTCTGGACAAAGAGGATGAGCGATGCAACATTCGTGTTCATTGACGAATTTGATGCGTTCTACCACTTCAAACTTGCATTCGAAGTCTGCAAGTTACTCTTCGATCTTGATTGCCAGGTGTTTACGTCATCACACAATACATACCTGATGACAAATGATCTGCTTCGCCCGGACTGCAACTTCATTGTCAACGACAACAAGATCAAGGCTCTCTGTGACTGTACAGACAAAGAGCTGAGATTCGGCCATAACATCGAGAAACTCTTCAGAGGAAACACATTCACTGTATGATCCTATTTGTTTTCGAAGGAGCCAAGCGTGAACCTGATCTGTTCAGGGCGATTGAGACCTTGTTCTTCCAGGACAAGCAAAACATCGTGTGCTCTTTCGGAAACAACATATACGAGTTGTACAACGAACTCCAAAGCTTTGAAGGAGATGGTGATATTGTATCAATCTTAAAGGAGCGATACCAGGGTCAGAAAGACTCCCCTTTTACCGATGATGCCAAGAGTTCTGATTTCTCTGAAATCTATCTCATCTTTGACTATGACTTCCAGAATAAGAACATCTCTTTGGATGTGATGAATAGTCAGCTTGAGGAAATGTTGGATATGTTCGATGACGAGACAGATAACGGTCGCTTGTATATCAACTACCCCATGGTTGAAGCCATACGTTATACAAAGAATCTTCCGGACGCTGATTACTGGACTTACGTAGTTTCCAGAAAAGACTGCACAGAAACATCTTTCAAGAATCTTGCAGAATCCTTCTCGGACTATAAGAGTCTCGACTTTCTCACCCTCAGTACAAGAAGGCAGGCTACGGAAAAGGAAACAAGTTCCCGTCTTGGCAACTGGAGCCTTCTTATTGCCCAGAATGTCTCGAAAGCGAATTATATCTGCAGTGGAGAGAATGAGATACCGGAGGACAAGGAAACTGTGAGTCAAATAGCGATATTTGATGCTCAGAAAAGATATCTGACAAGCTCCGAATCTGTCAGTATCCTTAGTGCCTTCCCGCTCTTCCTCTTTGACTATTTCCCGAAGGACAGATTACTGGAATATCGCAAATAAATCCCCTACACCCCTTGCCTCTGACAGCTATTTGTCAAATATTTGCATTTGCCAAACCATTGGTTGTGGGAAGTAGTTTGCAAATTACCATTGATAGTCAATGACTGCGTGCATATATTGAAAGGTAAGCCTCCGATAAACGGACAGCGAGTGAGGCAATGGGATGGAAAGTCGTGACGGTGTGGGAATGCGGGCTGAAGAAGGACAGGCGGGAAGGGACCTTGCACGCACTTGCCGGACAGATACGATGCAACGGCGCCGCTTACAATTCCGAGCAGGCACAGAGACGTGAACGCAATGCGGAACACCGGGCAAGGATCAAGGCAGCCAGGGAGAGATATGAATCGATGATGGCAGAATTGGGGCTGGCAGAATCAAAAAACAGCAAATCACAAAAAATGTAATATCATATGGAAACACCTGCATTCTGCTCATCTGGTACATCATTACCGAATTGATTTGATCGACGGCTGACAGGGTATTTCCGAAATATTCAATCATCTTTTCATAACTTTGCCCACCTGGCGGGCTCCGTTTATGAGAAGAATCTTATCCGGCTGACTAACCAGAAACTCCTCCAAAGTCTTGGTAAATTTCCTGAATAACATACAGTTGTCGTTGTTTATAGGACAAAATAGGAAAAATTCTGCCGACGACCCTTCTTTTGCGATTTGTAAATAGCGGATTTAGACGCAAATATTATCGAAAACTATGAAAAAGTCACTCCGATTTTGATTATTTCATAGTTTTTGATTAATTTTGGTCTCAGATAATATATTTTGCGATGAAAAGGAAAATCACAGAACAACTAGTTGCCTGGAAAAACAGACCTGGTCACAAACCCCTCATCCTTCAAGGAGCAAGACAGGTAGGAAAATCATACATTCTCGAAAAATTCGGAGAAGAACACTATAAAAACTATGTCCGAGTCAGCCTCGACCTCATTCCTGATATACGTAACTTCCTGAAGGCAAACATCAATCCTTTGGAGGTCATCGCATATCTTGAATCACTCTACAATGTAAGAATTACCCCGCACGACACCTTGATCATTCTTGATGAGATCCAGGACTGCAAACGTGCCCTTCTGGCTCTTAAGTACTTCCAGGAAGAATATCCTCAGTATGACATCGTGGCAGCCGGAAGTCTTCTTGGAGTTGCAGTAAACAAAGGAGAAAAGGAGCAGGAGGAAGATGAAAGCACATCAATCGGTGGAAACGAAGCGGAAAATGACTTCTCATATCCAGTAGGCAAGGTTGATGAACTCACCCTCTACCCTATGGACTTCGAAGAGTTTCTATGGGCCACAAATAACGATGTTCTGGCGCAAAAAATCCGCGAACACTACAAGACCAATGAAGGACTTGCAGAATCAGTCCATAAAATGGCGCTTGATCTCTATCAGAAATATCTCGTAGTCGGTGGCATGCCTGAATCTGTAAAGATATTTGTCGAGACACACAGTTTCATTGAGTGTCGTTCAGTTCAGCAGACCATTCTTAACGGATACGACTCCGACATGGGCAAATATGCCAAGCCAGCAACCACAGTCAAAATCAAGGCCTGCTGGAACTCTATTCCTGCACAGTTGGCAAAAGAGAACAAGAAGTTTCAGTATAAGCTTGCAAAGAAAGGAGGTACTGCAAAGATCTTCGGAGAAGCCATCAACTGGCTTATCCTCTCCGGTACTGTCCTCAAATGCAAGCTCGTCAGCCACGGTAATATTCCGTTGACTGCATACGAAGATGACAGCGACTTCAAGATTTACCTCTCCGATGTAGGACTTCTTGGAGCAAAAGCCCAGATGCCAATCCCAATGCTTATTAACGCAGTTGAGACCGACAACACCTTCCTCGGAGCGGTAGCCGAAAACTATGTCGCACAAACCCTCAGGGCCAATGGCATTGACCTGCGATACTGGAAGAACGACAATACTGCCGAACTGGAATTCGTAATTCAAGACGGAATGAGCGTTATCCCTGTAGAAGTCAAGAAAGGCACTAAGGTAAAGGCCATCAGCATGAAGACCTTCGTCCAGGAATACAAGAGCCCGATAGCATACAGAATCTCAAGCAAAAACTTCGGTTTTGGTAACGGGATCAAGTCCATTCCATTGTATGCAGCATTCTGCATTGAAGCCGAATGCAGGTTTGATGCGGTATAGAATAGTGACTCATTTTGCTATTTTGTCTGAATTTACGACTTCTCAGATGAAGCCATAGATTTGTTTGCTGGTATGGATGCTATACCATATAAATTTATTGGAAAAATAGAAGGTTCGGCAGATGCAACAGAAAATGATTTACCTTGGTAAAGATTCTACAACTGAACCTCTGTCAGAAGGACTATGTAGTGCCGAAGAGACGCTACAGCGGCTTTTTCCAGACTGACCTGCACATCCTCCTCCAGGAACTGGGCGTAAAGACAGTGGTGATGACCGGACTGCATACACACATGAGGAGTTGATAGCCGCCTTCTAGGAAATGATAAGGGCCTCCTGTACTGTCATCATTGTTATCAAATTCTTCTGCGACTTTGGCTCTTCCCGCCCACAGTTCCGAGCCGGGTACAAAAATAGCAATTTCCGGGATTTAACGAAACAGATGGGCTCCCGTGAGCAGTTCGGAAAAAATCATTATCTTCGCATGTTCGATAACAGGACATCATTCAGAATCTCATCCAATGACGGACATCCGCGAAAAAGTCATATCCTGCAGGGAAATAACAGAGTTCCAGAAGAAAGTCTTCCTGGAACTCCTGAAGGTACCTGCGGGACAGACCATCTCATACGGGGAGCTTGCACGACGCATTGGCTGCCGATGTCCGCAGGCTGTAGGTCAGGCATTGAGGAAGAACCCATTCGCCCCCGATGTCCCCTGCCACAGGGTCATACGCTCCGATGGAAAGATTGGAGGATATTTCGGAAAGACTGACGGGGATATGATTGAGCGGAAACGCAAGCTTCTGGAATCCGAACAGTGATGATTCCGGCATTCCTTCCACCCGACCTGCAGCACATCTGAAAATATTGCAATTAGGTTCCGATTTCGTATATTTGCGGCCAAATTTAGGTTGTCACAATAATATACGTAAAAAATGAAAACCTTTCTGAGATTGACGGCGGAGCAGATCGCCGTCCTTGAGGCACAGTCGTGCCGTTGCGAGAACTGGTCAGAAGTGACCGTGGCTGAGGACTTTGATCCGAAGTATGTCCGCAACGTCAACTTTTCCGGCCAGGTCAGGCTGGGATCATTCAACAAGACATTCACCCTTGCGGGAGGCATAAGAAAGCATAGCGGCATTTACCACGCTACCCTGCACAATGTCGTTGTGGGAGATGACTGCATGGTCGAGCATATCCGCAACTACATTGCCAACTACATTATCGGGGACGGGTCCTACATTGAGAATGTCACTGACCTGATTACCTACGGCGAGACATCTTTCGGAAACGGCACGAAAGTCAGCGTGCTGAACGAGACGGGTGGAAGAGAAGTCGCCATCCACGAGCATCTTTCCTCTCACGAAGCCTACATCACGGCCTTGTACCGTCACGACCAGCGCCTTGTGGACTCGCTCAACGCATTGGTTTCCAAATATGTAGAATCCGCCACTTCGACCGTGGGCGTAATCGGCAAGAATGTCGAGATAATGGATGCGATGCACATTGTCAATGTCAAGATCGGGGACTGTGCGAGGATCAAGGGTGCCTCCAGGCTGCGCAACGGCAGCATTGTCTCCTGTGCGGAGGCTCCTGTCAATATCGGAATGAATGTCATCGCGGACGATTTCATCATCGAGAGCGGCTCTTCCATCACGGACGGGGTCACCCTGACCCGGTGCTTCGTGGGACAGGCCTGCATTCTCGGGCACGGCTACAGCGCTTCCGATTCCCTGTTCTTCAGCAACTGCCAGGGGGAGAACGGCGAAGCCTGCGCCCTTTTCGCCGGTCCATATACCGTGACGCATCACAAGTCCACCCTCCTCATCGCCGGCATGTTCTCGTTCATGAATGCAGGTTCGGGCTCGAACCAGAGCAATCACATGTACAAGCTCGGCCCGATACACCAGGGCATTTTCGAGCGCGGAGCCAAGACGACGTCCGACTCCTACGTTCTCTATCCGGCCAAGATAGGGGCCTTCTCCCTCGTGATGGGACGCCATGTCAACAACCCGGACACCAGCGACCTTCCATTCTCATATCTCATTGAGCAGCAGGGAGTGACATATATCATTCCGGGGGTCAACCTCAAGTCCGTAGGCACTATCAGGGACGTGAAGAAATGGCCTTCAAGGGACAGGCGCCAGGATCCGCACAGGCTGGACCATATCAATTTCAACCATCTCAGTCCGTTCACGGTCCAGAAAATGTTCGACGGCATCAGTATCCTCGAAAAGCTGAAGGAGGCATCCGGGAACAGGGCCGACAACTACTATTACAAGAAATCGATTATCCGCAATGCCTCCCTCCACAAGGGCCTGAAGTATTACCAGACCGGAATCATCAAGTTCCTCGGCAATTCCTTCATTACACGTATCCAGGATGCGGACGTGAGCAGCGATGCTGCATTGCGCCGGGCTCTGCGCCGTGACAATCCTTCCGGAGCGGGCCATTGGCTCGACATCTCCGGCCTGATCTGCCCGGCAAGCGAAATAGAGAAGCTGTGCGATGACCTGACTGAGGGGAAGGTCCGCGACGTGGTAGAGCTGGGAAGCCGGTTCGGACGGATTGCCTCCGATTATTACAGCTGCGAGTGGACCTGGGCCTATGACGCCATTGAGAAGTTCTGGGGCTATGACCTTGCGCAAATCACACGCTCTCAGGCCATCGACCTGATAAAGCAATGGAAAAATGCCGTAATATCCCTTGACAAGCTCATTTATGACGATGCCGGCAAGGAGTTCGAGCTTACTTCAATGACGGGATTCGGAGTGGACGGAGACAAGGTCCGCAGGGATGCCGACTTCACGGCCGTGCGCGGAGGCGGTTTCAACGAGAATCCTTTCGTGCTGGAAGTCCTGGACCATATACGCCGCAAGGGTGAACTCGGCGACAGAATGATAGCGAAGTTGAGCAGTAAATAAAGATCATCATGTGTGGAATAACAGGATATGCAGGCCATGGAGAGGCTGCGAAAATATTGCTTGAAGGTCTTTCAAAACTTGAATACAGAGGCTATGACTCGGCGGGTCTGGCCGTAAGGGACGAGAATGGGAAGGTGCGCATGGTGAAAGCCAAGGGACGTCTCAAGATGCTGTCCGAAAAGGTGGACGGTGGCGCAGCCTTGCCCGGACATATTGGGATAGGACATACCAGGTGGGCGACTCACGGGGAGCCGAGCGAAGCGAATGCCCATCCTCACATTTCCGCGGAGGACTCTGCCAGTTCACCGGTGGTGGGCGTGCACAACGGCATCATTGAAAACTATCAGGACCTGAAGGACAAGCTGGTCAAACGCGGATACAAGTTCTATTCAGAGACTGACACCGAGGTCGCAGTGAAACTCGTCGACCATTATTATCGTGAGACAGGGACTCCTCTGGCGGCATTGTCAAAGGCAATGATAGCGATTCGGGGATCCTATGCCCTTGCAGTGATGTTCAATGACTATCCTGACCAGATCTGGACTGCCCGCAAGGACAGCCCTATGATAATCGGAGTCGAGAAGGGAGAGTCTTTCATCGCCTCGGACGTTCCTGCAATCCTCAAGAGGACCAGGAATGTGTACTATGTCGGGAATATGGAAATCAGTTGCGTCAAGGCCGGAGAGGCCGAGTTCTTCAACATTGATGGGGAACGGCTCGAAAAGACGCCCGTGACCATTACCTGGGATGCCGAGGCAGCGGAAAAGGGCGGATATGAGCATTTCATGATAAAGGAAATCCATGAGCAGCCCAAGGCTATTTCCGACACGCTGTCATCATTGATCAGGGACGGGCATATCGATCTGTCCGCTTCTGGCCTTGACGACGAACTTCTGAAAAAGATACGCTCGATTACGATTGCCGCATGCGGAAGTGCCTGGCACGTTGGCATCGAAGCTCAATATGTCATCGAAAGCCTTGCGCGCATTCCGGTGCGGGTGGAACTTGCCTCCGAATTCAGGTACAGGGATCCTATCATCGGCGAAGACGACCTCGTCATCATCATTTCCCAGTCGGGAGAGACGGCTGACAGCCTGGCCGCCCTGAGGGGGGCCACAAGCAAGGGAGCGCACACACTGGCCATTGTCAATGTGCTCGGAAGCTCCATTGCAAGGGAGGCTGAGTTTGTGCTTTACACGCATGCTGGCCCGGAGATAGCAGTCGCCACGACCAAGGCCTACAGCGCTCAGCTGATTGTAACAGATGTCCTGGCCGTGCAGCTGGCCCGTGTTCATGGAAAGATTGACGAAGCCCGCTGCGGGGAACTGATCGGGTAGCTGATGCAGATTCCGGACAAGGTGGCAGCCCTGCTTGAGGAGAAGGAGCGCATACAGTGGTTCGCCTCCAAGTACGCCCACGCCCGCGATGCATTCTTCATCGGCAGAGGACTAGACTATGCAATCTGTCTGGAGGGCAGCCTGAAAATGAAGGAAGTCTCCTACGTTCACAGCGAAGCCTACGCCTCGGGAGAGCTCAAGCACGGCACGATTTCCCTTATCGAGGACGGAACTCTTGTGGCAGGAGTGCTTACCCAGAGCCGGCTATTCGAGAAGACATTGTCGAATATGGTGGAATGCAAATCCCGCGGAGCCTACCTCATGGCGATAACGCCCCACGGCCACTACGAACTTGAAGACACTGCCGATTTCACCGTCTACGTGCCGCGGATCGAGGAAATGTTCATCGGCAGCTTGGCAATAATTCCGCTTCAGCTACTCGGATACTACATCTCGGTCGTGAAGGGAATAGATGTCGACAAGCCTCGGAATCTGGCTAAGAGCGTCACTGTGGAGTAGCAGGCAGGGCTGGATTTTCAGCGGATCATTACATGCCGGGCCGGTGACAGCTGGGAGCAGCACCGGGAAACGCCTGCCGGGGAAGCGCTCGATTGAGTATCCCCAGTCTGCCTGAAATGATGACTTTAGGGACAGGCTGAAGGGGAAGACGTTCCTTCGTGTAATTCATCGAGCAGGGTATGCATCAACTACAGATATCTGTAGGCCATGTTGCCCTGCTCGATGACGTCATTTCTGCGGCATCGAGCATCAGGAACAGCACTACAGATATCTCTGGCAAGGGGTACCCCTGCTCGATGAATTGCACGAAGGTGATGCGGTTGGAGTGTGCCCCGTGTACAAGCTTTGCAGCAATGTTATCCCGTACAGTAGGGATGTTGGCTAGATAATGATCTCGTGACATTCATCTGCACACCCACCCCACCGTTCTAAATACCTGTGGGGCAGGTTGGCGGTGCAGATGGACACAATTCCTTTCCATTTGGACACCCCGGATGCCCTACAATGCACTAGAATGGCATATCTATGTCCAAATGAATGTCACGAGGGCTGGATATTTGCGGAATCAGGCTTTGTGTCATATTCATTTGCAAGATCATGCTTTGCAACATGCTTTCCTGTAAATACTGGCTTTCATCATATCTTTTCCTGCCATAAGGTTGTGTGACATCTTATTTGTACTTACTGGTTTTACGGATAGTGACTTCATCTGTTTTCGTTCAAAGCCAACGACGGCACCGCCGCCGGAATAAATGCCCTCAGGCGGCTTAAGTTCAAGCGCTGCGGGGAGCTCGCCATAAGGCTCTCCTCGCGCTTGACTTTTGCTTAGGTATGCGTGGCCCTTCGTGCAATTCATCTAGGCAGGGATACCCCGCCACGGCTATCTGTATTGGCATTGCCCTGCCTAGATGCCGCGGAAATGGCCTCATCTAGGCAGGTACATAGCTCACAATGCCTCCAGATGGCAGCTGCCTGCCTAGATGAATTTCACGAGCAACCCCGCAGATCTTCCTGCCTGGATTAAGTCCATCCACCAACACCCTGCAGGGACAGCATTGCATCAGCCCCACCGCCTGACTCCACGGCGTCGCAGCACCGCTAATCCACCCGGCTGTTGACAGACTGAAGGATAATGCATACATTTGTACGGCAAAAAACATTGATGCATGAAGAAATTGGCCTTAATTTTCGCAGGAATGCTTGCGTGCCTTCTCATTGCCGATGCACAGAGCTATGTACGTGCAGGTGACGGCGATTACGGGAAGGTGCTCTACAACTGGGACGGAACCTCGCTGCGAAGCGGAGACAGCAGGTACGGCACTCCCCTTCTGAACTTCGACGGACAGAGAATCCGCATGGGTGAGAGCAGGTACTCAACCGCAAAATGGTTCTGGGACGGGACAGTCCTCCATGCGGGTGAGAGCAAATACGGAAGGGGCATCGTCTGGTCCGACGGCATTGAGATACGCTCCGGGGAAAACAGATACGGAGAGCTGCTCCTCTACAAGGACGGTTCCCGCATCAGGACCAAGGGGAAATACGGCAAGGCGGTATTCACCGTGCAGGGCTCGATCCCATTGGCAGTCCTGCTCTGGATCTGCGTCATTGACTGAAACATTGAAATGAAAATGAGAAAGGAAAGCAGACAGATGAGTGCCGATTGGGCATTGGAAGTATTTGACAAAGCCGCCTACATAACCGTCAGCATGAGCGGCGCGGACGGCATTCCTTATGGATTGCCCCTTTCGCTCGTCCGCACTGACGAGAGGACATTCTGGTTCCACTGCGCCACGGAAGGCAGGAAACTGGACATCCTCAAGGCCAACCCGAGAGTATTCCTGTCAGCAGTGACACGGTGCAGGCCCATGCGGGGACCGAAGGACGGCAGCTTCACCCTGGAGTTCCAGTCGGCCACTGCCGTAGGATTGGCGGAAATCGTGGAAGATGAGGGCACGAAGAAAGAGGCTCTGAGGGCAATATGCCGGAGATTCCTTCCGCATCAGATGGAGGGATTCGAAGAGGCCGTAACGAGAAGCCTTCACCGGACAACCGTCGTCAGGATAACCCTCACCGAGCCCCCTGTCGGGAAACGCAAGCAGTACGATGCAAATGGCGACGAGATGAAATACGGCAGGATGGAATGAAAGTTTAAGGAATCCGGCGCATAAAAAATGCAGAAATTTTTTGCTTTTATTTAGAATTATTATAAATTTGCAAACACAGGATTATTTATAAACACTAAAAGATAACAGATATGAGAAGCATCACACATTTCGACATCCAGTACGCACACAGATTCTACGGATTCCAGGGCGAGGCACAGTATCTCCACGGCCATACCGGCGGACTCACCATTGAGGTGGAGGATACAGTAAATCCGGGAGTGAACATGGTTTATCCATGCAACGAGATTCAGAAAATCGCATGGGACGTGATCAAGAACTTCGACCACGCATTGATCCTGAGGGAGGACGACCCGCTGCTTCCTGCCATTCTCGATGTATATGAGAAGCAGGGCATAAAGAACGGCCACCCTCGCAATACGATGAAGGGAGAAGCTTTCAGGACTGAGCTCGCACAGGCATATCCGGATTGCCGCCTCGTCGTAACCAAGGAGACAATGACGGTAGAGGGAATGATAAAGATCGTTTACGATCTCCTCAAGGACAAGCTCAACATTGCGAAGATCACCTTCACAAGCGGAGTCAATGCGGCATCCTGCGAGTTTGACTCCAGGAAGGAAATCGCCCGCTGTCCTCTCTGCGGCATTTCGCTCGACGAGAACGGGGTTTGCCCTAAATGCGGTTACAGAGAATAATCGCCTATAGGCAGAATACCTATTCCAGGCCGGTCCGGAAGCACAATCCGACCGGCCTTTACTTTCATGCCGTCGAACAGGTCATTGCTGATGAGAAGGTTGCCGTCAAGGTCGGCGAAATCCACGGCAGGTGAAAGCTGGGCGGCTGCGGAAACGGCGCAGGAAGTCTCGGTCATGCAGCCTATCATCACCTTCATTCCCTCGGCCCTGGCATAGTTCAGCATTTTCCAGGCCTCTCTCATGCCCGTGCACTTCATCAGCTTGATATTTATGCCGTGATAGGCGCCCTTGACGGAAGGGATGTCAGCGAGACGCTGGATGGCCTCGTCGGCGAAGATTGGAAGCGGGCTTCGCTCGGTAATCCAGGCATTGTCGTCAAGCCTTTCCTTCGGCATCGGCTGCTCGACCATCACAATGCCGTTTTCCTTAAGCCAATATATCTCGTCCAATGCCATGGACCTGTCTTTCCAGCCCTGGTTGGCGTCCACTGCGATAGGCAGGTCGGTTATTTCGCGGATGGTGCGGATCATCTCCTTGTCATTGTCCAGGCCCACCTTGACCTTCAGGATATTGAAGCGATCGGCGCATTCACGGGTCTTCTCGCGGACCACCTCGGGAGTGTCGATGCCGATGGTAAACGTGGTGTCGGGTGCCTTGACCGGGTCAAGCCCCCAGATTCTGTACCATGGGGCGCCTAAAAGCTTGCCGACAAGGTCGTGCAGGGCAATGTCGACGGCAGCCTTGGCCGCACTGTCGCCCGGGGACAATGAGTCCACGTATCCCAATATGTCCTCGAGGCAGAACGGGTCGCTGAATCTTGTGAGGTCCACTTTCCGGAGAAATGCCGTCACTGTCTCGACGCTCTGTCCGAGATAAGGTGGCATGGAGGCTTCTCCATATCCTGTAATTCCCTGATAATCAATTCTGACCTGTACTCCGGGCGTGGTCTTGCGGGAATATGACGAGACAGTGAAAACGTGGCGGAGCTGGAGTTCGTAGGGCTCGAAGCTCATGCGGAGGCTGGACGACAGTCCATTCACATTCTTCCGACCCTGATTCCCGTCTGTCTTGTCAATGCCGGATGTCCCAGCGGAAGTCGAACCGGTTTTCCCGCCGGAGCAGCCTTCCAGCAAAGCTGCCCCACCGACTGCCACCGCCGCACTTCCTGCAGCAGCTTTCCTTATAAAATCCCTGCGATCCATCATGCTACGGTTTATCTCAAATCAGCTTACTAATCATTGAGCCAGGAAGTCTCAAGCACCGGGCGGACTCCCCTCGCATCTTCAGCCCTGTATGATATCTCCACAGTCCTGCTCTCTCCCGGCATCAGATGGAAATAGTTGTCAGAATAGAACGCAGGCAGAATCTGCTCCCCGTCCCTTCCCTTGAGGTTGAGCCTCAGCATCAGGGCAGGCACATCGGAATCATTGGTAACCAATGCATTGCAGGTTACGGTTCCGTCATTTTTCCGGAAGCGTGTCTTGACATTGACCTCAGCGGCAGGCAATGAGAGAAGGGACTTGAGCCCGGAATCTCCTGCACTGCGGACGTAAAAGTTCTCCGAAAGCGCTTCCCCGTCAGCTTTCAGGCTGAGCCTGAGATAATATGCATCCTGTCCCTCCGGAACACGGACATCCATCACATTCAATGTCGTGTCCACCGGAAGCGGCGTGGTGCAGGTATCGGCTGAAATCTGTCTTCCGTAAATATCCAGGACTTCCGCATAGGCCTCAACGGAAGTGAAATCCTTTCTGGAAATATTGACGAGCTGAACCTTTTCCGCAAGAGGATTGTACTGGATATGAACAGGTTCGCAGGCCTTCTTGGTACCGAAATAGGCAGCTGTCGGGTCGAAGTAATAGTCGTAAGTCTGCCATACCATCGACGGCCAGCAAGGATGGCTCATCCAGATGAGAAGGCCCTGACGGCAGGTCTGCGAGCTCTCGAACATTGCCCTGTAGCCGTCATAGTTTATCCATTGAGCCCATTCGGTGAACTCTTCGGCGCTTGATGCCTCTCCGAAAATGTCCGACATCATTTTCATGAACTCACTGCCGCGCTGCGCCCCGAGCATTGTGAAATCGTGCTTTGCCCAGCCCTCATTGACCGGCCACATTTCCTCAGGGGAAAGCATTCTGCGGAGGCTCTCGATATTCGGGACATTCGGCATTCCCCTTTCAGAATGGAGTTTGCCTGTCTGCAATGAGAAATATTCCCTGTCGGATACAGCCCAGTAAGGTCCGTGTCCGGAGACTCCGTCATCGGCAGAGCTGGAAATGAATCCGAGACCCGGATGAAGTGAAGCGACGGCATTTCTCAGTCCCCTGTCGAGGTTTTCCGGAGGATAGCCCTCGTTGCGGCCCACGTATATTGCAATCGAAGGATGGCGCCTTATTCTCTTGATATAGTCCTCGGCATTGTCCATGAACATCGCCTCGTCGTACGGGTCTGGGCCGTCCCAAGGATTGGCAAGCCAGAAGTCCTGCCAGACCATCAGGCCGTGACGGTCGCAGGCCTCGTAAAACTCCTCGTCGCCAATCTGGCCCACCCAGTTGCGTATCATATTGCAATGCATGTCCTTATGGTAAGCTACCGCAATGTCGTATTCGCGCGCCCTGTATCTGAGATTGCCCTCGGAGAAGCCCCAGTTGCCGCCGAGCGGGTCAACCCTGACGCCATTGATCATAATCTGCGCCCTGCTGTCAAGCTCGGCGTAAGTCATTTCACGGATTCCTGCCTTGTAGCTGATGGCATCGGAGACCATTCCGCCGCATTCCACCTCGAATCCGGCATCGTACAGGAACGGTTCGCCGAGGGTAGACGGCCACCAGAGATTCATTTCCCTGTCCCTGAGCTGCGGGAAATCTTCAGGCCCGAACTCCACCTCGAGTTCAGAACCTGCCTGGAGGGTCTCCTTCTTTTCAAACTTTATGTCCCCTATCCAGCCGCGTACAATCACTTCCGCTGCACTGTCCATATCATTCTTGAGAATGGCTGCTGCCGTCATCGAGGCCTTTCCGGAAGTTCCGTCAACCCTAGACAGCACTACCGGATCGCTTACCCTGACTCCCTCGGAGGAGGTGAGATAGACGTCGTTCCATATTCCGACCTCGCGGCCCGGCGTGGATGTAATCCAGTCCCAGCCAATGGTAGCGTGGAATGTAGGGTTGTCGGCCCCGAGAATGCCTCCGTTGAGATCGGTTGTCTCGGTGTTCTTGACCTTTACCGGGCCGAAATGCTCATTCTTCTCCACTGTCACCTCCAGGGTGTTGCCTGAAGGTGTGATGAGTGAGGTTATGTCGAAGCATCCTCTCCTGAAGGCCCCCTCTATTCTCCCCGCGGCGGTCCCGTTCACCTTCACGGATGCCTTCCAGTTCACGCCGTCCAGATTGAGGTAAACCCTTCTGCCGCTGAAAGCCTCAGGACAGTCGAATGTTGTCGTGTAAATGAAATCAGACCTGAAATATGACTCTGATATCTGCCTCATATTGTCCGAAACGAAAGGCTCCGGCACTGCTCCGACATTGATGTAGCTGGTCAGGGCAGTCGCAGGCACGGTGGCCTGGATTGTATGGGATGAGCCGGCCCTTGCCAGTTTCCAGTCTCCTCCATTCAGGTAATAGCGGTTGCCCTCCATTCCCTTCCTTTCAGAAGGCATGGCCACGGCTCCGCCACGGCCCATCATCTCCAGCTCGCTGAGCACGAAGTGTCCGGACTCGTCAGGTTCGTTCATAAGAATCTTGACATACCTTGCCCTGAACTTGTCCGACTCCGCCTTCTTCCAGGACCTGGAATCCCGGGACACGAATATATCTGTCTTCCCTGCCGGATGTATCCAATGGTACTTTATGCTGTCAACGTCGGCCTCGGCTCCGAGATCCACCATCAGCCACTCGTCCTTTCCTCCCCGGCTCGCCCATGCGCTTGAGAAATTCAATGAAGGAAGCACCTCGATAATCTTGCCGTCCTTCTTGAAATCAACTTTGCGAAGTCTCCAGTAAGCAGCCCCTTCCATATTGAAATTCAAGCGGATATGGCCCGAAGACAAGAGTTCCCCGAAGTCAATGCCCTTGTTTACCAGTCTCATCGGGAGCATGATGACATCCTCATTCTTGTTCGGGTCATTGCTTGCCTTCTGCCTGGTAGCCTCTCCCGGAAGTCCCCGACCTGCATATGCGCCGGCAGTCTGCCAGGATTCTCCGTCCTTAGATACCTGCACGGCAATTTCAAATGAACGGCCGGCCTTCTCCGGATAATAGACGACCTCGGCCAGAATATCCACCGCATCCGCGGCAACCTCCATCGACGTCCAGTCCAGCCGCATGAAGGTCTCCTCGCCCTGAAGATTGACCGAAGTAACGTGGTTCATGTCAAGGACTTTCTCCCTGTCCCTCTGCCCGATCACGCCCTGTGGCGTGCTGACCTGCAGCGACACCGGCTCCCCCTGAGCCGTGATCCCGTCCGTAACAAGCTGTCCGGTAAGGTTCGCATCCAGTGAGGATGATTGGTAAACCGCCCTGTCCAATGCGACATTGCGGTATTCACCGCCGACTTTCATGACCGGTCCCGCTGTCTCGGAAGGACGGCCGGGATAAACTCCTATTCCTCTGGTATGCTCCTTTTCATGTGTGCAGGAAGCGAGCGCAAGCGACAGACTTGCAATGGTCAATAAGGTTTCAGGTATGCGCATAAAAATAATTCAGAAATGTGTTGTGCAAATATACCTCTTCCGCAGCAGAATACCAAAGGGTCCGTGATCTGAAACCCCGCATAGAATCCCGCTCCAGTACCGGAACCTGGCTGCACCATCGGAATCACCTTGGATTTGGTAAGCACGCTGCCAAGAGTACTCTTGCGGATGCCAACACAAAGCGTGACTATCGCATCTTCGAAGAGTTTGCCTATAAGGTCATAGCTGAAGCTCAACGATTCCGAATCGTTGACATCTTCGACAGAGGTTACAACGACTTCAAACCGATGAAGTGGAAGCATCTCATTAACAGATACTACCAACCTTAAAGACCTCTTTTTGATTGTTAGACTTTATAATAATCGTCCGGAACTTTTACCGGACAGCAATGCCTATGGAACTCAATCGTTTATAAGATTCAGATTTACATATATCTATCAAGGAATGACTCATCAAGCAGGAATGGTATTACCCCAACGTACGTTATACCAGTCTCATCTGTCGTTGCTTTCTGATTACCTCCAAGGATTACGATTTTTCGGAAGAAATCTTTTGCGTGATACAGAGACGTGAGTTCCTGTTCTTTCTTTTCCGGATTACCAAGTTCAAGCGCTGATTGGATGTAAACCTTCTGAGAGCCTTTATTGACCACAAAGTCAATCTCATGAAGAGACTGGGTCTTCTTGCCATCGACTACTTTGTTAATGGCCACGACCCCCACATCGACCGAATATCCTCTAAAGATCAACTCATTGTAAATAATATTTTCAATTATGTGGGAACGCTCAATCTGCCTGAAGTTCAGTTCTGCATTACGCAGTCCGATATCTGTTGCGTAATACTTGTTCGGATATTCGAAGTACCTCTTGCCTTTCACATCATATCTGGCGACTTTGGAAAGCAGGTATGCATCCATCAGGTAATCGACATACAACTTGACAGTATGATCTGATGTATTCTTCTGGAGATTGCTTGACACGGCATTGCTCAGATTCTTCATGTTGGAAAGCGAGCCGATTGAGGAATACAGTTCGTCCAGCAAAGCTTCAAGGATTACATCATCATTGAGTTTATACCTTTCGACAATGTCCTGAAGATACACCTTCTTATGGAGGTCCTTGAGATACTTGCGCTTTTCGGCTTCATCCGGCTCCGTTACTGCCAGGGGCATACCACCATGTTGTATGTACTCTTCCAGGGCATCCGTTTTTTCCATCTCAAAAGCATTGTAGAACTCCCGGAACGACAAAGGGTACACCCTGATTTCGGAACCTCGGTCCCTGAAGTTCGTGACAATATCGGACGAAAGCATCCTTGAATTGCTGCCGGTGACATAGACATCAAGATTTTTGTAGTCCTTGAGGTCATTCAGCACATCATAGAAGGTTATGTTAAGCGACGGATCGTTCTTATCCGTGACTATACTTTCATCTATGTCGGGATTCTTGACAGAGAGGCACAACTGAATCTCATCAATGAACACATAGTATTTTCTTGCAGGGTCAGAGGCCTTGGAGAGAATATAATCCTGCAAGGCAATCGGATTCCTGTATTTGGCATTGCTCTTCTTCTCAAGGCTGAGTTCTATGATGTCAGACTCGTTGACACCTTCTGACAACAACACCCCTTTATAGAGTTCAGAAAGCAAATATGATTTGCCGCATCTTCGCAGTCCTGTGATGATTTTTACCTTACCATTCCAGCGCTTTGCGATGAGTTGATTGACGTAATGATCTCGTTTGATAACCATAATCAAATTTTCTTTTCACTGCGAATTTAGTGAATTTTTCACTTTCTTCGCACTAAAATATAAAATTTTCAAATTTCGTTCAATCATCAAATAGATGTCAGGCTCCGCAAAGGTGTGACCGCAGCCTCTGCACTCGCTCGCTGCGTCGGTTCTTGCCTGGAACAAGTTCGCCCAGTTTCAGGCCGGCCGCAGCTCGACAGTATCCAAATATTAAGCCTTTATTTTTACACGATTTCTATTTTAGCATTATGAATCTACACAAAATAGTCCCATAGTCGGCGATTTTCATTATCTTTGCATATTGGATGAAGGAGATGCGGATTTTGACCGTATCACACCAAATTACTGATTATTAAAAAGATATGGCCGATTCGAATTTCATAGATTACGTAAAGATATTCTGCGCCTCGGGACACGGTGGAGCAGGTTCGGTTCATCTCCACAGGGCCAAGTATGTGCCGAAGGGCGGGCCGGACGGAGGAGACGGAGGACGCGGCGGGCACATCATCCTGAGGGCCAATCCGCAGTTCTGGACTCTCATCCATCTCAAGTACAAGAAGATTATCAAGGCTGAGGATGGAGAGAGGGGCGGAGCCGCACTGTGCAAGGGAAAGCAGGGCAAGGACATCTACATTGATGTTCCCGTCGGAACCGTGATCAAGAATGCGGAGACCGGGGAGGAAATCTTCGAGATGATGGAGGCCAGAGAAGAGAAGATTCTCTGCAAGGGAGGAAGAGGCGGTCTCGGCAACAACAATTTCAAGAGCGCCACGCAGCAGACCCCTACATATGCGCAGCCGGGCGAGGAAGGACAGGAAGGCTGGTTCATCCTGGAACTCAAGGTCCTGGCAGATGTCGGACTGGTGGGATTCCCGAACGCCGGCAAGTCCACATTGCTCGCCACCATTACCTCAGCGAAGCCGAAGATTGCCAATTACGCATTCACCACACTTGAGCCGAACCTCGGCATTGTCAGATACCGAGACGAGAAATCATTCGTGATGGCGGACATCCCGGGCATCATCGAGGGTGCGCACGAAGGCCGGGGCATCGGTCTGCGCTTCCTGCGCCACATCGAGCGGAATTCGGTTCTCCTCTTCATGGTTTCCGCCGAGGAGAAGAGCGTGAAGGAAAGCTACAAGGTGCTGCTGAAAGAGCTGGAGATGTACAATCCGGAACTGCTTGACAAAGACCGGGTTCTGGCCGTGACCAAATGCGACATCATCGACAGCGAGGCCGAAAGGAGAATAAAGAGGACATTGCCGAAGGACATCCCATGCGTGCTGATTTCCTCCATTTCCGGAGAAGGAATCCAGGAGCTCAAGGATATGCTTTGGGAAGCCTTGAACGACGAGACAAGAATCTAAGCAGGTGACGTACAGGAGTACACAGGATTCGTACAAATGATAATGAAATGACTCATTTCTGGGACATACTGCATGGCTGGGACCAGTCATTCACCCTGTTCATCAACAGTTTACACCACCCGTTCACTGACCCGGCAATGGTGTTCCTCTCGGACAGGGCGACGTGGTTTCCGTTCTATGCAGTCACGGCATTCTTCCTGGTCTGGAGACTGGGATGGAAAAAGGGTCTTGTCGCCATTGCCTGCATCGCCCTCTGCCTCCTTGCCTGCGACCAGACCTCAAACCTCCTGAAATATTCCGTAGCCCGTCTCCGCCCCTGCTACAGCGACAGAATGCTCCTCAACGGTCTTCATGTCCTCGAATCGCGCGGAAGTCTGTTCGGTTTCTTCTCGGCTCACGCTTCCAATGCCTTCGGTTTCGCAGCCGGCACCACAACCTGTTTCCGCTACGACACCTCCCACACTTACAAAGGCTACATAAAATGCGTCTATATCTGGGCCGCCCTGGTCTCCATCAGCCGCATGTTCGTAGGCAAGCACTACTTCGGCGACATCCTCGTCGGTGCCATGATAGGCAGCCTCTGGGGATGGCTTCTGGGATTGGGAGCCAGATGGATTTTCAGGATCATCGACGGGAGAAGCGGGGCCGCAGCAACCGCTTCGGATTACACGAAATCAATGTCGTAGCCGCAGCCGGAATAGCAGGCATCTATGCTCACACCTCCCCCAGCACCTTCTCCATCATAATGCCCCGCGAGCCCTTGATGAGAATCACGTGGCCGGCGAGAGGTGCATCGTGAAGAGCCGAGGCCAATGCGGCGGAGTCAGGATACCAGCGGACAGTCGGAGGGCAATCCACTGATTTCATTGCCTTGGAGAATTCGTCGCCTACCAGGCAGAGGTCGGAAAGGCCGAGGGAAAGAGCCAGGCGGAGAATGTCAATGTGCTCATTCACAGAGTTTTCGCCAAGTTCACGCATATCCCCCAGGAGAGCCGTCTTGTGAGATGCCTCAATGCGGGAGAAATTGTCCAGAGCGGCGCGCATGCTGGACGGATTGGCATTGTAGGCATCTACAATCAGGGTATTGTCTGCAGTGCGGACCATCTGGGAACGGCTGTTGGAAGGGGTGTAGGACGCGATGGCGGCAAAGGCGGCATCTTCATCCACTCCGAAATGCCGGCCTATGCAGAGAGCGGCCAGGACATTTGCGGCATTGTAGGAACCCACAAGCGAAGTCTTCAGGACACGTCCGTCTGCAAATCCGAGCCGCAGGAAAGGCTCCTCAGGGGTCACCGGCAATATCTCAACCTCATCATTTTCAATGCCGTATGGAATCAGGACCATGCCCGAGCGGCTTTCCGCCATAGATACCAGGTCAGCATCATCAGCATTGACAAAAACTTCCCCGTCATGGGCGGCGACATAGTCGTAGAGGGCTCCCTTGGCCTTTTTCACGCCGTCGAATGAACCGAATCCCAGAAGATGGGCCTTGCCGACATTGGTGATTATGCCGTAGTCAGGCTCGCTCACCTTCACGAGTTTTTCAATGTCATCCGGATGGCTGGCACCCATTTCGACCACGGCGATTTCAGTCCCGGAACCGATGGAGAGCAAGGTCAGCGGAACGCCGATATCATTGTTCAGATTGCCCTCGGTGGCCTTCACATTGAACTTTGCCGCAAGCACTGAACGGATCAGTTCCTTGGTCGTAGTCTTGCCGTTGGTCCCGGTGATTCCGATTACAGGGAGCCTTGGAGAACGGACATTCTCACGGTGATGGCGGGCAAGAGCCTGCAATGTCCCCAATGTGGAAGTGACAGGTATAATGCGGCTGCACCCGGAGGCGTCAATGTAATCCCCAGAGAACTCAACTGCCTGTGAATCAGCATCTACCACAGCGTATGCGGCACCGGATTCGAGGGCCTTGACAGCATAGAGATTGCCGTCGAAATTCTCTCCTCTGAGAGCAAGGAAAAGTTCACCGCCAGCCACTTTTCGGCTATCGGTAGTCACTTTTCCACATTGTCTGAAAATATCGTATAACTCGTTGATTTCCATCGCAATAATTCATACAGTAAACTAAAATACGAATGCCCGGGACGAAGATATGTGCCGTCATGAAGGCAGGCAGCGGTGCTATTTCAATCCCGTGCTTCCGAAGCCGCCGGCTCCCCTTTCGGTCTCATCGAGAACCTCGACCTCCTCCCATTCAACGTGCTCGTGACTGGCGATTACCATCTGGGCAATACGCTCTCCGGGCTCGATCACGAAGGCCTTGTCCGAAAGATTCACAAGCAGCGTCCTGAGCTCCCCGCGATAGTCCGCATCCACAGTGCCGGGAGAATTGAGCACAGTGATACCGTGCTTCACAGCCAGTCCGCTGCGTGGCCTGACCTGGCATTCAAAGCCCTCTGGCAGAGCAATATACAGGCCTGTAGGCACAAGCACACGCTGGAGAGGCTCCAAGGTAATCGGCTCGGTGATATTTGCGCGCAAATCCATCCCTGCAGACAGCGGAGTGGCGTATGCCGGGGATGGAAAAGAAGATTTGTTTACGATTTTGACTTTCATACATTCAATTATTTTTCAGCGGCTGCCTTCTTGTCCTCAGGCAGGATCAGGTTCAGGATCACGCCCACGAGGGAAGCGAGGCCAATACCGGAAAGGGTGAATGAGCCAACGCTGATGATGGCTCCGCCGATTCCGATTGTAAGAATGAGCGAGACAATGATGAGATTGCGGGTCGAGCCCATATCAATCTTTGCCTGAATCATATTGCTGATGCCTACAGAGGCAATGGAGCCGAAAAGAAGAAGCATTATACCTCCCAGCACCGCACTTGGAATCGTCTGAATCACAGCCCCTACCTTGCCGATCACTGAGAGCACGACGGCCGAGACGGCGGCGATGCGGAGAACTGAAGGATCGGTCACCTTGGTAAGGGAAACCGCTCCCGTCACCTCAGAATAAGTGGTAATAGGCGCGCCTCCGAGGAATGCGGCAAGCACGCAGGAGAGACCGTCTCCCAGCATTGTCCTGTGCAGACCAGGGTCCTTCACGAAGTCCTTGCCGGCAATGGAGCCGATAGCGTACATATCACCCACGTGCTCGATGATCGGAGCGATGGCTACAGGAGCCATGAAAAGGATTGCCTGCCAGGAGAATGACATCTTGGCCAGCTTAGGGAAAGCGAACCAGGAAGCATTGCCGACGACGGAGAAATCCATTGTATCCCTGAAGAAAATCAATGCCACGACATAGCCTGCGAGGGCACCGAACACTACCGGGATGAGCTTAATCATTCCCTTGCCCCAGATGGATGCGGCGACAGCGACAGCCAGCGAAACAATGGCGAGAATCCAGTTCTCCTGAGCCATATTGACACCTGCCCCCGCAAGTGAGAGTCCGATGAGGATGATGACCGGTCCAATCACCACAGGCGGAAAGAGCTTCTTTATCAGGTCAATGCCGAAAGTCTTGACCAGCAAGCTCATAAGCATATAGACCAGACCTACTGAAACCAGTCCGCAGAACATTCCGCCGAGGCCGAAGAGTTCGGTGGCCTTGATGATAGGGGCAATGAAGGCGAAACTGCTGCCGAGATAAATCGGAACCTTACCGCCTGTGACAGCGTGGAAGAGCAATGTGCCGAGTCCTGCCGCAAGAAGGGCGACAGCAGGATCAAGACCTGTCAGGAGCGGAACCAGGACAGTGGAGCCGAAAGCCACGAACATGAACTGAACTCCGACCACGGTCCGCCTTAGCGGGGATAAGCTGTGTTGTGCCATAATATTGTAGGTTAAAGGTTATTTCGGAGCGATCTTGTAAAGCACACCTGACACCACGGTAAAGATTATGTTCGGCAGCCAGATGGCAATCCATGGCGGCATCACGCCAGTGTACACGAACATCTGGCTGAATTTCATAAAGAGAATGTAGGAGAAGCTCAGGGCTATGCCCACGGCCAGGTTCCAGCCGATTCCTCCCCTCTTCTTCCTCGACGACAGGGCCACTCCCATTATAGTCAGGATGAATGCCGAGAAAGGCAGGGAGAAGCGGTTGTGCTTCTCTATCTGGGTATATTTGATATTGGCATCGCCCCTCATTTCCTGCACCGCCTCAAGTTCCTTCAAAGCACCGTACTCCAGATCCTCCACAGTGTTCTTCTTTCTCTCGAAATCCTTGATAGTCAAGCTGATGACAGTATCCAGCTGCTCCCCGCACCTCACTTTGTCCTCGATGGAGCCCTCATTGAAATCCCTTATGAAATACTTCTTCAGAGTCCAGCCCCCGGTGCTCTCGTTCCACACCGCCCTGTCTGCGGAAATCTTGGAAACCAGACGGTTGTCCTCAATGGTCTCAAGCGTGAACTTGTAGGCCGTCTTGTTGTACTTGCTGAACTGCTCCACGAAGACGAACTCTCCCGGGGCAATCTGATAATGGATGTTCCTGTCCCCGGCCTGAGCCTTCTTCTTCGTGTATTGCGCCTCGAAAACATGCCTCTGGGCATTCGCTCGCGGAATGACGTAGAGATTGAGCCCCAATGACATGAGGGCAATGATGGTGGCCGAGAAAATGTACGGGACCATCATTCTGTGGAAGCTCACGCCGCACGAAAGTATGGCAATGATCTCCGAATTGGCAGCCATCCTGGACGTGAAGAATATCACGGTAATGAACACGAACAGCGGACTGAACATATTCATGAAATAAGGTATGAAATTCACGTAATAATCCAGTACGATAGCTTTGAGCGGAGCCTGCTTCGCCACGAAGTCATCAATCTTCTCGCTGATGTCGAAGATGATCACGATTCCGATTATGAGCAGGATCGCGATGAAGAACGTGGCCATGAACTTCTTTATTATGTATCTGTCCAGTTTGGCGGGAAACATTGTCTGCTGAATTAAAGTCTTGTCATTATCCTCTTGACCGTCACCTCTTTCCATGCCTTGAAATCGCCTGCGGCAATGTGCCTGCGGGCTTCCCTTACAAGGTCGAGGTAGAATGCCAGGTTATGCTCGCTGGCAATCATCGCCGCAAACATCTCCCCGGCAATGAAAAGATGCCTGAGATATGCCTTGGTATAGGTATGGTCCACGAATGAGGCCCCGTCCGGGTCGAGCGGCGAGAAATCATTCTCCCATTTCTTGTTGCGCATGTTCATTATGCCGTTCCAGGTGAAGAGCATGCCGTTGCGCCCGTTCCTCGTCGGCATCACGCAGTCGAACATGTCCACTCCCCTGGCAATGCCCTCGAGAAGGTTTGCCGGGGTTCCGACCCCCATCAGGTAGCGGGGTCTGTCCTCAGGCAGCATAGGGCACACCAGTTCGAGCATCTCGTACATCTTCTCCGTCGGTTCGCCCACTGCAAGCCCTCCGATGGCATAACCCTCCCTGTCCTGTGCCACGGCATGCTCCACAGCCATCTTCCTGAGCTCGGGATACACGCATCCCTGCACAATCGGGAAAACGGTCTGGCTGTATCCGTAGAGAGGCTCGGTCTCGTCAAATCTCTTAAGGAAACGCTCAAGCCAGCTCTGGGTCATCAGCAGGGATTTCTTCGCATAGTTGTAATCCGCGTCGCCGGGGCAGCACTCGTCGAAGGCCATCATTATATCGGCGCCGATAATACGCTGCGTATCGACATTGTTCTCCGGCGTGAATGTATGTCTCGACCCGTCAATATGGGAGGAGAACGTGCAGCCGTCAGGGGTCAGCTTCCGGATTCCGGTCAATGAAAATACCTGGAAGCCACCGCTGTCCGTCAGAATCGGCCTGTCCCAGGAAATGAACTTGTGCAGACCGCCTGCGGCCTTCAAAGTACCGAGGCCCGGTCTGAGATAGAGATGATATGTATTGCCCAGAATTATCTGAGCCTCAATGTCTTCCTTGAGATCCCTGTGATAGACTCCCTTCACCGAGCCGACCGTTCCGACCGGCATGAAAATCGGGGTCTCTATCTGCCCGTGGTCCGTCGTGATCACTCCGCAACGTGCTCCGGACTGGGGATCCTGCGCTGTCTTGACAAATTTCATTCAAAAATATTCGTTGTTACAAATTCCAAAGTTAGCAAAATTACGGCAAAAACCTTACATTTGCGTTCATCTGTGAAAATAAACTATATACAATATGAAAAATAAAGACATCACCATCAGGCTGATCATCATGAACTTCCTCCAGTATGCCGTCTGGGGCGCATACCTCACGTCAATGGGAAGTTATCTGGTCTCCATAGGCCTGGGCTCCAAAATCGGACTCTTCTATGCGATGCAGGGCATCGTTTCCATCTTCATGCCGGCCATTATCGGAATCGTGGCTGACAAATTCATCCCGGCCCAGAAGGTGCTCAGCCTCTGCCACGGCATTGCAGGACTTGGAATGCTGGCGGCCGGATATTACGGAATGACTGCCGGAGCCGGCGCACAGTTCGGCACGCTGTTCGCCCTCTATTCGCTCAGCGTGGCCTTCTATATGCCGACTATCGCCCTCTCCAACTCCGTAGCCTACTCAGGTCTCGAGAAATACGGGCTTGACCCGGTCAAGGACTTCCCTCCAATCAGGGTCTTCGGTACTGTCGGCTTCATCTGCAGCATGCTCTTCGTGAACTTCATGAAGATTGACGGAGTGCAGTTCCAGATGACCTACAACCAGTTCCTTACATCCGGTGTTCTCGGAATCGCACTCTGCCTCTACGCCCTGACATTGCCTGCCTGCCCGGTCAACAAGGCATCCGGGGAGACCCCGTCCTTCGTTGACATTTTCGGTTTGAGGGCCTTCACATTGTTCAGGAAGAAGGATATGGCCATTTTCTTCATCTTCTCGATGCTGCTCGGCGTATCCCTCCAGATTACCAACGGCTTCGCCAATCCTTTCATCACCCATTTCAAGGAAATTCCCGAGTTCGCAAACACCTGGGGAGCACAGAATGCCAATGCCCTCATCTCCATCTCGCAGATTTCCGAGACTCTCTGCATTCTCCTCATTCCTTTTGCAATGAAGTTCTTCGGCATCAAGAAGGTGATGCTCATCGCAATGTTCGCCTGGGTATTCCGCTTCGGTCTCTTCGGCGCCGGCAACCCCGGTCCGGGCGTGTGGATGTTCGTCCTCTCCTGCATTGTCTACGGCGTGGCTTTCGACTTCTTCAACATTTCCGGCTCCCTCTATGTCAACATGAAGACAGATGAGAAGATCCGTTCCAGCGCACAGGGCCTCTTCATGCTGATGACCAACGGAATCGGCGCAACCATCGGCACATTGAGCGCACAGGCAGTGGTGAACCACTTCGTTTACAACAGCGCCGACCCGTCATGGAGCAGTGCCTGGTACGTTTTCGCAGCCTACGCCCTCGTGGTAGGAGTTCTGTTCACGATCCTCTTCAAGGACCCGCAGAAGCAGGCAAAGGCCTAGCAATCATCAAATAATGACAAAAGAAGCTGGCCACGAAAAGGTCAGCTTCTTTGTTTTACATGTTGACAGGTCCAGGAGGGTGACTGTCGGAAAACCATGGCCGCCCGTGGCCTTGTGAACGGGAGGGACCCACGAAGTGGGAGGGATTCAGTTTTCCGGCAGTCACCCTCCCGGACATCTTGTGACACTACGAATGCGCCGCAGACTGCAGCACCTCTGTAAGCGTAGGATGAGCGTGAATGATGGTCTTGAACTTGTCAATGTCGGCTCCCGTGTTCATCAATGCGGCAATCTCCTGGATAATGTCGGATGAATGCGCACCGAACATGTGACAACCGAGTATTCTGCCCGGATTCTCCGCACCTTCGGCTGCAACCACAATCTTGCAGAATCCCTCCGGCTCGCCCATTGAGAGAGCCTTGCCATTTGACCTGAAGAAAGACTTGAGACAGCGTACCGGAATGCCGGCATTCTTGCAGTCATCCTCTGTCAGACCCACAGTTGCGGCCTCAGGATAGGTAAATACCGCGGCAGGGACAATGTCGAGATTGATTCCGTCCACAACTCCGTGAGCCGAGCCGGGAACACCGTTGTCGGCAATGATGGCATTCAATGCCCTGAAGCCCTCGAATGTGGCAACGTGAGCCAGCATCATTCCTCCGCGGACATCTCCGATTGCGAAGATGGTAGGCACATTGGTCCTCATGTCAGAGTCGGTGACAATGCCCTTCGGCGACCACTCCAGACCTGCGGCGTCAAGATTCATCGCCTTGACATTAGGTCTGCGGCCCACGGCCATAAGCACCTTGTCAGCCTCCACCTCGTACTCCTTGTCCTTCTTCAGATACTTGACTTTCAGCACATCACCATCTTTCTCGATGCTCTGCACGGCGGCAGCGGTCTCGATGGAAATACCCCTCTTGCCAAGTGTCTGCTTGAGCCTCTTGGCAAGGTCGGTGTCGAAACGCGGGAGAATATCCTTGCAGTACTCCACCACTGAAACCTCCGAGCCGAAGCTCTTGAAAATGGAGGCGAACTCCAGGCCGATCACTCCTGCACCGATCACGCAGAGACGCTCCGGAACCTTGTCCAGAGAAAGAATCTCTTTGGATGTGATGACCCCTTCGAGATCTGCTCCGGGAATAGGCAATGAGGCTGATACGGAACCGGTTGCAATGATAATGTAATCCGATGTTATCTCCTCTGCCTCTCCCCCGTCAGCCGGCGTCACCGTCACGGTTCCGGCATCCTTGAAGTCAGCCTTGCCGTAAACCAGGCGGATCAGCTTGTTCTTAAGCAGGAACTCCACACCGCCCTTGAGCTGGTCAATCACAGCGTTCTTGCGCTCCACAGCCTTGACGAAGTCGAATGTCCAGGAAGCATTGCCGATTCCGAATTCCTCAGCCCTGCGCAGATCCTCGAGAACCTCGGCATTGCGGCAGAGAGACTTGGTCGGGATGCAACCTTCATTGAGACAGGTTCCGCCCACAGGGCCGTCGGAGATGATGGTAACCTCAATGCCCCTGGCAGCGGCTGCCACAGCGGTCTCGTAACCGCCGGGTCCTGCTCCGATTATTGTAATTTTCATTGTATCAAGATTTTAAAAGATGATGTAGGTTATTTTTTGAGGATTACTAAAAACGCAGCGAACAAGAGACCCCGTCCGCCGCGCCCATATGTTAATAATCCGCTATGCGTCCCAGTACTTCAGAATCGGCTGGCGTGCGGCGCGAGTCTCGTCCGGACGGCTGATCGGCGCATTGTGAGGTGCAGCCTTGAGAATCATAGGATCCTCGGCAGCCTCTGCAGCAATCTTCCTCATCACCTCGATGAACGAATCGATGGTCTCCTTGGACTCCGTCTCCGTAGGCTCGATCATTATGGTCTGATGGAAGAGCAGAGGGAAGTAGATGGTCGGTGCGTGGAAGCCGAAGTCGAGAAGCCTCTTGGCAACATCGAGAGTAGTGGCTCCCGGAACGTCATCGTGCGCTCCGTCATTGATGAGTCCGTCAAACACGAATTCGTGCTTGCAGATTGAAGGAATCGGCAGCTTGTAGCAATCCTTCAGGCTCTCCTTGATATAGTTCGCGGAAATGGTGGCATACTTGCCGGCAAGCAGAAGATTCTGGTGGCCGAGAGAAAGTATGTAGGCATAAGCCCTGAGAATGATGCCGAAATTGCCCATGAAGCCGGAAACATAGCCTGCAGACTCCTCCGAGCCGTGAAGGACTGTGAATGTCCCGTCTTCCTTCCTGACAACGCGAGGGCAAGGGAGACAGTGCTCAAGCCTGGCAGCCACGCCGACTGGGCCTGCGCCCGGACCGCCACCTCCGTGAGGGGTGGAGAATGTCTTGTGAAGGTTCAGGTGCATGATGTCGAAGCCCATGTCGCCTGGACGGACAACACCCAGGAGAGGGTTCATATTCGCTCCGTCATAGTAGAGGAGACCGCCGCATTCGTGCACGAGCTTGGCGATCTCACCGATTTCACGCTCGAAAAGTCCGAGGGTATTAGGGTTGGTCATCATTATGCCGGCGATGTCGTCCCCGAGAAGCGGCTTGAGATCGGCCACATCCACGAGTCCGTCAGCATTGGACTTAACCACTACCACGTCGAGTCCGCAGACTGCGGCGCTGGCAGGATTGGTTCCGTGCGCGCTGTCAGGCACAATAACCTTGGTCCTCTTCAGGTCACCCCTGAGAAGATGGTACTTGCGCATTATCATGAGTCCGGTCAGCTCGCCGTGCGCTCCCGCGCAAGGATTGAAGGTGAATCCGGACATTCCGGTGATGGCGGCAAGGGCCTTCTCCATATTGTAATATACCTCGAGGGCTCCCTGAACCGTGGATTCCGGCTGGAGCGGATGGAGGGCGGCCAAACCCGGCATTGATGCCACTTCCTCATTGATCTTCGGATTGTACTTCATCGTACAGCTTCCGAGAGGATAGAATCCGGTGTCCACGCCGAAGTTCATCTGGGAAAGATTGGTATAATGTCTTACCACATCCACCTCGCCGACCTCAGGAAGACGGAGGTCTGATGAACGGCGGAGATTGTCCGGCAGAGCCTTGCAGAGGCAGCCGGCAGGCTTCACGCCACCGTTGCGGCATGCGCAGAACTCATTCTCGGGAAGAGAAAAACCTGTTCTCCCCTTCTTGGAGAGTTCAAATATCAGTTTGTCATAATATTTCATACAAGTATCCTCCTCTGATTAAAGTCCTTTAACTACAGCTACAAGACCGTCGATCTCGGCCTTCGTACGCTTCTCTGTGACACAGAAGCTGACATAGCCCTCTTCTGTCGCGAGTGCTCCGAAATAGCCGGCATCCAGAAGAGCCTGCTGAAGCTTCTCTGTCGGAACGAGCGGCCTGAGGACGAATTCCTTTATGTAAGGCTTGTCGAATACTTCCTCGAATTTGCCGGTTGCGAGAAGCTCGTCGTGGAGATAATGAGCTCCGCAGGAGGAGAGAGAATTGACCTTGTGCATTCCCTCAGGTCCCATAAGTGACAGATAGATAGTCACATACAGAGCCATAAGACTCTCGTTGGAGCAGATGTTGCTGGTAGCCTTCTCCCTGCGGATATGCTGTTCGCGGGCCTGGAGAGTGAGCACGAAGCAACGTCTTCCGGCCGCATCCTCTGTCTGTCCGACAATACGTCCCGGCAGTTTGCGGACGTGCTCCTTGCTGCAGGCCATGAAGCCTACGTAAGGGCCTCCGAAATTGAGCGGAAGACCGAGCGACTGACCGTCACCCACAGCGACGTCGAATCCCCATTCTCCCGGAGTCCTGATGACTGCGAGGGCTGAAGGGTCGCAATATTCGACAACAATGGCCTTGGCCTCGTGCACGGCCTCTGCGAAGCCCGTGAAGTCCTCGACAATGCCGAAGCGGTTCACAGCCGGTACAATGATGCCTGCAACGTCACCTGCGGCAAGTTCCGCCTTCAGGGACTCGAGGGAGGTCTGGCCGTCCTTCTGTGCAATGCTGCCGAGCTGTACCCCGTGGAATCCGGCATATGTCTCGACTACCCTGCGGACATTCGGAAGAAGGGTGTCCGAAAGGAGAACCCTGGTCTTCTTCTTGGTGCAGGCCATGGCCATGAACATTGCCTCTGCAGCCGCTGTAGGACCGTCATACATCGAGGCGTTGGAAATCTCCATACCGGTGAGCTCGCAGATCATGCTCTGATACTCGAAGATGTAGCGGAGAGTTCCCTGGGAAATCTCCGCCTGGTAAGGAGTGTAGGCCGTGCTGAACTCTGACCTTGCGGCAAGATAAGGCACGACTGAAGGTGTGTAGTGGTCGTATGCCCCTGCGCCTGCGAAAATCTTCAGCTTGGTATTGCGGCGGTCAAGGGCTGCGAAATGCTCGCGGATCTGCTGCTCGGACATTGCATCAGGAAGGTCATACTGACCCTTGAAGATGAACTCGGCAGGCACATCGGAATAGAGGTCATCCAGTGAGGAGACCCCTATGCGCTGCAGCATTTCCTTTATATCATCCTCAGTATGAGGAAAATATGAGAATGTTGACATATATTTTCAATTTAAGTGTCGCTGATGCGGACTGTTTGCGCCGTTACTTATTCTCCGATAAGCTTGGCGTATCCGGCAGCGTCGAGAAGCGCGTCAAGCTCGGAAGCGTCGCTCATCTCCACCTTGATGATCCAGTTTTCGTAAGGGTCCTGGTTGATGAGTTCAGGTGCATCCTCCAGAGCCTCGTTCTTCTCCACAACGACACCGCTGACAGGGCTTACGAGGTCGCTGGAAGCCTTCACGCTCTCGAGAGCGCCGAACTCCTCGTCCTTGGAAACCTCGTCGTCAACGTCCGGCATATCCACATATGTGATATCGCCCATTTCCTTCTGCGCATAGTCGGAAACGCCGACGATGGCTACATTGCCTTCAACTTTTACCCACTCGTGAGTCTCGCTGTACTTGAGACCTTCAATGATTTTGCTCATAGTTTATTCAATTAAAATGTGATTATTTCTTGTAGTTTGTCTGGTAGAAACGCTTCTTTATGACGATTCCAGGGAAGACTTTCTTCCTGATGCGGATCATCACCTGAGTGCCGAGAGCTGCGTAAGCTGCATCCACAAGGGCGAAACAAATGCTCTTGTCGAGAGAGATGGAATGGTAGCCGGTGGTCACCACGCCGATCTGCTCACCTGCCTCA
>JAXDUM010000026.1:0-2349 GCA_034089285.1 Candidatus Cryptobacteroides sp.
ACATTGCGGACAGGGATGTTCCTCTCCCGGCAGGCTTCCAGGTCAATATTGTTGACTCCGGTGGCAGCCTCGCAGACCAGCCGGAGAGCCGGAGCGGCGTCAAGAAGTTCCCTTGTCACCAATACCTTATTGACAATCAACACATTGCAATCCTTGACCCTTTCCAGGGCCTCCTCTGCGGTAGATTCAGGCCAGCAGACCAGCTCGCCAAGCGCAGCTATGCTTGCGAAAGATACGTCACCCACAGTGGCAGCATCCAGATATACTATTTTCATCTCGGTTCCTTATTGATTATTCCTTGCGAAATCGACTCTGGAGACCATCCAGGCGCGGAGGGTCTCCCATTCATAATAATTGCCGGAATACGGTTCCAGGGCCGGAATGGAGGTCTCCTGCTCATTGTAAAGGAGCTTCACGAGTATCTTTCCGGCAGCATTGCGGTAGAATACCATCTGGAGATTTGAGCCCATAGGAATCCTGCTGTATGTATTCCAGTTGTCGTGAGCGGTCTCCGAAGGATATTTGACGCTCATCTCCCTGATTCCCAGGAGACAGGTCAGCGGAAGGAGACCGGTATCGTGACCGAAGCGCAGATCGGCCGCCCTGCCTGAATCCGGAAGTATGGCAGCATCCGCCTTGGCAATGAAATCCTCCAGCAGATCATCAGCCGGGCTCATTGCGAAGTCTCCCCATTCCTCCGAATTGGCAACCTCCGCGAACATGTCATCCGAATCACATTCCGCCAATGCTATAAGTTCGTCAATATCAAAATACTGCAGAAGGTCAACGCCAAGGAAGTCCAGGTCCGGGGCAATGGCAGCGGCATCGTACAGCGCCAATGCGAACTTGTAAGGGTCCCCCAGCCTGGCTGCTGCCTCCTCCGGGTCGGTGAAGAGCCTGGAGAAGAGCTTCTCATATCCGCAACGCTCCCTCTTGAGCGGTCCGAGATGGGAGCGGACATAGCTTTTGATTTCCTTGTGGGTATTGCCCTTCATTATATAGGCCATGTACCTGTCACCGGTATTGAAGACGAAGTCAAGGTCCGGGTCGCAGTCATCCATTCCCTGCGCAAAATTGGCCATCGATATTATGCAGCGCCTTACAGTGCTTGCACAGCACTCCACCTCCTGCCTGGAACGGAAAACTGAAGGGAACCGGTTGTACATCCGCTGTGCGATAGCATAATGTTCCCTCGCACCGAGAGGAGTCAGTTCGCCGTACATGCCCTTGTGGGCGTCAGCGACCTGCAATGCCTGCTCCACGATTTTTCCACCCTCTTCTGAAAGCAGGTCAGCCACCTTACCCGCCCCGCCATACAGAGGCTCATACGACTCGGGATGGGCGAGGTATCTCGAGCCGTGCCGCCCGAAATGGGAGATATAGAACGGCTTGAATCCTCTTGGAGCCTTGCTGTCTGTCAGGTCTCCGGCATGATAGGGATGATAAACACCGGCTGCGGCATATCTGTACTCCCGGATAATGTCGGAGTAAGTCTGTGCCAGTCCCAGTCCGCAAGTGGTCAGGATGGCCAGAAATGAGATGATAATCTTTCTCTGCATTGTCATATTTGTGTCAAATTTCATTCAGGCAAATATAAAAAAACCGCATTGCAATATCAAGAAATGGCGATTTTAAAATTTATCCGTGTTCATTTTCTGAATGCGGATAATCCTCCCGTACTTTGCAATCGTGAACCGATCGGAATCAGGGCCCGGATTCCGTCGGCACAGAACCGGTATCCAGGCGACCTGACTGACAACTGAGCGCTCCGGCCTGGAAAGGAGTGCGACAAATTGAAATTGAAATGCGGAGATTGAGTTTGACCGCATCTGTCCTGCTATTGCTTGCGGCGGGAGGATGCAATGAAAAAGGGGCCGACATTGCGCCCGAAGGATGGGACAGCAAGGAGGAAATGGGGCATGACATGATAGTTCTCGGCGAGAAATTGGAGGATCCGTATTCGGTGTCCAACGTCACGAAGGCATTGGCGAACCTGTATCCGACCAAGGCGGACAGAGTTGACATCACCCCGACCGACGTGTATGTCAGGTTTCTGCCGAAGAGCGAGGAAGAATACCAGCGGCTTGTAAGTGCAGGGTACGACCTGATGGACCACCCGCTGGACTACAAGATTATCCGGGACGGAGACTATTACCACGACCCGGAGATTGACGAGGAGGACATTACCTGGCAGTACGCAGTGCTCCCGCACGGGACCAGTATGCCTGAAGGCATTGAATATGAGATACTTGACGATTGTTATATCCCGGAAACGGGGACCAGGTCAGACGACGGGATCGACTGGGACGCCGTCGAGAGAGAGGCATTCAGGCTTACAGGCAACGGGGA
>JAXDUM010000027.1:0-15028 GCA_034089285.1 Candidatus Cryptobacteroides sp.
GTGCCGACCGCTCCGATACCCGTCCAAATGGCGTATGCCGTGCCCAAAGGCAAAGTCTGAACCGCTTTGGCAAGTAATGCCATACTCAATACCGTGGAAGCCAAGAAACCGCTTCCCCACAGATAAAAACCAATACCTGATGCCTCTCTCGTTTTTCCCAAGCAGAATGTAAGGCTTACCTCAAACAATCCTGCCAAAAATAAAATTATCCAATTCATACCTATGATTGTAAATTCGGGTGCAAAAGTAAGCAAGTAATTTCTAACCGTTTTTTACATTTGGCAAAAAAGGATTTTTCATTTGACAAAAACAGCCGTTGGCAGCTGTTTCTGTGCACTATTTTATAATTTTGTACCACAAAAATGACTTATGGATATAAAGGAAATCATCAACCAGAGATATGTCATGCCAGATGCGTCTTTGGACAAGTTGCGGCAATGCCTGACGGAAGTCTCATACCCAAAAGGATTCCAAGTGTTGGAATATGGCAAGATAGAAAAAGACATCTTTTTCATCAAGAAAGGCATTGTCCGCGCCTATACTTCGGTGGAGGGGAAAGAAATTACCTTTTGGGTCGGCAAGGAAGGGGCGACTATTGTTTCCATGAAAGGATATGTGAATGACGAACCGGGGTATGAAACAATGGAGCTGATGGAAAATTCTGTCTTATATGTATTGGAAAGGAAAAAACTGAAAGAGTTATTCTTGGAGGATTTGCACATAGCTAATTGGGGACGGCGTTATGCGGAAATGGAACTGCTTGCTGCCGAGGAACGGCTGATTTCCATGTTGTCAGCCGTCGCCTCGGAACGGTATCACGAGTTGTTGGAGAAAGACCCTGATTTGTTACAGCGGTTGCCGTTAGGAAGTATCGCCACCTATTTAGGCATCACACAGGCAAGTTTGAGTAGGATTCGGGCACAAATAAAATGACGTTTCAGCCAACTGAGGATAGCAAGAGGTTTTGGTCTGCCCCAAACACAAACCTGCGCAGAGCGGCGCAAACGGAACGGTGACTGTTAAATCTTCATTTCTGACGGGTAACGATCAGGAAACCGTTCTCTTTCTCCAATCCGCTTTGAAACGCTATTCAGCCCTCTATCCAACTTTCGCAATTTTCTCATAACTACTTAATTCGCAGATTACATTGCGTTAATCTTCCAATTTTTGGAGGTTTGTCCATAGATTTTATGTATATTTGAATTGCATAAGATTCTCATGTCCGCAGGGAAGGCAGCCCCGAAGGTGCCGGAGGAAGACAGAATCAACGACGGCTTGAAATTGTGATGATGAATAAGTACAATGATTTTTCCGCTCTGAAGGCATTGAAAAAGGAGTTGGACAGAAAGGATGCTTCGGGCAAAGAGGCTGTGCAGCAGCCAAATAGGCGCAGCCGTACTGTCGTTCACAAGCCAAAGGAACAGATGGAAGGGGAGAGGGTGGCGAAAGAGCGCGGCCTCTGTCCCGGCTGTACCGTAACTCTGATGGACTCCAATGACCGGGGCATCCTACGCCACGTGCACAAGGATTGCGTGGAGATAGAGATTGACGGTCTCCTGTTCAGAGCCGGCTTCAACGACTTTATTGTGAACAATGCCGAGGAAGATGCGAGGCTTCTCAAGGGCGCTGGAGGTGGACATGAACGCAAAGAGCAGGGGCGGGAAAGACCGCAGGCCCTTCCGAATGAGATATCGATAGACCTGCACATTGAAAAGATTCCGTCAGGATATGATGCTCCGGAAGGCTTTGAACTGCCGTATCAGCTGGAATATTTCAAGAGCATCCTGCATAAGAATATGAAGCACAGGGGAATGAGAATCTCCTTCATCCACGGGGTCGGTGACGGAATCCTCCGCGACGCCATCCGAAGGGAGATAGATGAAGCATATGCCCTGAGCTGCTCCTGGACTCCGGGACCTGCAGGCGTGACAATCGTGACCATAAGATAAATGAACTTGACAATATGTGGCTTGCCCTTGCATTTCTGTCCGCAGCGCTGCTGGGACTTTATGATACCGCCAAAAAAGCATCTTTGAAAGACAATGCGGTAATACCCGTGCTGTTTCTGAACACGGTGTTCTCGACACTTATTTTCTCCCCGTTCATCATCCAGTCCTTAGCCGGGGACAGTTCAGCATCTGCTGGTGCCGCCGATGCGCTGAGAGCCCATCTCATGACCTTTGCGAAATCCTGCATTGTGCTGTCCTCCTGGCTGTTCGGATATTTCGGGCTGAAACATCTCCCGATCACGATTGTGGGGCCAATCAACGCCACGAGGCCTGTTCTTGTGCTTCTTGGCGCAATGCTTCTTTTCGGGGAGAAGCTTAACGGATGGCAATGGGGAGGAGTCATCCTTGCGATGGTCTCCCTGCTGATGCTGAGCCGTTCGAGCAAAAAGGAAAATGTCGATTTCGTCCATAACAAGTGGATATGGTTCATAGCGGCAGCTTCCATTACGGGCGCCTGCAGCGGCCTGTATGACAAGTACATAATGCGGATTCTCGATCCGGCCTTTGTCCAGGGCTGGTACAATTTCTACCAGATGCTGCTTATGGGCCTGATGATGTTGGCCTTATGGATGCCCAACCGGCATAAATCCACTCCTTTCCATTGGTCCTGGGCCATACCGCTGATTTCAGTATTCATTTCCGCCGCTGATTTCGCCTACCTTTCCGCCCTGAGGCAGCCTGACTCGATGATTTCCGTAATTTCCCTTGTCAGGAGGAGTTCCGTCATCGTGTCATTCCTGTGCGGAGCCATTATCTTCAGGGAACGCAATCTCAAGGCCAAGGCGCTTGACCTTGCCTTCATCATTATCGGCATGCTGCTGATCTGGATCGGCTCGAGATAGCAGTGCCTGTCCCGGCAGTCCTTTCCGGGCTGATGTCGTGCTAGGGACGGCAATTCCCATTTCGCGACCCTGACGACTATACAAATCTGATTCTGAATGACATGGAGGCATCGTCCCCGGCTGTGCCGGAGATTTCCCGGTTGCCCTCCGTCCTTGTGCAGAGGGGAGACCTGGCGGCAAGTTCCACGGCTATGATGTCGCCGGTGCGGATGTAGAGCCGTTTCGTGGCCTCGCAGACGGCATTGTCCAGAAGTTGACCCGCCTGGACTGTGTCTTCAAAGATGTTGACCCCGTCCATCTTCACAGAGAAGGCAAGTCCATCTGCCTCCTCAATGCTCAATTTCGGGTCGGGCAGGAATGAGGTATGGTCCAATGTCAATGCTTCCGCATACTCCTCAGGCCCCTCTCCGATATGGTCGGCAGGGTAGAGCAGAACGCCGTAACCTACTCTGTCATAATATCTTCTGACAAAACGTGCCCCGACGCTCCGCCCGGGCTTGCAGACACGGGCGAAGACCACGGGAGTCCACTCGAAACTTTCCGTAAAATCAGGAGGGAAGAAATCCTCATTGTCTTTCTCCCAGGTCGTGTCCGGCCTGGTGACATAGTGCCCTCCGTATGTTCTTACTATTATGTTCAACGCTGGTGTCTATCTCCTCCGAAATGCTGGAAAAGGAGCTGGGTGGCATCTTCGAAGTCCTTGCCTTCCAATGGCTTGCGGCTCTGTCTTGCCGCCTCCTTTTTCTCCGCTTCAAACTGCTGCCTGAGGATTTCGAACTGCCTCTTGGTGTCAAGTGTGAACTCTCCGTTCTGAATCCAGGCGAAATACGAAGGCTCGGTGCGGTAAACCTCGCGTGCGGTCTTTCCCTTGTGCTTTCCGAAACTGATGATGGCCTCGCCGTCCTTTCCGAAAAGAAGTCTTCCGGCATAGTCCACGGTCTTCGGACGGCCTGCGAAATTGGCAAGGAAATCCACATTGTTCTTAAGCTGTTCAGGATATCTGTCAAGCTGGCCTTTGAGCACCTCGTAGGTGGCGATAGTGTCAGCCTCGGCCGTGTGCGCATTCTCGAAATCCTGACCTCCGCAGTAGAACCTGTATGCGGCCCTGAGATTTCTCGGCTCCATGGCGTGGTATATGGTCTGGACGTCCACCATCTTCTTTTCGTGGAGGTTCAGGTCAATGTTCCTGTTCATGAAAAGGCGGACCCTCTCGATTTCCTCGGCCAGCATCGGCAGGTCGAACTTGGCCGAATTGAACCCGGCCAGGTCGCTGTCAGTAAGCCATTCCACCACTTCGTCCACAACCTCATGGAACTTCGGGCATCCTGCCAGATCCTCGTCCTTCAGTCCGTTCACCTCGCTTGCGCTCGGGTTCATGGGCTGCTGGCATCTGGCCACATAGTTCCACGGGCAGAGCTTCCAGGTCTTGATTCTCTGCTCTCCGTCCGGGAAGATTTTCACGAAACTCAGCTCGGCAATGCAGTCGGTCGCTATATTAAGCCCCGTGCTCTCGATATCGAAGAACAGGAGAGGCCTTTCAAGATTGAGATTCATCTTCGACCAAGGTGTTATTTGACCATTATCGGCATTACAATGCCGAAGACCTTCTCCGACTTGGCATCCTCCTCTGAAGGCATCAGGAGGGCAGACCGTCTCCTGTCCGCGAACTTCATCACCACTTCGTCACAGCTGAGGTTCGAGAGCATCTCGATGATGTGGGTGGACTTGAAACCTATCTGGAGATCGCTGCCGTCATACTGGCAGCTTATCTTCTCGTGTGCGGCAATCTCGAAGCCCAGGTCCTGGGCGGAAATCTCGATGAAGCCCGGCGTAAGGTCGAACTTGATGTGGTTCGATGCCTTCGGGGAACATACCGAAATGCGCCTTACCGTATTCAGGAGCAATGTCCTGTTGATCTTGAGGATGTTGGAGTTGTTCTGCGGGATGATGGTCCTGTAGTCCGGATATTTGCCGACAACAAGGCAGCAGATTATCACTGTGCCGTCGTATCTGAACACTACCGTCCTGGCGTCGAAGGTCACCTTGACGGACTCCACGTCCTTGCCGATGATGGATTTGATGACGGCGGCGTGCCTCTTGTTGAGGATGAACGAGCAAGGGTTTTCAGCCTTGACGTCATCAGCCGTGTAGCAGGTCAGCTTCTGCAGGTCGGAGGCCACGAGAGTGGTCGAATCCGGGTTGATGTCGAAGAAGATACTGTTCATCACCGGGCGGTTGTCCTCGTCGGAGGATGCGTAGATGGTCCTGCTTATGCCGTCCACCAGCGTCATTGCCGGAAATTCAACGGTGATGGCATCCGGTCCTGTGGTCTGGCACTCCGGATAGTCGTCAGGGTTGAAATAAGGCAGGGAGGATTCTCCGCTGGCCCAGGCGCATTCGAACTGGTTCTCGCTTATTGTCCTGATGGTGAGCGGCTGGTCAGGCAATTCCCTGAGAAGGTCGTTCAACTGTCTGGCAGGGACGGCGATTCTGCCGTCGCCTTCCTTGTTATCCACTGCGATCGAGGTCTTCATCGTGATTTCCTTGTCCGATGCGGTAACCTCGAGCAAGTCTCCGCTCAGGGAGAAGAGATAGTCTTCCAGAATGGCTTCCGTCGCCTTGGACGGAATGGCCTTTGAAACTGTCAGAAGGCCTTTCAGAAGTTCTGAGCTTGATACTGCGAATTTCATATCCTATATACTTTTATATTCGGTAAAACGGGTAACTACAAAGATAATCAAAATTCCCGACTTATGGCATATAATTTGATTTTTCAAGGCCTTGGCTCCCCCGGACGGGGAGAATCCGTAATTTGAAAACAATTAAAACAGAAAGAGATATGAACAAGTCATTGCTTACAATCTGCGTATCGGCCGTTGTTGCCGGTCTTACAGCATTCGGAGTTGTTAAAGCTTGCGTTCCCGGTGAGGTTGCCGGCGCATCTGCCATATCTGCCGACGGTGCGGCATACAGGACTGTCAATCTGTCACAGACGGATTATCCCGATTTCACATATGCGGCCGAGTCTGCAGTGGATGCGGTTGTATATGTCAAGGTGACGATCAGGCAGCAGCAGAATTATACAGTGGACCCGTTCTTCCGCTTCTTCTTCGGAGACCAGGCTACTCCGCAGTCCAGGGAGCAGCAGGGCAGCGGTTCAGGCGTCATCATCCGTCCTGACGGATTTATTGTCACCAACAACCACGTGGTCGATGGAGCTACCAAGGTGGAGGTGACATTGAACAACAACAAGACCTATCCGGCTACGGTCATCGGCACCGACCCGGCCACGGATGTCGCCATCATCAAGATTGACGCCCAGGGACTTCCGGTAGTTCCTTTCGGGGATTCCGACCAGCTCAGGCTCGGTCAGTGGGTCATTGCGATCGGCAGCCCGTACGACCTCAGGTCCACCATCACCGCCGGCATCGTCAGCGCTAAGGGTCGCCAGATGCCTCATTACAACGGTGAATTCAAAATCGAGTCATTCATCCAGACAGATGCCGCCGTCAATCCGGGAAACAGTGGCGGAGCCCTCGTCAACCAGAAGGGTGAACTTGTCGGAGTCAATACGGCAATCATCTCACAGACAGGTTCTTACACTGGATATTCATTTGCCATCCCATCCAATATCGTAAGGAAGATTGCTGACGACCTCATTGACTTCGGGAGTGTCAAGAGAGCCATCCTCGGTGTGACAATGTCGGCCATTACTGATGAAAAAGCGAAAGAATTGAAACTTTTCTCGCCAAATGGAGTATATATAGAGGAGGTTTTGGAAGGAGGCGCTGCTGACAAGGCCGGAATCAGGAAGGGCGATGTGCTCGTCAAGGTTGATTCCACGGCCATCACCTCTCCTTCATCCTTACAGGAAAAAGTCAGTTCATACAATCCTGGCGACAAGGCTGCCGTTACCGTCATAAGAGGTGGAGACGAGAAGATTCTGGAGGTCACATTCCAGGGCACTGCCTCGGAAACCGGTACAAGAGATATTGACGGGTCCACTGCTTTCTACGGCTCCAAGATCAGGGAGGCGTCGAAGGAGACTCTTGCGGCTCTTGGTCTCAAGTCGGGAGTAGAGATTGTTTCAGTCGGCCCGGGCAAGATCCAGGATGCCGGCGTCAAGGACGGATTCATCATCCTTTATGTGAACGATCAGCCTGTAAGCAAGGCCGAAGATGTGATAAACATCGTGAAGAAGGCGAAGAGGGCTGTATATGTAGAGGGAGTGACTTCTTATGGCAAGGCCGCTTACTTCGCTTTTGGGAAAGATTAGAACCAAAGGCAATATATGAGACAACTTAAGATTACAAAATCGATTACCAACAGGGAGAGCGCGTCGCTTGACAAGTACCTCCAGGAAATAGGAAGAGAAGAGCTGGTTTCACCTGAAGAAGAGGTGGAGCTGGCTCAACGCATCAGGAAAGGTGATCAGAAAGCGCTTGAAAAGCTTACCAAGGCGAACCTCAGATTCGTCGTTTCGGTAGCGAAGCAATATCAGAATCAGGGACTCAGCCTCCCTGACCTTATCAATGAGGGCAACCTCGGACTCATCAAGGCCGCCGAGAAATTCGACGAGACCAGGGGCTTCAAGTTCATTTCCTATGCGGTATGGTGGATCCGCCAGTCGATTCTCCAGGCCCTTGCAGAGCAGTCCCGCATCGTCAGGCTTCCTCTGAACCAGGTGGGCTCATTGAACAAGATCAACAAGGCCCTCTCAAAGTTCGAGCAGGAGAACGAGCGCCAGCCTTCAAGCGAGGAACTCTCCGAGATGATCGACGTTCCGAAGGACAAGATTTCCGACACCCTCAGGGTATCCGGCCGCCACGTTTCCGTGGATGCTCCGTTCGTGGAGGGCGAGGACAACAGCCTTCTCGACGTGCTTCCGAACGACGATTCCCCGAGCGCTGACCGCGGTCTTGTCAACGAGTCTCTCAATACCGAGATCGAAAGGGCTCTTTCCACACTTTCAAGCAGGGAGAGGGAAATCATCAAGTCCTTCTTCGGCATCGGCTGCCAGGAGATGACCCTCGAGGAAATCGGCGAGCGTTTCGGCCTGACCCGCGAGCGTGTGCGCCAGATAAAGGAGAAAGCCATCAGAAGGCTCAAGAGCCCGAACAGGAGCAAGCTGCTCAAGGGCTATCTCGGATAATGCTTAACCGGAAAATCAATGACACCAGAAACATTTATACAGACTAAGGCAGCCGAGGCCATAAAGAGCCTCTATGGGGCTGATGTGGAGCAGGGTTCGCTCCAGGTCCAGGTGACCAGGAAGGAGTTCGAGGGAGACTATACCCTCGTGGTATTCCCTCTGCTGAAGGTATCCCATTCGTCCCCGGAGAACACGGGCAAAGCCATAGGTGAATGGCTCAGGGAGAACGTGTCCGAGATTGCAGGCTACAACTGCGTCAAGGGCTTCCTGAACATTTCCTTCTCTCCGCTTTACTGGAACGAACTCTTCAATGACATATTGTCGGACAATGATTTTGGCCAGCTCCCATCCACGGGACAGAACATAATGGTCGAGTTTTCATCGCCGAACACCAACAAGCCGCTCCACCTCGGCCATATCAGGAACAATCTCCTCGGAGACTCGGTTTCAAGGCTTCTCAAGGCCTGCGGCAACAATGTGATGAAGGTCACCCTTGTCAATGACAGGGGAGTGCATATCTGCAAGTCGATGCTTGCCTGGCTGAAGGCAGGCAACGGTATTACCCCGGAGAATTCCGGCAAGAAGGGCGACCACCTCGTAGGCGACTGCTATGTGGCATTCAACGATATCTACAAGAAGGAAGTTGACGAGCTTGTTGCCGGCGGAATGACCAAGGACCAGGCCGAGAAGGAGGCCCCATCCCTGAAGGAGGCCCACGAGATGCTTGTGAAATGGGAAGAGGGCGACAAGGATGTCAGGGAACTCTGGAAGACAATGAACGGCTGGGTGATGGACGGCTTCGACAAGACCTACAGGGAGCTCGGCATTTCATTCGACAAGACGTATTTCGAGTCCGAGACATATCTCCTCGGCAAGGAACTGGTTCAGAAGGGACTGGATATGGGCGTGTTCGTGAAGGATCCGGACGGTTCCGTATGGTGTGACCTTACCGCGGACGGGCTTGACAGGAAACTCCTGCTCAGGAGCGACGGAACTTCTGTGTATATGACCCAGGACCTCGGAACTGCCGAGAGGAGATTCTCCGAATACAAGCTTGACAGCCACGTTTATGTTGTCGGCAATGAGCAGAACTACCATTTCCAGGTGCTGAAGCTCATTCTCGGAAAGCTCGGTTTCAAGTGGGCGGATGACATTTTCCATCTTTCCTACGGTATGGTCGAGCTGCCTGAGGGCAAGATGAAGTCACGCGAGGGTACCGTTGTCGATGCTGATGACCTTCTGGAGCAGATGTACGATGAGGCCAGGAAGACCTCCGAGGAATCCGGCAAGCTCGCCGACATGTCAGATGACGAGAAGGCCCAGCTTTACAGGATGATTGGTCTCGGAGCCCTCAAGTACTTCATCATCAAGGTGGATCCTAAGAAGACAATGCTCTTCAACCCTAAGGAGTCCATTGACTTCAACGGCAATACGGGTCCGTTCATCCAGTACACCCACGCCCGTATCAAGTCCATCCTGAGGAAGGCTGACGACCAGGGTATATCGCACAAGGCAGCTGACGTGCTTGCCTCCATTGAGCCGTCCGCCAAGGAGACAAGGCTCATCAAGCTGCTCTCCACATATCCTGCGAAGGTCGCGGAGGCCGGTGCGGCATATTCTCCTGCAGTGATTGCCAACTATGCCTATGACCTGGCGAAGGAGTTCAACCAGTATTATCACGATACCAGGATTCTCCAGGAGGAGGATCAGGATGTCCGCAGGTTCAGGCTTGTCCTCATCCAGACTGTCGCCGAGGTTCTCGTGAAGGCTATGGATATTCTCGGAATCCAGCTTCCGGAGAGGATGTAATGGCTTCCATTGAACAGAAAGAGTCCGCATACATGTTCCCGACTTCGAAAAAGGAAGTCGAGGCGTTGGGATGGGACTACATTGACATAATCATTTTCACAGGCGATGCTTTCATCGACCATCCGTCGTTCGGAACCGCCTGCATTGCACGCTGGCTTCAGAAATGGGGCTGGCGTGTGGCGGTTGTGCCTCAGCCGAACTGGAGGGATGACCTCCGGGATTTCCGCAAACTGGGCAGACCAAGACTTTATTTCGGGGTCAATGCCGGAGCAATGGACTCGATGGTCAATCATTACACCGCATCCAAGAGGCTGAGGCACGATGACGCATATACTCCGGAAGGAAAGTCCGGACAGAGGCCCGACTATGCCGTGACGGTATATACCCGTATTCTTAAGGAGATTTATCCGGATGTTCCAGTGGTCATAGGAGGCGTCGAGGCTTCTCTCCGCAGGCTTGCCCATTATGATTACTGGAAGGATTGCCTGATGCCGTCGGTGCTGGAAACCAGCGGGGCTGATTATCTTTGCTACGGTATGGGCGAGAGGCCGATGCTGGAACTGACAAGGGGAATCGAGGCCGGCTGGGGCAGGCGGGATATGCAGAAGATTCCGCAGATTGCCTTCAGGGTCAGCGGAAGTCCGAAGCCGGGTGAAGGGGTCACTGTCCTGCATTCATTCGAGGAATGCCTGAAGAACAAGCGGGCCTTTGCCGAAAATTTCCATCATATCGAGACATTGGCCAATATGATGCATCCGGACATTATCCGCGAGGGTTGCGGGGACGGATACGTCCAGGTCAATCCACCCTATCCACCGGCCACGCAGGAGGAGATGGATTCATACTGGGATCTGCCTTTCACAAAACTTCCTCATCCGAGGTACAAGGGCAAGAGAATCCCGGCCTACGATATGATAAAGTACTCCATCACCACTCACAGGGGCTGTTTCGGAGGCTGCAATTTCTGCACAATTGCCGCCCATCAGGGCAAATTCATCCAGTCCCGTTCGGAGGCATCCATCGTGAAGGAAGCCAGAGGGCTTCTTGATGTGCCGGGTTTCGCCGGGAATATTTCCGACCTCGGTGCCCCGACCGCCAATATGTACGGGATGAGGGGGAAGAACCAGGAGCTGTGCAATGTCTGCCGGCGCAAGTCATGCCTCTATCCTGCACCTTGCCCGAATATGGACAGGGATCATTCGAGGCTGCTTAAGCTCTATGACAGGGTGTTGTCTATCAAAGGGATACGTCACGCCTACATAGGCAGCGGCATACGTTATGACCTCTTCCTCACGGAGAAGGGATTTGTAGATGCTTCGTCCCGCCCTTATTTCCGCGAGCTGGTGCTGAATCACACTTGTGGCCGTCTGAAGGTGGCTCCTGAACATACTGAGGACAGGGTACTGAAATATATGGGCAAACCGTCATTCAGGCTCTTCGACAGGCTGAGAGTCGAGTTTGACAAACTGACCGGGGAGGAGGGCCGGAAGACCGGGCTTGTCCCTTATTTCATCTCCTCGCATCCCGGATGCACGATGAAGGATATGGAGAGACTGGCCTCAAATCCTTCCTTGAGAGGTCTCTATATGGACCAGGTTCAGGATTTCACGCCTACTCCGATGACCACATCTTCCGTTATGTTCTATTCCGGGCTAGACCCGCGTGACATGAAGCCGGTCTTCTGCGAGCATGACATGAAGAAAAAACAGATGCAGAAATCATTCTTCTTCCGTAAACGGCTATAGGGGTTGGCTCCGGACGGCGTAGCCGCCCGTGGCTCCGTGAACGGTGAGGGGCCCGCCGCAAAGCGGTGGGAGGGATAGCACCGCAGGTGCGTACCGGTCAGGAGCCAATACTTATCGCTGCTCCGGCCGGATCTTTTCAACATTGTTGAAAAATTTTTCGTCAAACCCTTTCACAATTCCAAAACTATATCTAATATTGCAGCCCGAAACCTGAACATTGAAAAAGGCTAAATTCGAGAACAATAATAGATAAATTTCTGTGTTATGGCAGTCAATCAGAAGAAGCGAGCTGTTGTGAGTTATGAGAATATGTCAAGCGAACTGGCGGCGGCTTTTGCAGAGAAATATCCAAAGGGATTCAACGATTATTTTCCGGACCTCATAAAGTATGACAAGCCGGACGGTTCCTGTTTCTATGCGGTGACCGTGGAAATTCCGGATGCAATCTATCTTGTCAAGATCAAGGTCAAGACAGATGATGCCGACGATATCAAGAAGTGGCTTGACGAGGCGGATGAAGGCGACGGGGAAGATGGAGAGGGTACTCCGGACGATACCGGTTCAACCCTCCCGGATGACAACATCGCCCAGTATTCAGCTGGGGATGATGATTCTTCGGACGCATAGAGGCATCGGCGACATACAGACGCATCAGGTTCCGAGGCTCCGTACCCCGGGACCTTTTTTCATTTCTCCGCAATGAACGGCACAAAGAAGATACACTCCATCATCAGACGCAGGCTTGCATCTTTACGGGATCATCTCCGCAATGTTTCCGAAAAGAACAAGCTTCTGGTGCTTTCCCTTGCTGTAGGTATATGCAGCGGGCTGGCCGCTGTGCTGCTCGAAACCCTTGTGGAGACCATTCACCACCAGCTCACCTTCTGGTTCAGCGGCTCTGCCGACAACTATCTCCTCCTCGTCTATCCTGGATTGGGAATGCTGCTTTCCCTGCTCATAGTCAGGTACTTCGTCAAGGACAAGATAGGTCACGGCGTGACTAAGGTGCTCGTGGCCGTCTCGAAGAACGAGTCGAAGATCAAGCCGCACAACATGTGGTCCTCCATTGTGACCAGTTCCCTGACCATCGGATTCGGAGGCTCTGTCGGAGCGGAGGCACCGATCGTATATACCGGAGCGGCCATCGGTTCCAATTTCGCCCGATGGATGGGAATGTCCTACAGGAACATCACCATTCTTCTCGGCTGCGGAGCGGCTGCTGCGGTGGCAGGTATCTTCAAGGCCCCTCTGGCCGGAGTGCTCTTCACATTGGAGATACTTCTCTTCAATATTTCAATGACTTCGATGATGCCTCTGCTGCTGTCCTCAGTGTCGGCGACAATGGTATCCTACATCTTCCTCGGAGATTCCCTCCCGTTCGAATGCACCCTGACCCCGTTCACCCTGAAGAACGTGCCGTTCTACATCCTGCTCGGATTCTTCTGCGGTGCGGTCTCGCTGTACTTCCTGCGGACCACATTGTCCCTCGAGGACAGGCTGGGCAAGTTCAGGAACCCGTTTGCGAAATGGGCTCTCTGCGCAGTAGGACTCGGTCTGCTGATCTTCCTGTTCCCTCCGCTCTACGGCGAGGGATATGATGCGCTCAGTCCTCTCCTGAACGGACAGCCGGTATCCTACGACGGGGAAACCATTCTGGCATTCATGCTCAGGACACCCTGGCTTGTGCCCGTTTTCTTCGCATTGATCCTGATTCTCAAGGTATTCTCCATGACATTGACCAATGCGGGAGGCGGAGTCGGAGGTACTTTCGGACCTACGCTTTTCGTCGGTGCCATTGCAGGCTTCCTTCTCGCAAGGGTGACGAACCTCATTCTCGCAGGCTCATCATTCACTGTGCCTGAGCAGAACTTTGTCCTCGTGGGCATGGCCGGGCTTATGGCGGGAGTGATGCAGGCTCCGATGACCGCAATCTTCCTCATTGCCGAGATATCCGGCGGATATGAACTTTTCATCCCGCTTATCATAACTGCGACAATATCCTTCGGCACTATCCGCATCGTGGAGAAATATTCAATCTACACCAAGCGTATCGCCAAGAGCGGGGAACTCCTGACTCACGACAGCGACCAGGCAGTCCTGACATTGCTCAAGATTTCCGATCTCATCGAGACGAATTTCAAGACAGTCCGTATCGATGCCACTCTGGGAGAGTTCGTGCAGGTAATCGCCACGTCCAGGAGAAACATCTTCCCGGTAGTGGATTCAAGGCGGCATTTCCAGGGCTATGTGGCTCTTGAGGATGTCAGGAGGGATATGTTCCAGCATGAACTGTATGACAAGATGCACGTTTACAACTATATGAAATCATCGCCTGCCTACGTCTATGAGGACGAGAAGATGGACAGCGTGATGAAGAAGTTCGAGAAGACCGACGCCTGGAATCTCCCGGTCGTCAAGCAGGACAGGACCTACATCGGCTTCGTGTCCAAGTCCAAGATCTTCTCGGCTTACAGGGATGAGTTGAAGGTGCTGTCACAAGACTGATAACCGCGTTCCGCCGGTCGGAACGGACGAAAGACTTAGTTATGAATCATATTTACGTTGCCCATATCGCCGGGACACTTGGAATCAAGGACTGGCAGGTAGAGAATTGCGCCGCCCTCTTCGAGGAGGGCTGCACCGTACCTTTCATAAGCCGTTACCGCAAGGAAAAGACCGGCGGGCTGGACGACGAACAGGTGGCCGCTGTCAGACATTGGACAGATGTCTTCTCCGAGATGGAGAAGAGTAAGGCCTCCATACTTTCCACGATAGAGTCGCAGGGAAGTCTTACGCCAGAGCTCAGGACTGCTGTGGAGAATTGTGTCAATGCTTCCGAACTCGAGGACCTCTATCTGCCTTACCGTCCTAAGAGGCGTACCAGGGCAGTTGTGGCAAAGGAGGCCGGCCTGGAGCCGCTGGCTGATCTTATGTATGCTGTCAATGTGAGGAATCTTGAGGCTGAGGCGAGGAAATATGTCAATGACAAGGTGGCCGATGTCGAGGCGGCCCTGGCGGGAGCAAGGGACATCATTGCCGAAAGACTCAGCGAGACGGCCTCGGTCAGGGAGACGCTGCGTTCCATCTTCAGGACTAGGCGGATTGTCTCCAAGGCCGCCAGGAATGCCAAGGACAATCCCGAAGCTCTCAAGTACAAGGGCTACTTCGATTATTCAGAGCCGCTTTCCAGAATTGCGTCTCATCGCCTCCTTGCGATATTGAGGGGCGAGAATGAGGGCTTCCTGACAGTGAAGATAGATGCCGATCCGGAGAAATGCGGGAACAAGATTTATTATGATTTCTGCCAGGAGCGGCGCTATCCGGCGGGGGAACTTGCTGCGCAGATAAGAATGGCCGTGGACGATGCCTTCAAGAGGCTTCTGGAACCGTCAATATCAAATGAAATCATAGCCGAGTTCAAGGCGAAGGCCGATATTGAGTCTGTCAATGTCTTCGGCGAGAATCTCAAGC
>JAXDUM010000028.1:0-11530 GCA_034089285.1 Candidatus Cryptobacteroides sp.
TCATCAAGTTCGGGCTTTTTCCGAACGTTGAAAATATTCGTTCAACCATTGCAGCATTATGTAGGAGCATTTTGACATCGCTGACGGACAGATCCACGTCATATTCCTTTCCAAATTGTCTGGCAACGTTGATTGTAGAGAGAGACATGTTGAATGCAAAGTCCATGGCTTTGACATCCCTCGATTGGCAGTTGCACAGTCCCGTAAACTGCTTGCTGTCTCGGTAGAGAAACTCAATCTGGAATCTCGTCCGGTACACGTCAAAGATGTCTATCGCATTCATCCTGGTATCAGTGCTGAAGAACACCTTCCTGGTCTGAGCCTTTTTCTCAGGATCAATGTACTCTGCGATTACCGCTTTAACCTCCCGCTTGAGGCTCACGGCCCATACTACGGCAGAATGCAGGGTGACATCCTCAAGCGAGATTGTCTCAAAGATAGACTCGTCCAGTGACTTAAGGTCGACAGGTCCGGTGAACTTCTTCGGACGACCCTTCTTTCCCGTCTTTGGGCCAGTGTACAGGTACTTCAGACGGGCATCATCCCTGAGGCGGCTGATAACGTTGAACCCTAGCGCTTTAGCTCCGGTGACGAAGGTCTCCTTGGAAAAGAATGCATCTGCAACCAGGCAGCTGGACAACTTGAGAAGGTCATCTTTGAGAGAGTGTATGGTCCTCAGGTAAATGCCAATGATGGTGTTATGGTCATCCATATGCTTGAGATAGTAAGGAACAGCACCTCTTATTTTGGCAGTAAAGGTTTGCTTGGCTACAAGGTGAATTGCCGTCCCGGTATCGGCATCAACGAGAGCAAAGCCCATAAGCTCGAGTCCCCACTTCACGGCGGAAGCGCAGCCTGACCAAAAGTATCCTACACCAGGAGTCTTCTTGCCAGACTTGCTGATATAGCTCGGGTCTATGGCTATAGCCCGGCGATTAGCTTTGCCTTCCTGAACGAGAGTCCGGTTGAACGATATCCAGTCAAACTTCTTCCTGAAGTTCATACGGAACCGTTGTTCGGACGAACGTCCGAACCTCCCCATCTGAAGGAAGTTGATGCGATTTGGTATGGTAAGAAAAAGTTCCATGGCTTCGATGAAGAAATTATGAAAAGATTTGCTTAAATTTGTCTGGCCGGAGAGGGCTTTCGAAATCATCTCTCTGAGCTGGGTAAGTGGCTTGATTTTCATATCTTGTAACCTAAAGTGTGGTAACTCTAAGTTACTGAAAATCAAGCACTTATCCAAATTTTTCAAGCATTATTTTCCATCTTTTTTAACACTTTTTTCGGTATTATTCTATTGCCGTTCGAGAGGTCTGATATAATGCCTCTAGACTGGCTATTGTAGTTGTAAGTATTTGAAAATTATATAATTGTTATTTTTTAACGAAGTATTGTTAATGACTGTTATTGTTCAAATACTTCCGGTCCGATTCCCAGGAGCTGCATCTGGCGGCGGATCTTCGGAACGGCATTTTCAAGAAAGTCCTTGCGTCTGATTTCCAGGACCTTTTCCCTGGCGTCAGGCGATATGAAGTAGCCGAGACCGCGCTTGTTGTAAATGATGCCGTCACTGGTGAGCACCTCGTAGGTCCTCATGATTGTATTGGGATTCACCCCGAGCTGAGCTCCGTACTCCCGAACGGAAGGAATTCTTCCGTCAGGGGCGAGAGAACCGTCCAGTATCTTCTCGCAGATCGTATCTGAAATCTGCAGGTAGATTGGTTTGTTCGAATCGAATTCCATATTGTACTAATGTTTGAGAGTCTTGATTCTGAAATATACGGCTGTGCCGAATCCTGCTATGGCCACAATGTTCACGAGGCCTGAGAGGACATTGAACCATGTTGCCATTGCTCCGATATTGCCCTCGTTCACGACTGAGAGAACCCATTTTTCAAAGTCAAAGCCTTCAAAGATTCCGATACTGATAAGGCCTCCGGTGACAAGGGAGAGAAGCATATTCAGGCCGATGAGGATGAGAATCGGGTAGAGGATCTTGTGCTTCCTGAAAAGAACGGCGCCGAGGAGGAAATAGAGGATGGAGATGCCGAAGCCCAGATACATGTAGAAGAAATTGAATGATATGATCTGCTCGGTGCCTTCCATACTGCCGCCGAACGTGCTGAGGAAGGTGATGGCCGTGCCGGCGGACTTCAGAAGGGAGTCCCCGCAGGCGGTGTCGATCAGGCAGAGAAGAGCATCGGTTCCGAGATAGATGGCGAAGAATATTGCCGGAACGATGACGAGTACGTTCAGCATCATTGAGGCGAACTTTTCCAGCCTTGACACGGGAAGCATGAGGTAGGCTCCACCGGCCTTCTTGTCGGTCACGAAACCGTAAACGCTGGAAGGATAGGTTATGAAGAGCAGGGATGCTGTGACGGCCAGGACCGTGGTCCTTGCAATCAGCACGGGATGAGCGGCCTCCTGGGTGAATACCAGTGAGAATGTCATCGTGATGGCATACAGCACGAGAGGCATAAGGCTCATGATCAGGAAGGAAGGGCCGTATGATGTCGCCCATCTCCTTATGTCATAGAGGAAGAACCTCCAGAATCTTTTGAATGAGAATGTATTGTTCATTGTTATCTATATTTGCAGATTGATTATGCATGTTACAAAGTTCAGCAATGCAGGTTGGACTACCTGGCCCAGAACATTGCCTTGATGAGAGCCTTGTTGCGGTGTACGGCATTGAACAGAGCCTCGATATTGACCTTGCTCTCAATGCCTTCCGCATTGGCATATACCTGGATGTGGCCGCCCGGCAGCTGCTCGCTGTAGAGGGACTCCGGATGGAGGGTATTGCCGTAGTCGAAGTAGAGTTTCTCTGAAATCTCATCGAGAGAGGCGTTCAGAAGCACGTCCTGACGGTCGAGAATGATGATCGGGTCGATGATGTTCTCGAGGTCCCGTACCTGGTGTGTGGAAATGACAATGGTGCTGTCCTCCGCCGTGTATTTCATCAGGGCGCTGCGAAACTGGGCCTTTGACGGGATGTCGAGACCGTTGGTAGGCTCGTCCAGATAAAGGTAGCGGCAACCGAGCGAGAGTGCGAACGAGATGTAGGTCTTCTTCAGCTGGCCGGCAGACATTGCATTCATCTTCTTCTCCGGATCGTTCTCGAAGAGCCTCATTATCTCGAGGAAGCGGGCGTGGTCGTAATCCGGCCAGAACTCCCCTTCCATCCTGGCGAACTGCTCAGCCTTCACCGGCAATGCCGCCACCTCGTCCGGGAGGTAATACTGGGAAGCGAGAAGATCAGGCTCCCTGTCGTACGGATCGCTTCCATCCACGTCAATGCTGCCCGAAAGCGTCTTCTTCAATCCGCAGAGCAATGTCAGGAGAGTGGTTTTTCCCACTCCGTTTTCCCCAAGGAGGCCGTAAATCCTGCCGGGTTCCAACTTCATCGTAATATTGTCCAGAACCGGAATGTTTCCGTAACTGAATCCAAGGTTGTTGATCTGAATCATAGTGTATGAGTTTATTAATACACCGCAAAGGTACTGCAATTTTTTGATTCTGCAATACTTTTGCGAAAATATTTGAAATTTTTCCGCAAAAGGGCAAATTTCTTGCTTGTAAAGCAGGAAAATGGGAAAATATCCGTATTTTTGGAAGATGTATTGACAGGATAACAACACATTATATAAGTAATGAAAAAGACACTCTTTTCAATCCTCATCGCAACCATAGCTGCGGCAGGAACAGCGTTCGGACAGGAAACCCCGGGCTGGCTAAGGAAAAACAGCATCTCCCCTGACGGGAGCAGAATAGCATTCAGCTACAAGGGGGACATATTCGTGGTCCCGGTATCTGGAGGAAGGGCATTGCAGCTCACCACCAATGCGGCATATGACTCGAATCCACTTTGGACAGCGGACGGAAAGAACATTGTATTCAGCTCATACAGGGAAAAGAGCAGGGATATTTTCGTGACATCCTGCGAAGGCGGCACTCCGAAAAGGCTCACATTCCACCCGGGCAACGAGGTTCCGATGGCAGTTCTCCCTGATGGAAAAATCATATTCTCCGCAGCCGTGGAGCAGGACGTGAGATATGACGGCTTCCCCGGCGGAGTCCAGCTCTACTATACAGATCTGAATGGAGCCAGACCGGTCAGGATTACTTCGCTTCCTATCGACGCTATCAGCATATCGGACAATGGCGCCATAATATATGAGGACTACAAGGGCTATGAGGACCCGCTCAGGAAGCACCACACCTCAGCCGTGACCAAAGACATCTGGCTCTACAAGGGCGCAAGCAGCCTAAGCATTGACGGAAACGGCACATTCACCAAGCTCTCCGACTTCAAGGGAGAGGACAGGAATCCGGTCTTCGCTGCGGACGGGGACACGTTCTACTATCTCAGCGAGAGGGACGGAAAGGCAATGAACATCTACAGGAGCTCGCTCTCAGCACCGGACAAGTCAGTCCAGCTCACTCATTATACCCAGAACCCTGTACGCTATCTTTCAGTAGCGAAGAACGGCACTCTGGCATTCTCCTACAACGGCGACCTCTACACATTGACAGAGGGCAGGGAGCCTGTGAAAGTGGAGATTACGGTATATTCCGACCAGGACGAGAGGGATATCGAGAGAGCCACTTACAGCGGCGGTGCCACCGACATTGCCATTCCGAAGAGCCAGAAGGAAATTGCCCTTATTCTCAGGGGCGACGTCTTCGTGACTTCAGCCGACTACAGGACCACGAAGCGCATCACCAACACGGCCTCCCAGGAAAGGGATCTCAGTTTCTCCGAAGACGGAAGGACATTGTACTATTCCGCAGAACGTGACGGACATTGGGGAATATGGAGGACATCATTGTCAAACAAGGACGACAAGTACTTCACCTACGCCACGGAGTTCAAGGAAGAGCTCTTCTCCGACGAGGGCGAGACCTGCTTCCAGCCTGTCGTATCCCCGGACGGAAAATATGTGGCTTATCTGAGGGACAGGACAGAGCTGGTCATCAAACCGACGAAGGGCGGAAAGGCCAAGTCGCTTCTCAAGGACGTGAACTACTCGTATTCCGACGGCGACCTCTCGTTCAGCTGGAGTCCTGACAGCCATTATCTTCTCTCATCATATCAGGCCGACGGGGGCTGGAACAATGAAGACGTGGCCGTGATCGATATTGAAAGCGGCGAAATCACCGACTTGACCAGGAGCGGTTACAACGACGGAAGTTTCCGCTGGGCACTGGGCGGCAAGGCGATGACCTGGGAATCAGACAAGGACGGTTACCGCAGCCACGGAAGCTGGGGAGCAGAGGGAGACATATACATCATGTTCTTCGATGCCAAGGCAATGACAGAGTTCTTCAGGGACAAGGAAGGCACCGAGATTGCCAAGATGCTTGCCGGCGACGAGAAGAAAGACGACAAGAAGGATGAGAAGAAAGACAGTGTGAAGAAGGTTGAGAAAATCAAGCTCGACCTTGAAGGCAGGGAAGACAGGATCTTCCGCCTGACCATGAATTCCGGCAGAATAGGGACCCATTTCCTTACAGAGGACGGCAAGAAACTCCTCTACATAGTAAGATTGGAGAGCGGATATGATCTCTGCTCGATGGATCTGGAGGACAAGAGTGTAAGGGTGCTCAAGAAGGGAGTGTACGGCTTCGTGCCTTCCCCGGACGGGAAAAACATCTACATCAGCACCGGAGGAGGCATTTCCAAGATGAGTGTCAATGGCGGAGAAAGCAAGAGCATCAGCTATGCCGGCGAATATGAATACAAGCCGAAGGCCGAGCGCGAATATATCTTCGACCACATGTGGAAACAGGTGAAGGAAAAATTCTACGACCCTGACCTTCACGGAGTCGACTGGGACTACTACAGGGAGAACTACCGCAAGTTCCTGCCATATATCAACAATGACTTCGACTTCGCGGAACTCCTCTCCGAGATACTCGGCGAGCTCAATGCCTCCCACACCGGAGGAAGATACAGATATTCAAGCGGTCTGAGCTTCGGAACACTCGGAGTACTCTATGACAGCGAATATGATGGAGACGGACTGAAAATCAAGGAAGTTCTCCCGGACGGAGCCCTCTCCATCGCAGACTCCGAAATCAAGGCCGGAGACATCATCACCTCCATAGAAGGCAAGAAGATCGAGGCCGGAAAGGACTGGTACCAGCTTCTTACCGGCAAGGCGGGCAAGAAGATTGCCATAACCGTGAAGAAAGGCGGAAAGAAGGAGACCGAACTCTTCGTAACTCCTGGATACTCTGACAATGCCCTCCTCTACAGACGCTGGGTCAAGATGCGCGAGGCAAAGGTCGAGGAGCTTTCAGGAGGAAAAATCGGATATGTTCACGTTCAGGGAATGGATTCCCCAAGCTTCAGGGAGGTATATTCCAAGGCTCTCGGAAAATACAGGACAGCGGACGCCCTCATAGTTGACACCAGGCACAACGGCGGCGGATGGCTTCACGACGATCTCGTAACCTTCCTCGGCGGAAAGGACTATGTCAACTACCAGCCGCGCGGCAGGTTCATCGGCAAGGACCCATACAGCAAATGGAGCAAGCCGTCCTGCGTACTCGTCTGCGAGGACAACTACTCTGATGCCTGCGGCTTCCCTTACGCCTACAAGGCTCTCGGAATCGGCAAACTCATCGGAGCTCCGGTGGCCGGCACAATGACGGCCGTATGGTGGGAATACCAGATCAACTCCAGCATCGTCTTCGGAATACCTCAGGTAGGTTCCTGGTGCATTGACGAGGGGCATTACAGCGAGAACCACCAGATCGAGCCCGACATCCTCGTTTACAATGACCCTGCATCAGTACTCAGGGGCGAGGACAGGCAGCTTGAGGCCGCCGTCAGGGAAATGCTTGCTGAAACCAAGAAATAACATTGAAAATGAGCGACAGGAAAATTGTCATAATCCCGACCTACAACGAGAAGGAGAACATCGAAAGGATAATCCGCAAGGTGTTCTCCCTCGATGGAGGATACGAGATACTCATCATCGACGACGGCTCCCCTGACGGGACGGCCGCCATTGTCAAATCTCTGCAGAAGGAATTTCCGGACAGGCTCAATCTCATTGAACGGGCCGGGAAACTCGGACTTGGAACCGCATACATTACCGGTTTCAAATGGGCCCTGGGCCACGGATACGACTACATCTTCGAGATGGATGCCGACTTCTCCCACGATCCTGACGACCTTCCAAGGCTTCTGGAGGCCTGCAAGGAAGGTGAAGGCGTCGCAATCGGTTCGAGATACAGCGACGGAATCAGCGTGGTGAACTGGCCGATCGGCAGAATCATAATGTCCTACTACGCCTCGGTCTATGTCAGGACAGTCCTCCGGATGAAGGTCTTCGACTGCACTGCAGGCTACAAGTGCTACAGCCGCAGGGTTCTGGAAGCCATAGACCTGGACAAGGTGGAGATGAAGGGCTACGGATTCCAGATCGAGATGAAGTACACCGCCTGGAAGCTCGGCTTCCCAATCAGGGAGGTGCCGGTAATCTTCGTCAACAGGAAGGCCGGCTCGTCCAAAATGAGCGGGAGCATATTCGGAGAGGCATTCTGGGGAGTGATCAAGCTCAGGTTCCGGAAAATAAACAAGAAATCCTGATATGGGCAGAAATACAATTCTAATGAATGCGTCCATCGTAACGGTCTCCGGGACCGCACGGGGGACGCTTCTCATTTCCGACGGCCGGATCGGCGGAGTCTGGAAGGTCAATGACAAAGGACTGGTCACATACGGCAATGTGGAAATGCCTCTGGAACGGCTCAATGATATCCTCAGGGAGGAGTATCCCGAAGCTGCTGCAGAGAATCTCGAGGGCAGGCTTCTGATGTCGGGCTGCATTGACCCGCACGTCCATTTCCGCGAACCGGGGATGACCGCCAAAGCCGACATTGAATCGGAGTCAAGGGCTGCTCTTCTCGGCGGCATCACCTCCTTCATCGATATGCCCAACACCAATCCGGCAACGACTTCCGGGGAAAGGCTGAGGGAGAAACTTGATCTTGCACGCGGCAGGTCATATTGCAATTACGGCTTCCATATCGGAGCCACGAATGACAATCTCGAAGAAATCAGGGGGATGCTGAAGCCCGGGAGGGAGTTCTGCGGAGTCAAGGTATTCATGGGTTCCTCAACAGGCAACATGCTGGTTGACAGGGATATGACGCTGCGGGAGCTGTTCTCTCTGAAGGGTGTCCGCATTCTTGTACATTGCGAGGACGAGGCCACGATCAGGGAGAACCTCCAGAAGGCGGAGGAGCGCTACGGGAAGGATATCCCGATGAGGGAGCACGAGAATATACGCAGCAGGAAGGCCTGCATAAAGAGCACTGCGAAGGCATTGGAAATGGCGATTGAATGCGGCACCGCACTGCATATAACCCATGTCACTACTGCCGAGGAGGTGGAGATGATAAGGGCGGCGAAGATTCACAATCCGCTCATCAGCGCCGAGACTTCGGCCAACTATCTCTGGTTCTGCGACGAGGACTACGACCGCCTGGGAAGCCGGCTTAAATGCAACCCGTCCGTGAAGAAGGCCTCGGACCGGGCAGCATTGCGCAAGGCATTGAAGGAGGGCATCATTGACAGCATAGGCTCCGACCACGCTCCTCACCTTCCGGAGGAGAAGGCCAGGCCTTACACCACCTGTCCGTCCGGCGTCCCGTCCATCAGACAGGCATTGTCCGTGCTGCTCACTGTGGCGGAGGAGGAAAACATCCCGCTGAGCCGCATTGCCGATGCGGTATCCGCGAAACCGGCCTCACTCTTCGGAATGAAAGACAGGGGCAGAATCGAGGTCGGTGCCGTTGCCGACCTGATTGTGGTGAACCCGGAGCTGGAATTTACAGTCGGGGAAAATGAAGCCGGCAATGCTGGCATAGGGTACAGATGCGGATGGAGTCCCTATGAAGGAATCAGGCTGAAGGGAATGACAGAGGACGTCTATCTGGGAGGAAAGAAGGTCGTCGGGAAAGGAAGACTGATTTCAGAAAATCCGTCAGGACTTCCTCTTGCATTTGAATAAGCCTGCACGCGCATTGAGCTGGGACAGGCCTACGCCTAAAGTGGCAAGGATGATGCCGATCCATTGCTTGACGCTGAGAAGTTCGCTGCCGAGAAGCCAGCCCGCCAATGCCGTCACTACCGGAATCGTGGACATGAATATGCTCGACTTCGCCACGCCGAGATGCTTGATCGTATTTGCCCACAATGAGAAAGCCGCTCCGGAGCAGAGAATCGCAAGACAGAGGATCGGTTTCCACACTTTCCAGCTGAGATAGAGCGAAGCGTCGAAACCCACAAGCCCGCGGTGGACAAAGAGGGGCAGAAGATACACGGAACCTATAAGGAACTGGTACATAACGATTACCGCAGGATCGTACCTTGTGCTCAGGATTTTGGTCACGGAGGCATTGCCGACTTCCGAGAGGACCGCTATGACCAGCAGCAGGAATCCCATCCAGAAGGCTTCGCCGACCGAATTGGAGACCATCGTGACAAGCACGATGCCACCGAGACATACCAGAATGCCGAATATGTTGACAATGGTGATTTTCTCCCTGAATGCCAATACGCCAACCAATACGGAAAATATCGGGCCCAAGGCAATGATGAGGGAACTGTAGGTCGGAGACTCCGTGAGCTGGATGCCGTAGGTCTCGGTCACAAAATATATCAGCGGCTCGAACATGGCCACGAGCAGAAACTTCGGCACATCCCGGCGATGAATTCTCAGGCTCTTCCCCCTGGCGATGTTCCAGAAGAAAAGGAATACCGCCGCAATGGCAATTCTGACAAAGACGACATACTCCACAGGAATCCCCATGGAGAGAAGAGAATCACTCCAGATATAGGACATCCCCCAGAAGAGGATGGCAAAGAGTGATAACAAATATACTCCGATTTTGCTATTTTGCTTGCAATCCGTCATCATAATCAAGACTTCCGGTTACAAATATAGCACTTTTGAATTAATTATGAATAAAAATACAGAGAAATATTTGTCAGAAAGTGCTATTTTTCTGTCCGAAAGCCCGGATGGTCGAGGCGGGCAAGGAATTCAACGCAACAGGCGCAATGAGATCCGCCTGCGGTCAAGATCGACCCCGATTATGCGGACAGTCACCTGCTGATGCAGTTTGAGATTGACCCTTCCGCCCCGTCCCCCACCCATCTGGGAAACGTGGATGAGACCGTTCTCGTGAACGCCTATGCCCACAAAGGCCCCGAAGGCGGTGATATTGGTGACAATTCCCGGGACTTCCATCCCCTCGACCAGGTCGTCGATAGAATGGATATCCTCCGCGAATGAAAACTCCTTTGCCGACTCGCGGGGGTCAAGGCCTGGCTTGGCGAGCTCCTTGATGATGTCATTGATGGTTGGAAGGCCGAAAACCTCGTCCACATAGCTCTCAGCCTTGATTTTTGAGCAAAGGGCAGCATTGCCGACCAATTCCTTAGCCGAAACTCCAAGGTCGGAGGCCATGCGGGCTACAATGTGATAGCATTCCGGATGGACAGCAGAATTGTCAAGCGGATTCTCAGCCTGAGGGATACGGAGGAAACCTGCGCATTGCTCAAAGGCCTTGGCACCCAGTCTCGGCACATCCATAAGTTCCTTGCGGGACTTGAAAGCCCCTGACTCAGACCGTTTTCTGACAATATTGGCAGCGAGAGAAGGACCTATGCCCGACACATAGCTGAGCAGATAAGGGCTGGCAGTATTGAGATTTACACCGACCGTATTGACGCAATGCTCCACGGTATTGTCCAGTTTCTCCCTGAGAAGGTTCTGGTCCACATCGTACTGATACTGGCCGACTCCGAGCGACTTCGGATCAATCTTGACCAGTTCCGCAAGAGGGTCCATGAGCCGGCGGCCGATTGACACCGCTCCCCTGACGGTCACATCCTCATCCGGAAATTCCTCGCGGGCGGCCTCGGATGCGGAATAGATGGATGCTCCGTCCTCACTGACCACGAATACCCTGCAACCATCCGGAAGGGCGATTTTCTTCAGGAATTCCTCCGTCTCACGGCTCGCCGTGCCATTGCCGACAGCTATGGCTTCGATTTCATATTTCTCTATCATTGAGGTCAATGCGACAATCGACTTGACCTTCTCGCTCTGAGGTGGATGAGGGAAGATTATCTCGTGGTGAAGCAGATTGCCCTGTGCGTCGAGGCAGGCAATCTTGCAACCGTTCCGGAACCCGGGGTCGATGGCCATCGTCCTCTTCTGGCCCACAGGCGGGGCAAGCAGGAGCTGCTTGAGATCATCGGGAAACTGAGGCGGTTCACCTCGACCAAGGACAAAATGCTTCTGGACAGCCTCATCGCAAAGGAAAAGTACCATTACTGCGAAGTTAAGCATGACTGCTCCGAGGGTGTTGTGGATATGCTATGGAAGCTCGCGGACGATATACGCTCCCGCGCGGAGATCACTATAACCTACTATAAGATGAACCGTGACCGAGTGGTACATACCATACACCCTGTGTCAATAATGTTCAGTGAATA
>JAXDUM010000029.1:0-86566 GCA_034089285.1 Candidatus Cryptobacteroides sp.
GTGTCCCAATGGAAAGGAATTGTGCCCATCTGCACCGCCTACCTGCCCTACAGATACGTAGAACGGTGGGGTGGGTGTGCAGATGAATGTCACGAGATTGTCATCTGGCAGGCATCCCCACGATGCGAGATAAACAGTTTGTCACACTTAAGCCTCATATCTTGGACGGATATATATCGAGTAACAAGATGCGTACTTGGCAGGTCTGGCGTCACCGCAGCCGGAATATACGCCCTCCGGCTGCTCAAAGCAGGCTGCGCGAGCTCCGCCGATGGCTCGCTCCGCCCGCTTTGTGACGGATTCCGGGCTTGGCTTTTCACATTGAGATAATTATTCCGATAGCGGGCCTTGTCACAAGGCGGTGCCTTGCTTCCATCCACTGTCTTGTCACTGTACTATGCCCCGGCTCGATGCAGTATCTTGTTGTCATCCTATGCCTAAACACAGGGTTTTACCCTTGGGCAGTTTTGCATAGGCGGGCGACATGAAGAATGCAATTATGCATTGGTATTGCAATTCCGACAGATTCGGGTAATTCTTTGATTCTGAGGGGTAAAAGGGGCGGTGCAGATACAATCCGGACCACCCCGACCAATAGGGAATTATGAAATATTCATAGCAAATTTATACGAAATATTCTGAATCGCAACAATTTAATACGACTTTTTTCAAAACTTTGTCATGAGATCGGTCTCGCTGACGGATGATTGGATTTCGCGGGCGGATGATTTTATCGCATAATCGGTTTTGCCGGAAACCGATTGGATCATGCGGACAGATGATTGAATTTCGCAGACAGATGATTGAATTTCGCGGGAAGCCGGTTGTAAATGAAAATCAGTGAACGACCACCTGCCCTACAATGCCTTCAGAAGCCACCTCTTGTTCACTGAGGCCCTCTGGAAGACGTCAGTGAACAAGAGGTACCGCTACAATACCCTGTGGGCATACCCCTTGATCACTGAAATCAGTTTAGAAGTGGAATGCTGCGGAGCATACCGGCGTGGCTGCTCGTGCAATTTATACAGGTCTGATTTTCAGGGTAATTGTTCGTGCAATTCATCTAGGCAGGTCAATGCCATTTGGAGTATATGTGAGCCACGTTGCCTGCCTAGATGAGTCCGATTCCGCTACATCTGGACAGGGTATAGCCAATGTGGATAGCTGTGGCGTGGCATCCCTGCCTAGATGAATTGCGCGAAGGCAATGCTTTCAGGCAGGACATTGCATTGCGGCTGGATATTGCTGGTTGACTGGGCTTCGGATGGTGACAAGGCACCGCCGCCGGAATATACGGCCTCCGACGGCTAAAGATCAAGCGTTGCGGGGAGCTCGCCGTAGGGCTCTCCTCGCGCTTGACTTTTGCCTCGGGTAAGTTCCTGTCCGGATATTCAGCTTTTCGGAGTATTGTATGTTTCCGGTCAGACTCTGGCAGTGTTTTGTACGAAGGCATTTTCTCTGCCATGTGTAATATGCGGATTTAAGGCTGGCGAACCTTCCATGATATCGGCCTCTGGCGTGGAAGGTTCGGCTGTATTCTATTGAACCGTCCACGATATGGGTCTTCGGCGTGGAAAGTTCGCTTCTGAGGCATGAACCGTCCATGATATGGGTCTTCGGCGTGGAAGGTTCGGCTGTGTTCTATTGAACCGTCCACGATATGGGCCTTCAGCGTGGAAGGTTCGCACCTGGAAAGTGAACCTTCCATGAAAAGGGGGATTAGCGTGGAAGGTTCGGCTGTTTTCTATTGAACCGTCCACGAAATGGGCCTTCAGCGTGGAAGGTTCGCACTTGGAAACTGAACCTTCCATGAAAAGGGGGATTGGCGTGGAAGGTTCGGCTGTTTTCTATTGAACCATCCACGATATGGGCCTTCAGCGTGGAAGGTTCGCACTTGGAAACTGAACCTTCCATGAAAAGGGGTATTGGCGTGGAAGTTTCGGCTGTTTTCTATTGAACCGTCCACGATATGGGTCTTCAGCGTGGAAGGTTCGCTTCTGGAAACTGAACCTTCCATGAAAAGGGGGATTGGCGTGGAAGGTTCGGCTTTAGATGTTGAGCGGTTGGCGAGCATTGAGGCAATCTTATACCGCATTGTGGGGATGTTTGCAGAATGACGATCTCGTGACATTTATCTGTGCACCTAGCTGTGGTCTACGTGGTTTTGGGGCTTTTGGGGGAGAGGGTAATGCGGATGTTTGCTGAGCGAAGAGCAGTTTCCTTGTCAATCAATGAAATGGAGTCAGGAATTTTTCCTATATTCGCAAAATTGATTTTGGTCGGACGGAAACGTTCCGGGACAGGAGAGGAGCATTTCCCGGCTGGGATGAGAGCGTATCCGGGACGGGAGAAGAGCATTTCCTGGCTGGGATGGGAGCGTATCCGGGATAAGATGAAAACATTTCTGGGATAAGATGAAAACATTTCTGGCAGCAGCCTTCATTGTCATGGCGGGAAGTTTGACGATTTCCGCGCAACACGCAGCCCCGCTTTCCGGCAGGGAAGGGGAATCACAGCACGCAGCACCGCTTTCCGGCAGGGAAGGGGAGTCACAACACGTAGCCCTGCTTCCTAATAGTGAAGCGGGTCCAAAGAGCGCAACTCCGTTCCTTAGTAGTGAAGCGGACCCGAAGAGCACATCCCTGCTTCCTAATAGGGAAGATGGGTCAGAGGACGTTGCCCTGCTTCCCCGTTGGGAAGAGGGATTCCTTGATATACATACGATTGCGACGGGCAGGGGGGACGCATGCCTCATCATTATGCCGGATGGCACTACCATGATGATTGATGCAGGGGACAATGGCAAGGCAAAGGACAAGCAGCATCCGGACGGTTCGATGAAGCCGGGTGAGTGGCAGGCCAGGTATATGAAGCATTTCATGGAAGGACTGCCGGGAGGGGGCGCATTGGACTATGCGATGGTCACCCATCTTCACGACGACCATATCGGCAGCGTGAGGGATACATTGCCGGGCAGGGACGGGTATGCATTGTCCGGAATCACGCTCGTGGGCAGCCTCATCCATTTCGACAAGCTTGTGGACAGGGGCTGGCCGGACTATAATTTCCCTTCAAGGGAGAAGGTCCTCGCGGCCGACAATGGCTTTATCGAGCATTATTTCAGATTCATCGAGCATCAGCGCAGCCTCGGGATGGTGGCGGAGAAGTTCGAGAACGGCTCGAAGAAGCAGTTCGTGATGAAGTACGATCCGAAGCCTTATGCCCGTGACTTCGAGATACGCAATCTCGCTTCCAATGGGGAGATGTGGACTGGCAAGGGGCTGAAAACCAGGAAGATGTACAGCGGGGATATCAATCTTTTCGATGAGAACATGAACTCCTGCGCCATCAGGCTGAGATACGGGAAGTTCTCTTATTACAATGGGGGCGACCTCTCGGGAGGGAATCTGGATATGCCGTCCTATCCTTCGAAGGAAAGGGATTTCGAGTCTCAGATTGCCGGTGTCTGTGGGCCTGTCACTGTGATGAAGGCCAATCATCACGGCTATTACGATACATGCAACGGGTATTTTCTCCAGACCCTCTCGCCGGAAGTCATTGTCATAGACGCCAGAAGCAACAATCATCCGGTTCCTTCCACATTCACCAGGATCACTGATCCGCAGGTCTGGAGAGGGGACAGGGAGTATTACATTACGGTGGACCAGGCCAGGGGCAAGCTCGGAGAGGAGCTCTGGAGCAAGTTCAAGCCGTGGGGCCACATTGTCATAAGGGTCTATCCGGGAGGCGGGAGCTACCGGATTTTCGTGTTGGATGCTGACAGCACCGATTACCATATAATCTACCAGACGGAGCTGAGAGAACTGAAGTGACCAGACGGAACTGCGGGAGCTGAAGTGATCCAGACGGAACTGCGAGAATAACAGTGAACTAACTGAACTGAGAGAACTGAAGTGACCAGACGGAATGGAGAGAAATGAAGTGACCAGACTGAGCTGCGAGAATAACAGTGAACTAACTGAATTGAGTGAATTGAAATAATCCAGCGGAATAGCGAGACTTGAAATAACCTAACCGAAATATTATGTTTACCTCAGAGAACGGGCTGTACGTAGCCCACGGGCCGGAAGGTCCGATTTCGATTTGCGGAAAGATGGCCAACAGACACGGCCTCATTGCCGGAGCCACCGGTACCGGAAAGACGGTCACCCTCCAGGTCCTCGCAGAGACATTCTGCCAGGCGGGTGTTCCGTGCTTCATGGCAGACATGAAGGGAGACCTCTCAGGCATCAGCCAGACGGGAAAAATGAGCGGATTCATAGAGAAGCGATGTGCTGAATTCGGCATTGCGGACCCTCAGTTTGCAGGCTGTCCGGTAAGATTCTTCGATGTTTTCGGGGAGCAGGGTCATCCTATGAGAACCACTGTTTCCAATATGGGACCGCAGCTGCTGGCCCGTCTCCTCGACCTGAATGAGACACAGGCTGGAATATTGAACATCGTGTTCCGCATTGCCGATGACAGGGGCCTCCTTCTCATTGACATGAAGGATCTGAGGTCAATGCTGAATTATGTCGCCGAGCATGCGAAAGAGTTCACCACGAGCTATGGAAACATCACCTCGCAGAGCGTTGGAGCCATCCAGAGGGCACTTCTCGCCCTTGAAAACGAGGGAGCGGACAAATTCTTCGCGGAGCCTTCATTCGACATATATGACCTTCTCCAATGCGAAGGCGGCAAGGGAGTCATGAGCGTTCTGGCAGCCGACAAGCTGATGCTCAATCCGAAACTCTATTCCACCTTCCTCCTCTGGCTGCTCTCGGAACTCTATGCGAGGCTGCCGGAAATCGGGGATATGGATCTTCCGAAGCTCGTTTTCTTCTTTGATGAGGCCCACATGCTGTTCGACGGCACTTCCAAGGCACTCGTGGACAAGATCGAGCAGGTCGTCAGGCTGATCCGAAGCAAGGGAGTCGGCATTTATTTCGTGACCCAGAATCCGACCGACATACCAGAGGACATTCTCGGCCAGCTTGGAAACAGGGTGCAGCACGCCCTGAGGGCCTTCACGCCGAAGGACCAGAAGGCTGTGAGGTCGGCTGCGGAGACATTCCGGGCCAATCCTGCCTTCAAGACAGAGGAGGCGATAATGGAGCTCGGGACCGGAGAGGCTCTCGTCTCGTTCCTGGATGAGAAGGGCTCGCCGTCAATGGTGCAGAGGGCCAGGATTCTCTTCCCGCTCAGCCAGATCGGAACTGTGACACAGGCTCAGAGAGACTTGATTATCAAGCAGTCACGTCTCTACGGAAGATATGACAATGTAGTTGACAGGGAGAGTGCGTTCGAGGTTCTCCTGGCCGAGAGCGAGAAGGCAGCCAAAGAGGCTGAGGAGAGGGCTGCGGAGGAAGCCAGGGCTGCCGAGGAGGCAAAGGCTGAGAAGGCTTCCAAGAAATCCGGCAAGTCCGGTGGCGGGCTGATGAAAGGTGTGCTGGGCGCCATTGTCGGAGCGGCCGTGACAAGCCTGGGCAGGAGCATCGGCAATGAGGTGGCGAAGAGCGTGACCGGCTCGAAATCAAGTTCCAAGTCAAGCTCCAAGACCGGCACGAAGGGAAGCGTGGTGAAGACTGCGGCAGGCAAGGCTCTCGGCAATGCAGCCTCCACCGCCACCAGGGAGATTACCCGCAGCATTCTTGGCAACCTTCTCAAATAGTCCTATAGATCATTGAAATACAGTACATTATGGCAGATAAATCAAAATACAGGTGGGAGTTCTCCAATATTGGAGGATCTTCCAGAGTCAGAATTAAAAGTGGCGAGGACATCGCCCATTTAAGGGAACTTGACCCTACAATGTGGACAGTGCTTTCCTGCCCTGTGCAGGGCCTGGAAATCGACCAGGCCAGCCTTGCCTGCATCGATACTGACGGCGACGGCAAGATTCGTGTGAATGATGTCGTGAAGACGGCTGAATGGGCAGTATCCGCATTGTCCAATGCTGACAAGCTTCTCGAGGGAGCGTCCTCCATTTCCATTTCGGATTTCAATGCAGAGACCGAAACAGGCCGCAAGCTGGCATCTTCAGCCAGGGAGATCCTCCAGAATCTCGGCAGGGAAGGGGATGTCATAAGCCTCTCTGATACTGCTGACAGGGTAGCGATTTTCGCAGGAACCAAGTTCAATGGGGATGGCGTCATCATCGAGGCCGCAGCTGAAAATGATGAGGAAAAGGCTGCAATAGCCGCAATCAAGGCCACTCTCGGCTCCGTCAAGGACAGAAGCGGAGAGGATGGCGTCAATGCTGAGCTCATTGAAGCGTTCTACAAGGCTCTTGCCGAGTATTCGGCCTGGTGCGCCGCCAAGCCTGAACTTCCCTATGGCGATGATACTGAGGCGGTTCTCTCTGCATATCAGGCTCTTGACGCCAAGGTGCGCGACTTCTTCGTAAGGTCCAAGGTGGCCGCTTTCTCGCCTGACAATGCAGCCAGGCTCGATGTCCAGACAGCCTGGATTGAGGCGATTGCAGGCAGTGACCTTTCAGCTAAACTTGATGAAATCGCAGCCTATCCGTTGGCCGGAATCACCGGCAAGGCTGAGATTCCTGTGGATGCGGCCATCAACCCTGCCTGGTCGGCACATTTTGCATCATTGACAAAACTGGCTGTGCCTGAGGGAGTTGCTGCCGTGGATGAACCTCTCTGGAATGAAATCGGAGCCAAGCTCTCCCCATATATCACCTGGAAGGCAGCCAAGGCCGGTGCCGCCGTGGAGTCCCTCGGCCTGGAAGCGGTCAATTCATTCCTGTCCGCGGACCGGAAGCAGGCCCTCCTGGACCTGGTCGCAAAGGATCTTGCATTGAAGGAGGAGGCTGAGAACATTGACAATGTGGACAAGTTCCTCCACGTCTACAGGGATTTCTACAGGCTTCTGAAGAACTTCGTGACCCTTGAGGATTTCTATTCCAAGGACAAGAATGTCAAGGCCGTTTTCCAGTCCGGTACCCTCATCATCGACCAGCGTGCCTGCCGCTTCTGCATGAACGTGGCGGATATGGCCAAGCACAATACTATGGCTCCGGCCAGCGGAATGTACCTTGTCTACTGCGATTGCACGACCAAGACCAAGCCTGGCAAGATCACCATCGTGGCTGCCGTGACCGTTGGCGACGTCGGTGACCTCGCTGTCGGAAAGAATGCGGTTTACTATGACAATAAGGGACTTGAGTGGGATGCGGTCATCACCAAGATCATTGACAATCCTATCAGCATCTCCCAGTCGTTCTGGTCTCCTTACCGCAGGATGGCGGACGCTGTGCAGAATCTGATCAACAAGAGTGCTGCGGAGAAGGATGCCAAGCTGATGAAGGATGCCACGGACAAGATCAATGCGGCCCCGGCCGCCGCTCCGGCCTCCCCGGATGCCAAGCCGGCCCCTGCCCAGCCTTTTGACATTGCCAAGTTCGCAGGTATCTTTGCTGCCATAGGCATGGCTTTCGGAATGATCGGTTCCGCTATTGCCAGCCTTGTCAAGGGCTTTGTGGCCCTGAGCTGGTGGCAGGTCATCCTTGCCTTCGTGGGCATTCTCCTGGTGATTTCCGGACCGGCTATGGTTCTGGCATGGATGAAGCTCCGCAAGAGGAACATTGCTCCTCTTCTCAATGCGAACGGATGGGCTGTCAATGCATCTGCCAAGATCAGCATCGGCTTCGGCGAGACGCTTACCGACATCGCGAAGTTCCCGAAACTCAAGCTCAAGGATCCTTATGCGAAGAAGGGCCTTCCTGTCTGGGCCAGGATCCTGATCTGGCTGCTCGTCATCGCCGTCCTGGCGGCGGGAGCTGCGGCTGCTTATTTCTTCTGGCTGAAGGACATGATATAAAAATCAAGATGGGGTAGCAGTGACGCAGCCCCATCTTTTTTCGAATCAGTTCAGGTTTCAGTCGGCGAATCCGCGCTCAAGGTCGGCAATGATGTCGTCGATGTGCTCGACACCGATCGAGAGTCTGATTGTTGCCGGTGTAATATGCTGTGCTTCAAGTTCTTCCGGACTCATCTGGGAGTGTGTCGTGGTGTAGGGATGAATCGCAAGGCTCTTCACGTCAGCCACATTGGCGAGGATTGAGAAGAGCTTGAGATTGTCGATGAACTTCCAGGCCTCTTCCTGTCCGCCCTTGATCTCGAAGGTGAAGATCGAACCGCCCCCGTTCGGGAAGTATTTCTGATAGAGCGCATGGTCAGGATGCTCAGGCAGGGACTCGGTGCCCTGAAGAAGTATCCAGGCGTTGAACGGACTGATGCAGGCTCCCGTGTCGCGGAGGACGCCACGCTATCCACAAGACAGATTGCCCAGAGGGTGGGCCTTTCCCCGACACCGGTATTCGAACGTATCCGCAGGATGCGCTCGGAGGGCTATATCCGGAAGATTTCCGCTGTCCTGGATGAAGAGAAGCTGGGCTGCTCCTTCGTCGCCTTCTGCTATATAAAGATGAAGCAGCATACTTACGAGAATGCCCGCAAGATAATGAAGGCCGTCCAGAAGATAGATGAAATAGCTGAGTGTTACAATGTTACCGGCGACTACGACTTTCTGATGAAGGTCTATGTATCGAGCATGAAGGCCTACCAGGAGTTCGTTCTCAGGATTCTGGGCGAACTGGACTGCATAGGCGGCCTGAATTCCTGTTTCGTGATGGGCGAGGTGAAGAATACATACAGTATTCCGGTCAGGTCCGCTGACAGGTAGGATTTATTTTGTATATTTACAGTTCAAACATTAAGACTATGGACAGAAGAGATTTCCTCAACATATCGGCCCTGGGACTGGCCGGTCTGGCATTGCCTGCCGGAACTTTGTTTGCAAAGAGCCGTGAATCAAAGGCTTACAATGTCGTCATTCTCGGCGACACGCATTTCGATACCGAACCGGCGTCGGTCTATCATTCTCATTACAACGAGCCTGTGGAGTGGCTTAACCGCGTCCAGAGGGCGGAGTTCGCCAGAAACGGGGAGATGTGGCGCGACAGATGTCCGAGGCTGCTGAAGAGGGCGGCCTGCCTTGTGGATGACAATACTGCCATGGCATTCCAGATGGGGGACCTGATCCAGGGTGACTGCGGCAATGGCCAGGTGCACAGGAAGATGCTGGACGATGTGATGAACAGGTTCAAGGAGGAGTTCGGAGGCCTGCCTTTCGTCACGGTTGTCGGCAACCACGATATCCGCGGGGTGGACGCCAAGGCTACATATCACGACTATATGCCGGGGAGAATGTCCGAGGAACTCGGAAAGAAGATTGAGAAGACCACATTCTCGTTCAATATCGGGGATGATGCCTACATTGTCCTGGATTTCAACAATCCGGACAATGACGAGATCGAGAAGCTGCTTGCGGAGACCATGGGCGCGAGGAATACATTCATCATTACCCACGGGCCGCTTTTCCCGATGGACGAGCAGAACTGCAGGTGGTTCTTCCACGGCTCCGCGAAACATACGGAGGAGCGCCGTCATTTCCGTGCCGAATTCGCGAAACGCAATGTGATCTGCCTCTGCGGACATTCGCACAGGACGAGGCTTACCGACTGGAGCGGAGACGGCGGGCGCATCATCCAGATGGAGATGAACAGCGTATGGTCCAGCGATGCCAAGGGTGTCTACAAGGTGGATTCTGAGGGGCCTGAGGCATACGGGGCTCACAGGAAGAGCCTTGCGGAGATGCCGGACGGCAGCAAGATTGTGGACGAGTCCCCGCTTTTCGATGAATACAGGCCGGGCATCAGGAGATATGTCAATTCGAATTCGGCAGGCTCATATAAGCTGAATGTCTCCGGAAAGCATTGCAGCATAGACTTCTATGCAGGGGATTCCACCCGTCGCTCGGAGACATTCAAACTCAGATAGATTGAGGCCTGGGTGACAGGCTTATTTTCCGAAAAGCAGTTCCATATCGTTCCGGATCAGGGCTTCGGCCGATTCCGGGACGAATTTCCATTGCCCGATGATGTCAGGGTCGCTGAATGAGGCCATGCGGAATTCTCCATTGTCCTTCAGCCAGTTATAGAGAAGAATGCGCATTTCCTCGTACCGTCCTGTTATTCTGGAATCGGCTTCTTCCGGGCTGAGTCCCGCTCCTCTGAAGAGGAGGCCGCCGCCACCGCTGGCACGGTAGGATGTCATTGCCACCGTGTAGGTGCTGTCTTCTGAGAATGGCTTTCCGCCTGCCAGAGATGCAATCCGGACTCTTTCGCCATAGCCGGCGGTGACATCGACGCTGTAGTCGAGGCCCGCAGCCGAGTCGAAATTGTAGGACCTGTTCACGAAATGCCAGTTCTCCTGGCCGCTTCTCTGGTCCGCTCCCTGACGGATCCTGAGGACGTGGTTTCCGTTTCCGGAATCCGGAGTCTGTATCCAGCCATCGTAGGAATACTCGAGGTAGTCCTTGATCTGACGTCCGGTCAGCTCCAATGTAAAGAGCTGGTTTTCATAAGGATAAATCGTGAATAAGTCATTGTATATGAGGGTTCCGGCCTTGATGGTCCTGTTGAAGGTGAGCGGAGCGGCGAAAGAGATGTCGGCTCCGGTACTGCTCAGGCAGACATTGTGGATCAGGTTCATGTACGGGCACATTCCGGCGAATGAGGCCCTGGTCTCCAGATCGGTGTCCAGGCTGCCTACTTCCCTGACAGTGAAGGCTTTGGCATTTTCATAGTCGCTCCGGAAGTATTCCGTCATTGCGGAGTCCGCATCCGATGCCCTGACCCTTATGAGGTCGGTTTCCAGCTTGCGGCTTGTCACCTTGCCGTCCCTTACGGAGAGGGTCAATCTTCCGTGTCCGATTCTCCCGGCACGGCTGCCTGCATTGATGAGGCTGATGCTGTCCCTGTCGATGGTGATGGCGCTGTGGTCATGTCCGCAGATGAGGAAATCCACGCCACGAAGGGTGTTCAGCAGGTCAAGTCCCTGACTCTCAAGGGATGAGCCATCTCCGTCACCGGTGCCTGAGTGGACGGCCACGATTACTGCGTCAGGCTTTTCCTTCCTGCGGATCCTGTCCACGTCCTCCTGCACGAGCGGGATGAGGGAACGGAATTCGATGCCGCTCCATAGCCTTTCGTCCAGCCAGGCTTTGATGTTCGGGTTGGTGTAGCCGAGGACGGCGACTTTCAGCCCGCCTCTGCGCAATACCGTGTATGTCTGGAAATATCTCTTTTCCCCGCTGAAGGCATTGCCGCCGAGGAATGGGATGCCTTTTGCCTTGAGTTCGGCCGTGACCCTGTCATATACGGGATGTCCCGTCTCGATGTCGTGATTGCCCACAGTGATGGCATCGTAGCCCATGTAGGAGGCCAGTCTCGGGAACAGATGCGGGGAGAGGGTGTCCACGTAGTTGGAATAATAGGCGGCATTGTCGCCCTGGAGACAGTCTCCGGCGTCGAGCAGGATGATATTGTCCGCTCCGAGGGAATCCCTGTATTCCCTGATTACCGTATAGACCGAATGGAGGGAGTTTTTCTGCCCTCCGTCTGTGTAGCTGGTCGGTAACCAGCTGCCGTGCACGTCTGTTGTGGTGAGGATATCAAGCTGATAATCACCGTCTTTCAATTGTCTTCCGCAAGATGCTGCGGCCAGAATTGCCAATGCGGCTGCGAGGTAAGGTTTCATTTTCAAAATATGAGGTTGTTTATAGGACCTTCATCAGATGCCGATTATTGCGCCGGGAACGGAGCTTTTGCGTGTTCTCCTGCTCCGCGCGGTCTGCCTGCGGGGAGTTTCCGGGTTCAGGAGACGGTCCAGATTGAATACCAGGGAGAGTTTCTGCTGCATTCCCGCATAACGGAATCCGTCCGGGAAATGTGCGACGATACTGAGCCTCAGGTCCAGAAAATCAGCGATATGCGGTTCGTAGAACACTTCCATCATATCGTAAATGCTCCATTCGTCTTCGCTGAAAGGCGTCACGCGGTAGAATGGCGAGCCGGTATATACGTTGTGACCGTATTTGAAGCCCCCGTCGTCAATGCTGTTGTAGAAGGGCATGAGGTTCCTGCCTATGTAGAGGTTGTTCTTCAGCCCGACATTCCAGTTTCTCAGGCCGATGCCGACCTCTGCGCCGCCTGGAGTGCGTCCTCCATTCTCAAGCCGCCTGTCGCTCTGGAACGACTGGTACCAGCTCAATGTCAGGGAGAGGTCCTGGATGCCGGCGAAATGCTCGAAGCCGAAGCGGGCGAATGGCTGGACAAGTCCGTCATCCACGACGCTGCCGTAATTGGCGGTATTGGCGTAATGATGGTATTTCAATGCGTAACCCAATGAGAACCAATCGGTAAAGTCGTGCTTTCCGTAGGAGGAGACAATGAACTGCTCCCTTCTGTCACTGCCGTATTTTCCGTTCCAGTCAAATGACAGCTCGAAGAATGACTTTGGGCCAAAGGCCTTTATGAGGGCGCCTTCGAGATTGTTGTCGTAGAATTTAAGGGAATCGGAGTAGAACGCCTTGGAATAATCCCCCTCGCTGAGATATCTCGGGAACATGCCGGCGTAGCCCTTGATCTTCCACCTGCCGATCGAGGATTCGATGCCGTAGTACAATGTCAGTTCCCGGAAGAGCCTCGTGTTCTCCAGACCCTTGTCCGCCTCCGGGCTTCCTGTCACGCTGACCGGATTCTTTCCGAATTCCTTCATCACGTCGATGCCCATCATGATTTTGTGCGAGGTGCGGCGGTTCTGATTGACTTTCAGGCCGATGGATGGTGTCAGCCTGGCTCCGTAGAGGGTGGCGGACTCGGTGAAAAGCTCGTCTCCCGGGTCGAATTCCCTGTTGTCGAAATTGTACTCGAAATTCACGTCGTACTGGAACTTGACCTTGGCTTCCTGATCCCTGGGAGACCAGGAGAAAAAGCTTTGGGCGGCGGAGGAGACGGCGCTGAGGAGAATGGCCGAGAAGATGGCAGCTGTTTTTTTCATCATTATCCGATTATCTGGGCAAATATAGCAAGAAATTCGATTATATTTGCGGATTGGGCGGATGTAGAACCCGGAAAAATATGAAGAGAATACTTTTTGTCCATCACATATCCCGTATCGGCGGGGCCAGTTTCTGCCTTCTCAATATTCTGAAGTCATTGGACAGGGAAAGGTTTGAGCCGATGGTCTGCCTGGCTTCCGAGGGCCCGCTGGCCGACGAGATACGCCGGATAGGGCTGCGCTGCATCATTTTTCCGCCGATGTCCACTTTCCCGTACAACCGTCCGCTGGCGGAACCTTCCTCCATGATGAGCTGCATCCGCATTGCAATGTCTCTCGGCGGCTTTGCCAGACTGTTGAAAACCAATTCGATAGACATTGTCTATCTGAACAATATGATGCTCTGGCCATATCTCCGTCCTGCCAGGGAGGCGGGATGCCGCACGGTGCTTCATGTCCGTGAGCACTGGCCGCTCAACGAGCATCGCCGGCAGCTTGAAGCCGCAAGGACCTTCGCCGGGAAATATGCGGACAGGATAGTCGCCATCAATTCCTTCAGCGCTTCTATGTTCTCCGGACTCGAGGAAAGGACGGAAATCGTGATGGACTGGAGCGACGTGGATGCCAGATGTGCAGGCCCGGGTCTTTCGGATGTGCTCGGGGAAGACATGGCCGGAAGGAAGGCCTTCCTCTTCACTGGAGGATTCAACAGGATCAAGGGTGCGCTTGAGGTGATGAAGGCATTTACCTCGGAGATAAGGGACAATGATGCCCGCCTCGTGGTGCTGGGAGCAGTTCCTCTCCGGAGTTCGGGTCTGAAGTTTCGCATGAAGCAGGTCCTGGACAGGCTCGGATACCACGATTATCATTATCAGATTCAGAAGGCTCTGGCTGCTGATCCCCGCATTGTCTGCCGGGATGCGGTCTATGATTTCGGACGGATTGCGAAGGAGTCGTCCGGCTTTCTCAGCTGGTTTACCATACCTCACGCCAATCTCGCGCTGGCTGAATGCATTATGCTCGGCGTTCCCTGTCTTGCGGCAGACAATGAGGAGGCCCGCGAATATACAGGCGGGGGAGAGTACGCCCTTCTGACACCGGCAGGGGATTATCCGGCTTTCAGACAGGCCCTGGCCGCATTCGCATCGTCTCCGGACCTGTACCGCTCCAAGGCCGCGGCAGGTTCGCCCGCTCTCAGGAAGATGTTCGATGCCGGAGCCAATGCCGCCAGGCTGAATGAACTTCTGGCAGGTTTGTGAATCCGGCTGCTTTTGACTAATTTTGTGTGAAAAACCGAACCGATGCTCTGCTGCATATTCAATTATCCTTCCCTGTACCGGACTTCCATTTTCAGGAAAATGGACGGGGAGTTCGATGTCCAGTTCCGTTTCGGGAGGAATCTCCCGGGGGCCGGGAACGCCGGCATTGCAAGGATGGACTGCAGCGTTTTCAAGCGTAAGCCCAAGTATTTCAGCGCATTGTCCTTCTGGGGCAAGTTCCCGTGGTATTGCGGAATCCAGCTTCTCCCATTGTATCGGAAATACGACGCTTTCCTCGTTACCGGCGAGTTCAACTGGGCTTATTTCCCGTTCCTGCTGCTGTGCCGCCTGATGGGGAAGAAGGTCTATGCCTGGGGACACGGGCTCAGGAAGCCCGGCTCTTATCCGAGGCTGAGGCGATTCTTTTACGACTCCCTGGCCGGCTTTTTCATTTATGGCGAGAAGGGGAAGGAGAGGATGGTCTCACTGGGCTTTCCGGCGGAGAAAATACACGTCATCTACAACTCCCTCTGCGCCAGGGACGAGGTTCCTGCTCTCAGAAGCAGTTTGAAATCAGATATTTACATAAAGCACTTCGGCAATGCCGACCCTGTGCTGTTCTTCTCCGGGAGGCTGACTTCGGTCAAGCGGATCGATATGCTCCTGACTGCCGTGATCAGGCTCAATGCTGAAGGCTCCCACTGCAATGCAGTACTTGTCGGGGACGGGGCGGAGCGGCAGAAACTGGAGACAATGGTGTCTAGGGCCGGGCTGGGCGACAGGGTCTGGTTCTACGGGAAATGCTATGACGAGAGCCATCTTGCCGGACTCATCTACAATGCCGACCTCTGTGTCTCTCCGGGCAACAGCGGACTCGTGGCAGTACATTCGATGATGTATGGGACTCCGGTCGCCACCCATGGGGATTTTGAGCTCCAGATGCCTGAGTATGAGACTGTTGTTCCGGGAAAGACCGGCGTTCTCTTCGACAGGGGGAGCAATGATTCCCTCATCGATGCCATCCGTTCCTGGCTGAGTTCCGGCCATGACAGGGAGGAGGTCAGGAAGGACTGTGCGGAGATGATTGCCGGGAAATGGAACTCTGACTGCCAGATGGAAGTGTTCCGGAAATATCTGCAATTTTGAACCGATGAAGAAAGGAATCCTGAAATACGGGAAGTCCGTGGGCATATATTTCGCAGCCTCGTTTCTGCCGATGCTTCTGCTGGCGGCGGTCAATCCGCTGATAGCCATCAATATGACGCCGGAGGACTATGCCGTCTCGGGTTTCTACAACTCTTTCACCGCCCTCTTCACTCCGATTGTCGTATTCTATATGCTGCATTATTACAACAAGCGGTATTACGAGATCGGTCCGGAGGAGAGGCTGCGTCTCAGGGCAATGCTGTTCAAGGCGTTGATTTTCTTCTCGGCAGGCATGGCACTTCTCTGTCTCGGGGCATTGGCCCTTTACCTTTTCTTTGTAAGGGATGACTTCAGTTTCCCGTTCCTGCCATACGCCTTCCTGTCCGTGTTCGCCATTCCGCTTACAGGCATATTGAAGCTTGAGCAGGCCGATTTCAGGATGTCCAGGAATGCCTCCGGCTTTTTCCGCATCACTGTGGCGGCCGGATTGATTCTCGTGCTGACCAACCTGCTTTTCGTAGTGGTGATGAAGCTCGGTGGAGTCGGCAAACTCCTGGCTCCGTTCACTGCCAATGCCTTGGTATTCATTTACTTGCTTATAAGGCACAGGAGCCTTTTCAGCATTGCGACGAATATGGCCGAATTCAGGGAAGTGCTCCGTTTCTGTCTGCCTCTGACTATAGGGGCAGCCCTGGGATATTTTTTCAACGGCTATGACAGGACGTATCTGGAGTCGCTCCCGGACATCAGGGAATACGGCAACTACATAGTCGGCTCACAGATAGCGGGTTATCTCACGACATTGTCCACGGCTGTGACATCCACATTCCAGCCGGACATCTATGAATCCCTGGCAAAGAATGACAGGAAGGGACTTTGGCGTGCCTGCATCATACAGATCGGGCTGATTGCGGCTGTCGTGAACCTTTTCATATTGTTCTGCCCGCTGATTGTGAGGATTTTGACGGCCGGGCGCTATGCCGACGCCACTGTCTATGCGGCTATAATCTCCATTTCGACATTGACCAGCTCGATATATTTCGTCATAAACAATTGCACCATCGCCAAGGGTTATCCTCGGATCTATCTCTATACGACAATTTTGGGAAGTATCCTGACCATTGGCTGTTATCCGTTGATGGTCAATGCTTTCGCCTATAAGGGAGGGGCAATGATGACGGCATTGTCCTTCGTGATTCTCTCTGCGGTGAACCTTGTGCTGCTGGCATTTGCACGGCGGCGTCGTTCTGGCCGATAACCGATTTTGATATGAAAACTGTTCGCCATTACCTTGCCTGTGCTGCGATAATTTTTGCTGCAATTTCTTGTGAATCAGAAAAATATGATGTTCTCGTCGTGGGCGGAGGTGCCAGCGGATGCACTGCCGGTATTCAGGCTGCGGAGATGGGAAGCCGGACATTGATTGTGGAGGAGCTGCCCTGGCTCGGCGGAATGCTGACCAGCGCCGGAGTGAGTGCCACTGACGGCTGCTACAATCTGCCTTCTGGCCTCTGGGGGGAGTTCCAGAAACGGCTCGCCGCACATTACGGAAGTATGGATGCCCTGCGTACCGGCTGGGTGAGCAATATCCAGTTCGAGCCGTCCGTCGGCAATGAAATCTTCAATGCAATGTGCTCTGAGCAGGAAATGCTCACGGTCTGGAAGGAGAGCAGCGTGGCCGGCATCAGGCAACTTGAGGATGGAAGCTGGCGACTTCGCATTTCCCGGGATGGCAGGAGATTTCGGGTCAGGGCGAGGGTTCTCATCGATGCTACGGAGCTTGGCGACATTGCGGCACGCTGCGGTGTGCCTTACGATATCGGGATGGAGAGCAGGGAAGTGACAGGGGAGAGAATCGCTCCGGCTGAGCCTAACGGGATTATCCAGGACCTTACATACGTGGCTGTTCTGAAAGATTACGGCAGGGACGTAAGTATTGACAGGCCAATGGATTATGACTCCACTCTCTATGCCTGCTGCTGTGCGAATCCGCTTTGCGTGAATCCCAAGGAACCTGACCGGATCTGGCCGGCGGATATGATGCTGAGCTACGGCAGGTTGCCGGGTGGAAAGTATATGATTAACTGGCCTATTGAGGGGAATGATTTCTATATCAATATTATAGAAATGTCTCCGGAAGAGAGGCGGGAGGCTTTGAAGAAGGCCAAGGCCTTCACTATGGGCTTCATCTACTTCATTCAGCACGAGCTCGGCTACAATACTCTCGGACTGGCGGACGACGAGTTCCCGACCGGGGACCGTCTGCCGTTTATTCCATATCACAGGGAGAGCCGGAGGATTCACGGAAAGGTCAGGTTCACATTGAACCATATCGAGAAGCCGTATGATTACAGCCTTTTCCGTACCGGAATCGCTGTGGGGGATTACCCTGTGGACCATCACCACAAGCGTTATGCGGGTGAGGAGGAACTCCCTGACCTGCATTTCTTTCCGATTCCTTCCTTCACCGTGCCTCTCGGGGTTATGATTCCGGAAAATGCTGAGAATCTGATTGTTGCGGAGAAATCAATATCTGTGTCCAATATTGCCAACGGCACGACCAGGCTCCAGCCTGTGGTGATGCAGATTGGCCAGGCGGCCGGGGCATTGGCATCAATGATGTTGACGGACGGGACCGGTTTCTCGGTAAGGGAAGTTCAGAAGACATTGCTTGAATCCGGATGCTATCTTCAGCCGTTCATAGACGCAAAGCCTGATTCGCCGCTTTTCCCTGCAATCCAGAGGATCGGGTCTACCGGAATACTTCGCGGGGAAGGCAGGCAGATTCAATGGACCAATGTCACCGACCTTCATGTCAATGAGCTTTTTGAACGCAGTGACCTGAAGGATTTGTATGGGTATTATGGTATTGATTATCAGGAAGCTGAAGGCTGCGGGCCGTTGTCTGTCGCGGAGCTGGTGGAGATGCTTCGGGCATTCCCGGGATATAGGGACGATGTGGACTGGAAGGCAGCTCTGAATGATGCCGGGCTTTGCTGTGGGGCGTCCCGTGAAGAAATGGAAAAACAGCCGGTCACAAGGGCAATGTTCGCCGTTCTGACCGACTGTCTTTTGAATCCTTTCGAGGCCTTCGATGTGGATGTTTACGGAAATGTCATCCGCGGATCACGCTGATTATCGCCTTGAGTTATAGGCCTCCAATGCCTTCTCCAATACTTTCAAGGCTCTGGCCAAATCCTCTTTCTTGAGGACGTACGCCATTCTTACCTGATTGAGTCCCAGGCCTTTGGTGGCATAGAAACCTGCGGCGGGAGCCATCATTACCGTTTCTCCTGCATAATCAGGACCTTTCTTGCCCGGTCCCGGAAGCGGGCCGTCGAAATGAATGCCGCTGTCCTCCTTTTTCTCTTCTTCATTCTCCTTCCAGCAGAAATCCGTCAGCAGCCATTTGCAGAAGTCCTCCGCATTCTCAACAGGCAGGCTGACTACCGTGTAGAATGCGCCCTGAGGCATTGGGGTATGTACTCCCGGGATTCTGTTGAGGCCGTCTATGAAGAAGTCTCTTCTGGCCTTGTACTCGTCAAAGCATTCCCTGGAATAGAGTTCGGTTCCCTCGATGGATGCCTCTGCTGCAATCTGGCCGAGGAGCGGAGGGCTGAGCCTTGCCTGGCAGAATCTCAGGATGGCTGCGGATACCTCCCTGTTGCGGGTCACGACCATTCCGATGCGGATTCCGCATTCTGAGTAACGCTTTGATACTGAATCGACGACAATGACGTTTTCGTCCAGTCCGAACAATGTCAATGCGGAAACGTAAGGCTCGTCAGTATATACGAACTCCCTGTAAACCTCGTCGGCAATCAGGAAGAGGTTGTGGTCGCGGACGATGTCCCTGAGCCTGAACAGTTCTTCGGCGGAGTAGAGATATCCGGTCGGATTGTTTGGGTTGCAGATCAGAATCGCCTTGGTCTTCGGGGTGATGGCCTTCTCGAAATCTTCTGCGGAAGGGAGGGCGAATCCGTCCTCGATGCGGGATGTCACGGCCCTGATTGTCAGTCCTGCCGCCTTGGCGAATGAGATGTAGTTGGCGTATCCCGGCTCTGTGATGATGACTTCATCACCCGGGTCGAAACAGGTGAGGAATGTGGCCAGAAGTGCCTCAGAACCACCTGTGGTCACGATAATCTCGTCCGGGCTGACATTGATTCCGAACTTGGTGTAGTAGCCGGCGAACTTCTCCCTCAGGCTTTTGTATCCCTGGCTTGGGCTGTATTCCAATGTTTTCCTGTCAATGCTCCGCACCGCATCCAGCGCCTTCTCGGGAGTCGGCAGGTCAGGCTGGCCGATATTGAGGTGATATACTTTGACTCCCCTCGCTTTCGCCTGGTCGGCGAAAGGAACCAGCTTTCTGATTGGCGATGCGGGCAATGTTAACCCGCGATGAGATATTTGCGGCATATTGTTGGTATATTTATACTGCGAATATAAATCGTTTCCGGTAATCTTCCAAATAATTTTCAAATTATTACAGACTATCGGAAAGACTGTTCAGCATTTCCTTAGCCCTATCGAGTGCATCAGCCATATTGAATGACGGGTCATCCGGCTCTTTCTCTCCGATGACATCCAGAATGGCCTTGACTTCTTCGGAATGGCCTTCGGCGGACAGAATCCTCATTTTCTCAGCCGCTTCGATTCCGTCACGCATCATCTCGTAGCGGATTGACACACGCCCTCCAGGATATCCGAAATAGGTGTCCCCGGATGGGAATTTCCCGAATCTGGAATCATTGACCGGGTCCTCAGGCCAGGAGTTCCAGGCCCATCTCAACATTCCGTCATAACCCCTGTATTCACCATACCAGATAAGGAATTCAGACTCGTATGCGGGAGAAAAGGTGAATGTGTTCGGGGACTGGGTGCTGCAGGATACGTAGAATGTGGAATTGAAGCCTTCAGCCCTGCGCTTGGCTATGTCCTCGGCAGACATGCCGAATTTCATGCTAACGCATACATCCTTCATCATTGTGTATTTGCGGTATGATTTGTGGTTGTCGGCAATGGCGAAGCCCAGTTCCGGTGCGCATTCGCTCAGCAGGGCTGCTGCCGCATCCATTTCCTCAGGAGAACGCTCGTCCATTGCAATGTTGGTGATCCCGATCCATCCTTTTTCTTTCAGATGGCTTGCAAAATCCGTGAGGAATGGTTTCCACATTCTCTCGAACTCCGGCTTGCCAGGCTTGGCCGAGACTGTGACCTTGCTGCCGGTTGCCTCGTCGAAATAGTCAAGAAGGCAGTTCCATGGGACTATGGAATAGCAGTTGATCATTTTGTTTACCCCCATTGACATCATAAGGTTCACCCAGCGGTCAAATACACTGTAATCATAATGCCAGCTGCCGTCCCTGCGGAGTGTCCAGACTATCATATCTTCATAGGCATCAAAGCATTGGTGGTTCCATGGATCACGGTTCAGAGTGCAGGTGATGACTTTCTGACCTGCATTCACGAGAGCGGACATCTCTGTTTCCAGAGCCTTGAAATGCCTGTCGCTCCACATTCCGGCATTGTGAAACCTTGCTGCTGCGGCAGGATGCTGCCATAAATCCAGATGATAGCTCCACTGTGCAGGAGCGGGCAGGATGTGGTTCTGAACCTTTACGGTGAAAGGAAGCTCAATCCTGGTACCTCCGTCGCCCTTGATCGTGACGGAAGATTCATAGGTCCCCGGTCTGGTGTCGGCAGGGATGTCGATTGTGAGCCATATTGACTCAGTCTCACCTGCTTCCAAGTCCCTGATGCTGATATTGTCGAGAAGATCCGGAACCATCCTGGACGGCTGGTCCGGCTTTCGGTTGCAGAGGCATTTGGGCTCCGGGCTGTCGCCAAGGGTGTATCTGACTTGTCTCAATGAGGCATTGGCTCCGGGAATCACATTGCTGCCGCAGGCAATCTCATTTACAGTGAACTCAAGGCCGCAGACATTTTTTTCAGGGCTGAATTTCAATACAGCATTGACCCTTTCTCCAGCCCATCCGGCAAGTGTTGTCCCGGAAGGTTCACCTTCTATTGCCGACTTGTCGCAGGGAATGCCGGTGGAGGTCCAGACCGCCTTGATTCCCGGTACTCTGACGAGGTGAAGAACTCTTGAGGCATATTCGCCTCCGGCAGGGATTTCCAGACCGGATGACATCAGGAACCGTCCCGTAAAGGATTTTCCTACAAAACCCGGGGCCTTGCTGCCATCGCTGTCAAGTTCCTCAATCCTGTATGTGGCATCGGGGTCAAGACCGGCCATTGCAATCTTCGGGAGATGCTGGTTGTAGAAATGTTCGGTCTTCCACCAGAAGAATACAGCCTCGTCCCTGTCCTGACTGACATACATCAATGATGCTGCGCCAAGTCCATCGTAAGGGCTCAGAAGGCGGTATTGGTCACCGAACTGGATTACAGGCCTGACTCTCTTGTAGTCGGCGATGCCCTTTCTGCACTGGTTTTTCTCCTCTTCCGTCATATTCTTCGGCTGGATTTCCATACCCAGTCTTCCGCTCATTGCCACGTCAATCCTGTATTTGAGAGGGATTTTCCTGCCTGTCTGATGGTTAGGGGAGGCGCTGATGTGGCTGGCCATTGCTATTGCCGGGAAGAAATAGGAGGTCCCCCACTGCATGTAGACCCTCTGGAGGGCATCGGTATTGTCGCTTACCCAGAATTCGTCGAAGTAGCGCAGGAGTCCGTAATTCGCCCTTGCGCCTCCGCTTGAACAGAGCTGGACTGTGAGGTCAGGATATTTCTCCCTCATCCTTCTGCACACATTCTCAAGCCCCCTGTGATATTCAATGTAAATGTGGCTCTGGCGGTCTGCCGGAAGATAAGGTGAGCCGAAGCTGAGCAGGGACATGTTCGCATCCCATTTGATATAGTCAATTTCAGGATTCTCCTGCATTATGTCATCAATCACCTTGAACGCGAAGTCCTGTACCTCAGGATTGCAGAGGTCAAGCACCATCTGTGTGCCTCCGCGTCCTTTGACTGGCTCTCTTCCCGGGGCGTTGAGGACCCAGTCCGGATGCTTCTCGTACAGTTCGCTGGTTGTGTTGAGCATTTCCGGCTCAATCCAGATGCCGAAGCGTATGCCCCGGTCGGCTGCGGCGCTCACCAGTCCCTTTACTCCGTCAGGCAATTTCCTCCTGTCCACCATCCAGTCTCCAAGTCCGGCCTTGTCATTCACTCTCGGGTATTTTTCCCCGAACCATCCGTCATCCATGACGAAGAGCTCTCCGCCCATTGAGGCAATGTCGGACATCATATTGTGCATTCCTTCCTCATTGATATTGAAGTACACTCCTTCCCAGCTGTTCAGCAGGACTTTGCGCTCCCTGTCCCCGTGGAATAGCATATGGTCGCGGCCCCATCTGTGGAAGCTGCGGCTTGCCCCGCCGAGGCCCTCCTTGCTGTAGGTGAGGGCTAGGAATGGGGTTACAAATCGTTCTCCCTTGCGGAGATGGTATTCGGAGTTCTGCTCATTGATACCTGCAATCATCCTGTGGAAGTCTGAGTTGTCGGTCTCGAAGAGGAGCTTGTAGTTTCCCCCGTAGCAGAGGGCTGCCCCGATGACCCTGCCGCTGTTCTCCCTGGCTTTCCCGTCAAGGGAGATCATCACCTCAGCGTGGGATCTCACCGAGTTGCGGACTCCGTCCCTGTTCTGAATCACAAGCTGGCCCGGCTCAAGCTTTTCCTCAACGAGTCTGGCTTCATTGGCCCAGCTGCCGTAAAGATGTGATACCCAGACATTTCCTCTCCTTATAGGAAGGACTGCGGAACCGAAACGGTTCAATGTCACCTCCTTTCTGGCTTCGTGGTGAATCTCGGTCCAGGTCTCTATTATATCGCATTCAGGCCGTGCCCTGAAATGCAGTTCAATGTAGAAAGGATAGACTCTGTCCTTGAGCAGGATTACTGCATTCTCGCCGTCCGGGCATTCCCAGGACTCGACTTTGACATCCAGTGTCATGTTTCCGTCCGGCTGGGTGGCGCTGATGAGCGGCTCATATTCTCCATTCATTCCGAATACCGGGCAGGCATTGATGTATCTGACGCCTGAGCCGGGAAGCGATGTGGCGTCAGCATCGGAGATTCTGTCACCGTAATAGAGATAGTCCGCATTGCCGCCTTTCTTCACTGAAAGTACCAGGGAAGTGTTCACGGTGCGGATGTGGAGGGTCTCCGCCGATATGCAGTTTGCGGAGATCAGGATAGCAGCGAGTGCAATAAATAATCTTTTCATTCTGATATGTATTTCAATGTTCCTGAAAGTCTGATGTCGTCTGAGGCAGCTCCGGCCATAATCCTGAAATCACCGGGTTCCACTATATTGTTGAAATCCTTGTCCAGCAATTCCAGGGAATCTTGTCTGATGACAAATTCCACTCTCCGGCTCTCTCCCCGCTCAAGGTGGATTCTTTCGAATCCTGCCAGCTTTTTCTCGTATGTGGTGACTGAACTGAGGACATCCCTTATGTACAGCTGTACGATTTCATCTCCCGCCATTTCCCCTGTGTTCCTGACTGTCAGGCTGACGGTTACTTTCTGCTCCGGTGATGTGATCACTTCCGGGGTGATTCTCAAATCGGAATACTCATAGGTCGTGAAACTCAGTCCGTGTCCGAAATTGTACAAAGCTGTATTGATGCGGCTCTGGGCACCTTCAGGTCCCGGTTTCGTGTCACCTCCGATTTGTGAGTTAGGTTTGCAGGGGAAGTTGAAAGGAATCTGTCCCACTGTCCGCGGAAAAGTGCAGGAGAGTTTTCCTGAAGGGTTGCAGTCTCCGAATATGATTTCAGCGAGTGCCTGTCCGCCGTATGAGCCCGGATACCAGGCTTCAAGGATTGACGGTACATATTTGTCTGCCCAGTTGATGGAAAGCGGTCTTCCGTTGATGAGAATGAGGATGACCGGTTTTCCTGTAGCATAAATGGCTTTCAGCAGTTCCTCCTGTCTTCCGGGAAGATCGAGGCTGGTCCTTGACTTGTTTTCTCCGCAGGTCCTTATGCCTCCTCCGAGAACAACTACGGCAACGTCGGCCTTCTCAGCATTTCTCACAGCCTCTTCAATCATCTCCCGTTCATCTTCTTCCATAGGAAAATCGAATATTTCCGATTCAGGCCAATGCCTGTCCACGAGCTCACAACCTTTGGAATACAGGATCTCAGCTCCGCTGATGTCCCGCAGTCCTTCAACTACGGTTGTCACCTCGGCTCCAAGAGGGCCATAATGCGTAAGGGCGTATGATTCCTCATCGGCATTCGGACCGCATACGGCAATGGACCGGATTTTCTTCCTGTCAAGCGGAAGGAGCCCCTCGTTCTTCAGCATTACAATGGACTCTCTTGATGCTCTGAGCGCAATTTCCTGATGCCCGGCATTTCCCACAATCCTGTCGCAGTCTTCCAGGTTCCTTATGTATGGATCATCGAACAGGCCAAGACGGAACTTGACCCGCAGGATATCCCTTACTCTGCTGTCCAATGTCTCCATCGAGATGGTTCCCTCATTGACAAGCTCTCTCAATGGGAGAACATAGGAGTCCGGAGACCTGAAGGTGCATCTGACATTGAGGCCTGCCTCCACGCTCTGCCGGACAGATTCCTTCATGTCGGAGGATACGTGATGCTTTGAGTGGAGATATTCCACGGCATCACTGTCGGAAACCACATATCCGTCGAATCCCATATCGTTCCTCAGTCTTTCCGTGAGCCAGTAATGGCTGCCTTCCACAGGTATGCCGTCGTAATCATTGTAGCAGCACATTATGCCCATCAGACCAGCTTCCCTGATAACCCTTGCGAAGGGGTAGGCGTGCACCATCTCCAGTTCCCGCGGGGAAATCTGAGGGTCGGTACGGGCAAGGCCCTCGCGTGCTCCCTTGTTGGCGCTGTATGCGAGGAAGTGCTTGGCCGTGGACGCTACGCCTCCATCTTCCTGGAGACCTCTCGTCATCTGTATTCCGAGTTCCGCAACAAGATACGGTGACTCCCCGTAGGATTCCTCGAATCGCCCCCAGCGCTGGTCTCTCGCCACGTCGAGAATAGGGGAATAGACATTTGTATATCCGAGAGCCCTGGCTTCGATTCCGGTGATTTCGCCTATTTTTCGGATCAGATCCCTGTCCCAGGTATGACCGAGTCCCAGCTGCGTGGGAAAATCAGTGGATTTCAGACTTTCAATCCCTCTTATGCCTTCATTGGTGAAGTCGGCCGGAATCCCAAGTCTTGTCTCTTCAATGAAAAACCGCTGGACCTCATTCATGGCCCAGCCATGTCTGGACGCCGGCCAGACATATTCGTTGTCTGAAGGTGCGAGTCTCCAGTTGCGGAAGCCGTTGAGATGTTCGTCAATGGCACCTATGCCATCCTTCCACAGGGCTTCCTTCCAATGCGGACCGGGAAGATCATCCTTCAGGATTCGTCCGTAGCCGTACAAAGTGACCATCTGGCAGGTCTTTTCTTCCACATTCATTTGTGAAAGCAAGTCCTCGATGCGTTTCTCTATCGGCTGTGAAGGGTCTTCGTATATGTCCTTCCTGCCATTCTTATTGAGGTCAATCCACCCCTTATGGTAAATCTTGCCTGAGGGATTGTATGTTCTGTACTGCCTTACTTCTTCTTTTGCCTGTAATCCCGCAGAAAGGCAGAGTCCAAATGCGGCGAACAGGAAGATGGCTGATTTATTGTTCATTGACATATAGCTTGAATGTTGAGACTGGCAGTCCTCCGTTTCCATACAGATTGGCGTCCGTATAGGGTTTCCATCCGTAGAGGATGGCCTTGACATTGTTGTGAGGGCAATCGGCGGTAACTTCGGACAGCCCGGTTATGCGGGCACTGATATCTGTCATCTCCCCGTCATCTGTCAGAACCGAGAATCCGCGGAGGGATTCGCCTTCAGGTGTGGTGAGTCCGACAGCATTGTCAAACCGGATTATGATTTTCCCGTCTTTCATTGTGGCTGAAAGTGGGGAAGGACTATGGCCCGGGATGTCAAATCCGTAAACATCCCGGAGGGCGATCATGGCAAGCCGACGGCCTACAGGCTTTTTTGCGCGCGGATGCACGTCTGTTGGATGTCCGAGGTCCGAGGATACTGCAATGGAGCATCCCTCTATGCTGTCGGCGAGCCTTCTCTGGCTGTCTCTGAACTCGGGCCAGGTCGGTCTTTCAATGCTTGAGAGCTGGACAGCGAGGAATGGCATCTCCGGATTGCCCCACCAGTCCCTCCAGCTTTTGACCAGGGTCCTGAACATTGTCTCATGGGCCGGGATGTTCTCGGCATTGGACTCGCCCTGATACCATATTGCGCCTCTTACAGGGAAATGGCGGTGTGGCCTGATGCCCACGTCGAAAAGATATGCCGGCTTGAAGGGATGCCTTTTGACTGCGGCCCTGGAGTTGGTCATGTTGAATGCCGCCCTTTCGCGGGCCCATTCCATAGCCAAGGAGGATGTGTCCCAGCCGTGTTCAAGGATCGGAAGGCTGTCACGGATGTCATCCATCGGAATCCAGGACTCTGCGGTACTGCCTCCTACCGCATTGCAAATCAGACCCACAGGGACATTGAGACTGTCTCTGAGCATTTTTCCGAAGTGCCAGGCGACGGCGGAGAATCTTGCAGCGGAATTTCTGCTGGACTTTTCCCATTTTGTCGGATTGTAATATCTGCAGGCATTCACATCCCTGGTCTGCTCCTCAGTCCATTTGACTCCGTAGGTTGTCAGTGGGCTGAGCATATTGAAGAGCCTGAGTCCGCTGTCGTCTGCATTCTTCAGGTCTTCGGAGGCTGTGTCGCAGCCGGCAAGCTTGAACTCCATATTGGACTGCCCGCTGCACATCCAGACTTCTCCGACGGCTATGTCCTTGATCGTGAATGTTTTTTTACCCGAAGTAAGGGTCATTTCGCAGCCTGTGCCGGCAGGAAGCGGTGGCATTGTCACTGACCATTTCCCGTCAGAGCCGACCTTGGTGCTGCGGCTGTGTCCGCCGAGGTTGACCTTGATCCTGCTTCCTTTCCGCCCTGTGCCCTCCACGAGAATGCGGGTGTCACGTTGTATAACCATCCCGTCTGACCATATTTCGGCGAGACCGAAATTTCCGGGTCCCGGACCGGACTTGTATTTGAAGTCGGCAATGACACCCTTGTGGTCGGACGGCCAGACTTTGCCCGGCTTGATGAATATGTCGGAGGAAGTCTCCGGCTGGCGGCATCCTCTTGCTATTGATGATTCAGGACCGAGAATTGCGGCATTGACTGCAGTCAGTCTTCCTCCGGGATAATACCATATGAAGTCGATCCTGTCCCTTTCGTCGGCATCCGGAGCCCAGGTCAGCTTTCCTGGCTCAACGGATTCATTGTCTGAAGGATATGTGTAGCCCGGATGTGTCACGGGGTCAGGATGGATTTCCCTGTATGTGTCGAGAAATCCGGCTTCTTTCAGGAGTGTGGAGCAGGGCCATCGTACAGATACCCCATTGTGGTCTGCGGTTCCGGCAGTGGCGATTGTCCAGTCGTCGGCTGATGGCTCATTGAAATCTCCGCAGATGATTACGTCATTGCCCCTGGAAATTTCTTTCGCGGCATCCTCTATTACCCTGCTGAGCACGGGGATTCTCGCGGAAGCATTGTTCTGCCTCAAGATCTCCTCCTCGGAAGTGACGGGAGCTCCCAGTTTTTTCCAGCTCACCCCATCATATCCTCTCGGCAGGTAACAGGCGTAATGCGTGTAGTCGAGATGGACAGAATATGCGGAAATGGTATCTCTGCCCATTATTATCTTGCATTTGTGCACAGAGCCCGGTCCTGAATATATGCTGTCTTCAGCCACGGGATATCTGGAAAGTATGCCGCAGTCGGAGCTGCTGTCGTGCCAGTGCATACGGATACCTTTCCCTGCCGTTTTCCCGGCAATGCGGGGGATGAACCGCCTTCCTCCATAGTTCCTGATTTCCTCCAGGAAAACAATGTCCGCTCCGCTCTCTGCGATAGCATCCGCTATTGCATCTTCTCCTCCGGGAACCATGGTACCTTCCTGCCAGATATTCAGCTGAAGGACTCTGATATCTGATGGGGCACCCGAAAGGGAGACGGACAGTGCGCAGGCAAGGAATGATGCAGTTAAGAAAATTGACAGTTTCATCGTTATGTGGTTTTGCTGTAATCCTATTATGCAAAAGTACCAATAAGTTTTAAAATTGTATGCCGGCGGACTGCACTTAAGAGCAAATGCGGAAAATTTTCTACCATGTGACAGTTGAATTTGTGTATTTTTAAACATATTTTTGCGTGTTAGTGAAAAGACTCTTGCTTTGAGTATGAAAAGATTCTGCCTGATAACCATTGCACTTCTATCCGGAATGATAGCCTCTGCGGCCGGCTCGATGCGGCTGGAGTTCCAGCCTGTTCCTACGGATATTCTACCTACGAATTCTGTCAGGATGCTCTTTTGTGACAGCGACGGCTACATCTGGATTCCGACTTACAGCGGACTGGTCCGTTATGATGGATATGAGTCAGTTACTTACGGAATGGACGGCTCTGACGATGTTACTTTTGACTGCTATCTCAACGTGGTCGCTGAGTCATCGGACAAGAAAATCTGGATTGCTTCGGAGAAAGGGGTGTTTACGCTGGACAAGATGACGGGGATGATAGAGTTTGCGGGTCCGGATTTGCCGATTCCGCTCAATGCCTCGGATATCGTATGCGAGAATGGCACTGACATCTGGGTCGGTGGGGCGAGCGGGGTCTATCATTGCAATGCTGCCGACGGGATTTTTACGGAAATTACTTGTGAAGGCTCTCCGATTGTAGGTGTTTCCTCCCTTTTTGAGGACTCGGAGGGCTATCTATGGATCGCGGCCTGCGAACACGGACTGTACAGGTATGATATCAAGACAGGTGCCATGGTATTCTACAGCCAGGGCTCGCTGTATTACGCCAATACTGTGTTCAAGGATATTTCGGGGACACTCTGGATTGGAACCTGGGGGAAGGGACTGCTCAGGATTTCAGACCCTTATTCGCATGGTGAACTTGAATATGCCTGCTATACCCATAGCTCCGATCCGTCATCGCTTATGGATGATGTGGTTTATGATATCAATGAAGACCTGTCCGGAAGACTCTGGATAGCATCCAGAAGTGGTTTGAGCATATTGTCCGACCCTCAGCAAGGTACAAGCTTCGAAAATTATGCCCCTGGTCAGACGGACTCCGGGATTCCTTACAATGAGGTCAGTTCCATTATCCGGACCAAAAACGGAAAAATGTGGCTCAGCATGTACTGCGGCGGAGTGTGCAAGGTGCAGACTCCGGAGCCGTATTGCAGAGTCAACTATCTGGACGGGTTGAGGAAACATTTGAAGACCAGCTCGGTCAGAAGCATGTACCAGGCTGCGGAGAATAAATTCTGGCTGGGCATCATCGGATATGGCATGGTTCTCTATGACATTGAAAATGATACTTTTGCGCTGTATGGGGATTTGCCGGAATTCAAATATTTTCCTTATACATCAGTAATCGAGGTGATGATGAGGAGGAGGACTACGGGGGAAATCTGTTTCGGTACATACAGCAAGGGGCTTTGGCTTCTGGACACTGCAACGGGACAGGCTCGCCGCATCGTATCTTCTTCCTATCCTGAATTCGCCTCCAGCGGTATTACTGCCTTGTCCGAGGATCAGGACGGCAATATGTGGATAGGTACAAGGACAGGTCTTTATGTGATGAACCGCGCAGACAGCATTTCCAGACCGGGTGACATCCAGCCGTTTCCGGATGCAGGTGTGCTGTCGGATGTGAAGATCACCGACGTGAAGGTGGACCGTCAGGGCAATGTCTGGGTGGCAACCATGTATGAGGGAGTTTACAGGATTGTTCCTTCCGCCAGGGAGGTCAGCCGCTGGATGGTGGGAGACAATTCTGATGTGGGCAATATTTCCACTGTATTCATTGATTCGGCTGGAATAGTATGGGTCGGGACATTATGGAACGGATTGTCCTGGTTCGATACCAAGTCCGGCAGGTTCAGGTCTGTGTCTTCGCTTTCGGCAATAAGCAGGAAAGGGATTACAAATATTGCCCAGGACAGGGATTCCAGGATATGGGTGACAACTTCCAATGTGGCCGTATCCTTCAGGATGAGCCCGGACGGCACAATATCCGACGTGTCCTATCTTTCGCTGGATGAGATCGACACTTCTCTTTCTTTCAATGAGAGGACTGTGCTTCCGTGCCCGGACGGCAGTGTGAAGGTGGGACTCTCGAAGGGTGTTGTGACATTCCCGCCTTCAGGAAGCGAAGTGAATGACAATGCCTCAGGCAAGCTCTGTCTCACGGATTTCAAGGTGGATAACCAATCAGTCAGATTTCTTCCTTCCAGGGAACGCCGCAGAATCTCGTCTCAAGATATCAATTACACATCTTCATTGAACGTACCTCACGGATACAAATCCTTCTCGATAGGTTTCAGCATGCTGAATTATGCGGGAAAGAACGGAAATATCTATACCTACAGGCTTGAGGGCTATGATGACAGGGAGATGATTACGGTGGACGGGAGACATTCTGCGGATTATCACGGTGTGCCTCCGGGAAAATACCGTTTCGTGGTGAAGGCTATGGCATCCGGTGCTCAGGGGAGTGCAATGGAAAGGAGTATTGACATCATCGTCAAGCATTCTCCCCTGGTATCCTGGTGGGCCGTGCTGATTTATGTTCTGGTTGCCCTGGCATTGATCTGTCTCGGGCTGAAGTATATGCAGGACAGGCTCAAATCACGTGAGGCTGTGCGCATCAGCCGCATTGAGAAACAGAAGGCCGAGGAGCTGAACCATCTGAAACTGCATTTCTTTACCAATGTCACACATGAGTTGATGACCCCTCTCAGCATTATCATGGCCTCGATTGACAGTCTTTCAAGGGGGGAGGATGTGACCTCGATTTCCAAGGTGCTGTCCACCAATGCTACCAGGCTGATGAGGCTTATCCAGCAAGTGCTGGAGTTCAGGAAGGTTGAGAGCGGCAACCTCAAGCTGTCCGTTTCGGAGGGAAATATCACCAACCTTGTCAAAAGTTGCGTTGAGGCATTTTCTCCTCTCATCTCGGGAAAGAGCCAGAGATTGTCCTTCACGTCCAGTTCGGAAAGAATCGAAGGATGGTTTGACTCTGACAAGCTGGACAAGATAGTCTATAATCTGCTCTCCAATGCTTCCAAGTATACTCCTTCAGGAGGGGATATTTCTGTAAGATTGTCTGTCTCCGAAGACGGTATGCTGATTCTTGAGGTGGCCAACACCGGGGAACTGATGTCGGAGAAGACTATAAAGGGGCTTTTCAAGAGATTCTATGAGGGGGACTACAGAAAGCATAATACCATCGGGACCGGAATTGGCCTTTCTCTCGTCAAGGATCTTGTAAGTCTGCATAAAGGTTCCATTTCCGTGACCTCCACGGAGGAAACCGGCAACCTGTTCACTGTGAGAATGCCGATCAATGTGGATGCATTTGATTCATCTGAGGTCAATGCGGCATCGCTGTCCTCAACGGATCCTGTCTGCCCGATGCCCGCATCCTCCGAATCATCGGAACTTACCCGGCCGGAGGGCCTCTCCAGGGACTATACAATCCTTTTCGTGGATGACAATGAGGAACTTTGCCTGCTGTTCTGCGATCTTCTTTCCAGATACTTCAATGTCCTCTCTGCCGATGACGGGGAGAAGGCGCTGGGGATTCTTGCGAGGGAACCTGTGGATCTCATTGTGACCGATATAATGATGCCTGTGATGGATGGTATCCAGCTCTGCAGAACTGTCAAGGAGAAATTCGAATATTGTCATATCCCGGTCATTCTGCTCACTGCAAAAAGTACTGAGGATAACCAGATCGAGGGATATGATTCCGGGGCGGACGGATATGTCTGCAAACCGTGCAATTTCTCATTGCTCCTCTCCCAGATAGTGAATTGCCTCAAGCGTGTGGAACGGAAGGGGGCCGACTATCGCAGGCAGCTTGTTCTCGATGTCGGAAAACTTGAATATACCGAAATGGACAAGGTCTTCATCACGCGCGCGGTAGACTGTGTCAATGCACATTTTTCCGATTGTGATTTCGACCTTTCCGCATTCGTTACAGCGATGGGAACTTCCCGGACTGTGCTGACGGAGAAGTTGAAGTCTCTTACGGGCATGACTCCCGGGGCTTTCATACTTGATGTCCGCCTGACTGTCGCCTGCAAGCATATGACCGAGAACAAGGATAATATCAGAATCAACGAGCTGGCTTTTTCAGTAGGATTCAATGACCCCAAATATTTCTCCACTTGTTTCAAGAAGAAGTATGGCATGACGCCCAAGGATTTTCTGAAGTCATTGTCATAACGTTTTAATACCGCCCGTACTTATTCGGAGACTTTCCGTACGATTTTCGACCTCCTGAAACATCATCCTGGATAAATTTGCGTTCAGAACACATAATTGAACACAAATGAAACACAGAATTCAGATGCTTTCCATGCTGCTGACTTTCGTGCTTGCATGTCCCGGAATCCTGTCCGCCCAGAACTGGCGGCCCGGGGGAAAGGAAATCACGGGAACGGTAGTTGACAGCAAAACGGGCGAGCCTCTTATTGGGGCGGTCGTCCTTGTTTCCGGACATGCTGCTGTCCATGCTCTGACTGACATTGACGGAAGATTCCGGATTAAAATGCCGCAGACGGCTGCCGGCCTCGAGGTGTCCCTGATGGGATATCAGACATTGAATGTCGAGGTTACGGCACAGGATATGAGGCTGCGGCTTTTTCCCGACGTGCAGATGCTGGATGAGGTTCAGGTCATCGCTTACGGCAAGCAGAGCAAAATGTCGGTAACGGGAGCCATCACTTCCATATCTTCCGAGGATATCTTGAAATCTCCAAGCGGCAGTGCCGCCAGTGCTCTGGCCGGTGCCGTTACCGGTCTTTCATCAATACAGACATCCGGTCAGCCTGGAGCGGATGATCCCGCCATCTATGTCAGGGGTGCCGGTTCTCTTACCAGCGCAGCCTCGCAGCCCTTGATTCTCGTCGATGGTATCGAGAGATCGTTCAGCCAGATGGACCCTAATGAGATTGAGAGCATTACGGTTCTCAAGGATGCTTCCTCCACCGCAGTGTTCGGAGTGCGTGGAGCCAACGGTGTAATCCTTGTGACTACCAAGAGAGGACAGGACGGAAAGATGAATATCGCCGTTTCGAGCTCATTCGGAATGGTGCAGGCCCTCAGAAAACTTACCGGAGTGGGCAGTTATGAATATGCCACGCTATATACTGAGGCCCAGAAGGGAGACGGAGTGTCGGAGTCCAACCTGATTTTCTCGGATTTCGTTACTGAGCGGTTCAAGCTCGGTGATCAGCCGATCATGTTTCCGGACAAGGAGTGGCACAATGAAGTATTCAAGAAATTCTCGTGGCAGACACAGCACAATGTGACAATGTCGGGTGGCGGAAAGCGGTTCCGCTACTTTGTCTCTCTCGGCTATCTCCATCAGGACGGTATTCTCAAGAAGCATTATGAGACATTCGACCCTAACTGGAGTTACGACAGGTTCAACTACAGGACAAATGTGGATGTGAACCTGACATCGACAACCTTGATGAGACTGAATATCGGAGGACGCCTCGGAGGACGCAGGGAGCCTGTGAATGAGGACCTCTGGCGAACTGTCATGTGGTGTGTCCCTTTTTCAAGTCCGGGATTCGTGGACGGAAAACTGATACAGAACGGAGCCAATCCTTATATTCCGATAGGCGAGACCAAATCTCCGTATGACTACTACTATAACTGGGGATACAACAAGACTACCGAGAACAATCTCAGTCTCGACCTCCAGATTGAACAGAATCTGGACTTCTTTACCAAGGGTCTGAGCGTCTCGGTCAAGGGCTCATACAATACTAACCACTATGTCCGCATTCAGAGACAGCCGCAGGGATATGACAGCACGTTCATACCTATTTACAAGGGCAGCGTGACACAGCCCGGAATGGACATATCCGATCCCCGTTTCGACAATACTATAGTCTACAGGACTGAGGGCGTGAGTGGACTTGACGAGCCTTTGTCCTATGGTGAGAGCGGAACAGGAAGGGGCAGGAACTGGTATCTTGAAGGGGCCGTGAATTATTCGAGGGACTTCGGCAATCATTCCGTATCGGCTCTCTTCCTGTACAACCAGAACAAGACGTATTATCCTTCATACTACAGTGATATCCCAACCGGATACGTCGGCTATGTGGGACGTATCACCTATGCCTGGAAGCAGAAATATCTCATAGACATCAATGCCGGATACAACGGCTCCGAGAATTTTGCTCCGGGCAAGCGTTACGGATTCTTCCCTGCGGTTTCGGCGGGTTGGGTCATCTCTTCCGAGAAGTTCATGCACAAACTTGACAAGATCGATTTCCTCAAGGTGAGGGCATCATACGGAGTTGTGGGAAATGACAAGTATTCCGGAGACCGTTTCCTCTTCCTTGGAGGCTGGACCGGCAATCATTCTGCTGTCACCGACGGCGCGTGGGGTAGTTGGCAGTTTGGGGTCAATCCTACAGTCGGGGTGCTGACGGATGCCGTGGAAACACGTCAGGGCAATGAGAATGTGACCTGGGAGAAGGCATACAAGCAGAATTATGGTATTGACCTCAGGATGTTCGACAATAGGCTCACATTCACCGGGGACGTATTCTTCGAGCACAGGAAGGATATCCTTTCCACCAGGAAGACAGCCCCGTCCATAACTGATTTCAAGCTTCCTCTCATGAATCTTGGAATTGTGAATAATCACGGATACGAGCTTTCTCTGGGCTGGAAGGATGTCATGAACCGTAAAGTGGGATGGTGGGTGACAGCAAACATGTCCTATGCGAAGAACAAGATCATCTATATGGATGAGGTGGTTCCAAATGAGCCGTATATGGCACAGACCGGGAGGAGCACCGGACTAAGTTACGGCCTTGTCTTCGACCGCTTCTACAGGCCTTCGGACTTCGATGCTGACGGTAATCTCCTTCAGGATCCGGATGGTAATTATATCCTCCCTGTCCAGGACGGAATCAGCAAGCCGGGTGATCCTCTGTTCAAGGATCTGAACCGGGATGGCAAGATAGACGGAAATGACTATACCTGGTACGGTTACGGCTCCCGTCCGGAATATGTATTCGGACTTCTCGCAGGAATCAGTTGGAAAGGTCTTTCTGTATCAATGCAGTGGACCGGAGCCCTCCATGCTTCAAAAGTGCTCTCGGGAGAATACAGGACACCTTTCGGTACGCAGAACTCCAGGTCACTCCTGAAGTATCTTGCGGACGGAAGATGGACTGAGGACAATATGGACAACGCAAGGTTTCCGAGGCTTACATTCACCAATAAATCCCAGTATACAAGGGATTCCGACCTCTGGCTGATGGATGGCTCATATCTCAGGCTGAAGACTGCCGAGGTGGCATATTCCTTCAAGGGAGCCAGGCTGAAGAGAGCCGGAATATCATCGTTCAAGGTCTATCTGAGCGGATACAACCTCCTGACCCTCTTCTCGGAGCTTGCTGAGTATGACATTGATCCTGAAGGCAATACAGGAGACGGTACTTACACCTATCCGAACAACAGGATTTTCAACTTCGGTATCAATCTGACATTCTGACAATTATGAGAAATATTTGCAAATTGTACATAATGCTTTCCGCTGCAGCGGCCCTTCTGTTGTCATCCTGCAGCGACCTCAAATTCGGAAATGCTTTTCTCGAGAAGGCTCCTGGTGCCGACATGACATTGGATGAGATATTCTCCTCAAAACTTTACGCTGAAAGGGAACTTGTCGGGGCATACGCATCCCTCAGGACCTGTCTTACCGTGCATTCGAACAATGGTCACTACGAGTTCCAGAACGCTGGCAACAAGTTGGGCTGGGATAATCTTGATGCCATTACCGATATTATCCAGAGCCATTGTACCTGGGGCGGAGTCATCAAGACCTATTACGCCGGACAGTACAATGCGGAGTCTGAGAACACGGGATATGGCAAATTCGGTTTCTATCCTGATCAGGAGGGGGCCTGGACAGGAATCCGCCGCGCATGGATTTTCATAAACAATGTAGACAGGGTACCTGATATGACTCCTGAGGAGAAGACTCGCAGGAAAGGTGAGGCCAGAATGATCATTGCTCTGCAGATGCATGAAATGCTTCGCCATTTCGGAGGCGTGCCGATTCTGAGGGAACATGCGACACCTGAGAATGATGTTGCGGCAGACTATTCCAGAAGGACACTGCAGGAATGTGTGGATTTCATTCTGGAACTCTGTGATGACGCTGCTGCGGAGTTGCCTTGGACAGTATCCGAGGCGGATAACGGAAGAATGACTGCTGCGGGTGCACTTGCACTGAAAGCCCGTGTTCTCCAGTTCATAGCCCGTCCGCTGTTCAATGCTTCCGAACCTTATATGGAGGCCCAGAAGCCTTCCGCATCGAACCAGGCATCGGTCAAGGTTGACCCGAAGTATATGACCTGGCTCGGGGATTATCAGGAAAACCGCTGGCAGGACGTGATCAAGGCCTGTGAGGATTTCTTTACCAAAAATCAGGAGAACGGCAACCCATATAATCTCGTATTGCCGGAGACTGAAGATGTGGAAGGCTACAGGGCGGCATTCTCCTGCTGCTATGCGGACAGAACATCGCCTGAAATCATTATCCATACCGGACGGGCAATACCGACTTATTACAATACATACCACAGGATGTATTTCGGTCTTACCGACCAGGGACAGGCCGGCCGTGGCTATGGCGGAGGCTGTGTGACCCTGAATTTTGTGGACAAGTTCCAGAATGCTGACGGGACTGCATCAGATTACAGGAAATGGATTCAGACCAACGGACATAACGGAACATTGGAAAACAATCCGTTCACAGGCAAGGATCCTCGTCTGTATGAGACAGTCCTGATTGCCGGAGACAGGTACAGGACTAGAGTCGCAGAGATGTGGGTTGATGGGCAGGAACACGGCTCTGGATCCAATCCTAAGGCTACTACTGGATTCATTATCAGAAAGTTCCTTTGGGATTACAATGATGCTTTTCTCAACAAGGCAGCCAATTCCGCCTATATCCGCCTTCCGGAACTCTATCTTATCTATGCCGAGGCTCTCAATGAAACCGGCCGTTCAGATGAGGCACTCAAATGGCTGAATATGACAAGAAACCGTGTCGGGCTGCCGGATATGACATTGGAAATGGCCTCTTCACTGCACGACGCCTCGTCGTTGCCGGATTATCCTGAATGCGGTCTCAAAGGTGACAAATGCCTGAGGGAGGAGATTCTCGACGAAAGAGCCAGGGAGTTCTGCTTCGAGGAAGTAAGATGGTTTGATATTATCGGATACAAGAGGGAGGATATTTTCAAGGAGAGTCTTTACGGAATACAGATCAGACTTGTGAGCGGAAAGGCCGAAGACAACACTCTGGTCCTCAGTTACAGTGATCCGGCACTGGATGATATCCCGAGAATGTGGCAGACACGTTTCAGCCCGAAATGGTATCTGAGCGCGTTCCCTTCAAATGAAATCAACAAAGGCTACGGACTCGTCCAGAATCCGGGATGGTAAACTTGAAATCTGATTGAAAATGAAAAATAGATTCTACATACTTCTGACAATGCTCACATTGACGGCTGTCGAGTCGGCCGCCGATGATGTCCGGGTCAAGATTCTGGGCCCTGACGGAAAGCCGGCTGCAGGGGCCGCGGTTAGACTTGCGGGTACATCTGTCCAGACCTATGCCGGTGAGGATGGCGTGGCTGTCATTGAGGCTCCTGTCGCTTCCGTGTTGAATATCAGCCTGTTCAACAGGTATATGCTTGAGCGGGAGGTCACGGGACCTGAAATGCTTGTGGAACTTGGCGAGGCCGACCAGCTTATGACTCTCGGCTATGACAGGCAGATTTCCTCCAGATATTCCTCAATGGCTGTCTCAGGGGCCGGTTCCGATGAGATATCAGTGGAGAGATCTTCTCTTGTGCTGAACTCCCTGGCTGGTCTGATTCCGGGAATGAATGTCATGAGATCCGGCAACATACCGGGCAATGCGCCTGTTCTCTATGTCCGCGGAAGGGGTTCTTTCCAGGGCAACAGCGTACTTTTCATTGTGGATGGAATCGAGCGCACTCCTTCATTCATATCATCAGAGGAAGTCGAGAGCGTGACAGTTCTCAAGGATGCCGCATCAATTGCCATATATGGCAACAGGGGAGCTGACGGCGTGGTGATAATCACTACAAAAAGAGGTGGTGACCATCCGCTCCGGATCAACACTGACTACAACTTCGGTATTTCTACCCCTTACGCCATGCCTGAGATGGCAGACGGTCTGACGTACGCCAATGCTGTCAATGAAGCCCTTGCCAATGATGGCCTGCCTCCGAGATATACCCAGGATGATCTGGGGCGAATCGCCGCCGGAGATCCTCTCATCCCTTCAGTAGACTGGAAATCAGAGGTTCTGCGCAAGGCTGCCTATACCCACAATTTCAATATCTCATTCGATGGGGCGGAGAAAAGGTTGAGGTATTATGTTATGGCAAGCTATGACGGTTACAAGGGACTGTTCAACAATACCGACCTTAACGAGGGCTACAGTACGCAGTATATGAATTCGACCCTCAAGGTAAGAGCGAATCTGGAGGCTGAAATAACCAGGACGACGAAACTGAGGATGAATATGTCCGGCCGACTGTCCCAGAATCAGACTCCTTATGCAGGTACCTATGTGGGATCCATCTACCATACTCCGGCCATTGCGTTCCCGATCCGTACTCCGGAGGGAATCTGGGCCAGGACAGAGTTGTTCCCGAATCCTCTGGCTACATACACCCAGTCTGGATACAGCGTTTCATTCCAGAGGACATTGCTTGCCGACATCGCGGTGGAACAGAATCTTGATGCCATTGCGGAAGGCCTCAAGCTCACTGTCAAGGGCGCTTTTGACAACAGCGCCGTGATTAACGACAATCACTCCAAATCCTACAAGTATGCTTATCTCGCCTACGACAGGGATGAGCAGGGTAATATCATCGGCCATAACTGGTCAGAGTACGGAAACGACACGGATCTCTCGTTCGGGGCCAGTCTCGCTTCCGGAGGCTCAGTGTTCACATCATTCTCCGTCACAGGAAATCTCAGTTATGACAGGACTTTCGGAAAGCACGGAGTGTCGGCTTCAGCAATCTGGTCAATGGACAGGTGGAAGAACAGAGGCAAGGGTTCCGTTTACTCTTACAATGATATGATTCTCAGGGCTGGATATGACTTCTCCCACCGGTATATCGTCGACGTGGTTGCCACATATTCGGGCAGTGCTTACCTTGAGCAGGGCTCCAGATACCGCATATATCCTGCGATTTCGGCTGCATGGCTTATTTCCAGTGAGAACTTTCTCAAGAATTCCAAGGCGATAGGTCTTCTCAAGCTCCGTGCCTCCTATGGCGTGACAGGCTATGATGCCCGTCTCGGCTATGGCCTTGACAAGCCGAACAATGGTGGGGGAGGTGGCTTCACCTCTATGGTCGGGAAATACGAATCCGGTCTTATGCAGGGCGCATATCCTTCATACGGGGCTCGTCCTGAGACTGAGTACAAGGCTGACCTTGGCATAGATCTGAATGCATTCGGCGGTCTTGACCTCAGCCTGGACTTCTTCTACAACAACAGGAAGAATATCAAGGTAGCATCCTCCGGAATCTACTCTTCAATCCTCGGCCTCGGGACACCATATGTGTTCAAGGGCGAGACTGTGAACAAGGGTGCTGAACTCTCATTGTCCTGGAAACAGACAATCGGGGATATACATTGGCACATAGGAGGTACTGTTTCCTATACCAAGGACAAGATTCTCGAGATGGGAGAGGAATACCATCCGTATCCATGGATGTACAGGACCGGCCATTCCATGACCTCCTATGTCCTTTACAAGACTGACGGCCTGTACCAGGCATCCGATTTTGACTCTGAAGGTAATCTTCTGCCCGGATATCCGGTTTCGACTCTGGACGGAAAGCCTGTCCAGCCGGGAGATATCAAATATATCGATCAGAATGGGGATGGCATCATCAACACCGATGACAAAGTCTACATGGACAAATATCACAGTCTCCCATCGGCCATCTACGGCATCCAACTGGGATTCAGATGGAGGGGACTCGGTCTTGAGGCTATTTTCAACGGGGAAATAGGACACACTGTACAGCTTACTGCCTCGAGTGTTTACTGGCCTCTCTTCAATAATGACAGGAATATCTCAATGCATTATTACGACAACCGCTGGACTCCGGAGAATACCGATGCTGCATATCCGCGCCTTACGACATTGAGCAACGGCAACAATTTCAACGGCGGAAGCGACTTCTGGATTGCCAAGTCGGACTATTTGAAACTGAGGTCCCTGTATCTCTACTACGCATTTTCCGGTACCCGTCTGACCAGTGCCAGAATAAGGGAACTGACTCTTTTCTTCCGTGGGCTGAACCTCTGCTCCATAGACGGAATCAAAATATTCGATCCGGAGTCAATCTCTCTCGGCTATCCATCCACAAGAACATTCTCTTTCGGACTCAAACTCGCATTCTGACAGTATGAAACGATTGATTTACATAATATTGGCATTGAGTGTCGCCTCCTGCGATTTTCTCAATCAGGACGAATATACATACAATACCACTGAATACCAGTTCAGCACGTTCGACAACACAAAGGCTGTATGCTCCCACGTGTACAGTTATCTCGATGTTGACACCGAATGGTGCTGGACAACTATGAGTGCGGCTACGGACGATGCTGTTTATGCCTGGGAAAGCAACGGGATAAAGTCGTTCTACAATGGTACCTGGTCTTCCAGGAATACGCTGAATGACAGACTTGCCCATTATTATGCGGGTATTGCGCAGGCCAATTATTATTTGGAGAATGCGCCGGATGATTTTCCGCAGACCCAGTATCTTCAGGATTACAAGGACCGCATGCAGCAGCTGAAAAATTTCCCTTTTGAGGTTAGATTTCTCAGGGCCTGGTACCATTTCGAACTTATGAGGCGCTACAGGAATATCGTGATTATGGACCACAGCCTTTCTCCAGAGGAGGTCAATGACAAGAAGCCTGTTGATTTCCATACTGCCACAGAGTGGATTGTGTCCGAGCTGGATGCCATTATCCCATCGCTTCCTGAATCATACGCATCATTTGTAACGGGACGTACAAACCGTGTGACCAAGGGTGCGGCAATGGCGTTCAAGGCCAGGATCCTTCTGTATGATGCGAGTCCTCTCAATAATCCTGATGGTGATCCGGACAGATATGTCAAAGCTGCAAAAGCTGCGAAAGATGTCCTGGATTCAGGTCTCTATTCACTTGTCAAGGAGAAGGAAATCAATAATTTCGATGCCCGTGGATATATTTTCGGTGTCATCCGCTCTGCAAGCAATGGACTGGAGAGTACAAATTTCCCTATTGGCGTGGAAGGTGGAAATTCCGGAGCTTGCCCTTCACAGAACCTTGCAGAGGCTTTCGATATGAAGGACGGGACTCCGTTTGACTGGAACAATGCGGAGCACAGGGCTCTCGCCCTTGACGCATCTGCACGTGATCCGAGATTTGCCAAGACCTTGTATGTCAACGGGGACAAATTCAAGGGAACCCCGCTTGAAATGTGGTATGGCGGACAGAATGCCGCGCCAAAGACCGGGGCCACTCCGACTTCCTACTACTTGAGGAAGGTACTTATTGAGGAAACGTCCTTCGTGACTGGAAATGCAATCTCGTATCCGCACATTTATCCGATAATCCGTTATGCCGAAATGTATCTCGACTATGCAGAAGCTCTATTTGAGGCGACCGGTAATCCTGACTTCAAGGGCACGCTCTCCGGAACGGATTTCACGATGTCCCCGCGTGAGGCTGTCAATGCTGTCAGGACAAGGGCCGGTGTCGGAATACTGAAGGACGGCAAAGATTTCAGGAAGAGGCTTCACAATGAGCACAGGGTGGAATTTGCATTTGAGAATCACCGCTTCTGGGACATCAGACGCTGGAAGGAAGGTGAGCTTACTGAAGAGATTCTCGGACTCTCTCTTGTGCTTGATCAGGAAAGTGGAGAAATCTCATATACGAGGGAAGTGGTGCAGGAAAGGCCGTGGGATGACAAGTACTACTGGTACCCGTACTCCGAATATGAACGCTACAAGAATCATAACCTCATCCAGAATCCCGGGTGGTGATTAATAAAAACATTATCAACAATTTCTAATAACATTTATTATGAAGACTAAATTATTATGTCTGAGTGCTCTTTTTGCAGCGCTTGCTTTCACTTCCTGCAAGGAAGACGGACCGGAAGCTCCAAAGTATGCTGATGTTCCTTTCGAGACAATTTCACTCCAGGCGGACGGTGAGACCTCTGTGGGCACTGTCGATGGACAGAACATCACATTCAAATTCAAGACTGCTGAGGATTTCTCTTCAGCCAGACTCGTTCTTGATGTCAATGATGGCTGGACACTCCTGTTCCCTGCCGATCCTGACAACTATGATGTAAGCACTGACCCTAATATCTATTTCCAAGATCCTAAGGGCGGAAAGCTCCAGTACAATGTAAGCATAACATCGGATGCGCTTCCTATTATTGACGGTTCAAAGGTGAGCGTTCAAGGCGGATATGCCATTTCATACAATATTGCCACCAAGAGTTTCAGCATAACCTATGCTGACGGAATGAAGAGGTCCGAGGTTACTCTTGTATTCGGCCAGGGCTCCCTTATGGACGGAGCGGAAGTGGTGAATGCTACAATCGACCTTTCTGAAGGCCCTGCAGTTCTCAAGATCAAACTCGGAGATACTGTATCGGAGTATCCTGTCAGCATCGACTATTCTTCTGTACTTGTTGACCCTAAGAGCTGGGGCTTCACTGATGAGACAGCGGATGACCTCAAGGCAAAGTATCCTTCTCTCAAGGTGCTTAAGGCTTCCGCCCTCTCCAAGCAGGTTCCTGTGAAGAACGCCAGCTCCGAGACTAAGGCTTGGTGGGATAACAATGGCTATGAGTCCCAGATTGCCAATTGCGGCCTCCTTGGAGACTATGCTGCTGACCGTCAGACAGTTGAAGTGAATTCCTGCGATTTCACCATTGTTACTTTCAATGAGGCTGACTTCAAGGGGCGCATTGTCGCTGATGCGAATTCCGTGAAGACCGGAATCGGAGCTGAGACTGTATCTGCAGCCATTACAATGAGCGGCTGCCCTGCAGCATGGACCGCTTGGGTCAAGTCTGACAATAATATTCTTAGTTGGGAGTCAGCAGGCTGGTGGGAAGGTGTCAAGGCCAAGGGTACCTCTCACGGCCTTATGTTCGGTTTCAACGCCGAGGGCAAACTTGTCCTCAACCGTATTGCCCCTACTGCCGATGCGCTTCATACTCTCGGATTCAGGAAGGCTTCAGATGTCGGATTGAACTACAATGAACTCCTCAACGATACCAACTTCGGACCTTACAGGGCTGACTTTACTACTGATGGACCGGACTGGGATGTTACCGGAGCAGCATATTTCACACCTGCCCTCGTTGTTGACGGATACAAAGTGCGTTTTATGGACGTGATGCTCAATAACGGTGACTCGGAGTGTATCGGTCAGGGTTACAATGGCGAGCGCGCACGCTGCTTCATCGGCCGCACAATCGACAACAAGATAGGTCTCGCCTGCATCGATACAAAGACTATGACCATTATGCAGGGTGCTTATGTCCTCGCTGACCTCGGATGGATCGATGTTTATTATGTCGGCGGTGACAACTACCAGGCTGACTCTTTCCTGCCGACAATCGCCATTGACGGTACTGTTGTCTGCGGTGCTGAGGCTCAGGCAGCCAAGTATGTTGTAGCATTCGACAAGAAATAAAACTGACTTATGCAATTCCGCACCAGACATAGATTCGTCCTGTTGACGGTACTGACAGCTTTCACACTGGGCTACGGCTGCGAGGAACCGCAGCCTGGCCCGGGGAAGGCTGATGATGGCCGTATTATCCTGAACGGCCTGCCGGAGGGTTCTGATTCGTGGTATGCATCCATTCACACATTTTCATCAGGGGAATGTGTAGATGTCTCAGCATCTACTGTATCAGAAGGCTTGACTGTCAGTGAATCAGGTACCGGCGCCGTAGTGCTGGCTTTCAACAGCGATGGCTCAGTAGTGCCTGGTGCGAGTGTTTCCGGACTGCCGGCTTCCTCGTATTTCTTCTATCTCAAGGACAGGGAAGGGATAGTTCCCGATATCTGGTACTGGGAGGGAAATGCGGAATCAGCCAAGGTGTCCGGAGTAAAGATGAAAAGATTTCCTCCGGTGTTCACGATGGACATCGTCGCAGAGCCGGAGGATTTTGTATCAGCCACGGCAACCATTGACGATATCGTAACCAGATTTTCCATCAACGGTGTCATATCAGTCTCCGCAAATCCCAATATCGTATCGCGAAGTTTCACGCTTTCAGGCAGTGAACAGCATCTCACCTCATTCATCATGCCTATGGCAGGTGAGGGGAGCTGGATGCTGCCGATATCCATATTGATGGATGGAATGGAGCCTCAGACTTTGAATCTGGCCGTATCCGAGAGGATAAAGTCAGGCGATGAGGTATCTCTTTCCCTGGACTTTACAGATTATCAGGAGAAGGGGAAGGCTGTATGCAGACTTGCCGTGAAAAATGAGGAGGGTAACAAGACATGGGTCAAGAGTATAACCCTCAAGGAAGTACTCCCGGAGAACAGATATTATGAAGTATCCGTCCAGCAGCCCGACGGAAGCTGGAAACCTGCTGAGGTTTATGATGCGCTTGTATCTGACGCTCCGAGCCACCATGGCCAGATCTGGAACGACTGGAATAATTCAAAGAAACTGCGGGATACCTCCAGTTTCACATTGTTCACTTCGGACTTCTCTTCACCTGTCAAAGTCCGGGTGAAAAGCAAGAGAGCATTCTCTACTGCCAGGATAAGGCCGACGGAATATGGTATAGTTCCGGAGGTGCTGGCTGACAATACTATGGAGTTTACAATTCCGAATTATGAGAAACGCAAGTTGTCTCTGGAATTGGACGGAGACAGGTTCCATAACCTGATGATTCTCCCGGACAAGCCTGACCCTGAACGGCCGGATCCGAAGAATATCCCGTCGAATATGAAATATTACGGCCCCGGAATCTGGAACCCGGAATGGATTACGCTGAAGGCCGGAGAAACTTTGTACATAGATGAGGGCGCCGTTGTTTACGCAAAAGTGAACATCACTGGCGACGGGGCCTCAATCAAGGGCCGGGGAATACTGTCGGGAGCGAGATTGGCCCATACCGGTGACGTGTATGCAAGCGGCTATCAGCTCATCGAAACCAATGCGAACAAAATAGGTACCAGGGAAGGGTTTACCGCATCCGGTGTGACTGTGGTTGATTCTCCGAGCTGGACTTTCTCCATATACAGGACGAACAATGTCAAAATAGACGGAGTCAATATAATATGCTGGATCCTGAACGGTGACGGGATCGACCTCTGCTCGGTTGACGGGGCTGAGATAAAGGATTGCTTCATCAGAGTGTATGATGATTGCATTACATTGAAAGTCAATCACTTGTCTCTTGATGACACGAAGAATATCAGAATTGAGAACAATCTTATCTGGGCTGATTTCGCAGGTGGAATAGTGGTCGGGCCGGAGAGCGGCTCTACCGGTACCGGACGGATTCACGATGTGACGGTCAAGAATTGCATTGTCCTGGATTATCCGACGAAGAACACCGACCCGTCCAAAGATGACAGGGGTGGCCTTTGCATTTCCCAGTATCCTTCCGGCGGCACGACGTCAGGACTTTTGTCAGGAATACTCTTCGAGGATATAGTGATAGACAATATCCGCCCGAACGGCAGGCCTATTTCGGTTTGGCAGAAACCGTCCCAGGGTGTGTGCACGATGGAAGATGTGGTGTTCCGCAACATCAGAATCATCTCGGAGTCAGGCTGCGGCTCATCTTCTGTATATTCCAATGGCAATATCATCAAAGGATTGAAATTCCAGAATGTGACTTACAATTCAGTCCCTCTACAGGATTCCGGGAAATGGATTGTCAAAGGGTCTGACATAGACATATCTTACTGAAACCAATAACCCATCTATTGAAATGAACCGCTTCTTTCTATCATTTGCCTTGTGCCTGGCCGTTGCTTGCGGCCGGCTTCCTGACTGTACGGATATAATACCGCAGCCTGTGAAGGTAGCGATGAAATCGGGATTCTACAAGGTTGACAGCACTGCTTTCGCCGCATCACCTGAGGATTACATTACAGTGATTGTCGACAGCCTCTCCGCAATTAAGGAGGAGGGCTATGAAATTCGAATAAGCCCATCCGGGATAGTGGTCAGGGCTTCTGAAGAAAGGGGAGTGTTCTATGCCGTGCAGACCCTTTCCCAGATGGTCTGTGCACAAGGAATCCCTTGTGCGGATATAGAAGACAGTCCGAGATTTCCGTACAGGGGGATTCACATAGATGTCTCGCGTCACTTCTTCCCGAAAGAGGAAATCTTCCGGATCATTCATGAGATGGCCCGTTACAAGTTCAACTGTCTCCACCTGCATCTCACAGACAATGGTGGCTGGCGTCTGCAACTTGACAGATATCCTGAACTTACCTCGAAGGGAGCCTTCCGCACCCAGGCTGACTGGAGGAAATGGTGGGACAACAAGGACAGGAGATATCTGGATGAAGGTACAGCGGGAGCTTATGGCGGATATTATACCAAGGATGATATCAGGGAGATTCTTTCGTATGCTGAAAAGAACCATATTGCGGTAATACCGGAAATCGAGTTTCCGGCACATTCTGATGCTGTATTCGTATCTCATCCGGAACTCTGCTGCGCCGGCAGGCCGTATGTTGACGGCGAATTCTGTGCGGGAAATCCTGCTGTGTATGAGTTCTATTTCAATGTTCTTGATGAAGTGATGGAATTGTTCCCGTCTGAATATATACACATCGGTGCTGACGAGGCGAGGAAGAATTCCTGGAAGGTGTGTCCTGCCTGCAATGCGTTGATGGAAAGGGAAGGGATTGCAGATTATGAGGATTTGCAATGCTATATGATTGAAAAGGTTGAAGCTTACCTTGCATCCAAGGGCAGGAAACTTGCCGGCTGGGATGAAGTGACACGGAACAATCTTGAGAAGGGCGCTCTGGTATATTCGTACAGAGGACAGAACTATACCTCCGAGTCTGCAAACAAAGGACAGAACGTGGTGTTTACCCCGGGTGCCGCCCTGTATTTTGACTGGTATCAGGATACGCCTGACACTCAGCCTGTCGCAATGATCGGATATAGTCCTCTGCGCAAAGTATATGAGATGGAACCTCTTGCTGTTGATCCGCTTGTGGCGCTTCGCAATGAGGAATTCATCCTCGGGAAGAAACTTGACGGAGGTGTGGACTTCATCAAGCCTGAGAATGCGTCGAATCTTGTCGGTGTTCAGGGTTGTGCCTGGTCTGAATTTATCAATGACAGCCAGCATCTCGAATATATGATATTCCCGAGAGCTCTTGCAATCTCGGAACTTGGATGGACCAGACCTGATCTCAAGGACTGGGCTTCATTCAGGAGAAGAGTCAATGTGCACGTGCGCAATCTTCACAGGCGGGGAATCAATGCCTATCCGCTGTCTGACAGAATTGATATCACTTCTGTTGCAAACGGGGATGGAACCTCTACTGTGACCCTGGATCATGAGAAAGAGAATCTCTGCATAAGATATACTGTGGATGGGACGGAGCCTGCAGATTGCTCACCGGTATACAATGGTCCTTTCCGTGTAGCCGGCGATGCCGAGGTGAGGGCTGCTGTATTCACCGGGGACAGGATGACAGGACCGCTGGCATCCGCCCGTGTATCTGCCGATTCGTCACTATGTGAATACTATCCTTATGTGGAGCCTGAACATTGGAAGGTGAAATGAAGTCATTGTTTCACAGGGCAGCTGTTATTGTTGCTGCATTGATGCTTGTTGAAATCACCGGTGCGGCACTGTCCCGCCGTGATACCTCACTGCCAGCAATTTCCGGGAGGATCGAAGTGTTTGTGAAAGAAGGGACTGGATGGGTGCCGGTGAAGACTTACGATGCGCTGTGCTCTGACTCCCCGAGTTATCACGGTTATATGTGGAATGACTGGGATAATTCCGGAGAATACCGTGATACAATGTCATTCGCCCTTATACAGAGCGATTTCAAGAAGCCTGTCGATATCCGTGTGGTATCTTCTGACCCTTTCAGCAGTGTAGATGTCAGGCCTACTACTCTCGGTATAAGGCCTGAAATCATAGACAGCAACACTGTCGAGTTCTGCCTTTCTGATTATTCGTCAGGAAAAGTATCAGTTGAGTTTGACTCGGACAGGTATTCCAATCTTTTCATAATCTGCAACTGTCCTGACTCCGGTATTTGCCCTCAGTCAGACTCCTCCCTGATATACTTTGGTCCGGGAGAACACGAGCCGGGAGAAATCATATTGGAATCAGGGGAGACTCTTTACATTGACAGTGGCGCAATTGTCCATTCCAAGGTCAGTGTTGTCGGGGATGATTGCACGATCGCGGGACATGGCATCCTGTCCGGGGCCAGGCTTCCGCACACCGGTACGCAATGGGCGACCGGTGAAATTCTCATTGAATGCAATCCGGATAGGAAGCAAGTGCTGAAGAACTTGACTGTAAAGGACATAACTATTGTTGACTCCCCGAGCTGGACATTGTCCGTGTACAATGCGGAGAATGTAATGATAGACAATGTCAATATCATCAACTGGATTCTCAATGGTGATGGCATTGACCTTGTCTGCGTCCGGAATGCTGTGGTCAAGAACTGCTTCCTGCGCTGCTATGATGACTGTATATCATTGAAAGTCAGGCATAATGCACGACCTATGAGCAATCTTGGCAATATCCTTGTCTCGGATTGCCTGATCTGGTCGGACTTTGCCAGGGGTATTGTCATAGGGCCGGAGGCCGGTAATGCATCAGTGTCGGACGGTGCGATTTCGGACTGTACTGTGGAGAACTGTGTTTTTCTGGAACATGCGACAATTCCGGAAAAGGATGATGTGAGAGGTGCCTTTGCAATCCATCAGGTGAAATCACCCGACTGGAAGCCCGGCATACCTCCTGCCATGAGGTCAATCCGCGCACGGGGACTTGTGTTTGACAATATGCATTCCTCGGGGCGGGCTGTCGTAATTGCACAGGAAAAGGACCAGGAGGGCATAAGTCTTATGGAGGATATTGTGCTTGAGGATATTGAAGTGCTGGATGACGGCTCAGACAAGGTCTCCGTGCTGGAGATCAACACCTTCGGGAATATTATGAGCGGAATCACGGTGTCGGGTTTCAGACGGAACGGAAAGAATATCATTCCGCACTCCTGGGGAAGAAGAGTATCCGGACCGGATTTGAATCTGCTCTCTCCTTCATTGGATGTCCACATATCGGGTAATGTAGAAATCAGTTTCAAAAAATGAGAATATTCAAGACTGCAGCCTTTGCTGCGATTTTTCTGGCTCTCACCTCCTGCATGGACAGAAGCGTCAGCCCGGCCGTCAAGACTGATCCGGCCATTGAGAAAAGGATTGAGAAATTATTGGCAGGAATGACATTGGAGGAGAAGGTAGGTCAGATGACACAGCTCACCATCGGGGTGATGATGGACAATGAGAGGACCCATCTCATCCCGGAACTTGTGGATTCTGTCTTCGGCAAGTACAAGGTGGGCTCTATACTCAATGTCATCGGAAACGCCTCCCCTTCAAAGGAAGTGTATGCCGAAGTGATCAGGGAACTGCAGGAAAAGTCAATGGAACTCATAGGGATACCTTGCCTGTACGGACTGGACCAGATACACGGTGCATCCTACATTGACGGTGCGACATTCTTTCCTCAGGAAATCAATCAGGCTGCGACGTTTGACAGGAATTTTGCATTCGAGGCCGGAAGAGTATGTGCATACGAGACAAGGGCGGCTATGGTGCCATGGACATTCGCCCCGGTGATGGACCTCGGCAGAAATCCCTTATGGCCGAGAATGTGGGAGAGCTATGGTGAGGACGCCTATCTCAATGCCGAGATGGGCAAGGCCTCAGTTGCCGGTCTTCAGGGCGATTGCCCATCGGACGTGGACTCTCTGCATATTGCGGCCTGCCTGAAGCATTATATGGCCTATGGAGTGCCTCAGACGGGGCAGGACAGGACACCATCCTATGTCAATGAGGCCGAAATGAGGGAAAAATATTTCGAGCCTTTCAAGCAGTGCATCAGGGCGGGAGCACTCTCCGTGATGGTCAATTCATCATCGAACAACGGAGTGCCATTTCACTGCAACCGGGAATTCCTGACTGTATGGCTTAAGGAAAATCTCAACTGGGACGGCGTGATTGTGACTGACTGGAACGACATCAACAACCTCTATGAGAGGGACAGGATTGCCGTGAGCGAAAAGGATGCAGTCAGGCTCGCTGTCAATGCCGGAATCGATATGTCAATGGTTCCGTCGAACTGGCGTTTCTGCCGGCATCTCAAGGAACTTGTGGAGGAGGGTGCCGTGCCGATGTCGAGGATTGACGATGCTGTCCGCAGAATCCTCCGGATGAAGTTCCGGCTTGGCCTGTTTGACCATCCGGTATGGGATGTGTCGGATTACGGGGATTTTGCTTCTTCCGGATCTGCCGCAACTGCCTATAGAGCGGCGGTTGAGTCTGAGGTCCTGCTGAAGAACAATGGAGTCCTTCCTATTCCGGAAGGCAGCCGTATTCTGCTGTGCGGCCCGAATGCAAACTCGATGAGATGCCTGAACGGAGGCTGGTCCTATACCTGGCAGGGAGAGTTGACTGATGAGTTTGCATCTGAATACAATACTATCTTTGAGGCGCTCGGAAAGCGCTTCGATGTGCAATATGTTCCGGGGGTGGTATATGCTCCGGCAAATGGCGATAACTGGAAGGAGGAAATTGTGCTCGGCCTGGATGCAGTCACGAGGGCTGCCAGGGCTGCTGATATTGTCGTGGCTTGTGTGGGTGAAAACAGTTATTGTGAGACTCCTGGCAATGATTATAGTCTCCAACTGTCTGACAATCAGAAGAAATTGGTTCGTGCAGCAGCCTTGTCCGGGAAACCCGTTGTGCTTGTTATAGGTGGAGGCAGGCCGAGGATTGTCAATGATATTGAACCTCTTGCCGATGCGGTGATAGGATTGATGCTTCCGGGGAACTACGGAGGGGATGCACTTGCTTCCCTCCTTGCCGGTGATGAGAATTTCAGCGGGAAGCTGCCCTTTACCTGGCCAGCCCATCAGGGTGGACATTCTCCTTATGACTACAAGGTTTCGGAGAATGTCGCAACTATGGCAGGGGAGTACAATTACGATGCGAAGATGGATGTGCAGTGGGAGTTTGGACACGGCCTCAGTTACACAAGATATGAATACTCTGATTTCCGTGCGGACAGAACTGTTTTCACGGCTGATGACTCGCTGCATTTTTCAGTCAGGGTGAGGAATGCCGGAGAAGTTGAAGGCCGGGAGTCCGTGCTTCTGTATACGAGTGATCTTTATGCTGCTTCTGTTCCGGATGTCAAAAGGCTTCGAGCCTTCACCAAGATAAGTCTTGCTCCCGGGGAGGAAACCTGTGTCACCCTCTCTGTCCGCGGTTCCGATCTGGCCTATGTCGGCCCTGATGGGAAATGGCGTCTTGATGCAGGTGATTTTCTTGTAAGGTGCGGTGGAGAATCTCTCAGGATTGAGTGCTCTGAAGATAAAGTATGGGAAGAACCTGATATTTTAAGCGAATGATAATGAATTTTTCGGCAAAATTCTCCTTTTGTGTTGCGATATTGGTGATTTCTCACTTTTTCAATCCGGGAGAAATCTGCGCTCAGGGGTGTTGTCAGGATTTCCCTCCGGGCTCACCATATTACAGTCACATATTCATTGACAAGATTTACAGGGACAGTGACGTGATTGTCCCCTGTCAGTCGGTATATGATGTAAGGGTGGCTGCAAGACTTGGTTTCCGTTACATCGAGGCTAATGTACACAAGACGGCAACTCCCGGGAAATACATTGTAATGCACGGCTACAAGGGGCGGCTTGGATATCAGGTTACCGACCTTCAGGGCAATGACGTCCCGGACGTCGTCATAGCGGAGACGCCATTCAGGGAATTGATGGACAATTATGTATACCGTTCCAGATATCCGAAATACAGGACCCGTATTTCATCTTTGGAGGATTTCCTATACGAATGCCGTTCATCGGGTATTGCTCCGCTGATCCAATATGTTGATGAGGAAGAAAGGCGGATTGTGCACTCGATTATGGGTGATGATGTCATTTTCTACAATGGTGTCAGGGATGGAGGTTTCAAGGGAATGATAATGGAATACCGCCTGAACAGATGCCTGGAGGATATCCTTTACAGATGCCGGCTGGTAGGCCCTCCGTATATGTACTGTATGGGGAATGTGAAGGATTTTTCGGATGATGAATTGCGTGAAATCGTTGCCGGAGTACATTCTGAAGGTTGCCTCATAGGGTTTGCAGGTTGTTATGAGAGCCCCGAGACCAATGCCAGGCTGTTGGGGATGGGTTTTGATTTCTCAGCCTCAGGATGGGAGACCAATGATTTCAGTCATGGCAATATGTGTGATGTCTCCGGGGATATGGACTATTCCTCATTCCGTGGGGGAAAGACTGTGGCCGGGATTCATTATCTTGCTGAGGGTGAATCCTTTATGCCAAAGCAGAAGCTTTGCTCAGTATTCCTTTCCGCCTCAAGTCTCCATATCCGTTTCCGCGGAAGAATCCGTGTCTGCATGGGGGATTACATTGATGCGGAATACGAATCAGACGGTTCACAATCCCTTTGGCTCAGTACGTATCACATTGATTCTGCGCCCGGTTTCAAGATAACCGCAGCTACTCCAGTGGAAATCTTTGAAGTTACCTACAGGGCTTCCGAAAGGTAACGCAAAATTGTATATATTTGCGGGAAGTAACCTTTTACCGCAGATTTATATGCAGATAATACTGGCCAGCGCCAAGATAATGAGAGATTTCTCGCCGGTTCCGGAACTGATTCCCGGGACTCCGGCCTTCATTGACATTGCAATGCGGATTGCCTCCGAGATGAGCCGGATGACGGCTGGGGACATTGCTTCCGCTTTCAGGTGCAGCGATGCTATCGGAGAGCTTAACCGCCGGCGTTTCAATGTTTTCGGAACGGACGAGGCGGAGGTGATGCCTGCAATAATGGCGTATTACGGCCAGGCATACAAGCATCTTCGCGCTGATACGCTGAGTATGGACGAACTGGAATGGGCTGATGGGCATCTCTGGATATCATCCTGTCTATTCGGTCTTCTAAGGCCGTCCGACGGGATTCCGCAGTACCGGATGGAGAGCGGCCTTAAGTTGAAAGCCACTGAAGGTCGGCGCATTACTGATTTCTGGAGGCCGATTCTGACAGAGATGCTGATTGACAGTGTCAAGGCTGATGACGGGGTGCTGGTCTATCTGGATACGGAGGAGTTCCGCTCTCTTTTCGACTGGAAGAGGGTTCTGTCCGAAATCCGTGTGATAGAGCCGGGTTTTCACGTGATGAAGAATGGCCGTCTCGTGACTCCGTCAGTCTGGGCGAAGACCTGCCGGGGTGCGATGGCGCGTTTCCTGATTCAGGAGAATGCTTCCAGAGGTTTTCCCTGCGAGGCAGATGATTCAGGTGCGCTTCAGGGCGGTGCTTCCAGGGGGGATGGGAACAGTGCTCTCTGTGGGGCTGTGAACGGTTCTTCCTGTGGGGCTGTGAACAGTGCTTCTGGTGGCGTTGGGACGATAGAGGAGTCATTGGAGTTAGTCCGCCGCTTCAGCTACGAGGGCTTCGAATATTCTCCAGGAGCCACACAGGATGAATTGTTTCCGCAGTTTGTACGGCCTTAGTCTTCATAAATAACGTGATTCTGACACCGAACCTTCCATGAAACGGGGCATTATCGTGGATGGTTCGCCCTGCTTCCCCTGAACCTTCCACGATATCTACCTCCTACATGGACGGTTCACTTCATAATATCGAACCTTCCATGATACGGGGCATTATCGTGGATGGTTCGCCCTGCTGCCCCTGAACCTTCCACGATATCTACCTCCTACATGGACGGTTCACTTCTAAATATCGAACCTTCCATGATATGGGCCTCCAATGTGGACGGTTCCGCTGTTTTAGATCGTACCATCCATGATATCGACCTTCACCGTGGAGGGTTCGCTCCTGGATACTGAACCTTCCATGAAACCTGGCATTAACATGGACGGTTCGTCCTGCTGCCCTTGAACCTTCCACGAAATCTACCTCCGACATGGACGGTTCACTTCTAAATATCGAACCTTCCATGATATGGGCCTCCAATGTGGACGGTTCCGCTGTTTTATATCGAACCATCCACGATATCGGTCTTCGGCGTGGAAGGTTTGCTTCTGGATATTGAACCTTCCATGAAACGGGGCATTAACATGGATGGTTCGCCCTGCTTCCCCTGAACCTTCCACGATGTCGGGCTCCAGCGTGGACGGTTCACTTCTAAATATCGAACCTTCCATGATATGGGCCTCCAATGTGGACGGTTCCGCTGTTTTAGATCGTACCATCCATGATATCGACCTTCACCGTGGAAGGTCCCGACGTGGTTCTCCGAGCGATGAAGTTAACGATCCAGAGAAATTTGTCAATGTGAAACAGCCAAGCCCGGAATCCGTCACAAAGCGGGCGGAGCGGGCCGACGGCGGAGCTCGCGCAGCCTGCTTTGAGCAGCCGGATGGCGTATATTCCGGCTGCGTTGACGCCAGACCGGCCACGTACACATCTTGTTACTCAATCTCAATCCATCCACGATATGAAGCTATGATCTGAGGCGTGTTTATCCCGCATCGTGGAGATGCCGGTTGGATAATGATCTCGTGACATTCATCTGCACACCCACCCTATCGTTCTACGTAGCTGTGGGGCAGGTAGGCGGTGCAGATGGACACATTTCCTTTCCATTGGGACACCCTGGATGCCTCACAATGCCCTAGAATGGCATGTCTGTGTCCAAATGAATGTCACGAGGATTTGGTTTTGCAGAACCCGACTTTGTTTATCTGATTATGCGTCATTTGGCCCTGCGTCATCCTGCATTACTCATCTTCCGCATTTGGCTTTTCATCAAGCTTCTTTGTTTCACAGACTTTTGGGCAACTGGTTTTGCACTGTGTTAATTTAGGCAATGTAAATGACGGCACCGCCGCCGGAATAAATGCCCTCCGGCGGCTAAAGATCAAGCGCTGCAGGGAGCTCGCCTTAAGTCTCTCCTTGCGCTTGACTTTTGCCTGGGTATGCGTGGCCGTTCGTGCAATTCCTGCCTGGATGAATTGCACGAAAGCGATAAGGTCGAAGTGTGCCTCGTGACATGCATTTCGGCATTGTCCTGGAGGAAGAGAAGTTAGGAATTGCTGCCGGCTCACCGACTCTTGCGGTATAGACTCGGGGACTGCCCGAGATGCTGCTTGAAGACCTTGGCGAAATACTGGCTGTCCACGTAGCCGCAGCGCTGGGAGATTTCCGAAACGGTCAGGCTGCTCCTGGTCAGGAGGTCGGCAGCCAGGGCCATTCTCTTGCCTGTCACGTACTCCATGATGCCGAGGCCCACGACTTCCTTCATCTTCTTGTAGAAGGTAGCCCTGCCCATGCAGAGATGCTCTGTTATCATCTGCGCATTCAGCGAGTCGTTTGCAATGTTGGACTCGATGTATTTGTCAAGTTTCACGATGAACTGCTCGTCGGCATTGCTGAAGGTGGCATCTACAGGGGAGACAGGCTTCAGGAGATTCCTGTATTTCTCGTGAATCAGGCTCCGTGCCTGAAGGGTGTTCCTGATGGCAGCCAGGAGGACAGGAATGTCGAACGGCTTGGTCAGGAATATGTCGGCTCCGGACTTGTAGCCCTCTTCCCTGTGCAGGCTGTCAGCCTGAGCCGTCAGCAGAATCACCGGTATGTGGCTGATTTCAATGGTGTTCTTTATGGTCCGGCACAGCTCGTAACCGTTCATCAGAGGCATCATCACGTCGCTGACAATGATGTTCGGAGACTGCCTGGAGGCCAGTTCCAGAGCCTCCTTTCCGTCAGTTGCCTTGAGAATGGACTTGAAATGCGGTCTGAGCTCCCTGGCTATGAATTCCAGAAGGTCAGGCTCATCCTCGGCTATCAGCACGGTGCAGTCATCCGTATTGAAATCAGATGGGGTAACGTCAATGTTGCCTTCCCGGATCTGATCCGCAACGTCAGCCGCTTCATTCCCTATTATTTCTTCTGCCTTTACCGGGAGATTCGTGGTGCACTCAATCGCCATAGGAATTTCAAACCAGAAAGTGGATCCCTTGTCCGGATTCGGGAAGGCTCCGATTTTTCCTCCCTGATGGGTTTCCACAAGAAGTTTGGTGTAGGCCAGACCGAGACCGAAGCCCTTTGACTGGCTGCTGCCCTGCCTGAAGCGGTTGAAGAGCTCATCCGCATCTATTCCGCTTATTCCTATTCCCCTGTCTATCACGGAAATTCTTACATAACCGTCAATTGCGCTCGTCCTGATGGTGACCGTCGTTTCCGGCCCGCTGTACTTCCATGCATTCATCAGCAGGTTGCCAAGGATGATGCGGAACTTGCTCTCGTCGAAGTTCACCCATCCGATGGCGGGGTCCCTGTCGCAGATAAGGCTTATGGACTTGTTCTCGAATTCCGCGCGGAACTCGTCGGTGACAGTTTCAATCCAGTCGTTGAGCCTGTGAGGGGCAATGTTGACGGTGCCGAATCCCTCTTCAAGTTTGCGGGAGTCCAGAACCATATTGATAAGCTGGTTCATATACTGGGACTGGGACAGAATTCCGCTCAGTTCCTTCCTGACGGAAGGCTCGAAATCATTCTTGTCCAGGAGTCTCCTCAGAGGCGAGTAAATCAGGGTAAGAGGCGTACGGAGTTCGTGCGAAATGTTGGTGAGGAACTTCAGCTTGTTGTCAGACAGCTTCTCTTTCCTTTTGCGGTACTGCTCCTCTGCCTTGTTCTTCTCGATTCTGTGGTAGACAAGAAGAATGCCTGCTATCAATGCCGCAAGCAGCAGGATGGCTCCGGCTATGTATGCGATGTTCCTGCCCCAGTGCTGGCTGACATGGACCTGAATCCTGTTTCCGCTCTCTATCCACCTGTCTGTGTCATCCTTGTAGGCAATGGAAATCCCGTATCGTCCGGATGAAAGGACCGGCAGGGAAAGACGGCTGTCGGAATAGATGACTGTTTTCTTGTCCCTGTTGCTTACAGTGTAGCGGAAACTGTTGGCCTTGAATACGTTGTCCGAATCGGTGCTGACATCTATGAACATCGAGTTGTAGTTCCATTTGACCTGGATTTTCGGGATGCTGCCGTTCATGTTGTAGTCCACGTTCTCTCCGTTGACATTGACCCTCAGCAGGTGAACATTCTTCTTTCCACTGAACGTGTCGGACTTGTCGGTCTGCACGGCGCAGAAACTTGAATTGCCGCCGAAGAAGAGGTCCCCGTCCGCTGAAAGAAGGGAGACGTCCTCGAAGAAGTCATTCGTTACACCGGTTTCAAGATCCCCGAACTTTATGTAGTTGTCCAACCGTGAGCCTTCCACCTTGATGATGTTGTCCCTCGTGGAGAGCCAGATATTACCGGAATTGTCCTTCTCCAGAATCGGGAGGAGGTTGCCGTTGTAGCGGAAGTCCGTCATCTTCATCTCTCCGGTCTCCGTGTCCAGGATTTCCAGATTGTAGGATTTTATGACATAGAGAGTGCTCCCGACCATCCGTACGCAGGCGATGTCTCCCTGAAAGTTGCTGTAAATCTTCTCGGCAGTCTGTTCGGCATTGTCCAGGCGGAAAATCTCGTGATGAGTGTAGAGGAAGGTGCTTTTTGCTCCGATGTCGGCGATTCTGAGATTGTTGGTCCCGATCAGGTTTATGCCGGACGGCTCAATCTTCCCTGTATCCGGGTCATATTCGTAGATGCTTCTGGTCAGGACTGCTACCTTTCCGGACGGGAGCCTTTTCAGCTGTATTGTAATGTCCTGTCTGAGAATATTTTCGTTGGTCTCCTTGTCCTTTATGTATATGAATTCCGTCTTTCCAGTCTGCGGGTCGAACCGGTACACTCCCTTGTTGTAGATTGAAATCAGCATCTCGGAGTCGTTCACCCATTCGAGAGAGGTGATTTTCTGCCTGCCCAGCGCTTTGACCGGAACTATCCTGCTCCCGCTCCTCAGCCATGTATATATGCCTCCGCCGTCCGTGCCCAGCCATATGTTCCCGTCAGGGCCCTCGCACATGCAGCTGACCACGTCTTTGTTGATGCTTCTTTCTGCGCTGCTCCCGAAGTCTTCATCATGGAAAATCTTGATGAAGTCGGATGTCCTGTGAATAAGTCCGTGCCGTATGGTTCCGTACCATAAGCCGTTGTCGCTGAAATACATTGTATTCACGGAGGCAAGTTCTTCCGGGATGCGGCTCCCGTTCCTGTCTTTGAGAGGGGTTACCGTGAAACTCTCCGTGTCCAGTTCGAAGATCCCGTCCCCGTCCGTGGAGATGTAGAGGGTTCCGCCATGGAGATTGAGGTCGAGAATGATGCTGTTCCCGAGGAAATGCTCCTCGGCGGTGAATGACTTGAGGAGAGCCTTGGTGTTGAAGCAGAAGAGTCCTTTGCGGTAAATGGCGAACCAGATGTTCCCATTGCCGTCCCTGATCACGTCTTTGACATATATGTTGTTGCGGAATTCATGGATGAGTTTCCTTTCGCCTGTCCATATGTCAATGCTGTAGATGTCTCCGGTGGTTGAGGATGCCAATGCCAGCCTGTCGTCGGACATGCAGAAGCCGTTGTACCTGATGTCATCCCATTTCCGCGGGATGAGAAGCCTCATTTTCCTTTCCGCGAAGGTGTACAGGAAGATGCCTTCGGGGGAGCAGAACACCATGCCGTCCTGGATTTCGCTGTAGGAATTGGCCCATATTTCCCTTCCCTGATACAATATTTCATTGAAACTGTCCGTGCGGTAGTCGTAGAGGTAGAGTCCTCCGCTTGAGGCCCATATGTTCTGCTGCCTGTCCTTGGCTATGAACCCGATGTCCTTGTTCAGTATGCAGGTGTCCCTGGAGTAATTGATTACCCTGCCTTCGAATATGCGGTTGATTCCTCTTGTGGTCCCTACCCAGCATGTTCCGAGGCTGTCCTCCACTATAGACTTGATCTTGTTGTCTGCAAGACCGTCATTGTGCCCGATTATGCGGTATTTGGTGAAAAGGCCGTTGTCCGCCCGGGATGGTACAGTGGCGAAGGACAGTGCCAAGGCAGTTAGAATCAGTGCTTTGAACATGGTGTTTTCGGTTTGCACAAAAATAGGGAGATTTGTCCAAATCCGGAAAAACAATGTGGACAAACGTCCGGTTTTGGATGAATTTCCATTATTTGTAGACAAATTTCATATATTTCAAAGTGCGATTTTGCCGACATTTGTATCAACCGGAACAATAACACAACCAACCATACAACTCAGACATGAAGAAATTCCTGCTGGCCATCCCGCTGATGATGTCCTGCCTGATAGCAGGCTGTTCAAGCACACCGGCCAATGAACTTCCCGACGGCTACCAGAAACCTTCTGACAATACGGACAATCCTTCTGCGGAAGAGCCCGGTCAGGGAGATTTCGTCGTTTTCGGCTATGCACAGCCGGCACAGTGGAACTGGGAAATCTACAAGGACAAGATCCGTTGGGATTGCCTTACCCACATTCTCCTCTGCTTCAGTTATGTCAATGCGGACGCAAGCCTGGACAGCGGGGTTCTGGACAATTATGCCGCTGCATTGACCTCGGAGGCTCACGCCAATGGCGTAAAGGTAATCGGCTCATTCCGCTCCAAAGGTGAATTCACGGCTGCCGTGCAGACCGAAGCCCTGCGGGAGAAGCTTGCCTCCAACATTGTCGCATATTCCGACAGATATGGTTTCGACGGCATTGACATTGACTTTGAGGAATATGAGAAGGTCGGTCCGAACAATGACAGACTCCTTGACCTTTTCGCCCGCATCAGGAGCAAGATGAAGAAGGGGATGACGCTTTCTTCGGCTGTCATTGCCGGAGACTGGGTCAAATACGGAACGAAATGGCACGAGAGTTTCGACTATATTAATATAATGAGCTATGATGTCCGCAGGGAGGCGGATCCGGGCCAGTTCGCATCCTATGAAGACTTTGTATGGGACATTGATTATTGTCACGAAAAACTAGGCATCCCATTGTCCAAACTTACCGGGGGAATGCCTTTCTACGGCCATACCTGGGACAATCTTCCGGGTACCGACAATGCCGGAGGCATCACTTTCCGGAATATAATGGAATACTGGAGGGACAGGGATGCGCAGGCGAAGGACCGTGACCAGTCCGGGAACACCTGGTACAACGGTCATCAGACAATCCGCCGCAAATGCTTGTATGCCAAGGAAAAAGGCATTGGCGGCGTGATGATGTGGCAGCTTTTCCAGGACTCCGTGGAGGATGATGAGTCCCTCCTCAGGGTCGTGGGTGAGGCTTCACTGGGGAAATAACCGATCAACCAATTATAATGTTTATGAAAAATCTGAAAGTCATTCTGACAGTTCTGGCTTTTTGTCTTTCATTCCAGTTCCTTCACGCGCAGAGAATAACCGTGAAGGGAACGGTGACGGACAAATTCTCGGAACCGGTGCCCGTGGCCAATGTCCAGGTCAAGGGCACGTCAACGGGTACTTTCACCGATATCGACGGAAACTTCGAAATCGTGGTTGATGCGAATGCCGCATTGGTGTTCTCTTCCATAGGTTTCAAGGACAAGGAGGTGCAGGTGAAAGGCCTTGCTGTGCTCAATGTGATTCTTGAAGACGACAGTGAAAGCCTTGAGGAGACCGTGGTGATTGCCTACGGTACCAAGAGCAAGGCCACCATTACAGGTGCGCTGTCAAGCGTTCAGACTGAGGACCTCATCAAGTCTCCGGTCAGCAGTGTTACCAATATGCTCGCCGGAAATATCCCGGGTGTGGCATCTGTGCAGTCCAGCGGCCAGCCTGGAAAGGATGCTGCGGCCATCTACATCAGAGGTTGCGGCTCCCTTGACAACAGCCTGGCTTCCCCGCTTGTCCTGGTGGACGGTGTGGAGAGGGACTTCACCCAGATCGACCCGAATGAAATCGAGAGCATTTCCGTGCTCAAGGATGCCTCCAGTACGGCTGTGTTCGGTGTCAGGGGAGCCAATGGTGTCATCCTCGTGACTACAAGACGCGGCTCTGAAGGAAAGCCTCATATTTCATTCAGCGCTTCAGGCGGTATCCAGCAGCCTATTTCTCTCGTGGAGCAGACCGGCTCGTACGAATATGCGCGCTTCTGGAACATCAAGAAGCAGCTCGATGGGGTGACCGACCCCAAGATGTATTTCACCAGGGAGCAGGTAGAGGCCTACAGGACCGGCTCTGACCCGATAATGTATCCGAGCATGGACTGGTCGGATTACATCTTCAATGATGTGTTCTTCCAGACCAAGGACAATGTCAACATCTCTGGCGGAAATGACAAGGTGAAGTATTTCGTCTCCCTCGGCTACCTCTTCCAGAATGGTCTTCTGAAGCAGTTCCCGAACCAGAAATACGACAACAACTACAGCTACAACAGGTTCAATTACCGTGCGAATGTGGATGTGAAGCTCACCGGCACGACCAAGATGAAACTCGGTATCGGAGGCAATGTGGGCAACAGGCGGGAGCCTCTCAATGTGGTTTCCGGAACCAGCCAGGACCAGAATCCTTGGGTTATCGCCCAGATCTGGACCCATCCTTTCTCCGGTCCGGGATTCATTGACGGAGTCAGGACCATTGTCCCGAAGGACCTCGTGCCTCTCGGAGAAGTGCTCCGCGACGGTATGTTCGTGTTCTACGGCTATGGATATGAGCAGGCCTACGACACCAAGCTCAATCTTGACATTGACATAACACAGAGCCTCGATATGCTTACCGAGGGCCTCAGCATAGGAATCAAGGGCGCGTACGACAACAACTTCCTCGTCAACAAGACCCGTACCGGCGGCGGAGTGGAGTCTCAGACGGTATATTACAAGTCCTATTTCGATTCCAAAGGTCTTATGCCTGAAACCGACCCGGATTTCGACAAGACACATATCTTCCTTCCGACCGGAACAGACACACCTCTTGCCTACAAGGAGTCTTACGGAAGGGGACAGAACTGGTATCTGGAGGCAAGGGTCAATTATGACCGCTCATTCGGGGACCACAAGGTAGGCGCCCTCCTGCTCTACAACCAGTCAAGGAAGTATTATCCCGCTACTTATACCTATATCCCGAGGAGTTACATCGGGCTCGTAGGCCGTGTCACGTATGCGTACAAGACCAAGTATCTGCTGGATGTGAACATGGGTTACAACGGTTCGGAGAACTTCGCCCCGGGCAAGACCAGGTTCGGCCTCTTCCCGTCGGTGTCCGCCGGCTGGGTGATTTCCGGCGAGGAGTTCATGCAGAGGCAGAAAGCCATCACTTATCTCAAGCTCAGGGCATCCTACGGCCGCGTCGGCAGTGATACCGGTATCAGTTCCAGGTTCATGTACATGCCTTCAGTATGGTCAAGCGCTGGAGCATACAGCTTCGGAGTGTCCAACCCGAATGCTTCCGAGGCCTTCGCCATCTCCAAGCTCGGCAATCCTGCCGTCACCTGGGAGACAGCAGACAAGATGAATGTCGGTGTTGACCTGAAGATGTTCAGGAGCAGGCTTTCAGTCGTGGCCGATGTCTTCTATGAGAAACGCAAGGGTATCCTTATCGCACCGAAATCGACACCTGCCATCATTGCCACATCATCGCCAAACCTCAACATCGGCAAGGTGGACAACAAGGGATACGAGATTTCCATATCCTGGAATGACAAGGTGGGCAGTGACTTCAACTACTTCATCAATACCAATACTTCATTTGCCCGGAACAAGATCATCTACATGGATGAGGTCCGCAAGCAGTATGACTACATGAATGAGACCGGCGGCTCAACCGGCCGTCAGACCGGTCTCTACAAATACATCCGCCTGTATCAGTACAGCGATTTCATCACTAATCCGGACGGCTCGCTTACCCTCAATCCCGAGCTCCCGCAGCCATACCAGAAGGTGTATCCGGGTGATGCAATGTATGCTGACCTTAACGGAGACAATATCGTGGACGGCAATGACAAATGCGTTACCGGCTATGGCGCCCGCCCTGAATATATGTTCGGACTCAATGCCGGATTCAACTGGAAGGGTCTTAGCTTCAGCATGCAGTGGACAGGTGCCACGCACGTGGACAAGATGTACGATATCGAGTACAGGATACCTTTCACCAATGCCGGAAAGCGTGGTCTGCTGACTTATTTCTATGATGGTTGCTGGACACCTGAAAATCAGGAAAATGCGATTTATCCGCGTCCATCGGAGGAGTCGGAGAGCTGGAACTCGGAGCCATCTACACTATGGCTCAAGAACTCTTCGTATTTCCGTCTCAAAAACGTGACTCTCGGATATACGATTTCCAATTCTCCTGCATTGAAGAAGGCTGGAATATCCTCTCTCGGGATTACCTTGACGGGGTACAACCTTCTGACATTCTCTCCGCTCAAATACATTGACCCGGAGGGTGTCACCAACAGGTTCGGAGACTATCCTCTCGTGAAAATCTACAGCCTCGGGCTCAATTTCAATTTCTAATTTGAACAGGTATGAAAAGACTTGCACATATTATTCTTGCGGCCCTCTCTTTTGCGGCCATTGTGTCCTGTTCGGAAATCAAATTCGGGGACAGTTTCCTCGGTGACCAGCCGGAAAGCTCCGGAGCGACTACGGAGCAGATGTTCTCATCTCCGACTGAGGCCGAGAAAGTCCTCAACAGGGCATATCTCGCCCTTCCGTACGGTATTCCGACTTCCATAAACAACAAGCTGGGAGTCAATATCCTTGAGTCCCTCACAGACCTGTCGCAGAGTTTCCGTGACAATATCAGTGACGGTCCGATGAAATATTATTACAATGGCGCTCTCAGCGCAAACAGCATCAATGGCAGCGCAGCCTATTGCTTCGGTTCGGAAACTGACTGGACGGCCATCCGCTATGCCTGGCTGTTCATTGAGAATGCCGACAGGGTTCCGGGTTATGACAATGCTGAAAAGCAGCGCCGCATAGCCGAGGCCAAGGTCATCATAGCCCTTTCCTATTTTGAAATGCTGCGGTATGTCGGCGGTGTTACCTGGCTTGACCATGCTGTCGATGTGAATGAGCCCATGAGATTCCCGCGCATATCTTTCGCACAGACTGTGGAGAATATCGTTGCCCTCCTCGATGAGGCAATTCCGGCCCTTGTATGGAAGGAGGACGAAATCCAGGACGGAAGAATGACCAGGGCCGGTGCAATGGCCCTCAAGTTCAAGGTACTCCAGTGGGCGGCCAGCCCGGCATTCAACTCAGACAGGCTCTGGCATCCTGAGGCAGATGAATACACCTGCTATGGAAACTACAGCGCAGAACGCTGGACAGCTGCCAGGAATGCCGCCAAGGCTTTCTTCGATGAGGTGGCATCCAGGGGTGAGTATGCTCTCATCCAGCCGGAGGAAGCCACTCACGAGGCGAGGAGACTGGCCTACAGGAAGGCATATTATGACAGGGGAGGCTCCGAAATCCTCATTTCCTGCCGCCACGGCTTCCAGGCCACGACCCATTCCTCATTCATTGACCAGAGGTATTACAGCGGTCCGACATTGAATTACGTGGACATGTTCCCTTGGGAGGACGGCACTGACTTCCCGGCCGATTTCGACTGGAAGCATCCTTCCAGGCAGCCGTTCTTCAATTATGATGGAAGCAATATGGTGCCTACCAGGGATCCCCGCCTTTACGAGAATGTTGCCTGTCCGGGCGACATATACTGCGACGGAACTGCGGCTCCGGTATATTCAAACCACCCATCATTCAAGGACGGCTCCGGCTTCCTCGTTATGAAGTTCGTTCTCCAGGAGGGTAAGGACAGGAACAACCGTCCTGTGCAGTGGCCATATCTCAGGCTTGCCGAGATCATGCTCGACTATGCCGAGGTCATCAATGAGACTGACGGACGACCGGATGACACCGCCTACAGGATGGTGAATGATGTCCGTGCCCGTGTAGGCCTTGGACCATTGCCTGCAGGTCTCGGAAAGGATGCATTCCGCGAGGCGGTTCTCCGCGAGAAGGCCCTGGAACTCGGTTTCGAGGAGGTGAGATGGTTCGACCTCGTCAGACACGACAGGCAGAATGACTTTACAAAGACTCTCTACGGACTCCGCAGCAAGGGTAATGACCTCAACAATCCTACGGAATTCACCTTCGAGAAAATCACCCTCTCAGGACGCTACTGGCAGTCCAACTGGGACACCAGGTGGTATCTTGCACCTATTCCGCAGAACGAAATCAACAAGGATTATGGAATGACCCAGAATCCGGGCTGGTAAAATTTAAATCTGACTTGATATGAATCATATGATCAAGAATATAACCGCATTGCTGCTGTCCTGCTGCATTGTCCCGGCCTTCGCCCAGACATCGCCGCTCGTGCAGACGGATACCCTCATTGTCGGCTACGACATTGAGACTGCCCTTCCGGTCAGCAGCTATTCAGCGACAGGAGTGGGTGCCGCGGCATTTGACAATGCTGCCCACATCGATGTCGCCAAGGCTCTTTACGGCAAGATTGCCGGACTGAATGTCAGACAGGGGGTCGGCTCCTCCGCTGACAATGTCTGCACCTTCTCTGTCCACGGCAAGACTCCGCTCGTGCTGGTGGACGGCTTCCCGAGGGAACTCTCCGACCTGACTTCCGAGGAAATCGAGTCGGTAACCCTCCTCACAGATGCCGCCTCGGCCGCCCTCTATGGAATGAAGGGAGCGAACGGCATCCTCTATGTTACCACGAAAAGAGGCTCTGAGAGCCGTCTTAATGTGACTGCGAAATACCAGTTCGGGCTCAATACCCAGTTCCGTGCTCCGGAGTTCGCTGACGCTTTCGCATACGCCAACTGCGTGAATGTGGCAATGGCCAATGACGGTCTTGCACCCAGGTACAGCAATGCCGAGCTCGATGCCTTCAAGAACGGCAACCTTCCTTACGATTATCCGGATGTGGACTGGTGGAAGGAGACCATGAATGATTTCGGCTACACCAACAGGCTCCAGCTCACATTCGACGGCGGAAGCAGCAAGTTCCGCTACTACACGGTAATCGACTATTACCGTGACAAGTCAATGCTGAAGGAGACCACGACTGATGACCGCTACAGCACCAAGCCTACCGACACAAGGCTGAGCGTGAGGACCAACCTCGATCTCGACATTACTCCCACGACTTTCCTCCGCGCCCACATTGCCGCAAATCTTCAGGAACTCCGCGGCACTGCATATGGCAGGAACAACATCATGAAGGCGATCTGGAACACTCCTTCAGCCGCATTCCCGGTAAGGTATGCGAACGGCATCTACGGAGGAAACCAGGTTTACGGTGAGAACAACCCCGTGGCTCTTCTTATGGACAAGGGACATGTCAGGAATATGTTCGGGACCCTTCTCGCTGACCTCAGTCTCAGGCAGAACCTGGATGCTCTGACCAGGGGACTCTCCGCGGAGCTCCTCGTATCCTTCGACAACAGGGGAGGAATGAATGAGACTTCCAGCAAGTCCTACAGGTATATGAATACTTATCCGACAATTACTGAGGACGGTACTCTCGTGACCACCCCGGCGGTCTACGGAAAGGATTCCCAGGAGCTCGGCCATTCCCAGCCGTTCAATTCCCTTATGATGAGAAGCAACTTCCAGGCGAAGCTCGCTTACGACAGGAATTTCAACGGCCACAATGTCCATGCTTCGGCAATGTATGATTTCCGTTCCATCATGCGCAACGGAAGGAACAACACCACCCGCAACCAGTCTGTCATTTTCAATGCAACCTACACATACAGAAATCGTTACGAGCTCAATGCCGTGGCCAACTACAGCGGCTCCGCATATCTTCCTGCCGGTTCCAGATACCATTTCTATCCGGCTGTGTCAGCGGCCTGGAACATTGCCGGCGAGAACTTCCTCGGAGGAGCCGGTTGGCTGGATGTGTTGAAGATCAGGGCTTCCTACGGTATTTCCGGCTGGGACAACAGCCTCTCGCACGAGCTTTGGCGTCAGGCATACGGCAGCGGCAACAGCTATGTTTTCGGAAGCAATGCCACAGCTGTCGGCGGAAGCGCCGAGGGGGATCTTCCTGTCGTGGGACTGAAGCCTGAGCGTTCGGAGAAGATGACTCTCGGTCTGGACTTCGCCGCATTCGGAAACAGGCTGAATCTCTATGTGAACGGATTCCGTGACTACAGAAGCGATATTCTCGTGTCAGGCTCCTCGTCCACTTCCGAGATCATCGGCATTGGCGTAGGTCAGGTCTGCGAGGGAGAGTACCTGTACAAGGGTGCTGACTTCGCCATTTCCTGGATTGACAGGAGGGGGGACTTCACCTACGGAATCAGTGCCTCAGCATCATATCTCAACACTGAGATCATCAATGACAACCAGGCATATCAGGAGTACGACTATCTCTACCACAAGGGCAACCGTGTGGGCCAGTGCTACGGACTTGAGGCCATCGGCTTCTTCTCCAGCCAGATGGAAATCAACAATTCCCCTCAGCAGACCTTCTCCACCGTACGTCCGGGCGACGTGAAGTACAAGGACCAGAACGGGGACAATATCATTGACTCGAAGGATGTTGTGAGGATGTTCGGCTCTACTCTTCCACGCTTCTATTTCGGCTTCAACATTGAACTTGGCTACAAGGGCTTCGAACTCGCAGCCGACTTTCAGGGGATGACCGGAGTCACGGTGTCCCTGCTTGACAGCCCTCTCTACAAGCCGCTTGTCGAGAACGGCAACATCTCGATGACCTGGCTGAACAACGAGATTCCATGGTCAGAGCACAGCGCCGGCCTGGCTACGATGCCGCGCCTCACCACCCAGGGCAATGCCAACAACTACAGGGCAAGCTCTCTCTGGTACCGTGACGGCTCATTCATCAAGCTGCGCAACCTCGTGCTTTCCTACACCTTCCCGAAATCGATGATTCGTTTTGCCGATATGAAGGTGTTCGTGCAGGGCTGCAATCTCTTCAGTCTTGACAATCTCGGCTTCCTTGATCCGGAGCAGCTCCAGCTGGCCTATCCTTCAGTAAGGTCATACCACGCCGGAGTCAAGTTCAACTTTTAACGTGAGGGAAATATGAACAAGATGAATATGAAAAGAATTCTCTCGGCAATGCTCCTGCCTCTGGCTGTCATTTCCTGCAATGTCCTCGATTTCGACGAGACCAGCGGCCTGAAGACCAAGGAGGATATGTACAGATACTTCAACTCGGCGGAGAGTATGCTGACGAATGTGTATTCCTATATGCCGAAGGATCTCGGGACCGTATCCGGAGCAATGCGCGATGCGGCCTGCGACGATGCCGAATACGGCAATACATCAGGAAAAATCCAGTATTTCAACAACGGCTCCTGGTCGGCGGTAAACACCGTTGACAATGCTTGGGGCCTCTATGCCGGAATCAGGGCCGCCAATGCCTTCATCCGCGACATCGAGACTCTCGACCTTTCCCGTTACGAGTACAACGGCCAGTATCAGAACTGGCTCAAGAAGCTGGCATTCTTCCCGTACGAGGCAAGGGTGCTGCGTGCCCATTATTTCTTCGAACTCGCCAGAAGGTACGGTGACATTGCGATGCCGCTGGAAGTTCTGGATGCCCAAGGTGCCAACACCATTGCCAAGACTCCATTCGACAAGGTGATCGAGTTCATTGCCGCAGAATGTGACGAATGCGCCGAGAACCTTCCGGAGTCCTACAAGAACCAGCCCGGCCAGCAGATAGGCAGGGTGACACGAGGCTTCGCCCAGGCGGTCAAGTCCAAGGCTCTCCTCTATGCCGCCAGCCCTCTTCACAACCCTGATGGGGACAATGCCAGATGGCTCGCTTCCGCAAAGGCTGCCCTGGACATCATCAATTCCGGAGCATACGTGCTGGAGAAGACCGAAAGCGCCAACAACATTGCCTCCAAGGAGACTGTGATGATGGTCATCGGTACTGACAACAGCAATTTCGAACTGAACAACTTCCCGATCAGGTTCACCGAGGGAAAGAGGAGCGGAGCCACCGCCACCTTCCCGTCCCAGAACCTCGTGGATGCTTTCGAGACCGTGAACGGATACAGTGTCACCCTCACCGACATCGGCTGGCAGAGCGACGACCCGGACTTCGACCCGGCATATCCGTATTCAGGAAGGGATCCGAGATTCTACCGCTCGGTTCTCGCCAACGGAATGTCATTCAAGGGTTCCGTGATTGAGGTATGGGAAGGCGGAAGAGACTGCCAGGAAGTCATCTCCGGTGGTAGCCCTACAGGTTATTTCCTCAGGAAATACATCCAGGAGACCACCAGCTTCGTTCCGGACAAACTTGTCACGAACAAGCATCACTGGATTGTCTACCGCTATGCCGAGACATTGCTGACATACGCAGAGTCAATGGCTAACGCATTCCCTGAGAATATGGAGTACACGGACGCCGATTTCCCTTATTCGGCTCTCTGGGCTCTCAATCAGGTGCGCATCAATGCAGGCATGCCTGAAATCCCGGCCTGCGGCTATGACGAGTTCATCACAAGGCTCAGGAACGAGTGGAGAGTCGAGTTCGCCTTCGAGGATCACCGCTTCTGGGATGTCCGCCGCTGGAAAATCGGTGCGGAGACCCAGCGTGAGCTCCGCGGCGTGAATGTGAGGAAGAATGAGGACGGAAGCTTCAGCTATTACAGGCAGGTTTACGAGAACCGCAAATGGGCTGACAGGATGTATTTCTATCCGATTCCTCAGTCCGAACTCTTCAAGAACAATAATCTCTATCCTCAGAATATAGGTTGGTAAATAACATTAATGATATGAAACGCATTTTTGAAAATATATCGCTCCTGGCCGCAGTTGCGTGCGGAGCATTTGCCGTGGCTTCCTGCCAGGAGTTCAGCATTGATTCCCAGGAGCCGGCTCCTCTCAAGATTGAAGTCGACGCTCTGGACAATTACCATGTGAACGCTGTCTCACCTGACAGAGTTGTCTTCAATATCAGTTCAAACACCCCTTGGCGCATTACCGGAGACAGCCAGTGGTGCAAGGCCACACCGTCGATGAGTGCCACATCCTCACTTGTATCCGAGGTCGAGATTATCGCTGAGGAGTATGATGGACGCCAGGCCAGGACAGCAACATTCGTGATTTCTGCAGACGGAATCGAGGAGACCAGGACATTCACTGTCACACAGTCCTCCAAGCAGAGTCTTACTGTCATTCCTTTCGATGAGAGACTTGCCACCGAGGGTCAGACATTCAGCTTCAGCATTGTCTCCAACAAGGCCTGGGAAATCATTCCTTCCAGTTCATTCCTCTCCGACATCGACAAGAAGAGCGGAGAAGGTTCCGAGGACGGCTCCGAGGAAGTCATCACTGTCAATGTTCCGGCAAACCCGGGAGCCGTGCGTTCGGGAGAGCTCACTGTCAGGACTGCATATGACTCCTACAGATTCACTGTAACCCAGAACGGCGTCATAATTGAACTTGAGGAAAACCCTGACTCGGACCTCATCGAGTTCGAGATGGGAGACACAGCCTATGAGAAGATTGTAAAGATCCGCTCAAACAAGGAGTGGAAGGTGAAAGTGCCTCAAGAGTATGCAGGATGGCTTTCTGCTGAGAAGACCGCTGACGGCGAACTGAAAATCACTGTCGGTGACAACAATACTCTCCAGCCACTCTCCGGTGAGATTGTCCTGACGACCGTGGATATCATTGACGGTTTCGACGGGGTGACATTCAGGGTCGTCAATCCGAACCTCAAGTTTGACATTACATCAGGATGCAATCTCGGTTATGACGAGGCGACAGGCGCTACCAGGATCAAGATTCAGAACGGCGAACTCGTGGCATCCAAGTTCCTCATCAAGAAGGGACGCACCACAATCGAGTATGCAGCCATCTCCGCTTCCGCTACTGCCAAGTTCGGAATGGGATTCACGAGCCCGACATCCTCAGCCAACTACAAGCTGCATCTCGAAAATGGTACATACTGGTACCGCTGTGCAGGTGGCTTCGGCTGGATTGCGCCAATCAAGAAGACCGAGGCTGATTTTATGCCTCTTGCCGATTTCAAGAAGGTGGAATTCGTGGTTGAGGACGACCCTAATGCAGCCGGCAAACTGGCGATCAGCATCTATGTCAATGGCACACTTTACGGCACACAGGCCGGCAGAAATGCATTCGCTGCCAATGACAACGGCTGCCGGATGACAATCGAGAGCACAGGCACGCCTGGCGCCGATGATTACTGCCTCGTCAAGAGCATTGTTTACAAACCTGCTGAATAATCCATCATGAAATACAGAATTACAATATTACTGGCCTCCATTCTCGCCCTCTTCTCCTGCTCCGATGAAAAGGAGCAGATGAAATGGGTGGACCTGAGATACAGGGTTGAGGATTCATATCTTCTGGAGGCAAGCAATCCCGAGACCATCAGCTTCCTTGTAAAGAGCACGGATCCATGGATGGTGTACGGGACAGCTGACTGGTATACCATAACCCCTCCGTCCGGTGAGGGGGATATGGAAAACACCACTACCGTCACCATTGTCTGCGAGGAGAACACTGACCTCGACGACAGGACCGACACTATCAGGATCCAGAGCGACTACTGGATTGGCAAGGAATTTACCATTACTCAGAAGGGCATAGCCTATCTTGAGCATGCGCCGGTGCTGAATATACCTCAGGAAGGCGGTACTACCGAGATTACTGTCAGCGCCAATCAGGACTGGAGCGCGAAAGTTACTTCAGGCGGGGAATGGCTGTCCGTTGTCAGCGGGGAGACCGGCAGGCTTGACGGCAGCGTGACAGTTTCCGCTACAAGGAACCTTGGTGAGCAGAGGACGGGAGTCGTGACCTTGTATGACCGTCACGGAGCTGCCGCCAGGGAGGTGGAAGTTGTCCAAAACGGTGTGATACTCAACATAGAGTCTCCTGAGAACGGACAGTGGTTCCGCATCTGGGAAGAGGCCCAGACCCTTTCGATCGCCGTGGAGTCCAATACCGGGTGGACTGTAGAAAAAGCCAATCCTGAGGATGATACCTGGTACAGCTTCGCCAAGACGGAATACGACGGAAATGAAAATCTCCAGATTATTGTCGAGGCCAATGTCGGTACCCGTGTACGTACCGGTGAAATCATTCTGAGGACGGCTGCTGCCGAGGGCGCAGTGCCTCTCGAGAAGAGAGTGCGCTTCAAGCAGGCCAACAAGCCGGTTGTGACCACCACGGAAGTCAACAAGACACTGAGCGGAGGAACCTGGTACGGCCCTAATGAGCTGATGCCTGCAAGGTACAATATATACCTCGATTCCTATAGCGGCAACATCAAGTGCTTCTTCATCTGGAACACCACACCTTATACCGAGCTCCGCTTCCACATCAATGACGGCAAGACCCAGCTCAGCACCACGCCTTGGTGCAGCAATGTCTTCAACGAGGCATCCTATTGCCGTGTTCCTGTGGACGGAACGAAGCAGAATGTGCTCAGTTTCAACATTGACAGGTACACTGACGAAAAGGGCGACGATTGGGTTTATGCCGAGTGGATTCTGAATGACACTGTCATAGCTCACGCCATTGCCGACGGCAAGAATGACGACAGCGGTACTGATGATACCTTCAAGGTTCCATATTCCGCAATTTCTGTCGGCGGCTCAATCCAGATGAGCGGAACCCTCACCGTAAGCAAATGGGAAAGGGTTGACCACCTTGTATGGGGTGACTGATGCTTCCACATTGAATTTATTACTATATTTGGAACTGATATGAAAAGAATTGCAATATTTCTTTTTTCCGCACTTCTGAGCCTTGCTTCCTGCTCCGGCGAGACCGGGCAGGAGGCTCAGAGACATCCGCTTGAGGCATTCGCCGTAAGGATAGGAGATTCCTACTATCACGCCAGAATCGATCAGGAGTCTCATGTCGCAACAATCGGTTACATAACCGATACCAGGTTCATTACCGGGGTTGAATATACTCTAGGCGACCCTGAGGGTACGATTTCACCGAATCCTGAGTTGCTCATCGGCTGCTGGGAGCAGGAGCAGACCTTCACCGTGACCTGCTTCGGGGAGACTTCACAGTATGTTCTGGAGTTCCCGAAATTCGACGAGTCCGGAAAACATTATATCTTCCGGGATGAGTTCAATGTCGACGGGCGGCCTGATGAAACAAAGTGGACCCTCTGCAGGAAGGGAGGCAGCGACTGGAACGACGAGATGTCCGAGAGTTATGACCAGGTCTATGTAAAGGATGGAGTGCTTGTCCTGAACGCGGAAATCGTGGACGGGGAGTACAAGGCGTCCGGAATCAAGACCGAGGGCCTGTTCGGATTCACATTCGGCAGGGTTGAGTGCAGGGCAAGGCTGCCGAAGACCCCGAACGGAGCCTTCCCGGCGATCTGGATGATGCCTCAGAAATATGAGTACAAGGGATGGCCGAACTGCGGTGAGATCGACATTATGGAGCATATCCGTCAGGAGAATTCAATCCATCAGACAATACATACCCATTACACCTACGACCTTGGCAACAAGTCCGGAACCACCAAGCAGACGGTCTGCGACTACAAGGACTGGAATATCTATGCAGTGGAATGGACCCCGGAGGATCTTACTTTCTATGTGAATGATCAGATGACATTCAGGTATTCCAATATGCATCTGAGCGATGAGGCCGAGATGAAACAGTGGCCTTTCACATCGAAGAGTGAATTCTACCTCATTCTCAATATGGGTCTCGGTGATCCGGGAACCTGGGCCGGAGCGGTGGACGATGCCAATATGCCTGCCGTGATGGAGGTGGACTGGATTCGCGTAAGTACCATTGAATCAGGTGAATGAAGTCGAAGATGAGAAAAGTTCTCACAATAATTGCAGTTACCCTGGGTCTTGCCGTTACGGCGGCAGCCCGGGGCAACCTTTTGATTCCGGCGCCGGTTGCATTGGAAAAGAGGGCAGGTACCTTCACTTTTGCCTCCCGGCCGGGGCTCTTGCCGTCCACGGCAGCTTCCGACGGGATTGAGCTGGTCGTTGACAGTTCAATGAAAGATGAGGCATACATCCTGGAAGTAAGTCCGAGGAGGGTGATTGTCAAGGCAAAGGACGAGAGAGGCTTCTTCTACGGCCTGCAGACCATACGCCAGCTGCTTCCGTCCGGCTATGAGAACTCTTCGGAAGGAATGTTCCGCATTCCTTGCCTGAGGGTGTATGACGAGCCGCGATTCCCATACAGGGGCTTTATGCTTGACGTGGCCAGATTCTTCACGCCGAAGGAGGATTTGCTTAAGATAATAGACTGCATGTCAATGCTTAAGCTTAACAAGCTCCATCTCCATCTCTGCGATGACAATGGGTGGAGGCTTGAAATCCGTAAATATCCACTTCTTCATGAAATCGGTTCACGCAGGGTTGAAAGGCCGGGAGAATATTTCTCCGAAAGGCTCAATGCCAGACAGGGTGAACCGACAGTTCCCGGGGGATACTACACGCAGGATGATATCAGGGAGATTGTAGCCTACGCCGCTGAAAGGCAGGTTGAGGTCATCCCTGAAATAGAGATGCCGGCTCACAGCAATGCCGCCCTTGCCGCCTACCCGCTCCTGGCCTGCCCAGTGGTGGACAAGTTCATCGGAGTACTTCCGGGGCTGGGTGGCAATCATGCGGACATAATTTTCTGTGCAGGCAATGATGAAGTCTTCACCTTCATTGAAGGGATTCTGGAAGAGGTGATGGAATTGTTCCCGTCCAGAATCATACATCTGGGCGGTGACGAGGCGTGGAAGACACATTGGAAGGAATGCCCTCTGTGTCAGGAAAGAATCCGGAAGGAGAACCTCGCGGACGAAGAGGAACTTCAGGGCTGGTTCATGTCCAGGGTGGCAGACTATGTTCACAAGCATTCGCGTGAGGTGGCGGGATGGGACGAGTTGACGGAGACAGGCATTCCCGAGGATGCCATCGTCTATGGATGGAGAGGAATGGGTCAGGCCGCACTGGATGCTGCGAGACAGGGCCACAGGGTGGTGATGACACCGGCGAAGGTGACTTATCTTATCAGATATCAGGGCCCCCAGTGGTTCGAGCCGTTGACATATTTCGGGAACAACAGACTCCTTGACATATATTCCTACGAGCCTTTGGGACCTGAATGGTCTCCGGAGATGGCCGGAAATCTCTTAGGCGTCCAGGCATCGCTGTGGACCGAGTTCTGCAGCAGCGTGGCGGATGTGAACTATCTTGCATTCCCGCGTCTGGCCGCCCTTGCCGAGATTGGATGGACCAGGCCTGAGGACAAGGACTGGGTTAGATTCGGAAAGTCGGTTGATGCCTTTTCTGAAAGGCTTCCGGGGCTTGGGATCATACCTGCCAGGTCAATGTTCAATATCCAGCACAAGGTGGTGCCTGAGAACGGCAGGCTCAAGGTCATGCTCGAATGCGAAAGAAATGATGTGCAGATCAGATATACTGTTGACGGTTCAGAGCCGACATCCCGCTCGCTCCTGTACCGGAAGCCATTGTATTTCTCGGGCGATGTGAATGTCAAGGCTGCCACTTTCAGAGATGGAGAAATAATCGGAAAAATACTATCTTTGCCATTGGGATGGAACAAGGCCACTGCCTGCAGCTTTGTATATGGAGGGAATCCGGTTCTGGTGAACGGAGTTCGAGGAAGTCTCCGCAGATCCGATTTCGAGTGGGCGGCTGCAGCGGATATTGACAGTCTCTGCATTGACCTCGGCCGTGTCACTGATGTGGAGAATGTCATCCTCGGTGCTGTCAATGACTTCGGTATGGCGGTTCATCTTCCGCGGAAAGTGGAGGTGTCACTGAGTGCTGACGGAAAGTCATTTGACAAGGTTGGAGAATGGATTGTTGCTGATGACCAGGTATTTGCCAAGGGTACTTTCGTCATTGACACTGGCGTTTCCCTTGATCGGCCTGCCGCTGCGAGATATGTGTCGGTCAAAGTCACCGGACAGGGCAGAACACCGGCATTGCATTGCCGTCCCGCCAGCGAATCGAGAATGTATTTTGATGAAATCATAGTCCGATGAAACACAGAATCCTTACCCTGACGTTTATGCTTGCCGGAATGCTGACGGCATCTGCCGGCATTGTGCCCGGCCGTTATACGGTAAAGCCTGCTGCAAGGCCTGAATATGCGCTGACCACGCCTTCTGCCCTGTCCTCCGGGGTCAATGCCGCCGGGGCGATGGTGGGGGAGAAGACACAGGTATGGTCATTGTCGATGTTGTCCGGCAGCGTCCGCCTCTTTGACTGCAATGGCTACGCCCTGGCAGCATCGGAGAATGGGATTGTCCGCCTTGCGGAGAACAATGGAAGCGACGAGTCCCAGCTCTGGACAATAGAGAACGTGGCCGGGACGGATACTTACTTCGTCATTCCTTCCAACAAGCCTGACCTCGCGGTTGCGCTTGAGGGCGGGACTTCGGTGGTGCTCCGGAAACGTGCTGACCTGCAGAAGAATCCGCGTGCCCGCTGGAGATTCACTCCACTTGAGGAGGATGAGGCCAGGCTGAGCGAAACGGGGGAGAGGAACATCTGGGAAGATGAGACTGTGTTTGCCATCAACAAGGAAGAGGCGGTAGCTACCTATATGCCATATTCATCTGTGTCAGAGATGCTTGCAGATGCTGAACGGTTCGCCCGCCCTTGGACTGACCCGGTCAGCAGCCGCTGTTCTGACCTGAACGGAATGTGGAAATTCCACTTCGTCGAGGAGCCTTCATTGCGCCCTGTGGATTTCTGGAAGGCCGATTACGACTGCTCCGGCTGGGATGAAATCAAGGTGCCTTCATGCTGGGAGATGCAGGGTTGGGACAGACCGATTTATGCCAATGTGGAATATCCTTTCGACAACACCCCTCCTGTAATCCGTGCCCGCCCCGGATTCAATGACGGCGGCAAGAACTATGGAATCAACCCTGTAGGCTCATACGTCAGGGAATTTGAAATTCCTGAGGACTGGGCAGGAAGGCGCACAATCCTGCATTTTGACGGTATATATTCGGCCGCCAACGTATGGGTGAACGGGGAATATGCGGGTTATACCCAGGGTGCGAACAATGTTTCCGAATTTGACATTACCGCATTGGTGAAGAAGGGCTCCAACAGGCTCGCTGTGGAGGTGTTCCGCTGGAGTGACGGTTCATATCTCGAATGTCAGGATATGTTCAGGATGAGCGGAATATTCAGGGATGTGTATGTTTACAACGTGCCCCTTGCATCTGTCCGAGACCATGTCATAACTTCTTCATTGTCAGAGGATCTGAAAAGCGCTGGCCTGAATGTGAGACTCAGCCTCGACAATGCGGCGGATGAGCCTGCCCGGAAGTCCGTGGATGTGGTTCTGCTTGACCCGGAACGCGAGAGAATCGCTTCTGCTGCAGCCAGTGTCGAGCTCGGTCCGCTTGAGAAAGGCAGGATTGCCAATGTGGCCATGAGTGTTTCCGACGTGGCTCTCTGGTCTGCGGAACATCCTGAACTATATACAGTTATGGTTGTTCAGAAGGATGCTTCCGGCAAGGAGGAGATGGCCTTCAGCACCAAGTATGGTTTCAGAACAATTGAAATAAGGAACAGCCTTCTCTACATCAACGGGAAGCGGGTCTTCCTCAAGGGCGTGAACCGCCACGACTCTGACCCTGTCAACGGGCGCAGCGTCACTGTGGAGTCAATGCTGAAGGATGTGCTTCTGATGAAGCGGAACAATATCAATACTGTCCGCACCAGTCACTATCCCAATCAGGCCAAGATGTATGCGATGTACGACTATTACGGTCTGTATGTGGTGGATGAGGCTGATCTTGAGGACCACGCCAACCAGAGCATATCCGAACTGCCTTCCTGGATTCCGGCGTTCAATGACAGGATTTCCAGAATGGTGAGACGTGACCGCAACCATCCTTCGGTAATAATGTGGAGCCTTGGCAACGAGGCCGGTGCCGGAAGCAATTTCGAGCATTGTTACAATGTGGCCAAGTCATTGGACAGCAGGCCTGTACATTATGAGGGAACCAGAGTAGGCGGCCTGCCTTACGGTGGAGGTGCATACAGCGATTTCTATTCCAAGATGTATCCGAACATGGAGTGGATGGATGAGTACTCACACGGTCTTGACAAGCCGATGTTCATCTGCGAATACGCTCACGCAATGGGCAATGCAATCGGCAATCTGGACCTTTACTGGAAGTCTATCCGCAATTCGTCCTGTATCATAGGCGGCTGCATCTGGGACTGGGTTGACCAGGCCATTTATGAACCGTCCGAGCTGAAGGCAGGCAATCACGAGGGCCGGTACCGCACCGGTTATGATTTTCCGGGCCCTCATCAGGGCAATTTCTGCAGCAACGGAGTAGTGCTTCCGGACAGGTCCGAGGGACCTAAACTGGCAGAGGTCAAGGCTGTGCACCAGTTCGTGGACTTTTCATTGAAAGGCATTGACAATCAGAGGAATTGCGCCACTGTAGGGATTGTGAACAACTATGATTTCACCTCGCTTTCGGAGTTTGATCTGCGATACGAAATCCTGCGGGATGGCTATGTCGTCTCGACCAGCATCACCCCTCTTGCGGATGTGCATCCGGGCGATTCTGCTGTCGTGGTTCTTCCGCTCCGGAAGGTTTCGCTCAAGCGTGCTAATGGCCAGGAGATATGCCTGAACTGCCGTCTTGTACGGAGAAATGCCACTGTATATGCCTCAGCCGGACACGAGGAGGCGGCCGTACAGTTTGCCCTGACGGAGTATGCATATCCTGAATTGAAGCCGGTGCGCCGGACCGCTATTGGCATTGTGTCGGATGATTCCTTGTCCAAGTTCGTGAACAAGGGTGTCACACTTGTTGTAGATTGTCGGACTTCCAGTGCTGTCTCATTGACCATCAATGGTCTGGACTTTTTCAAGGAGGGAAGTGGCTTCGAGTTCGACAACTACAGGTATATCGAGAATGACCGGGGCAATGTGTCGCCTGAGGATGGCCTGGCCGAAGAGGGCAGGGTCGAGTATGAGGTTATTGACAATGTGCTGATAAAGGTTGTCACCACCCGTTCCGGCAAATTGGCCGACAGGGAGATAACTTACCTGGTGGGGCCGGCTTCAGTGGATGTCAGAGTCAGAATCATTCCGCATTCCTCCGGGCTGATGAGAGCCGGCGTCTCCTGCTTCATTCCGTCAGTCTATGACAATGCAAGTTATTATGCCAAAGGACCTTGGGACAACTACAACGACAGGGGCACATCCTCCTTCCTTGGCCGTTACACATCGAAAGTGGCAGATATGAACTATCCTTATATCAAGCCGCAGAGTGCGGCCAACAGGGAAGGTCTCCGTGAGTTGTCATTGACCTCTGATGCCGGTGCCGGCTTTGTGATCGAGGCATTGTCGGATTGCTCATTCTCAGTCTGCAATCATACTGATTTGGAGCTCAAGAATGCGTTGCACCAATGGGAACTGCCTGAGACAGACAGGATTGTCCTGCATCTGGATGCTGTGCACAAGGGCGTTGGAAACGGCAGCTGCGGGTATCAGACAGGTACTCTCGAGGAGTATTGCGTGCCGGAGGATGAACATTGTCTTAGTTTCAGGATATCCCGGAAATGACTACATCTAGGCAGGGAAACCCGTCCACAATGGCTTCAGATGACATTGGGCTGCCTAGATGAATTGCATGAAGGACGGAACAGAATCATCATCGCCACAGATTAAGCTTACCTGTTGTGAAGCCCAGAATCGTGGATGGCCTGATGTCCACGGCGCGGAAAAAACCTCATCCAGGCAGGCAGCATAGCTCTCAGTGCCTCCTGAGGGCATCGACCTGCCTGGATGAATTTCGCGAGAGGTCATCCTAAGCTGTATGCCATGAGAAGTATGCGGGCAACCCGCTGAACAGCTATGTCTGTATGAATTTCACGAGCGGCCACGCTGAAATACCTGCTTGGATGATGTTGAACAGGGTTTTACCCTTGAGCCTGGATAATGTGATCAGAGACAATCCCTGAGGATCGCTGCTATATCCTCCTCGTAAAGCGGAGCCCATGCATTCTCAAGTCCCTCATTGACAGCGATATGGTGAGCCATTTCGTCAATGCGGTTGCCGTCGATTCCCACTTCGCGGAGTGTCATGGGCAGACCTATTTCACGGTAGAAATCGTGGATTGACTGTATTGCCTTTTCCGCAATTTCCATCTCAGGCAATGCCGGGTCGATTCCGAAGACTCCGGTGCCGAACGACACGAAACGCTCGATGGTCTTTTCACTCAGGATATGCTTCATCCATCTAGGCGTGACAATGGCCAGTCCCTCTCCGTGATTGATATCGTAATGTCCTGACAATGCGTGCTCTATGGCGTGCATTGGCCAGCCACTCTCGCTGTTGCCGAGGGAGTAGATTCCATTGCAGCCGAGTGTGGTCGCATAGAAGATCTCAGCGCGCGCCTCGTAGTTTTCAGGGTCTTCGAGCACTATTCTGACATTCTTCATGAGCGATTTGATGGCGCCCTCCATGAAGGCGTCGTTCATCATTATGTGCTCTCCGCAGAAATACTGCTCCATAATATGGTTGATGCAGTCCGAGACGCCCGCAAGTGTCTGTCTTACAGGCAATGTGAATGTGTATGTCGGGTCGATGAACGACACGGCCGGGAAGACCAGGTCGGAGAAGTAGGCCAGTTTGTCATTGGTGTCGGTGCGTGAAATCACACCGCCCCTGTCGTACTCCGAACCGGTGGCCGCCAGGGTGATGATGTCCACTATCGGAATGGCCTTCAATGTCGGGACCTTCATTGTAATGACGTCCCAAGGGTCAGCGTCCGAGCAGGCCGCGCCCGCTATCGCCTTGGTGCAATCGAGTACGGAACCTCCTCCTACAGAGAGAATTACGTCAATGTTCTTTTCCTTGCAGATCCTGACGCCCTCCAGTACTGAAGGGTCATATTTCGGGTTTGGCTCGATGCCCGGAAGCTCGTGGATTTCCTTGTCTTTCAGGATTTCCCTGACCTGGTCGTAAAGGCCGGACCTCTTGATGCTGCCTCCTCCCCAGGTGATGAGAACCCGTTTCCCGAATTTCTTCATTACGTCGTGAAGCTTTTCCTGCACTACACCCCGGCCGAAAATCAGCCTGGTCGGCGTCTGATAATCGAAGTTTACCATATTCTGTGTCTTCTTGGTTTATTATTGTCTTCTTGGTTAATAATTGTCATCTTGGTTTATTCATTTCAACGGCTTGTTCCCGTGCGCCGGGAGGCCACTATGTTTTTCAGTTCCGTTGCCAGGCTTTGTTTTCAGCTTCGATGCCATGCTTTGTATTTTATCATTTTTGTGGTGTTTAGCCCGGTACTCTTGCAAAGATAGTAATCTTCAGGCAATATCCGATTCCCGTGACATTACCTGGCTACAATCGATATCGTCATCCCGTGCCATTCACCTGGCCGGGCGAATGGCATTCTGGATAGCTGTAGGGCATATGGGCCGGCCAGGTGAACAGAAAATGATGTCACCTGGCCGGACGAATGGGCTTCTGGATATCTGTAGGGCATGTTGCCCGGCCAGGTGAATGTCACGAGAAAGCGACAGTCTGCAAGGAGTGGGCACACGAACTGCGACAGACTGCCTGGTAGAAGCCACGAGACATGCGACGGGCTGCCAGGTGGAAGTCACGGCCCTGCGACATTCCGCCAGGTGAATGCGATGAGTAGAATCTCTTGAAGAAATAATGAATATGTGTTGCCGGGATTGTGAAAATTGTTAATTTTGTAACAATGCCACTATAGGCAGTTATTGATATGAGGGGTTTGGACATTATTACAGATTTGGGCCTGGATAGCATTGCTTCCAGAGCTCAGCAGATTCCAGTCAGGAATTGTTGGCATTTCTACAGTTATGGGGATTCCGTGGATTTGATTTTTCACGACGAGGCTGATTTTCGTGCCGGGATGAACCGCATTAATTCCGTCTTGCAAGGCTATGATGTCAAAATCTTGGCGTTTGTCCTGATGGATACGCATTTCCACTTTGTTCTTTATGGCGAGTTCGGTTCCTGCAACCAATTTGTTCATGAGTATGTCAGGCGCACGTCAATGTACCTGACTGGGAGATACTCCGACAGAAACACACTGAAGAGATTGCAGCTCAGCCATCAGGTCATCGAGGATGACCGCTATCTGAAAACTGCTGTCTGCTATGTTGTCAAGAACCCTTACAATGCGGGTTTGCCTTACAATCCGTGGGATTATCCTTGGTCAAGCGGCGCCTTGTACTTCCGGCATTCAGGTTTGTGGACTTCTCCCAGGTGGATGTCCGGCGCCGACACATGTCTCGTGACCAGGGATGATAAAAGATCGTATATAAAGTCACATAATATTTCGAAAGATGGTGTCCAATTGATTGCCGGACTGGTAAATCCTGAATCATATGTGTCAGTTGATATCGTGGAGAAGGTGTTCAGGACACATCGGGCATATAACTATTTCTTGAACATTACAAAAGATGTGGATGTGGAGTCTGTCGGGTGCTTTGTGTCACATTTGACAATCCCGTTAATTGAACTCAGGAACCTGAGAAAACAACTTTCAGAAGATCTGTTTGGCAATGCAAATCTGAGAGAACTGGATATGGGACAACGCGTTCGTCTGGCAAAGTTGCTGAAAGCCAGATACAAGAGTTCGCCAAAGCAGATTGCGAAGGCCTGTGGACTGGTCTATGACGAGGTGAGGGATATGTTGTGACATTCACCCTGCATTCAGTCAATATCGTCATCCCGTGCCATTCACCTGGCCGGGCGAATGGCATTCTGGATAGCTGTAGGGAATATGGGCCGGCCAGGTGAACAGAAAATGATGTCACCTGGCCGAACGAATGGGCTTCTGGGTATCTGTGAGGCATGTTGCCCGGCCAGGTGAATGTCACGAGAACTGTGACAGGCATCCAGATGCATATCACGGAAACTGCGACGGTCTGCCAGTGTACGCCTCGGGATAGCGATGAGTTGCTGGTGTGGCCGGCAGCGGCATTCAGGCAATATGCGTTTGGTAATCCGGAGGAGAATTGATAAATTAGTGAGTGCAAAACAAAAGCTTATGAACATTACGATAATCGGTGCCGGCAATATGGGCGGCGCATTGGCCCGTGGATGGGCCGGGACCAGGATGCATAGAGTTACTGTTACGGCAAGAAGTGCGGCGACACTTTCGCAGTATGCTGCGGTTCCTCCTGCCGCGCAGCCCGGTGGTGGCCCTGCGCCAGCTGCATCACATCCCATTGCGGACTGCCCTGCGCCAGCCGCACAGTCAAGCGCATACTGCCCCGCCTCTGCGGGCATGCATGCAATCGCCACTTCGCTGGACAACGTCTCGGCGGTCAGGGATGCCGACATCATTGTCCTGGCTGTCAAGCCCTGGCTGGTCGGGGAAGTTTGCCGGCAGATTGCAGGGGCGGTTGACTTCGACAGGCAGATGATACTGTCCGTAGCGGCGAATGTGTTCACGGACACATTGCGGAATTATCTCGGCAATGAGCAGGCGAAGGTTTTTTACGTGATGCCCAATATCGCTGCAGAGTATTGTGAGTCAATGACTTATCTGGCAGCAGCCTCCGGAATTGCCGATGATGACATTGCCATTGTCAGGGAGCTTCTCCTTCAGGTCGGAAAGGTCAAGGTCTGCGCCGAGAAAGACGTGGCGGCGGGCAATATGCTATCCGGATGCGGAATCGCCTACGTCATGCGCTTCATCCACGCAATGATGGAGGGCGGGGTCGAGATGGGACTGTATCCCAAAGAGGCCCAGGAGATTGCAATGCAGACTATGAAGGGGGCCGTGGCCGTGCTTGAAGGCCAGAAGATTCACCCGGAGGTCGCCATTGACAAGGTGACTACGCCGGGAGGATTGACCATCAAGGGGTTGAATGAGCTGGACCACGCCGGTTTCAATTCCGCTGTCATCCGCTGCCTCAAGGCCGGACTGGTGGATCCGCACAAATGACTCGGCAGCTTCAGAACTTGTATCTGACTTCTGCGCCGATGCCATAACGGTCACCCGGTCTGCGGAGAAGATGACCTGAATATGCTCCCTGAAGGATAATGTCATCGGCAATTCTGAGGCAGCAGGCGTCGATGGCGGCCTCGAAATGCCTGCCGAAACTGCGCTCGATGCGGCCTCCGAAATTGTAGGCAAGGTCTGCCCGCCGGTAGAGGTCCAGGGTCGAGCCGTAGCTGATGTCGCCGTGGACATTGAGGCGGAATCCTGCCGGAAGACGCTGATTGAGGTCAACGTGTGCCGCCACGCCCCAATTGTCATTGCTGAGACTTACCGATTCGGCGATTCTTTTATCCCACAGGGCTGATACTCCGGCGTTGATGTCCGTAGTTCCTGAGGCCTTTATCTTGAGTGACGGAGTGATGCTGACGGCGTGTCTGACACCCTCATTGCCCCATTTGTATATCCTGATATTGCCGCGTTCCATCCAGATAGCGTTGAAGCCGTCCTTAGTGTAAAGATAGGACGCATTCAGGTGCGCCGACAGTGAAGGAAACTTCCAGCCGAAGTCGAATGTAATCTTGTGAAGATGCATGCCGACAATGTCGCCGTTGCCTGACCGGATGGCGAGCGGCTCCCTGACTTCGGCGGGATTGAGATAATTCAATGATGGACGTACCAGCAGTTTGTCGTATCTGAGCGACAGCAATGCTTCAGCAGCAGGATGCCACTCTATCATTGCCCTCGGAAGGAAATCGTGAATATTCCGCCCGTTCATCGAGGTATAGGCATATTCAAATTCTGCATATAATCGCAATGAACTGACAGGCAGGCAGTCATATGATGCCATCAAGGCTCCTGTCCAGTAGCGGTGAGTGAATATGTCATTCAGTGTCAAGGCATTGTCCAGCCATTGGTGGTCCTTGCTCCGGGCCAGCCGGTTCTCGTAGCGGGCAGCCGCCTGAAGGTCGCCAAATCCGAAATGATGGATATAAGACAGATTGAGGTTGTGGTGAAATGTGAGTTCCGATTTCTTGAGAAGACTCTCGGAAAATGCGCCATATCCTTCAAGACTGATGGCGTCCAGCTGTCTTTCGACTTCATCACCGTTATGCCTGAATGAATACTTGGCCATGAACATGTCTTTTTCGCTGATGGCATACTCGTATCCTGCATTCAAATTGTAGAAGTTCTCGTTAAGAATCGGGGAATGCAGGCTCCAATGAGTATGGATCAGGTCTTGACCTTCGACAGACAAACCCTCTTCGAGAGTGCCGTTTACGTGGCTGGATGAGTTCTGCCCGTCGAATCCGAGGGTGAAGCGGTGACTGCCTCCCGGGTGGTATCCAAGGCTGAAGCCATAATGGGGAACAACTCCGGAAGCTTCAGTGTAAAGTGTTGAACGATATACGTTTCCGGCATTTTCCGATAGAGGCATTGCCCCTGTGAAAGTATAGAGTTCTGCTTCTGTCTGTCTGGATCAATATGGTGTGATCCCGGTTACCCCTGCGTATGACTTGAAGTCAATTGTCCTGCTGGCGACATTGAACTTCAGATTGGCCCTGTATGGGTCCGTGTGGCCGTATCCGCCTCTTATTGCAGCCTCTCCTGTCAGCCTTGCCCCTTTACCAGGTCCTTCCGGTATTGCCCCTCCGGCGGATTCTCCCTGCCTTGCCCCTTGTCCGGAGACCTCTATCGCCAGTGCAAATGCCAATATCGCAGCAGCAGTCATTCTCTTCATGCTGTCAAATGGTTTTTCGATTCTTTACGATGCCGACATAAATCAGCAGCACGACATTC
>JAXDUM010000030.1:2500-153238 GCA_034089285.1 Candidatus Cryptobacteroides sp.
CAAAGCCTGCTTGCGGCTCCCCGTGGCTTCTCGCAGCTTGCCACGTCCTTCTTCGCCTCCAGAAGCCCAGGCATCCCCCGTTCGCTCTTATCCTCTTTCTCTCGTGAATCACGGTCCACTCTCCGGGCCCTTCCGGACCCTGAGGCTTTCCGCGACTTGTCTCGTTTTGCCTGTGAAACTTCAGTTCTTGTTCGCAACTCGATTTGACTCTCGTTTTTGATTTTCAAACTGATTTCTTTCTGTTTTTCTTTACCTCTTATTCTCTCTCAACGTTGTCAATGATCTCAAATCCGCCGAGTCATCCGTTGGCCTTAGCCATCGTTGTTTCTCAAACGGACTGCAAATATACGCACTTTTTTTGACTCTGCAAATTTTTCTGCACTTTTTTCGCAAAAAATCTACATTTTCTCCGGAAACGGGATATTTCTACGGGAGAAAGAAGCCGCCTATGTACATTTCGATGGTCTCGAACCGTCCGTGATACGTGCCTCCAGCGTGGATGGTTCACCTTGACATCATGGACCATCCACAATACGGTGCATTATCGTGGATGGTTCAGTTTTTTGTGATGGAACCATCCACGATTTCGGTGTCCAGCGTGGAAGGTTCCGCTCTGGAGATTGAACCGTCCGTGATACGTACCTCCAGCATGGAAGGTTCAGAGAACAGGATGGTGGCGGGGAGGGTGGATTCTGTCATGCCCGGCCTGACCGGGAAAACCGCAGATTATGCCATGCCTGACCGGAAAAGCCGAAGATTGGCAAACTGCAGGAAATGTTCTGAGCTAATTGCGGATAATCAGTCATTAATTTTTATATTTGTACAACTAGCGGAAACGGACACAGTATTCAATTGCGGATACAAACACAGTATAATATATGGAAGAAAACAAGACTTCTCTGCCGGAGAATGCGCAGAGAGAGCTGAAGCCGGGAGAGAAATACGAACCCCTGCTCAGCCCGAAGAAAACCTATCCTGAAGTGACCTTCTATTCCGTAAGCGTCGGAATTGTGATGGTCATCATCTTCTCGGCGGCGGCAGCCTATCTCGGTCTCAAGGTCGGCCAGGTATTCGAGGCGGCCATTCCGATCGCCATCATTGCAGCCGGCCTGACAGGAGCTCTCGGAAAGAAGGGCGGCCTGGGCCAGAATGTCATCATCCAGTCCATCGGAGGCTGCTCGGGAGCTGTGGTGGCGGGCGCAATCTTCACATTGCCGGCCATCTACATCCTCGGCGTCGAGGTCAGTTTCATGCAGATGTTCCTCTCATCCCTGCTCGGAGGCGTGCTGGGAATCCTCTTCCTGATTCCGTTCAGGAAGTATTTCGTAAAGGAGATGCACGGAAAGTATCCATTCCCGGAAGCCACGGCCACGACTCAGGTGCTGGTTAGCGGCGAAGGCGGGGGAAAGAGCGCCAAAACATTGGTACTCAGCGGATTGGTCGGCGGATTGTACGACTTCATCATCGCCACCTTCGGAGCCTGGGGAGAGACATTGACCACCACCGTGGTATCTGTCGGACAGACCATTGCCGACAAGGCCAAGCTCATGCTCAAGCTCAATACGGGTGCAGCCGTGCTCGGTCTCGGCTACATTGTCGGTCTGAAATACGCATTCATCATCTGCTGCGGAAGCCTCCTGGTATGGCTGGTCATCATCCCTCTTATGAATGTCATCTGGGGCGGTCAGGTAATCGACCTCATGGGCACGGGCATATCGCAGACCATCGGGGAAATGTCGGCGGACCAGATTTTCAAGGAATATGCGAGACATATCGGCATCGGAGGCATTGCCACTGCCGGCATCATCGGCATAATAAAGTCATTCGGAGTCATCAAGTCCGCCGTCAGGCTTGCAGCCAATGAGTTCACGAAGAAGCCGGGAACAGAAAAAACCGCATCTGAACGCACTGACGAGGATATTCCGATGAAGACAGTGGTCTTCGGAGTCGTGATTGCACTTCTCGTGGTGTTCGCATTCTTCGCCTTCGGGGGCGTGGTCAACAATATCTGGCAGGCCATCATCGGACTCCTCATCGTGGGCATAATCGCCTTCCTCTTCACCACCGTCGCTGCCAATGCCACCGCCATTGTCGGCACAAACCCGGTCAGCGGAATGACATTGATGACATTGATCATCGCCGCCTTGATTCTCGTCGCAGTGGGCCTCAAGGGCAATGCCGGAATGGCGGCAGCCCTGATAATCGGCGGCGTGGTATGCACGGCCCTCTCGATGGCAGGTTCATTCGTCACCGACCTCAAAATCGGATATTGGATCGGCACGACCCCGAAGAAGCAGGAGGCCTGGAAATTCGTCGGAACGATAGTGGCGGCTGCAACCGTCTGCGGAGTCATGTTGGTGCTCAACAAGACCTTCGGCTTCACCGGTGACAATGCCCTCGTGGCCCCTCAGGCCAATGCGATGGCGGCCGTCATCCAGCCAATGATGAACGGCGGCGGGGCTCCGTGGCTGCTCTACGGCATCGGCGCAGTCATTGCCATCGTGCTGACAGCATTGAAAATTCCGGCATTGGCATTCGCCCTGGGAATGTTCATCCCGATTGACCTCAACCTGCCTCTCCTCGTCGGCGGCGCCATCTCGTGGTACGTAAGCACAAGGAGCAAGGACGCCAAAGTCAATGCCGCAAGACAGGACAAGGGTACGCTGGTGGCATCCGGATTCATCGCAGGCGGCGCCCTGATGGGTGTCGTAAGCGCAATCCTGAAGTTCGCCAACGTGGATCTCTACCTCAGTTCGTGGAATGCGCAATACGGTGAGGCAGTGGCAATTGTACCATATCTCGCCCTCATCGGCTTCCTCATCTGGACATCAATGAAAACAGACAAAAAATAATATGGAAAAGATTCTTGACAGATTTCTGAGATACGTCTCAGTCGATACGCAGTCGGATGAGAATTCCGAGTCCCAGCCAAGTTCAGCAAAGCAGCTGGATTTGCTCAGGATGCTCCGGGACGAGCTGACCGCAATGGGCGTGGAAGCCACGCTCGATGAATACGGATATGTGATGGCGAAATTGCCTTCCAACATTGACAGGAAGGTGCCTGTTGTGGGTTTCATCGCCCACGTGGACACCTCGCCTGATGCCTCCGGGGCCAATGTGCGGCCTCAGATCATCGAGAATTACGACGGCGGCGACATTGCCCTGAAGGGAGTGCCTGGACTCTTCCTCAAGCCATCCGAATTCCCGGAACTGCTTGCCCACAAGGGGGAAACCATCATTACCACCGACGGCACGACATTGCTCGGAGCCGACGACAAGGCCGGCGTGGCTGAAATCATGAATGCCGTCCAGTATATGGTGGAGCATCCGGAGTTCAAGCACGGGGAAATCAAAATCGGTTTCACCCCGGACGAGGAAATCGGTCGCGGCGTGGTGAAGTTCGACGTGAAGAAATTCGGGGCTGAATACGCCTACACAATGGACGGAGGAGAGGTCGGCGAGCTGGAATTCGAGAATTTCAATGCCGCCTCGGCCAAGATTCATATCCAGGGCCGGAATGTGCATCCTGGCTACGCCAAGGGCAAGATGAAGAACGCAATTCTCATAGGAATGGAGCTCAACAGCCTGCTCCCGGTCCAGCAGCGGCCGGAGTTTACCGAGGGTTATGAGGGATTCTTCCACATCATCAGCTTCAAGGGAAGCGTGGAGGAGGCCGATTTCGGCTACATAATCAGGGACCACGACAGGGCAAAGTTCGAGGAGAAGAAGGAAGTCATCGGAAAATGTGTCGCCTTCATCAATGAGAAATACGGAGAAGGCACTGCCAGCCTGGATGTCAAGGACCAGTACTACAACATGAGGCAGCAGGTCGAGCCTTACTATTTCATTGTCGAGAAAGCGGTCAAGGCAATGGAGATGGAGGGCATCGAGGCCCGCATACAGCCGATCCGCGGAGGTACCGACGGGGCCAATCTCTCATTCAAGGGGCTGCCTTGCCCGAACATTTTCGCCGGCGGTCTGAATTTCCACGGAAAAATGGAATTCGCCCCGCTGGAGAGCATCGAGAAGGCATCCAGGGTGGTTCTCAACATTATAAGTCTGTTCGCAGAATGAATAAAGGCCTGATATTTGCAATATTGGTCTTATAATTATTTAACTTTTATACATTATGCGGAAACTTATGATTTTACTTGCGGCAGCTTCGATATGCTCTGCCGCCTATGCAGGTCCGGTAATGGACAATGATATTGCAAAAGCTCCAAAGAAGGTGGAGAAGGCATTCCAGAAGATGTATCCCGGTGCGAAAGACGTTGAATGGGAACTGAAACGAGATATCTACGCTGTAGATTTCAGAATTGACGGCAAGGATGTCGAAGCATATTTCAATGCAGAAGGAACCTGGCTGAGGAGCAAGGAGGATGTCAATGCCTCATCTGTTCCGGCTGCGGTGAAGAAGGCCGTCAAGGAGGCCTATCCGGACTTCAAGATTGAGGATTACGACCTCGTGAAGGATGCCAGGGGCAATGAATTCTACTCCGTGGACATCGAGAAAGAGAGCAGGGATGGCGACACGGAACTTACCGTCAGGGTTCTTGCAAATGGAAAGATTCTGGAGAATCCGGGCCGCGGCGGAAGACCTGGACAGGGCGGAAGACCCGGTCCCGGCATAAGAGACGGCAGGGAAATGAATGATTTCTCAGGACAGAGGGAAGCCCGCAGGGAGGCCTGGAAGCAGGCTGAGAGGGCCGGCGGAGAGATCGAAAAGAAATAATTACTCTGCAGGTGCCCCCTCCGGAGTCTCAATGACCTCAGATTTGACAGGCTCGATTACGGCCTCAGAAACAGAATCCTTCCTTGAAGGTTTTCTATTGGCATCCCGCTCTTCGGAGCGGGATTTTTTCTTCATGTAGATTTCCTTGTACCGCTCAAGTCTGGCATTGTCCTTCCGGTCCTGTCTGTACATGGAAATGAGGGACTTGCGCTTCTTTTCCCTGAGTTTGGCAGCCTTCTTGGCCGCCTTCAGGGAATCCTTCGCCTGGTCCAGACTGTCGAGCCTGGCCCACCTGGCCTCCCTTTCCGCCATCTTTGCTGCCCGAGCGGCAGCCTTCTGAGCCTTTGCCGCCGCCTTCTCGGCAGCTTTGACAGCTTCAGGGCTGAGCGGCCCGGCAGTTGCAGGCGAATCCGGGTTGACCGACAGAGAATCCGCATTGACAGCGAGCGAATCCCTGACCTGACCGGCATCGCCCGCCTTCAGGGAATCGGAAGAGACTGATAGGGAGTCCCCAGAGACAATGAGAGAGTCGCCGGCAACCTTCAGGGAATCAATTGACAATGAATCACCTGCAATACCACCCTCCGGCTTGCCGGAAGCGGCATCATTCTGCCTGGCGTTCTGCTTCTCAAGTTCGCGCAGCAGCCTGGCCTCCCTGATTTCCCTGTATATATTCTGCATATACCCCGGGAAGTAGCGGTCAGTGAACTGGAAATCGGTCCTTGGCCTGGAGGCATACAGGCTTCTCTGAGAAGGCCTGAGACTATATGGAGTAATGTCGGACTTTCCCTTCGGCCTGAGGTCCGGCTGCCAGTTGAAACCCTTCAGCACCCTTTCCTCCTTCTTCATCTGGGCCAATGGATAGGCGTCATTCTTAGTATCCTCGAAATAGTAGACGCGGTCCAGATTGCCTTCGGCGAACAATGCATGAAGCATCTTTGCCGAGCTTTTGTTGACAGTGGCGTAAACGCTGTCCTCCTGCAGATAGAATATGGCGCTGGCATCTCCCAGGGCATCGAAACGGCTGAGGACGCCCGTGCTGTCGAAATAGGCCACCATCTCTGTCGCTTTGATCTGGTCGAAGCACAGGGAATCTTCCTGGACAATGATGAATGCATTGGACATCAGACTGGCCTTTTCCAATGCCGAATTCTTAATCACTGCATAAACGCTGTCGGCTGCATACTGACGGTTGGTCTCATTCCATATAAGAGGTGAGCGGTAGAGCCGCACAAGAGAGTCAAGGTCGCAGTATGCGAGCGAATCGCAGGCTATCTGAATATCCGATTTGTAAAGCCTGACCCTGCCCACTGCAGTGACAAAATTATATTTCGTAGAGTCCCGGACAACTGTATCTGCCTGCACAGCAAGAGAATCAGCGGCAAGAGAAAGGGAATCGGCCCCTAGAGCAAGAGAATCCGGGGCAAATGACAATGAATCCCGGGCAACGGACAGCAAATCGGCTGAAACCGACAGGGAGTCCGCCGATACGGACAATGAGTCCGAAGACTGTGCTCCGGCAGGCTGAACCGGGACATCATCCTCCCCAGCCGGAGGGGTCTGAGCCTCCTTGAGGCCTTTCTGAAGACCGGAAAGTCCGCCATTGGAATTTGCAGGGAGACCTCCCTTGCCTGCCCGGGCCTGGTTCTGCCTGTTCGGGTCCTCCTCCGCAGCCTTTGCCGCAGCCTCGGCAGCAGCCTTGGCCGCCTTTTCCCTGTATGCCTTGACCGCATCAACCTGAAGGCCTTCAAGCCTTGCCCTGGAATTGACATACTCCGACGAATCCACCTGGAAGGCCATAATGCTCCTGCTGACAATGGAATCCGCACCGAAATACACGGTATCCCTCAATCCGTCGCCCGAATCCACAAGTCCGATAACGGCAGGATAGCGGGTCATCAATATGCGGGAAACAGAGTCGGAATAATGGATTCTTCCGGCGACTGCGGAGATATCCCTGGTCGTATCCGTCACCTGAGCATTCCCGAGGAGTTCTATATCGCCGGTACTCCTGTAGAAATACAGGGAGTCGGACCAGCCCTCCTGGACATCATTCATGCCGTGCACGTCACGGTTGAAGAGGAAGGTCTCGGAATTGCGGTCATACCAGCCGGCATTGGAGGAAAACATATTCTCCTCCTTCCAGGCATTGGTGCCATATCCGAAATGGGCGATGTTCCTCCCGGCGTCATAGAGGAGCCTGGTGGTCTTCACGAAGATGGAATCCGTGAACATGTTCACGTCGTCAGTAAATGTGAACTCCTTGGACTTGGAATCGTAAGTTCCTGACTTGCTTTCGATTATCTGGCCATCCTTGTCCTTCATCGAGCCTCCGCCGAAGAAGACGGCGACACTGTCGCGGGTATTGTAATCGAGGTTCTCAGTCCTGAGGATATTGCGGTCCTTGTCCTCGAGCTGGACCAGGGCACCCCTGAACTGGGCAAGATCCCTGTCCACATAATAGGTGAGGCGGTCGCTGGTCAGGACAGTCTGGTCCTGGAGTATCTTGACGTGGTCAATCGCAAATATTTCATTTGTCTTGACGTTCCACAGGGCCGTGTCGCAGAGAAGATAAGTTTCATTGTGGAGAAACCTGGCCGGGCCTGTCACCTTCCTGTAGCTGACTCCGTTCTCTTCGATCAGCTGCATTGACTTCGCGCTGAGGAGACGCACGAGCGAATCCTTCTGGCTGCCGGTTTCCTGGGCAGACAGAGACAATGCGGCGAGAAGCGCGGCGATGGTCGGGAGAAGGAACCGTCTCAGGGACATAGGCTATTCGGCAACTCCGGTGCGGGCCAGCTTGTTCCAGCCTTCACGGGAGAATTCGCAATCCTTGAACAAAGGGTCTATGACAATGTAGGTAGTCTTGATCTTGCTGTCAAGGAATTCGTCGATGGCAGCGTTCTGCTTCTTCATCGTGGCCTCGTTGAGAAGTTCGCTGTAATCATTGTCGAATGATGCAATGTGGGAAGGAATGATCTTGTCCACCTTGATGATCTTGTAAACCGTGTTTCCGCGGCCCTCATTGTCAACGGACTCCAGAGGCTCGGAAATCTCACCTTCCTTGAGGTCGCGGATGGCAGCATAGTCCTGAGGCTTGAGCTGGTCGATCTCGAAGTATGAGGAGCCCGTGTTCGGATCCGCCATCTGGCCGCCGTTGGTACGGGTAGGCAGGTCCTGGGAATAGAACTTGGCCGCGAACGGGAATGTCACGGCACCGTTGAGAATCTCGGTCCTGAGGGAGTCGAGGGTGGTGAATGCCTTTCTGCGGTCCTCGTCAGTATATGAAGGCTTGATGAGGATGTGCCTGGCATTGAACATGTCGCCCTTCTTTTCCAGGACCTCGATGATGTGGAATCCGTCAGGAGTCTCCACTATCTGGGAAATGACGCCCGGCTTGAGAGACATTGCGGCATCGGAGAAGGCAGGCCAGAAGATTGACTTCGAAGCCATTCCGAGTTCTCCTCCCTTTCTTGCGCTGCCCGGATCCTCGGAATAGATTCTGGCGAGTGTAGAGAATTTCTCTCCATTGATGATTCTCTCCCTTATGTTGAGAAGCTTCTCCTTCACGAGAAGGGCGGCAGCCTCCCTGTCAGGGTAAATGCATATCTGGCTGAGCTGGTACTTCACAGGCACGAGAGGAAGGTCATCCGGATCAGTCTCGGCAACGTAGAGCCTTACATCGTGCGGAGTAAGGTCCGGTATCTTGTTCGCAATCTCGCCCTGCATCTGCTGAGTCAGGGACATATCCTCAAACTGCTGCTGCCATTCCTGACGAAGCTTGTACAGAGGCTTTCCGAAATATTCCTCCACCTCCTCGTCTCCACCAAGCTGGGTCCTCACCCTGTCAATGTGCTGGTCCAGCTGGCTGGCCACATTTTCCTGATTGACAGTGAGGGAGTCGACCCTGGCCTGCATGAGGAAGAGCTTGGAATCAAGCATCTGCTCGAGATGTTCGCATCTTACATTCTTGTCGGAGTTGTAGTTGCCGTAAACCCTCATCGACATGATCTCGCCCTCAAGCTGGGAGAGGGAAATCATTTCATTGCCGACAACGGCGATGGTCTTGTCCACAAGGCCGCCCTGGTATTTCTGGGCGGCGGCGTTCCACGGCAGGGCAAGGAGCATTGACAATGCTGTAAGTCTGAGAATATTCTTCATACCGTTCTTCAATAAATCACAAAATTTTCCTGATTGCGCGCGTTCTCTATCAAGTCCCGTTCCAAACGAGAAAGCAGGGCCTGTTTTCTGGTGCTCAGGATAATATCCCTGATCTGTTCCTCGAAATATTCCACAGGCCCGGTCTGGCCGGCCCGCATCAGGGAGAAGAAATATACGATGTTCAGGTTGCCGTTCCCGTCAGGCAGCTCGGCGTAGCCGTCCCTGACCTGCGACAGCAATGTTCCATAATCGGTGCCCACCTCGCGCGAGAGCTTGACCAGGTCGACCCATCTGTCTCCGAAATCGGTGTACCTGAATGCGGAGGAAAAGGCGATGCTGTCCGCCTCGATCCTCGCCTCAGGCTTGTCCGAACGCATCTTCTTCTTGATGATTTCAAGATTGGGAGAATCGGCGGAGATGTTCATGTACACAGCCTTGGCAATCGGGAGACTGAGCTTGAAGTTCTCGGCGTGATCGTCGTAATACTTCTCGATCTGGGCCTTCGTGACAGCCGTGTCAAGACGCTGGTTGACATATTTCTGCTCGTATCTGTACTTGAGCAGGGAATGCCTGTAATCTTCAAGCTCGCTGTCCACATTCTTCTCGGACTTGGACAGTTCCCTCTCGGCAACATCCGTGAAAAGCTGGTCGGAAGCCCAGGTGTTGATGTACTGGAGGGCAAGACGGGTGCTGTCCTCGGGAGATGCCGAGTCCGGGATATACGAGGCGAGCTCGGAGGCATAGAGACGGTGGCTACCCACCTTGGCAACCACCTGACCATAGCGCAGCTCCCGCACAAACGACGTGACTGTCTCACAGGAAGTCATTGCAAGCAAGACAATCACGGCTATGCACAATGCCGTCGGGCGATTATTTGTCCTCGACGTCACTTTCTATCTCGAGTAGTTAGGGGATTCCTTGGTGATGGTCACGTCATGCGGATGGCTCTCGAGATATCCGGCATTGGTGATGCGCACGAACTGAGCGGAACGGAGAGCCTCGATGTCCCTGGCTCCGCAATAGCCCATTCCTGCGCGGAGGCCGCCGACAAGCTGGTACACAACCTCTGCTACAGTGCCCTTGTAAGGTACCTGGGCCACGATTCCTTCAGGAACGAGCTTCTTGATATCCTCTTCCATATCCTGGAAATAGCGGTCCTTGGAACCGTGCTCCATGGCTTCGAGGGAACCCATCCCCCTGTATGACTTGAACTTTCTTCCGTTGAGAATGATGGTCTCGCCCGGTGACTCCTCAGTACCTGCGAAGAGCGAGCCTGCCATAATGGAGCTTGCTCCTGCGGCGAGGGCCTTTGTGATGTCGCCGGAATAGCGGATACCTCCGTCGGCGATTACCGGGACACCTGTTCCTTCAAGAGCCTTGGAAGCCAGCATCACAGCCGAGAGCTGAGGCATTCCGACTCCTGCAATGATGCGGGTGGTGCAGATGGAGCCAGGTCCGATACCCACCTTGACTGCGCTTACTCCGGCATCTGCCAGAGCCTTGGCGCCCTCTCCTGTGGCGACATTGCCGGCAACAATCTGTATATCTCTTCCCCTGAATGCCTCGCAGGCCTTGGAAATGACATTGAGCACTCCGACTGAATGTCCGTGGGCAGTATCGATCACCACGGCGTCCGCTCCGGCGCTCACCAGCATCTCGATTCTGTCGAGAGTATCCGCCTTGACACCGACTGCAGCAGCTACGAGAAGGCGACCCTTGCTGTCCTTGGATGCTATAGGATTGTCCTTTATCTTCATCAGATCCTTGTAGGTGATGAGGCCTACGATGCGTCCTTCATCGTCCACCACCGGAAGTTTCTCAACCTTCGTGCTTCTGAGAATGCGGGTGGCATCCTCGAGGCTGATGCCCTTCCTGGCGGTAATGAGATTCTCGGAAGTCATCACCTCGGAAATCGGCCGCTTCTTGTCATCCTGGAAACGGAGGTCGCGGTTGGTGACAATGCCGATGAGATAATTGCTGCCGTCCACTACCGGAATGCCGCCGATATGGTGCTTCGCCATAAGAGCCAGCGCTTCTCCGACATTGGCAGAAGGGCTGATGGTGACAGGGTCGTATATCATGCCGTTCTCGGCTCTCTTGACCCTTCTGACCTGCTCGCACTGAGCCTCGATGGACATGTTCTTGTGAATCACGCCGATACCTCCGGCACGGGCCATCGCTATGGCCAGGTCCGCCTCGGTCACGGTATCCATCGCAGATGAGACAATAGGAGTGTGGAGGGTGATGTCCCTCGTGAACTTTGTGGAAACGTTTACTTCCCTCGGAAGGACTTCCGAACGGGCAGGGACGAGCAATACGTCATCGAAGGTGAGGCCTTCAGGAATCTCGGAATTTACGAATCTCTGCATTGTGATAAGATTATTTGGGCAAAGATACAAAATATCCCGCAAATTGCCATAGACGGAACGGTTTTTCCACATCAAGTCAGCTCATCGGCAGGCAGGGGACGGGCAAAGCCGGCCCTGGAATGTATTGCGGGCTTCAAGCCGGTCGTCGAGGAGATGGAGAATCTGGAAATTGCGGATCAGACCCCATTCAGTCTCATTGACGAATCTCGGAGGCACCTCGCCTGCCACCCTCTCTATGTACAGGTCGGGACGGAGACGTTCCAGAATGTCGGTGACAAGATCGAGATAATCGTCCAGAGACAGCCTCAGGAAGTCTCCCGGACAGGTCCCGAACTCTTTTTCAATCCTGGTTCCGCGGACTATCTGAAGCTGGTGGAACTTTACGGAATGAAGCGGCAGGGAGGAGATGAAGGAACACTGGTCCAGAAGCATTTCTCGTGTCTCCCCGGGGAGTCCAAGGATGAAATGCGCACCCGGTTCCAGGCCCCGTTCCGCAGACATCGCCAGAGCCTTGACGGCGGCAGCCACATCGTGTCCGCGTCCAACCCGCTCCAATGTGCGGTCATAGCAGGATTCAATGCCATATTCAATCTTGACCACGGGCTTGCCGAAGCCTTCCCTTCTCCATCCCGGGAGGGCCCGTCCGTCCTTCAGGGATGCCAGCCAGTCCAGCTTCTCCTCATCCACGCAGTCCGGCCTCGTGCCTATGACAATGCCGACCACCGACGGATGTGAGAGGGCCTCGGAATAGAGTTCAACCAGTCGTGGAAGAGGTGCGTAAGTATTTGAATATGACTGGAAATAAGCGAGATAATGACGGGTATTGCGGTATCTGACCCGGTGGAAGGAAATGCCTTCGTCGATCTGGTCCGCAATGGATTTTCCCGGGACGCTGTAGCCCGGGTGGAAGGCCGCATTGTCACAGAATGAACATCCTCCCCTGCCCACTTTCCCGTCACGGTTGGGACAGGTAAAACCAGCATCTATGACGAGCTTCTGGAGACGCTCGCCATAGATGCGCTTGTAATATCCTGCAAAAGTGTTGTATCTCTTCCCTTCGGGGAAATCGGGAAACATAGATTATTCCTCGCCGTCCTTCTCGGAAACGATGGCACTCAGCTGCTCGTAGAGGGCATCGAGCTTCTCGTACATCTCCTTGCGGAGGCCTGCGAACCAGTTCTTCCTGTCCTTCTTCTCCACCTTCGCATTGGCCTTGTCCTTCATATCATTGTAAAGGTCAATGGCGGCATTCTGCACATCCACCATCTTGTCAGTGCTCTTGTCAGGATTGATGGCAATGAACAGTGTGCAGTCGTCAACAAATTCGCCGATGAAATACTCGACCTCTTTCTTAAAATCTCTTAAATTCATGGTATGTGTGTTTTAGCGTTGCAAAAATAATGAATTTCCCGGAATAATCATTCTTCCGGCTGAGGAAAATAGTATGGGCTGTCCTTGATTTCAGGCAGGCCGAGGGGTTCTCCGTCCGGCGAGCAGATTCTCCTCGCATGCAGAAGTCGCGTGCTTCCCGTGTAGTAGTCAGGCTCGTCCGGATTCAGGGAATTGATGCGTACCAGATGGGAGGAATGGATGAGCCTGCCGTCCCCGATATACAGGCCCACGTGGGTGATGCTCTCCTTCCCGTCCGGCCTGATTCTTCCGAAGAAGAGGAGATCGCCCGGCCTGAGATCGCCGTAAGAGGTGACATTGCCGGAGGCGATACCTGCCTTCAGTTCGCTGATATCCACCACATTGCCTGTGAAAACCTGCTGCGAGGCATTCCTCGGGAGGAGGATTCCGTTAAGGAAATAGACAGTGCGGGTGAGGCCGCTGCAGTCGAATGACTTGGGAGATGTGCCTCCCCACATGTAAGGGGTACCCCTGAATGTGAGGGCTGTGGCGACAATGTTCTCCGGGGTGGCCTTCCTCGTTGCGGCCCAGGAGGAGAAGTCCTCTAGGTCGCCTGCCTTGACATATGCTGTCCTGCCGGAAGGGAGAATCACTCCGAGGAAGCCCCGGAACTTCACCGGCCTGCCCCTGCCGTCCTTCCATATGCGGACTATGTCTCCCTGGACCATATCGCTGACCCTGAGGGATTTGACCGACGGAGCAGACCACATCTCCGTCCACCTGGCCACGCAGATATACTTCGGCGCGGCGATGTATTCCTTCAGCTGAAGGCTGTCCATTCTCGTCACGGCAAGGTCGGTGACCCAGGCATCGTATGGCTCCGGAGTCCTGACCCTGAGCCAGTATCCGGTGCTGTCCAGAATCTCCAGGGGAGTTCCCATAAGATTCTGTGTACCAAGCTCTTCCTCATATCCCGCCTTCTCCCTGAAGAAGGCTGCGGAGAGTTCCACGACAGCATAGTTCTTCTGGGCGGCCAGTCCGGAGGGCAAAGCCAGGGCCGCAAGGACCAGGGCCGCCTCCATCATTGTCTTCAATCTTTCAGTTCTCATTGGCAATCAGATAGATAAGTTCATTCACAAAGGCCCTGACCCGGTCTTCGGCATCAGGACAGTTATTGGTCATCACGGAGAATACTGTCACGTCTTCCTTCCTGTCCGAGACCGGCATCACATATCCGCTGAAGCAGAGGACTCCGTCCATCGAGCCGCTCTTCATCCTGATTCTGGAGCGCACCGCATCAGGCTTGCCGGCAAGGCAGGATTTCATCCCGGGTGCGCCCGGGCGGCTGATTGTGGAAACGTAGTCCCAGAAGCATCCGGAGTCGAGATACATGGAGCGGAGGAAGCGGCAGAAAAAGTCCGGAGAGATGCAGTCGTGTCTTGACAATCCGCTTCCGTCCACAATCCTGGCACCTGTGGAAGTGTCCACTCTGAGAGATGCGAGCTCCCTCATTATCACCACTTTGCATGAATCATAGGAGGCGGAGCCCGTACGCTCTTTGGAGAGAATGCGTAGAAGGGTCTCGGCGTAGAGATTGTCGCTGCGGGAATTGGTGATGCGGGCTATTTCCTTGACTGTCATCGACTCGGTATCCCCTATTATGTGAAGGTCCGGGACTCTGCGGGCGGTCCCTTCCGGCCGTCCAAGACCCCTGCCTGACCTGTCAATGGAGACAATCTTACCGTAACTGTCTATATATGAAGGCTCTCCATCCACCTTCACACCGTTTTTCCGGAGGTAGTCAGAGAATGCGGAGGAGCAGGCCAGCGGACCGAACTTGTGGCTGAACTCCTCGGTTTTCGGCACCTTGCCGGAGGCGAATGAGCCCCGCAGCTCGGACACAGGGGCAAGGTCGGTATTGAAGAGGTACAGCTGGTCCCCGGTTCCGGGGGCTGAAGTCGTGGAATTGTTCCTGAACTCGAGCCAGGGCAGGTTGGGTCTGAAATTCGAGACACGGACCGGAGAGCCTTCGGCATTGCCCGGGGCAACATTGACTTTCAATATGTTGCGGGAATAGATAAGGCCGTTGCAACCCGTTCCGTAGAAGGTGCCGAGGTCATTGTAGGCCCAGCTGTCGAGTTCGATAGGTCCGTCCAGATACCGTCCGTCGCCAATGATGCGGCCGTCAATCCTGCGGATTCCCCTGGCCGTCAGCATCGATTTCCAGACGGAAAAGAGAGAGTCGGCAGCAAGGGAGCCGGGGTCGGAGGAGGCCAGCGTCGGGTCGCCTCCGCCAACAATGTACAAATCCCCGTGCAGGACTCCGTCACTCACACTGCCGTCATATCCCAATGCTGTGGAAAGTCTGTAATCCTTGCCCAGTCCCTTGATAGCCAGGCCAGTGGTAATCAGCTTGGTATTGGATGCCGGTATCAGTTTCCTGAGGCTACCGGATTCAGCTATGGTATCTCCGGAAATCTTGACGGCAAGCACGCCGACAAGGCCGGATCGGAAAGGCTCTTCGGAGAGTTTCCTGTCGAGATATGCCTGGGCCGCCGTCTTGTCTTTTGCAAGCGCAGGAATGAAGCAGGCCGAGAGCAGAGCGGCCAATGCTAGTGACGAAAGTTTGTTCATATTGACAAATATAATTATTCGCAGGGAAAAGATATCAGGTTTTTTCTTAATTTTGCAGGACGCATGGTACCGCATCTGCGGGCCGCATTGACAATTCAATTACATAACTATATGGCCAAAAGAGTTTTAGTTTCCGGAGGTGCCGGATTTATCGGGAGCCACGTGACAGTGGAGCTCATCCAGTCGGGATACGACGTAGTGGTGGCGGACGACATGTCCAACTGCGACATGACCTGCTTTGAAGGCGTGAAGAAAATCACCGGAAGGGAAGACATCCCGTTCGTGAAGATGGACTTCTGCGATGCTGCCGCCGTGAACAAGCTGTTCTCCGACTACAGAATCGACGCGGTAATCCATTTCGCGGCTTTCAAGGCTGTCGGCGAGTCGGTGGCTGAGCCTGTCAAGTATTACTCCAACAATCTTTGCTCCTTCATCAATGTCATAGAGGCTGCCAGGACTCACGGAGGCTGCAATGTCCTCTTCTCATCGTCTGCGACAGTGTACGGCGAACCGGAGCAGCTTCCTGTTACCGAGGAGTCTCCGCGCCAGCCTGCGACTTCCCCTTACGGAAACACCAAGCAGATCTGCGAGGATATCCTGAGGGATTCGGTGAGCGCCTATGCCAGATACGGGGCCGAGCCTTGCCCGGGAACCGCAACGGAAGGCCCGATAAAGGGTATTGCCCTCAGATATTTCAATCCTATCGGAGCGCATCCTTCGGCCCTGATAGGAGAGCTTCCGAGAGGCGTGCCCAACAACCTGGTGCCTTTCATCACCCAGACTGCCATCGGCAAGAGGGAGTGCCTGAGCATTTTCGGCAATGACTATCCTACTCCTGACGGAACCTGCCAGAGGGACTACATTGACATCGTGGACCTCGCCAAGGCCCATGTTTATGCTGTCGCAAGGATGCTGGACGGCAAGATGGAGAAGGATTATGAAATCTTCAACATCGGCACAGGACGCCCTGTCTCGGTTCTCGAACTGGTCAATGCTTTCGAGAAGGTGAACGGAATCAAATTGAACTACAAGTTTGCCCCGCGCAGGGCCGGAGATGTGACTGCCATCTGGGCTGACCCTACATTGGCCAATGAGAAACTGGGCTGGAAGGCAGAACGTTCCGTGGAGGACACGCTCGCTGCAGCCTGGGCCTGGGAAAAGCGCATCAACGGTAAATAAGCCCGTGGCCTAACCCTTGAACAGAGTCCGCACGAGGGCCGGGACGTCGGAGACCCTGACGATATCGATGCCGGACGGCGGATTGTCCACAGATGAATAAGAGGAGATGTAAATCCTCCTGAATCCAAGACGTGCCGCTTCGGTGACACGTCTTTCTGTTTGATTTACAGGACGGATTTCCCCGCTGAGGCCCACCTCGCCGGCAAAGCAGATATTGGAAGGCAGGGCGAAATCGAAGTTGGACGAAAGAACGGCGCAGATTACCGCCAGGTCGCAGGCCGGGTCGGAGACCCTCATTCCCCCGGCGATATTGAGGAACACGTCCTTCATGTTGAGCTTGAAACCGGCCCTTTTCTCCAGAACGGCCAGAAGCATGTTCAGTCTCCTGACATCGAAGCCGGTGGCGGATCTCTGGGCGGTTCCGTAGGCGGCGGTGCTCACAAGGGCCTGGACCTCGAACAGGAAAGGCCGGAGCCCGTCCAGCATTGCGCAGATGGCGGTGCCGCTGAGCCCCTCCTCATGCATCGGGATCAGCATTTCGGAAGGGTTGGTCACCTCCCGCAGTCCGGTCCCGGTCATCTCGAACACGGCCAGCTCGGAAGTGGAGCCGAAACGGTTCTTTATGCTGCGGAGAAGGCGGTAGGAGCCCTTGTTGTCCCCCTCGAACTGAAGGACCACGTCCACGATATGTTCCAGAATCTTCGGTCCGGCAATGTAGCCGTCCTTGGTGATGTGCCCGATGAGGATGACCGGGATGCCGGTGCTCTTGGCGAAATGGAGAAGCATCGCCGTGACCTCCCTGATCTGGGTAACCGAGCCGGCGGATGATTCGACATTGGCCGAAAACATCGTCTGGACCGAATCCACCACCATGAGGTCAGGCTTCAGGGCATCGGCCTGGGCAATGATGTTGCTTATGTCCGTCTCGCTGAAAATGAAGCAGTTGGAGTCGTCGCCGCCAAGCCTGTCAGCCCGCATCTTGACCTGTCTGGCGCTTTCCTCTCCTGAGACATAGAGGGTCTTGAGACCCGGGGAATGAAGGGGAATCTGGAGCGAAAGGGTGGATTTTCCGATACCCGGCTCTCCTCCTATGAGGACGAGGGAGCCTCTGACAATGCCGCCGCCGAGAAGCCTGTCAACTTCTCCGAGGCCTACCGAGATCCTGGCTTCCGAGGAAGAATCTATTTCCTTCAGATGGACCGGACGACGTCCCTGGTCTCCATGGACAGTCCTTGAGGATGGCTGCCTGCCCGTTGCCACAGTCTGCTCCACCATCGTATTCCACTCCCCGCAGGCGGGACAGCGTCCCATCCACTTCGGGCTCTCATTGCCGCAACTCGTGCAGAACCATACTTTCTTCTCCTTCGCTGATGCCATAGTCCAATGTTTTTCCAAAGATAACATAATTCAGGGAATCTGAGCCGGAAAGATATCCTAAAATAGCATGACAGAATCAACAAGGAATCCGAAAACAATGAGTTGCTTCAGATTTGGATAAGATTTTCGAGATCAGATTTACTCCCGAAGAAGGAGCGTAGCAGAGCTACGTGACTGATGAGGGAGGGAATCTGAGCCGGAAAGATATCCAAAGATGACGCAACTTATTGTTTGAGGGTTCCTAAACAAAAAAGCAGCATCTTGAGTCTCCTCAAGGTACCGCATTCCCAAAAATGAATAATCGCTATGATTATTCAGCGCAAGCAGCGCAGCTGTCAGCACAAGCGGCGCAGCTGTCGGCACAAGCAGCACAACTGTCAGCGCAAGCAGCGCAGCTGTCAGCCTTTGTCTCTACTGCAGCCTCTTCAGCAGCAGCCTCAGAAGACTTCTTGCAGCAGTTTCCGCAAGATGCAGCAGCAACCATAACAGCAACTACTGCGAAAGACATAAATACCTTTTTCATGGTCTGTACACTAAAAAACTGATTAAACATACGTTCGAGCGGCAAAAGTACATAGTTTTTTAGAATATGCAAAGAAATTTTTGATTTATCTTGCATAAAACGTAAAACATTCATTATTAAATCTTTTTAAGTGGATGAATCTGTGGCGTCGCCACTGAATGAATGCATTTCGGGCGACCCTTCTTACAATCTGTAAGCGGAGTCGCCCGAACAAGAGGAAGCGGATTGTGACTATTTCACGTCTATTCTTACGGATGCAGTATAAAGACGCCTCGGGTCACCGAACAGGGCGCAGCTGTTCACGACATCCTCAAGACGCCTGGAAAGACGGCCTCTCCAGACACGCCTGCCGTTCAGATTCACCGTCACCTTGCTGTCCAGGTCAAGCAGCTCGTCGCTGAGATATATGGTCACGGAACCGCCACTGGCAGGGTAATATTTCTTGTCGAACTTCATCTCGATGCCATAGACAGGGTCAGTCTGCGTAGTAGTGTATTCGACATCATTGACATTGATATTCACCACATTGCCCTCAATTGTCATTTCGTAATGGCGGCGACGGCCGCTCTCAAGTTCCGGCTCCTCAACGGCAAGGTTGTAGAAGCAGTTGCGCTTGTTGCCGTCCATCTCGAAGTTCTCCCAATTCACATATTTAGGATACGGATTGCGCACGAAATCCTTGAGCCACGGGGTCGTGTTGAAATAGCCGACGGAATGATGGTCTGCGCCCGGTACGACCTCGATGTTGTGGACATAGTATCCCAGATGCTCCTTCTCCATGCGGTCGAACTCATCCCTGGTGTACCCGGTGAGGATGTCCCTGTAGAACATCTTGTCCTCCGAGCCGGTACGGAACGAGAATGCGATGTTGGCGCAATTCTCCACAGGAGCGTTCTTCAGAGGCTCACCTCCCGCAATAGGACCCGCACCTGCCAGATAATCAGCATAATAGGAAGCCAGGCGTTGACTGCCGTAAGCCCCCTCGGAGATGCCGATGAAGAAAATCCTGTCCGGATCGACCTCGCCTGACAGGGCGCTGAGACGGAGAAATTTCTCCCAGGCATACTGCTTGCCTTTCTGCCACCAGCGGTAGTATGAACCGGTATTCGGAATTTTCGGAACGAAGAAGGCGGAGGAGTCCTGGAACTGGGATGAGAGTATGAGGCCGTTCTGCCACTCCCTGTCCGGATTGCCGGAACCGTGGAGGTAGATGAATGTCCTGTAGCCGTTCTCCGATGCCGGGCCCCTCGAACACCAGTAGTAAGGCATCTTCGCATCCGGTTCAAGCTCGGCAGGGATGTTCCAGAGTCCCGATCCGTCCCAGCTCATAGGGATGAGGGGCTGGAGCTTCTCTTCGCTGAAATTCTCATTTGCGGCCTTCCAGTATGCCCAGACATCTGCCCTCACGGCTTCAGTCTCGGATTTGCTGAACTTGCGGGAGGAAACGTATCCTGTCCTGCCGCCTGCCAGACGGGCGGAGAAAAAGTCCTCCGGATTATCTCCAGGCCCTCCGGAAAGGCTTACTGATGATGCGCAGGCTGCTCCTGCTGCAATAACGAGCATCGCTGCCGATGCAATTGACCTTAATACTGTTCTGTCCATATGGTGTTTATCTTGTAGTACGCGGAAGTCGGAAAAGTTCCATATCGTGTATTTCTCCATTGTCTATGCGGAATCTCAATGCGGTCCGCTCGATATGCCAGCCCTGATTGCCGCAGGCTCCGGGATTGATGTGGAGAAGATTGCTGCTCTTGTCATTCTGCACGAGCAATATGTGGGAATGCCCGCAGACGAAGATGTCGGGCCTGTACCGGTCGATGAGGGCCAATGCCTTCAGGTCATAGTGGCCGGGCCGGCCTCCGATATGCTTCAGAAGGATTTTCCGCCCTTCGCACTCGAAGCATCTGTACTCCGGATAGACCCGGCGGATATCCTGGCCGTCACAGTTGCCGTGCACGGCCATCAGCGGCTTGAAGGCAGCTATCGAGTCTGCGAACTCAAGCCCGCCTCCGAAGTCCCCGGCGTGCCAGAGCTGGTCGACCGGAGATAGAAACTCCCTGATTTCGGGGCTGAATACCCCGTGTGTATCTGAAATGACACCTATCAGCATAATCAAATATTGTTATAGTAAGCTGCAAAGACCGCCGCAAGGGCCGCTGTCTCGGTGCGGAGACGGGATTCTCCCAAATGGACGGGAATGAAGCCCGCCTCTGTCGCAAGCCTTACCTCTTCCCTGGAAAAATCTCCTTCCGGACCTATCAGGACAATGTACTCCCGCCTGTCCGTGCCCGAGAGCGCCTGCATCACCGATGTCCTGGGATGACTTTCATCCTCGAAGCAGCAGGCAATCATCTTCAATGCTGAAGAATCCGCCACAGAAGCAATGAACTCCTTGACTGTCAGCGGTTCCGCAATCTCAGGCACAGCCGCCTTGAGGGATTGCTTGGCAGCCGAAAGGACTATCCTGCGCAGCCTTTCGGTCTTGAGCACCTTCCTCTCGGAATGTTCCCCTATGACCGGGACAAACCTGTCAGCACCGACCTCGGTGGCCTTTTCCACAAACCATTCGTATCTGTCTATGTTCTTGGTCGGGCAGACAGCCATCTCCATCCTGTAGGGATGAGAGCCCCATCCGGGATTGGCCCTTTCAATCCTGGCGACCGCGGCCTTCGGGGACGCCTGGGAGAGGACGCATTCGTACATTGTGCCGGCGCCGTCAATGACGCAGACATTGTCCCCCTCCCTGTGTCTCAGCACCCTGACGCAATGCGCCGACTCCTCTTCTCCGAGAAGGCAGAGCCCAGCCTCGATCCTGTCTGTCCAGAAAATCTCCATATCAGCTCCTTATTATGCAGATCTGCCCGTCAATGCCGACCTTGATTATCTGCGAGGCCTTGCCCGTGGAATTCTTCTCTTCGGCAGGATCCACGATATGGTCCACGGCCGACCTTATCGGCTCCGGGATATCGGCAAACTTCTTCGGAGACGGCTCTCCGGAAATATTTGCAGAGGTGGATACAATCGGGCGTCCAAGCTTATGTATCAATACCTTGCAGAAATCCATATCCGGTATTCTCATAGCCACGCTGCCGTCTTCCGCAACCACATTCCAGGCGAGGAAATGCCTGTCCGGCACGGCTTCCTCCCCTTCCGCCGGGGCCTTGCCGGCAATGGCTTCCGGGTAGATGATAGTCATCGGGCTGTCATTGACCTCAACCAGCTGTATGGCCATGTCAGGAATCTCCCTGACATACCTGCATATCATATCCAGGTCGGAGGCGAGAAGGACGAGCGCCTTGCTGTCGGCACGTTTCTTCATTTCATAGACCCGGGCCACGGCCTTCGGGTTGGTGGCATCGCAGCCGATTCCCCAGATCGTGTCCGTAGGATAGAGTATCACACCTCCGGCGCGGAGGACTTCAAGGGCCTTTGCAACGGCCCCGTCATTGACATTTCCCATTTCTTTATTCCATATTGATCACGGCTTCGACCGGATAATGGTCGGAGTATTTCTTTTGTTCAACTTTATGTGAGACTGCATCGTAAATGTCGGGGAAGAGCACATAGTCAATCCTGAGAAACGGCTTGAGACGGGAATATGTGGCTCCGCTGCCGCTGCCGGCCTCCTCGAATGAATCCTTCCGCCCCCTGCAGAGACGGTAATAGGTGTAGGACATCGGAGTGTCGTTGAAATCTCCGGCCACAATCGCCCCGACAGGACAGCTGTCAATGCTCTCCATCACCTGCTCGACCTGCTCCGGCCTCCGGATTATGGAGCGCTTCATCTTGTCCTCGGTCTCCCTCACGGTCTTCTTGTAATCCGCTTCCATGGATTCGGCCAGGCGGGAGAGGGAGATTCCGTAACTCTGGAAATGGCAGTTGTAAACCCTCAGCACGTCTCCGCCCACCTCGTGGTCGGTATAGAATGCAAGGTTGGCGCTGTTCTCGAACGAGATGCGGCCCTTGTTCCGGACCGGGGTTCTGCTCAGGGTGACATTGCCGGAACAATATCCGGGGCCCTCGTTCACGAAATAATTGATCCTGTAACCCTTCATTGTCCTGTCGAGATACGATGTCATGGCCTCGACGCTCTCGCTCTGGAACTCCTGAAGGCAGATGATGTCGGCATCCCTGGACTTCAGATATTCCATCACCGAGTCCCTGCATTCCTTCCACGAGGAGAAGCTCTCATCCTGAGAAAGGGAGAACCTTCCTACATTGTATGTGATAATCCGCAGATCCCTCTCATCCTCAGACACTGTCCCGGATGCCGGACGGTAATATTTCCCGATTATGAAGACCGACGGGAGAATGGCGACGAGAGGAATGATGAAGGCTCGGGAGCGGCGGAACAGGGCCCAGACAAGGAGGACGAGATTGACCGTCAGAATCGGGGCATAGAGGAGGCCGAAAAGCGTCATGAACCAGGCTTTGGCAGGATTGACATAGCTCGACAGATAGCTGAGCAGCAGCAATCCTGCGGATATTGCCATCAATGTCCGCGATGTGATTCCGAAGAAGATTCCGTGTTTCTTTCCTTTCTTCCTCATTGTTTTCCCGTTTTTCCTTCCCATCGGCTGCCGGCATCAATAATAGAGTTTGCCTCGCTTGCGCCACCAGAGTATGAGCAGCCAGCCGAAGAGCATTCCTCCCAGATGGGCGAAATGGGCAACTCCGTCAGCCGTGCCCGTGACTCCCGTGAGAAGTTCAATGCCGGCGAAAATCAGCACGAACCACTTGGCTTTCAATGACACAGGCGGGAATATGAGGGTCAGTATGGAGTTCGGGTAGAACATCGCATAGCCGATCAGCACTCCGTAGATGGCTCCTGATGCTCCGAGGACAGGGGTCCTGAGGAGATTGTAGTAGGATGACATTGCCGCAGGCGTTCCGGATGAGAGGTAAACGCTGGCCTGAATCCATTCCACCCCGGTATGCAGGGCGGCTGCCCCGAGGCCGGTGACAAAATAGAATATCAGGAATCGCTTCGTTCCCAGAGCCCTCTCCAGCACGGTTCCGAATATGAAGAATGTGTACATGTTGAAGAACACGTGCCAGAAGCCTCCGTGCATGAACATGTGGGTCAGGATCTGCCAGGGCCTGAAAAGAGGTGAGGACGGATAGAACATCGCGAAGTTCCTCACCATGAAGTCCTCATTGATGAGAGTGGCGACGAACAGCAGCAGATTTATGATTATGATATGCCTGGTGGCCGGCGGAAGCATCTGGAGGAAGCCGCCGCGGCCGTTTCCGTAATTGTCGTAATTGTAATATCCCATTATCTTTTCTTTAACTGTCCGCAGGCAGCGGGCAATGTTTTCAAATCATCTTTTCAATGTCGGCTGAGGTGAGCAGTCTCATTGTCCTGCGCCCGCCGGGGGTGAATTCCGGGTTGGAGCTCGAGTACAGGGAATCAATCAGGGAAGACGCTTCCGCAGATGTCTCAATGTCCTTGCATCCGGCCGCAGCCATTCTCGCAAACTTCTCGGCCATAGAGGATTCCATCATTTCCTGAAGGCCTGTCCCGCTCTCGGAAAGTATTATCAGGACATCTGCCATTGCGGATTCGACGCTGCTCTGATCCACCTGGAAACCTTCCGGCATTCCGTTCACGACTATGGTGTCATTGCCGAACGGGGCGATGTCGAAGCCGAGGCTGGAGAGCATCTCCGCATGGTCGTCGAAAATCAGCCTGTTTTCCACTCCCACATTGACCTGAACCGGGAAAAGCGCAGCCTGGCTTACGTGCTCCCCTCCCCTCAATGCGGCGAGGAACCTGTCGTACAGGACTCTTTCCCTGGCCCTCCGGATGCTTGTCAGCACCATTCCCTCCTTTCCTGACGAGACAATGTATTTCCTGTCGATGACGAGCGGAGCCGGACGGGCGACTATCTTCTCCTCAAAGAGTTTGCCATAGTCCTCCCGTTTCTCTACATATTGTGCGGAATAGCCCCGGAAATCGCCGGACGTATCTATGCCGGAGTGTCCGGAGGCTCCCCGGGACGCATCCCGGCTTCCCCCGCCCGCAGGTGCGTCAAACGGGTTGTAATCAGGGTCATAGGACACCGAAGGGGCCGGTGCTTCCGGCTGGAAGCCGGAGAAATCCTTGCTCAGGACGGGGAGTTCCGGCATGTCTTCCCTGTTGAAGTCAATGCTGGCCCCGAACGAATTGCGGCCTATGGATTCCTTTATGCAGGCGTATATTATCTGGAATATGACATTGTCCTCCTCGAACTTGATCTCAGTCTTGGTAGGATGGATGTTGACATCTATTGAATGCGGGTCGGCTTCCAGGTAGATGAAATAGGAAGGCGTGGCGCCCGGAGGCAGGAGATTGTCATAGGCGTTCATCACCGCCTTGTGGAAATACGGACTGCGGAAATACCTGCCGTTGACGAAGAAGAACTGGTTCCCGAGGGTTTTCCTCGCCTGGTCGGGACGGCCCACATAGCCCTTCACCCGGACCACGGATGTCTCTGCGGATATGTCCACCACCTGGCTCACGACATTGTTGCCCAGGAGGTCCTGGATTCTGAATTTCAATGATTTGGCAGGTTTCAGCGCATAGATTTCCCGTTCATTGTGGATGAGGGTGAAGCCTGTTTCCGGACGTGTCAGGGCCACCCTGGTGAACTCCTCCGCAACGTGCTTGAACTCCACATTGTCGGACTTGAGGAACTTCCTCCTCGCAGGGACGTTGTAGAAGAGGTTGCGGACAGCGAAATTCGACCCGGCCGGAGTCGAGACCTCGTCTGTGGAAAGGTGGACGGAGGCGGCGAACTCGACTTTGCAGCCCACCTCGTCCTCCGGCCTTCTGGTCTTCAATGTCACTTCGGCAACGGCGGCAATGGAGGCGAGGGCCTCGCCCCTGAAGCCGAATGTGGTAATGTCATTGAGGTCCTCGGCCGTGGCAATCTTGGATGTAGCGTGTCTCTCGAAGCACAGCACCGCCTCGTCGGGAGTCATTCCGCATCCGTTGTCTATAACCTGGATCAATGTTCTCCCGGCATCGGTCAGGATCACCGTCACCTGGGTGGCGCCGGCATCCACCGCGTTCTCCATCAACTCCTTGACTACGGAGGCCGGCCTCTGGACGACTTCGCCCGCCGCTATCATATTGGCAATGTTGCCGGGCAATATGCGAATATCCATCTTACAGCAGGGAGTAGAACTTTGTGATGTAAATCATTGCTACGAGAAGCAGGATCAGGCCTACTATGCCGATGATGGACTGGGCCTTGGAAGCGCTTCTCTTGCGGCTGTAGTTGCCGTCCCGGAAGGCTCCCTGGAGATATGATCCCGGCGAATAGCTGCCGTCCTTCTTCTCCATCGAACCGTCCACGGCGCCGAAACGCCTCTTGAGTTCCTCCTTCTCGGGGTCATAGTATCTCGGCCTGTAGTTGAACACCCTGTGCTCGTTGTCGCCAAACCATCCGAATGATGCCATAATCGTTTCTGTTAAAAATTCATGCTCCCCTGCCCGGTTCTTTCAATGCAGCCGGTCCAGGTTGCGGAGCGTCAAACAAGCAAATTTAACATTTTTTCTTTAAGTTTGTATCCGGAAGGCCGCCGGCTTGCCCGCAGGGCCGGGAGAAAGGCGACATAATAATTTCGTAACTAACTATATTTCAATATGTTGTCAGATACATTACCCCTTTGCCCTTTCCGCATTGGAAATGGTTATGATGTCCATCAGATTGCAGAAGGTCTCCCCATGTGGCTCGGCGGAGTCAGGATCGTGTCCGAAACCGGTTTCGTGGCGCATTCCGACGGAGACGTTGCGATTCACGCACTCTGCGACGCCCTTCTCGGCTGCCTCGCCCTGGGCGATATCGGACATCATTTCCCGGACAATTCCGACGAATGGAAGGGAGCGGACAGCAAGATGCTGCTGGCCAAGGTCGTGGAAATGATAAAGGAGAAAGGATGGGCTGTCGGCAATGCGGATATCACCATAGCCCTTCAGCGTCCGAAAATCGGGAAGTACACGGGCCAGATGAGGGAGACTCTCGCCGGCATCCTTGGAGTCGGTCCGGACTGCGTGTCCATCAAGGCCACCACGGCTGAGGGACTGGGCTTCGTGGGCCGTTCAGAGGGCTGCCAGGTATGGGCTACGGCATTGATTTATGCGGAAGGCGCCAACTTGCGGTAGATAGCCGGACAATCTTCCTCATTTTTCTTTCATAAATTTTGGAATTAATTCCAATTGATGTATTTTTGCCCTGATTTGACACGAAGGAAGCGTGTCCGAGTGGTTGAAGGAGGCTGCCTCGAAAACAGTTGGCCGGGCAAAACCGGCTCGCAGGTTCGAATCCTGCCGCTTCCGCTATGAAATTGATTTTTGTCTGCCACGGGAACATCTGCAGATCCCCCATGGCCGAGTACATAATGAAGAACCTTGCAGAACGCAGGGATCTGGATAGAGGATTGGAAATCTCCTCTGCTGCCGTATCGTACGAGGAAGAGGGCAACGGTCTCTATCCGTATGCGGCACAGACACTCACCCGGCACGAAATACCCTACGGCCAGCACAGAGCCCACAGAATCAGCCTTGAGGAGTACCTGGAGGCAGATCTGGTCATCGTGATGGACTCCTCCAACGAGAGGCTGCTCTCCCGGATAACCGGCGGCAGGGAGCCGGAGAAGACGCACCGGCTGCTCGAATGGACCGGGGAGAACCGGGATGTTGCGGACCCATGGTACACGGGCAATTTTGAGAAAGCCTACTCTGACATTCTCGCAGGATGCACCGCATTGATGGAGCATATAGCGAAACCAACTGACAACTAGCGGCCCGTAAGTACTGGAATGAAATCAACAATATCAATTTTTAAATAATCCTGAAATGAGAAAACACTCACTGATTATGCTCGCAGCCGGACTCCTCGGATTCGCTGCCTGCACCGGAGAACTCGAGGACAGAGTAACTTCTCTCGAGAACCGGCTTGACAAGCTGGAGGCGTTGGTGAATGACAACGTCAATTCCATCAAAGCCCTCGTTGAGGCCAATGCCAAAGCCGTAACAATCAATTCCGTTACAACTACCGACAATGGCTATGTCATCAAATTCAGCGACGGGACTACCGCTACCATCGCCAATGGTCAGGATGGCGCACCGGGCCAGGACGGCCAGGACGGAGCACCCGGCCAGGACGGTAAGGACGCTGCAGCTCCTCAGATTGGCGTACAGGAAATTGACGGCGTTCTCTACTGGACAGTAAACGGAGAACTCCTCAAATTCAATGGAGAAAACATCCGGGTAACCGGCAATGACGGCCAGGACGGAGCACCGGGTCAGGATGGCCAGGACGGAAAAGATGGCATCACTCCTCAATTCAAGGTAGAGGAGGGCAAATGGTACATCTCATTCGACGGAGAGGTGTGGTCTGAAGTAGGCTCCGCCGTAACGGAAGTCAAGAGTGTCGTAACTGTGGAAACCACCGACGAGGCATACATCTTCCACATTGACGATACCACCATCTCGATTCCGAAGACCAATGCATTCTCCCTCAAACTTGACCAGAATGATTCCATCGAACTCAAGGCAGGCGAAAGGATTATGCTGACATACAACATCGTAGGAGAAGACGAGACTACTCATGTAGCCGTCGAGAGCTCCAACTTCAAGGCCGAGCTCGACGAGTACACCAAGACCCTCTTCATCACTGCCCCTGCAGAGCCTGTGGACGGATATGTCCTCATCAAGGCGACCCGCAACAGTGACGGCGCGCACAGCGCACAGCATATCACATTCCACATTCAGGACACCGTTTACGGTATGTTCGGAGGAGAAATCACCAATGGGGAAGATATCTACGGAGAATGGTAATCTGAAGTGAAACCTATCAATTCAAGAAAAATCATGAAAAAAACAATATTTAGTCTTGCCGTTCTCGCCGCCCTCGCATCCTGCGCCAGGACAGAGAGTTATGTTCCGGTTGCGGAGAGTGCGGATATCCAGTTGACCATCAATGCCAAGACACCTGCCACGAAGGCTGAGTTCAATGGAACCGACGCTATCGCGTGGAACGAGATGGATGCCATCCACCTCGCCATCGCCAGTGCCGAAAACCCGTCCCAGGCCATCAAGGTATCAGGTTCATCAGGCGGATATGCAACCATTTACCTTGCCAACTTCACACTTCAGGACAACACTGCCGACGTGCCTCAGTTCAAGGGCTATTTCTACAGTCTCGATCCGGCTTACATCAATACAGAGAGAGACTTCTACTTCCATCTCTATGGTGCTTACCCGAACAGCCTGGACAGGAAAAATGCCGACATTACCAAGTCCAGGTTCACTCTCAGTTCAGCACAGAAGGGCAAGCAGAACAGCTGGGACAAGAGTTGCGATCTCATGCTTGCAAAGCCGTCCAAACTCTACTTCTCCAAGACTGAAAGTTCGAAAACAAACCACAATGAATACGATATCACCGCACAGGAGAGCCTCGAGTTCGCCCACGTGTTCGGATTCGCCTGCCTGAAGTTCGCCGACGCAGCTGAGAAGTATGCCAATGCCGATGTGCTCTCCGTGACCGTCGAGGCTACAGGCGAGAAGAAGGACATCGCAGGAACATTCGAGTTCGACCTCACCAAGAAGGTCAATGATGCTGATTTCGCATTGAAGACCATCGCTGCCTCCTCAACAGTCAAGATTACCCCTGCAGAGCCTGTAACCCTCAATGACGCAGCGATTTACTTCGTTGCCAACCCTGGCAAATACGATGTGACCATCACAGTGGAGACAGCCAAGGGCAACCTTGCTTACGAGCGCAAGGGCCTCGTTATCGAGCGTGCGCAGATTGCAAATCCTACGGTACACTTCAAGGCCGATGTTGACCAGGCTACCGATAATTCAGTTGACCTCGCAGACGGCAAGACCTGGGAGCACAATTCAGTGTCCGGCGGCAGCGGGATGGCACTCAGCACAAGTACTCACAACGCCAAGTGGGGTACTGCGGCGGAAAAGCAGATGCTCTTCCAGGCAAGTTACGAGAATGTAACCACAAGCTGGGGAAGCGTTGCTCCTACTTACAATTCTTCATACGGACAGTCACTCATCAACAGCAACCGTGTCGATGCAACATCCGTCATCACTCTCGAATCCGGAGACGAATTCCACAACGTGGAGAATATCCGCATCAGGACCTTCCTTGGAAGTGACGAATTGACCGCAGACTTCAAAGTATATCTGACTGATGAGAATGGTGAGCATCAGCTAACCGAACTGAATTACAGGAGCAGCATTTCCGGCAGTCAGACCGATCTTTGCTACAAGATGCCGGAAGGCGTTACAGGCGGCATCCTGAAGATGGAATGGAGCAACTTCAGCGTAGCGAAGTATACCTACGTCTATGTTCCTTACATCATTCTGAACTCCGGTCCTATCCTGTCTCTCGGTACTACAGACCTCGGCAAGGTTGCAGCAGCCGGTGACGGTGGCACAGTCAGCGTATCGGCATCTCTCACCAGCGGCGATCCGACAGTGGAGACCTCAGCTGAATGGATAACTGCCTCGTACGCAGCAGGAAGCATCTCATACAGCGTAGCAGCCAACGAGGGCGATACCCGCTCAGGCAGCATCACCGTGAAGGTCAAGGGTCTGAATGACATGGAGGCAACTCAGGTCATCAACCTCTCACAGGCAGCCGGCAATGTTGTGGAATACAAGGTCCGCCTCGATGCCGCCTCCATCCGCGACGCACTTGTGGCAGGTGCCGGAGAGAACGCCACATCGACTACTCTGGTTGCTTCCACTGCAACTCTGACCGCAGTGGCCACTGACGGCAGCGGAGCAACAGTTAACGTGCCGATATCGTTCACCAATATTTATTTCAGAAACTTGGGGACCTCCATAGTCTGCAAATTCCAATCTCCATACACCACAATTGAATTCAATCTCCCTGGTGCATACAAGCAGGCTGTGATGGAGTCAACCGTCAAGAGATTCGGTAACGGAATTGTTCTGAATGCGGGAGTTTCCAGCAGCAGTACCAAGGGAGTTTATACAAATTCCACAATCGAAACAATATCCACCAACCTCTTCAAGAGTACGACTCCTGCACAGGATCCATCTCTCGGGTATACATACGCAATTGTGAAATGCAGTGGATGGTACACCGGTAGCGACCTTGTGAACATCAACTACCTCGACATAATCTTCGAGGCATCGAAGTAGGAACAGTCAAATAACAGCTCATATTTGGAAGCGGAGCCGGATAGCGGTCTCCGCTTCTATTTTTATAGCAAACTAATACGTTTTAGTAAAATTTTAAAACGTTTAGCGTGAAAATGCTTTATAATTTGTAAAATAATCGCTAACTTCGTGTTATAAATGACAAAAACAATAAACCAGAAATGCTGAAAACATCGAGGTACTTCACATTTGCCCTTTCTGTGGCAGCAGTTCTCGCCCTCGCAGCCTGCGAAGACAAGAATACGGAAACAAAAATTGACGCTCCGGAACTCAACAATTCTTTCGCATTCGGAAGCGAAACAAGCAAAATCAAATCTGTCGTCTATTCTCCGGAAGAAGACGGGAGATTCACAAAGTTCTATTTTTCACCTACTGAGGGACTCACTGACGAAGAGAGCATGGTCCTGTATGACGATGCGATTGTCATAACGGCCAGTTCCGCCGACGGCACGATTGATTTCAGCGAAGCCGGCAATGAACTGGAATATGGAGATTTCTCCATCAGCTCAGCTACAGCGGCATCCTTCAGCAAACTTTTCGTATCACTTAAACTCGATTCACCGACCGAGGTGACATTGAGCATTGATGCGGAGAAAGAGGATGGCAGGACCCTCAAATGCGAATATTCAGGGCGCTGTACCAGATGGCCGGAGGAGGAAACTGCTGCCGACGTAGTCCTTGATGCCGTCATCATGGCCAAGTGCCTCGGCAAGATGGAAACCAAGTCGGAGCAGGGAGAGGATATCTACAACTATTACATCCTCCTCACCGATGCGGATTACACACTGAACAAATCCGACCTGACCATCAATGAGGCCGGAACCGTACTCTACCTCGACCTCTATTCAGTAATGGTCGATCCGCCTCACAAACTGGTGATTCCGACAGGTGAATTCAACCTCAGCGACAAGGGCATCGACAAAAGTTACGGCATCAAGTACAGCGGAGTCGGCCTCTACAATGACAGCGGAGTCCAGACATCGCTTCTCGAACTGGACGGTCCTGTGACCATCGAGAGAGACGGAGGAAACCTTCATATCACGGCATATGGCATTGACGAGAAACTCAAGAGGGTCAAGCTGGAGTACTCCGGCGAGGATTTCTACTCCATCGACGCCGGGAGCAATTTCTCCAACCCTCAGATTGGCAAGGACGTGGAGTTCGAAGGTGTGGAAGCTACCGCCCTCTACTACGGCAACCTCTTCGACTCCGCTACCGGAATGATGCTGATAAACATATTCGATGAGAATTACGATATCAAGGGCAAGGACGGTTACTGCGTTTCGCTTGTAGTGTTCAGCGACCTTTTCGGCAATCCGAAGAATGCCAGACTCATACCTGGGAAATATACGATGTCGAAAGGCCTTGAGTACGGCACCTGGCTGCCTGCCATGGAGGTCAACTATTACGGCATCCCGATGGTGATGGGTTCCTATGCCCACTACCTTGACGCAAGGGGCGAGAAGGCCACTGAAAAATACTCCTACGGTGCTGAAGGCGAGATTGAAATCATTGAGCTGGCTGACAATGCCGGATTCACCGTCAACTATGATCTCTTCTCCAATGACGGCTACAGAATCCGCGGCTCCTACACCGGCAAGATTCCTGTAATAGACAATTCGGACGACAAGGGAGATGATGACGGCACATCCACCCTCGAGAAGGACTATGACATGGACCTCTCGATGTGGGATTGCGCCTATGTCGCTCCTCTGAACAGAATCTGGGTAGGAGGTATGGGCTACTATGACATTGACGGAGAGGCACTGAAGAACATCAAGCCGACATATCCGGCTCCATTCGGCCTCCAGTATGTCTACATTGGCCTCAAGGGCGACGACGGAGAAGGAGACAGGGTTCTGCTCGAACTTCTCGTGAACGATGATGCGGAGACCTACATCACCCCTGGCACCTATCCGTGCACCGAGGACCGCTTCCCTGAGCACTTCGTGCCTGGACACATGATGAGGGGAATAATGCTCGAGGGCGATTTCGCAAGTTCCTCATTCGTACACCTCAACGAAAAAACCCACATGGACCAGCATGCGAACTTCTATGGCGGAGAAGTGACCATTACCAAGGCCGAAGGAGGAGACAACTGGTTCACCTTCGATATTGACGGCATCTGTGTCAGGAAGCATCACGTGCGCGGTTCCTGGACCGGTCCTGTTTACCGCTACAAGGGAACAGTTCCTGTGACAGAATGGCCTGGTGCCGGCACTGCACAGGAGGCTGTGTCAGCCATACAGGTCCGCTCTGCCGCTCCCGTCAGGGAACTCGCCCCGCTTGCTGACTTCAGCAACGGAAAGTTCGACATCAGATAAGGACAGACAATGAAAGCAAGGACAATGCTGGCCGCCACATTGACGGCATTGACATTCTCGTGTTCCGAGAAGCCTGAAGACGTAAAGCCACTGGAACCGTCATACCAGCCTGAGAACAGGCTGTGGTATTGCGGACAGATACTTGACATAAAGTCCGCAGTCCGGACGGAAAATGGCGGAGAGTGCACATTCTACCTCTCCCCTTCCTCTGGCATAACCGATGCCGATGAGATGATCAGCAAGGGTAACTCACTGATTGTCAACGTAGGCAGCCTTCAGGGCTACAAGGAATCATTCGACATGACATACCGGGATTTCACGATGGGAGATGCCGATGTCAATACCAGGACAAAGGCATTCGATTTCAGCCTCGACCTCTCCGGAGACAATCTTGAGCTTTACATCTGGGTTGTCGGCAATGACGGGAAAGAACTGGTCGCCGGTTATTCGGGCCCTGCTCCGGAATCCGTCAAGGCCCCTGTACACCTCTCCAACCAGTTCCTTCTTGACGGCAGAAAGGAAGATATCGGCAGTGTGCTGGACTGGCGGACAGCCGGGAAGACCCGCACCTACTATATATGCTCCGCCGCCGGCATTACAAGGCCGGAGAGCGGACTGAAGGCCGACCTGGAAATCACAATTCCGGAGGAATGCTATGGAAAGCAGATTGACCTTTCAGTTGCGGAGGGCATTGTAATACGCTGCTCAGGCGAGGACTTCATTGCCGAAGGCGGCAGTATGGAAGGCACATTGACCGCCTCTGCCGGAAGATTGGGCAGCGACCTCGGATTGTCCGTTGACATAAGTTCCGGGTCGAGAAGCCTGAAGGTGGAATTTTCAGGAAATACGTCCTCGGGGTATTTCAGCAGCAACACATTCGGTCTCAGCGGACAGGAGGACAGCGCATTGAACAAGGTGTTCGGATATCAGGGCACGGGTTCCCTAACCCTCGCATTCGGCAATGCCGACAGACAGCTTTCGCGTCCTGAGGATCTCAGGGACAATGGAGAAGGACAGTCCGGCATTGCGGTAAGATTAACACTGGCATCCAACCAGATAGGTTCAGAGGTCGAAATCGGCCCCGGAAGCGCCGCTGCGGCAGTGTTCGTCTATGATTATGACAACGTGGCGACCTACTCCCTCAAGAAGGGTGATATCGCCAGCGGAAGCATTCTCGTTCTGGATGAGATGCAGGACGGAAGACTCTACGCAAAAGCCGACATCACTCTGGTGGACGGAAGGACTGTCAATGCAGAGTATTTCGGGGAAATCACAATGATGGACGAAGACTTCGACATTTCGCCTATTCTTCCGGAAGCCTCCGCGATTATCGTGACGGACAAAGATGAGAACGAGCTCCAGAACCTGGAGATCACTTCTCTCCGCATCAGGAAGACAGAGAGTTTCACGAGTTCATTCGGAGAAACGACGCCGGCATACGTATTGTATTTCATCAATGCCAATTCTGCCGAGGATCCACACAATGACGCCTGCACACCGCAGCTCGCTGTCAAGGACGACGCATTCGAGCTCAACGGCTCTCTGGACGGCCACTTCTGGCACTTCGTATATACCTACTACTCAGGTGTAACCCTGCTGCAATATGGCAAATACGGATCCCAGTACAACAGTTTCGGATACTGTCCGGCTTCCGCCGTCATTGACGCCACCTGGAATGAAGACAAGTCACTGGACATCATTTTCTCATTCAAGGACGAAGTGATTTCCTGGGGTTCGGCAAGCGGAACCGGAAACACTGTCTCCATCGAATGGCACGGAAAGGCTGAGCTCTACACGGGTTCTCAGGAAAACCTGCTTACCGAATCGGATCTGAAATAAAAAATACAGAATCAACAATAATGACCAGAAAATCTTTATTACTACTGACACTTTTCCTCACGCTATGCCTGAACCTGAGGGGACAGGATATCACAGTAACGGGTAAAGTAACCGACAGCAGCGGAGAGCCGCTCATCGGTGCAGCTGTGGTGGTGGACGGAACCACCAACGGAATCATGGTGGACATTGACGGAGCCTACTCCCTGAACGTTCCGTCCGATGCCGTGCTTTCATTCGAGATGCTCGGATATCTGACACAGAAGATTCCTGTCAGTGGCCGTTCAGTCATCAATGTGGTACTGACGGAGGATACCCAGAAACTGGATGAAGTAATCGTAGTGGCGTTCGGTACCGCCAAGAAAGAGGCCTTCACCGGCTCTGCGGCAGTCCTCAATAGCGAAGATGTCACCAAGACACAGCAATCCAATGTGGCACAGGCACTTACCGGAAAGATTGCCGGAGTCCAGCTCACTAATTCATCCGGCCAGCCGGGAGCAAGCCCTGATATCCGCATCAGGGGATTCAGCTCTCTGAATGCGGGCAACTCCCCTCTCTGGATTGTGGACGGAATGCCTTACTCCGGTGACCTGGGCAACCTCAACTCCAATGACATCGAGTCAATGACAGTCCTCAAGGATGCCGCCTCCAACGCCCTTTACGGAGCCAGAGGAGCAAACGGTGTCATAATGGTCACCACGAAGAAGGGCCGCACTCAGTCCAGATTCAACCTGGACGTGAAGTGGGGTGTGAATATGAGAGCGGTAAAGGACTACGATTACATCACGGACCCCGCCCTCTATTACGAGACCCACTACAATGCTCTCAGAAACTACTATCTGGATTCAGGCTACGGGGACATTGACGCCAGCCGCAAGGCCAACGCCAACCTCACGGCCTCAGCCGCAGACGGAGGTCTGGGATATCAGGTCTATACCGTACCTCAGGGCCAGAACTTCATCGGCGTCAACGGCAAGGTCAACCCTCTTGCCACTCTCGGAAGGAAGGTGGTCTATAAAGGACAGGAATACTACGTCAGGCCGGACGACTGGACCGACGCCGCCTACAGGCACTCCCTGAGGCAGGAATACAATGCAAGTTACTCCAGTTTCTCGGACAAGACCTCGCTCTATATGTCCTTCGGCTATCTGAACAACAAGGGAATCGTGGCCAACTCCGACATGGAGAGGTACACGGCCCGCGTCAAGGTGGACCACAAGGCCGCCGAATGGGCAAAAATCGGAGCCAACGTCACATACGCCAACTTCGACTACAACCAGATTGACGACAGCGGCTCAAGCAACTCCACGGCCAATGTTTTCGCATACACCTCCACCATCGGCCCGATCTACCCTCTCTATCTCAGAGACGGCAGCGGAAGAATCATGAAGGATGATATGGGACACACCCTCTACGATTACGGCAACGGTGACAATGCCGGAATGGAGCGTTCCCTGTTCCCCAACAGCAACGCCCTCTCCGACTCAAGGCTGAACAAGTCCAACTCCGAGGGCAATGCCTTCAACGGAACCGCCTACCTGGACATAACCTTCCTGAAGGACTTCAAGCTTACGGTGAATGCGGGATACACCCTCGACGAGACACGGTCCACAACAGTGTACAACCCGTTCTTCGGCCAATTCGCCACTGAGAACGGCGTAGTTTACAAGGGCCACGGGCGAGCCACTGAACTCAACCTCCAGCAGATACTCAACTACAACAGGCAAATCCGCCGTCACAACATCAATGCGATGGTCGGCCACGAGTACTACAAGAGAAAATCCTACTCCCTCTCGGCCGCGAAAAGCGGAATGTTCTCCATCGACAATGATGAACTCACCGGAGCCATCATTGACAAGATGGCCGCCAGCTCGTCCACAGGAATGTACAACAACGAGGGATACTTCACCAGGGTGATGTACGATTACTATGACAAGTATTTCGCATCTGCCTCATACAGAAGGGATGCATCCTCCCGCTTCCATCCTGACAACCGCTGGGGCAACTTCTGGTCAGTGGGAGGAGCCTGGATCATCAGCAAGGAGGACTTCATGAGGAAGAGCGGAGAATGGCTCGACAACCTCAAGCTGAAAGCCTCTGTCGGCTCCCAGGGAAATGACAACATAGGAGATTACCGATATACCGACACCTTCTCCATCACCAACTCGGAGGGCGACGTGTCCACTCCTTTCCTCTCGAAAGGTTCCAAGGACATAACCTGGGAGACCAACATCAACTTCAATGTCGGAGCGGAATTCGGCTTCCTCAAGGGAGCCATATCCGGAAGCGCCGAATACTTCATGAGAAAGACCACCGATATGCTCTTCCTCTTCCCTGCGGCACCTTCCATCGGATACTCGTCATATTACGCCAATGTAGGAGACATGGTGAACAACGGTGTGGAAATCGAGCTCAACTTCACCCCGATACGCAAGGAAAATCTCATATGGGACATCAACCTCAACGCCACCCACATGAAGAACAAGATCACCATGCTGCCTGAGGAAAGGCGCAACACCGTGGTCGAAGGATACGAGGGATATGTCAGCGGCACGACTTTCTATGGAGAGGGCCTGCCTATATACACCTTCTACCTCCCGAAGTATGCCGGTGTATCCGACGAAGGCAAGTCTATGTGGTATATGGACGAGGAGAAGGACGGAAAGACTGAAAGGACCACCACGACAGACTATGCCAAAGCATCCAAGTACCTGTGCGGCAATCCGATACCTGACCTCTACGGCGGCTTCGGGACCTCCCTTTCATTCTTCGGCTTCGATTTCTCCGTCAACTTCACATGGCAGATTGGCGGACTGGCATACGACTCCGGCTATGCGGATGCAATGTACTCTCCGGCGAACAAGAACACAGGTATGAACTGGCACAAGGATATTCTCAAGGCCTGGTCTGCCGAGAATCCGGACTCCAACATCCCGCGCCTCCAGTACGAGGACCAGAACCAGAATGCAAGTTCTGACCGCTTCCTTACGGATGCCAGCTACCTGAACCTCCAGAATATGGATTTCGGGTACACTCTCCCGCAGAAGGCTGTTGAGAAACTGCGGCTCAGCAAACTCAGAATCTACCTTGCCTGCGAGAATGTCTGGTATTGCTCCAGAAGGAGGGGATTCGACCCGAGACATTCATATTCAGGGTCAACCAGTCAGGCTACATACTCGCCTGTAAGAACTATTTCAGGAGGTATCAACATTCAATTCTAATGAAGGACATGGTCAATAGAACATTGAAATATTTGGCAATATCAGCGGCAGCAGCATTATTGTCTGCCGCCTGCATCCAGGAGACGCATTCCGTGACGGTTGCGACCGAGGACCAAGTGACATTGCAGACATTGATAAAAGGTATTCCTTCGGCAATGATGGAGCCGGGAAGCGCCGGATACGCATCCTCCGGTCAGGCCTGGGACTTCGGTCTCCCCGCCATCCATCTCGCGACGGAATCCATGACAGGTGACCTCGTGGTAACCGGAAACATCGGTTATGACTGGTTCCAGCAATGGGGCACCAACGATGCCCTCGGTCAGGAATATGCCGTATGCGTACTGACCTGGAACACATACTACAGATGGATTGCAATGTGCAATGACATCATCCGCAAGATTTCCAGAATGGACTCTGCGGACATTACTGCGACTGACATCCAATATCTCGGCTTCGCATACGCCTACAGGGCCTACAGCTATCTGGATCTGGTCCGTCTTTACGAATTCAAGGAGAACAATTATACCGACGGGGACGGTATTGTCGGGCTCAGCGTACCGATTGTGACAGAGGAGTCCACGGAGGAGCAGGCCAAGAATAACCCGAGGGCAATGGCCGACGATGTTTTCGACAAGGTGATTTTCCCGGATCTGGACAAGGCGGAGGAACTTCTGGCCAACTATGTGCCGGCGAACAGATACGCCGTCAGCACAGCATTGATATATGGACTCAAGGCCAGGGCATACATTGACAGGGCCACCGCCCACGAGGACCCGGAATTGTACGCAAAGGCTGCCGAGTACGCCAGGAAGGCCATCAACAGCAGTTCCTGCACGCCTCTTACCCAGGCTGAATGGGAAGATCCGGTCAACGGATTCAACAATGCGTCCTCAAACAATTCCTGGATTTGGGGTCTCCCTCTTGCGAGCGAGAACGTTGCCAGTCTCTTCTGCTTCACTGCGCACATGAGCAACGAGCAGAGCTGGGCAGCCTACGGTTTTGCGGTGGGGCGCGGTATCAACAAGAATCTTTACAACAGCATTGACCGCAACGATTTCAGGAAGCACTCATGGCTTGACCCGGACAGAAGTTCTTACGAGTACAAGAGTTGCCGCCAGGATTCCAAGACATATTTCGCCGAGAGTCTGGCAGACTATGTCAACATCAAGTTCCGTCCGGCCGGAGGAGAGTGCAAGATCAGCGCTACGGGCGGTGCTGCCGACCATCCGATGATGAGAGTTGAAGAGATGTATTTCATCGAGGCTGAGGCCAAGGCGCACGAGAGCCTCAACGAGGGAATCAGCCTGCTCAACGCATTCATGAACAACTACAGGATTGTCGGAGGAGGTTATGACTGCGCCAAGAAGGCTACGTCTCTCAAGGCATTCATCAATGAGCTGCTGCTCCAGAAACGCATCGAGTTCTGGGGAGAAGGCATTGTGATGTTCGACCTCAAGCGTCTTGATGTTTCCACGAAAAGAGGTTACGTGGGAACCAATTCCCCTACATCTTACAGGCTCAATACAGACGGCAGGGCTCCATACTGGAACTTCGTGATTTCCAGGGGAGAAGTCCAGAACAACAAGGCCATCATAGGCAAGAACAACCCTGATCCGTCCGGAATCATCAAGCCTTGGACGGAATAGAGGCAATAGCATTAACATAAGGAAATCATGACAAAAGGATATATGAAAATCAAGGGATTTGCGGTTCTGTGCATCCTGGCTGTCCTTTCAGCATGCTCCACGAAGGAGGCATACGTGGCCGGCGAGAAGGATTCCCCGGATACATATGGGGTCTATTTCCCTACCCAGGACAATCCGCTCACAGTAGAACTCACTCCGGAGGACCCGGCAGCAGTAAGCTACAAGATCCGCAGAACCAGGACGGACGGCAGGATTACTGTACCTGTAGTCATTTCAGTCAATGATGGCGGCATCTTTTCCGCAGAACCGGTAATTTTCAAAGACGGCGAGGACGAGACCACCATCACCATCGGATTCGACGGGGCTGAAATCGGCAAGACCTACAACTGCTCAGTGAAAGTTGAGGACCCGGCATACATATCCATATACGGGAAGAAACAGACCGGATTGAGTTTCAGCGTGCTCCGTGCGGAATGGGAAAGTCTGGGAATCGGGCGCTGGCGTGACGACATCATCAGTTCCCTCTACAGACCGGACAACAAGAATGCCGAAGTGGAGGTGGAAGTGTTCCAGCGTTCCGACAAACCGGGCTATCTCAGGATGCAGGTGTTCAACGAGGACTATCTCACAGCCCTTTTCGGGATTACAAGGCCTACTGAACGCCTGATGACCACAATCGACGCCACCGACCCGGACAAGGTCTGGATACCGAAGCAGAGCACCGGAATCACGCTCAATGACGATGACGGCTACATCACCATAGCCTCCTACGTCGACAAGCAGTTCTCCATCGATGCCGCTGACGCACAATACGGAAGCCTTAAGGAAGGCGTAATCACATTCCCTGTCGGCAGCATTTTCGCAAACCTCTCCAAATACATGCAGCCTGATGAGTGGTATCCGGTGAACGGTGACGGGATGCAGCGTCTGGTCCTCCCCGGAGGCCACGTCTATGACTACTCGTTATCAGTATCCAAGGGCGAGGTCAGCCCGGGATTGACCCCGATTGACGTAACCGCCGGCCAGGACATAGTGAAGGTCAGATATGCATTCTTCGACGGAAGGCTTGACGACGGACAGATAAGCCTCAATGCCCAGGCTCTCGATGAGGGAAGCCTCAGTTTCGGAAATGAGATCCTTGAAGGAAGCGGAACCGTCAATGCCGTCCTCGACAAGACCGGGCTCTACACATTGGTAGCCTGCGGATATGACAAGAATGACAGGATGCAGGCATACGACGGCGTAAGCTTCGGATTCATCCTGGAGGGAGACAGCCGCCCTGTTGTCATGACCATCGGGCTGGAAGGCACAAACGAGTACGGCGGCAACGGCATAACCACAGACAACTCGACCAGGTTCTATGCCTATGGCGAAGGCATCGAGAGCGTCGTGTACGGAATGTTCAAGAAAAGCAAGATCAAGTCCTATGACGGGGACTACGAACAGCTTCTCACGGACTCCGGAAGGGAGATGGACAAGGAAACCATCGACAGAATCAACAGCAGCTCATACAGCAAGATGTACACCGGGCTGAACGGTGACAGCGAGTACATTATGGTGCTCAAGGCCGACAACGGTTTCGGAAGCCGCATATTCACTGCGGAATACAGGACTACCGGAGTGTTCAACCCTGTCCTTGAAAGTTACGGCTACGATGACTTCTTCGCAGCAATACAGATGAGCAAGAAGGCCCTCATCGACACGGAGTGGAACTACTATGCCGTCAACCTCATGGGAAGCAAGCCTTACAGGACTTATATGGGCAAGGTCAGCGTCAATGCCAGCGATGTCCAGGAAGAAGGCATTGACATGCTGGAAATCAATGGACTTGCAGCATTGAACTTCGACCAGGAAGGAGCAGACAAGCTCCTGGCCGCATATATTCCGGGCTCATCTGCGCTCCAGGGATACTACGGTCTGTTCGTGCCGCTCCTTGACCAGGATGCGATGGGAACAATCGAGGGAGACAGCGTTTTTGCAGGCTATATGCCGGAGGAACAGACCAATGTCTATATGGTGGCCGGAATGTTCGCAGGCTGCGTCGCCGACGGATACATAGCCTTCGTGCCAAGCCCTGTGCTGATCCAGCAGGGATATACGTTCTCCTATTTCTTCCTGGGCAGCCAGACCAGCCTCTACGGCCTCTATACCGAGATGATGCTCGTGGATGCATCGAAGGATCTAGGCGAAGTGCCGGCACAGGCCAGGCAGAACACGGCTATCCTGTGGGATGCTGCCATCAAGGCAGCCAGAAACGTGAACTTCGTGGAACTTCCTGAATACTACGATTTCCAGGAGGAACTTAAGAAGGTGCTGGATATGGAGGCGGGCAAGCCTGAGAATCTCGCCATTGAAGATTAACCATCAAAACAGACAATAAATGAAAAACAAGATACTGTTCATTGCGGTTTCGCTTATGGTTGCCGGCGGCTGTTCCGTCGAGGAGACCAGCGTGGTCCCGGAAGAGGCTCCGGAGCCGTCAAAGATTGCCAACGTTCCCGACAATGCTGAACACGGAGTGCTGATTGCCAAGTTCGATGCCGGTTTCGTACCTCAGCTGGAGGCGATGGAAAGGACGGCACTGCTCACCAAATCAGCGCCCGAGGCCCCGACTCCGGAATTGGAAAATCTTTTCGACGGGCTGGGAGTCATCTCATGCAGCAGAGTATTCGCTAAGGATGACAGGAATGAGAAGGAGACCAGGGCAGCCGGACTTCACAGATGGTACCTTCTCAAGTTCGACAGGGACAAGGACCTGAAGGCCGCTGCAGAGGCTCTCGCCCAGGTCGCCGAGGTCAGCATTGTCCAGTTCAACAACAAGCCGGTCAGGACTTTCGACGGACAGCGGGCCGCATTCAGGGATGAGCCGCATCCTTCGACAAAGGCTTTCACGCCGTATCCTTTCAATGACCCATATCTTTTCTGGCAATGGCATTACATCAACAATGCTGACCAGGCCATCTCCAACACATCCAGGGAGGGAGCCGATGTAAATGTTGCGCCGGCCTGGAAACTGACGGGAGGGGATCCGAGAATCATCGTGGCCGTGCTTGACGAGGGTGTGAAATACACCCATCCGGACCTTGCGGCCAATATGTGGACCAACCCGGACCCGGACCCGGAAATGAATGATATCCACGGATACAATTTCGTGGACAACTGCGACATTGAGTGGACCAGGGAGGGCAATGTGGGCCACGGAACCCACGTCGCCGGAACCATTGCCGCAGTCAACGGCAACGGTATCGGTGTCTGCGGAATCGCCGGAGGAACCGGCAAGGGTGACGGCGTCAGAATCATGTCCTGCCAGATTTTCTCCGGGGATGACTCAGCCGGAGACGCCAGGGCGGCTGTGGCAATCAAATATGCCGCAGACCACGGTGCCAGCATTCTGCAATGCTCATTCGGATTCGAGGCCGGCCAGGCCAGATACGACAATGCTTTCGAGGCTGCCAACCCGCTTGAAGTGGAGGCAATGCGCTACTTTATGAGCAAGAAGAACTGCGATGCCATTGACGGCGGTCTGATTTTCTTCTCCTCCGGCAATGAAGGAGCCCCGATGTCAGGCTACCCTGCCGCATACCGCGACTACATCTCCGTGACGGCATTCGCTCCGGACTTTCTCCCGGCCTACTATACCAACTACGGTCCGGGCTGCAATATTTCCGCCCCGGGAGGAGAAATCAATGGACATAGCGGAGGTGAGCGTGCCGCCATCCTCTCTACTGTGGTCAGCGAGATTGACGAAGTGGATTACGGCTATATGCAGGGTACTTCAATGTCCTGCCCTCACGCATCAGGCGTGGCTGCTCTCGGTCTCTCATACGCTCTCCAGAAAGGAAAGAGTTTCACCCGCGAGGAATTCCAGAACATGATTCTCACCTCGGTCAATGATCTCAACTGCTATCTTGACGATGAGGTAAAGACTACGGGAAGCACTATAAAGCTGATGGACTACTATGGCCAGATGGGAACAGGTGCAATCGACGCATACAAGCTGCTGATGCAGGTAGAGGGCACTCCTTGCCTCAATGTCCCTGTCGGAAAGGCATACAGGGCCTCTCTTGCCGGGTTCTTCGGAGGCGGAGCCAAGGACCTGACCTACATCGGAGTGGAAGTTCCGGATGAGGCCCGGGAGGCCCTGGGAATAGAGGGAACGCCAAAAATCTACGAGGGTGAACTCCAGATTAAATGCACCAGGACCGGTTGCGGAAAGATAAAGGTCAGCGCCATAGCAGGCGGCAACAGGGTCGGCTCAGATGTAGTGATGGGTGGAATTCCTGTCACCAAGGAGGTCGCTATTGTTTCACGTACAAGCCAGTCCGCCAATGGAGGATGGCTGTAGAATAATCAGAACTATGAGATTATACAGAATACTGATGGGGCTCCTCATTGTCCTGGGGGTTTCCGCATCCTGTTCAAAGGACAAGAAGGTGGACAGCAAGTTATCCGGAGAATGGGAGCTTGAGCTCCGCAATTCGGAGGCGGTAAGCGATTTCTCCGTGTATATCAATTTCCGGAAAGATGCCACTTTCACGATTTACCAGCAGATTGAGGCCTCATACTACCAGTCCTACAACGGGACCTGGGAAGTTGAAGGCAAGACTCTGTCCGGACTCTACAATGACGGAGCCGCATGGGGAAGTGACTATCTGTTCGAGTTGTCATCAGACGGCAAGACTATGACGCTCAAGACCATAGCGGAGCCGACAGAGATATCGGTCTACCGGAGATGCACCATCCCGGAAGAGGTAATCAATTCCTCCCACCCGGAGGTCAAGTCATATTGAAAACAAGAAGGGGCTCCATCTGGAACCCCTTTTCAGCTATCTCACCCGCAGCGAGCGCCCGATGCGGAGCGTAGTCTTCGGAGTGATTCCGTTCAGGTTGCAGATGGCCTTCACCGTGGTGTGGTACTTGACGGCGAGGGATCCAAGAGTATCGCCGGACTTGATCTTGTGGTACTGGGCCTTGGCCAGCTCGGCGGCCTTGCGGGCCTCTTCTGCCTCGCGGGCCGCAATCTCGGCAGCACGGGCGGAGTAGGCTATGGAGTCGTCGCGCATGATGAGGTAATCCTCCTCGTCGCTTTCAGGGATGTAACGGCTCGCAGCATTGAGATAACGCTTCTTTAGAATGAAGAGGCGATGCCTCAGAATGCCGGTCTCGAAATCGATAAGCCACTGAGGGTCAAAGGCGTAGCCCATATACCTCACCTCGAAGTGAAGATGTGCGCCGGTAGAGCGGCCGGTGGAGCCGCCAAGACCGATGACATCCCCGGCCTGTACCCAGTCTCCAGGGACGACATTGCGCTTCGAAAGATGGCCGTAGAATGTCTCGAGTCCGTTCTCATGCCTGATAATCACCAGATTGCCGTAGCCGCGGAAATATTTCGAAACCCTGACCTTGCCGGAAAATGCGGCCTTGACCGGAGTCCCCATCGGTAAAGGAAGATCCACTCCCATATGGCCCCTTCCGCGCCTGTAGCCGAAAGGAGAATAGACCTTCGTCTGGTAAGGGCAATGATATTCGCTCAATGAATCGACCACCCAGATGGAAATATCCTCATTGATGGCAGGGCCGGCCGCTCCGTATGGATTCGGCTTGTCCTCGTCCCAGTATTCATTGAAAATCTGCGACTGCATCACTGCCGAAGGATCCTTGAAGTAGCGCCAGGTGTAGTTCTCAAGCAGGAGAATCTTGATTGCCGGATTGCCGGTGTCCAATGTGTCTATGGCCGTGGCGGAGGAAGGGTCAATGGACCTTACCGGCTGGAGAGCAGGTCTAGGGACCAGCATTTCAGCACGGCTCATGGAAATAAGTGTATCGAGATGCGGGGTCTTGTCCTGCCCGGCCGCATTGAGTGTCATCATCATGGCAAGGGCAAGTGCCCCGCCTGCAAATACTGTAAACTTCATAAACTACAATGTCGCTCCGAATCTTGTAAAAAGAATGTCCTTGACCTCTTCAATCCTCTTTTCGAGCAATTCAGCCGAGGTGGCCTCGCATATGAAGCGGAGATAAGGCTCGGTATTGGAAGGGCGGATATTGAACCACCAGTCGCTGAACTCCACTCTGTAGCCGTCGAAATCCATCATTGCCGTAGGCTTCTGGAGAGCGGTGAAATGGTCGCGGATGGCATCCATCGCCCCCTTCTTGTCCTCGACGCGGAAATTGATCTCGCCGGAATTCTCATAGCCGGCAATGCGGCCGATGAGCTGGCTGAAGCTTATCCCCTTCCTTTTCATTGAGGCCAGCACCCTGAGCACCAGGATGGAAGCGAGGAGTCCGCTGTCGGAATAGAAGAAATCCCGGAAGTAATAATGGCCTGCGAGCTCACCGCCCCAGACGCCGTCCAGTTCACGGAGCTTGCGTGCGGCATTGGCGCGGCCCACCTTCCAGGTGAACATCTCAGCACCCATCGGCTCGAGGTACTCGCCCACGGCCTTCGAACTGCGGATATCCTGTATCACAATGCCTTTCTCTCCCCTCTCGTCAATGAAATAATGACCCAGGAGGGCGATGATGAGGTCCGGTGACACGAACTTTCCGGTCTCGTCCACGAACATAACCCTGTCGGCATCGCCATCATAGATAACGCCGGCATCGGCACCGGTCTTCTTCACGAGCTCCTCGAGGGCTACCACATTCTTGTGCACCAGCGGATTGGGCTCGTGATTCGGGAATGTGCCGTCCATGTCGTCGAAAATATACTCTGGAGCATCCCCGAAAATCTCCTTTGCGAAGAGGGTGCTCATTCCGTTGGAAAGGTCGAAGGCCAGTTTCAATCCTGAGAGATCCGGCTTGTAGCCGAGCAGGAAATCCAGATAGTCCTTGCGGATATCTTTCTGATGCACAGAACCTTTCTTCTCCGCGAGCGGAGTTTCCCTGCCTTCCTTTATCCACTGCTCTATCTGGCCGAGACCATTGTCATAGCCGACCGGAAGGGCATTGGCGCAGGAAACCTTCATTCCGTTGTACTCCTTCGGGTTATGGGATGCGGTAATCTGGACGGAAGCGTCGAAACCGTACTTGGCGGTTCCGAAATACACCATCGGGGTAGTGCTGAGGCCAATGTCGTAAACATCGGCGCCCGCATCGGTGATGCCCTTCAGAAGATATTCGTGAATCTCATCCGAGGACACGCGGCAGTCCCTGCCCACGAGGACCTTGTCCGTTCCGAGAAGTGAAGGAAGGAATGCGCCCACCCTGTAGGCTGTATCCTTGTCGAAATCAACGTTGTAGATTCCCCTTATGTCGTATGCGTGAAATGCTCCCATGACTATCTGATTTTGGATTTGTAATGAGTGGAAACCTTGCCTGTGGCTATGTTGACCAGTTTCCTGGCAATGATTTTCTTCCTTATCGGAGCCACGTGGTCCACGAACATGTCTCCGTCAAGATGGGACATCTCGTGCTGGATCATGCGGCAGGCGAACTTGTCAAAGACTTCGGTCACCTTCTCACCTGCCTCGTTGTAATACTCCACTGTCATGGATGCAGGACGGCTCACGTCGCAATAAACACCCGGAATGCTGAGGCAGCCTTCGGAATAGACAGTGGTCTTTTCACTTTCCTCCACTATGACCGGATTGATCATGGTGCGGACGAAATTCTCAAGATAAGGATAGACATCCGTCATTCCTGTGCCGTCCACGATGAGCACTCTGCGGCTCACGCCAATCTGAGGAGCGGCAAGTCCGCATCCCTCGGATGATTTCAGCGTATCCTTGAGGTCCTGCACCAATGTGGCGAGGCCCTCCCTGTCATTGAGGTCGAAGTCCTGAGCCTTTGCCCTGAGGACATCTGAACCATATAGATAAATCGGTTGTATCATAACTTTGTCTGTTTTTATCTCTTTCTGCCCTTGCGGGAACTGTTTGAGGACAGGGTCTGCGGAATCGAATCCGGCAACGGGCAGGCAGTATTGCCATTCGTCCTGTCCAGATAGCTCTGGAGAATGATGGCGGCGCTGATCTTGTCCACAGACTCCTTGTCCCTGCGCTGCGATGCCTTCATTCCCCCGTCGATCATCGCCCTGTGAGCCAGCACCGAGGTGAACCTCTCGTCCTCCAATGTCACCGGGATGTCCGGGAATGACTTCGAGAGATATTTCAGGAAGGCATCCACGTCAGCCGCGGCCTCGGAAGGCTTCCCGTCCATATTGACCGGATATCCTACCACAAATCTGACAATGGTCTCCGTTTCGGCATATTTTTTCAAATAATCCATTATCTTTGCATTCTGTACTGTTTCAAGGGCAGACGCAAAAATCCGGAGAGGGTCGCTGACCGCCAGCCCTATCCTCTTCCTGCCGAAATCAATGCCGATGATTCTGTCCATAACGTGCAAAGTTAAAAAAAACGCTGCTTATGTCCAAACAGGGGCACACTCCCAAAGTTGAGCATTTCAGAATTTCGCTCATAGACGACCAGTCCCACAAGCAATTGTGGGTCATGAGGTTTTCACGTACAGGCCTGTTCGTGGTCATCCTTTCCACCATCACAGTGATACTTGCGGTTTCCTGGTCCGTCATTGCCTTCACCCCGCTCAAAACCTTCATTCCGGGATATCCTGATGCGCACACCAAGAGGGCTGCCATCAACAATGCCATCCGCATCGACTCCCTGCAGAACGTGATCCACACCTGGATGTTCTACACGGACAATCTCAAGAAAGTCATAGCGGGCGAGGACCCGGTGAGGATAGACAGCATCATCAGGAACGTTGCGGCATCTGAAAAGGTCGCCGCCGCGGATGCCGCCAGGAGTGATTCCCTGCTCCGGGAGGATGTCAGGAAAGCCGAGCAGTTCGGCCTCAGCCAGGGAGCCGAAAGAAAGCTTCCGATAGAGGGGCGGCATTTCTTCACCCCTCTCAAAGGCGTGGTCTCCCAGGGATACGACCCTCTCCTGCACCCTTACATCGACATAACGGCACCGGCCAACTCGGTGGTGATGTCGGTTCTGGACGGCACTGTGATCAATGCCGGATGGAGCGACGACTCAGGATACACGATACAGATCCAGCATAGCGACGACATCATCTCGATATACAAGCACAACCAGAAACTGCTCAAGAAGACGGGAGACAAGGTTGTCGCCGGCGCACCGGTGGCCCTCGTCGGGAACACCGGCTCCCTCACTACCGGAGACCATCTCCATTTCGAGCTCTGGTACAGGGGCGAAGCAGTAGATCCTACCAAATACATCAACTTCTGACAGGAATGGACAAGAAGAGACATATTGCGATTCTCGGTTCCACCGGCTCAATCGGCAGGCAGGCCCTGGATGTTGTAAGGCAGCACAGGGACCTTTTCGAGGTGGAGCTTCTGACAGCCAACAACAGCGACGACCTTCTCATCGAACAGGCTCTGGAATTCAATCCGAATGCGGCGGTGATCTGCAATGAGGACAAGTACCGGAAGGTGGCGGACGCTCTCCAGCCGAAGGACATCAAGGTTTTCGCAGGGATGGATTCGGTCTGCAGCCTGGTCGGAGCGGATGACATTGACATAGTCCTGACCGCATTGGTGGGATTCAGCGGCCTCAGGCCGACAATAGCGGCAATAAAGGCCGGAAAGGTAATCGCTCTCGCCAACAAGGAGACCCTGGTGGCCGGCGGCAGTGTCGTGATGGACCTCGCACGCAAATACAGGGCTCCGATTATCCCGGTGGATTCCGAGCACTCGGCCATATTCCAGTGCCTTCTCGGTGCCGGGGAGAACAGTTTCACCCGCATCCATCTGACAGCATCCGGAGGTCCGTTCCGCACCTGGGACAAGGCCAGGATGGCTGAGGCCACGAGAAAGGAGGCCCTGAAGCATCCGCAGTGGAATATGGGAGCAAAGATCACAATAGACTCCGCCACAATGATGAACAAGGGATTCGAGATGATAGAGGCCTGCTGGCTCTTCGATACCGACCCGTCGAAAATCAACATTGTCGTGCACCCGCAATCCATCATCCACTCGATGGTGGAGTTCGAGGACGGGGCCGTAATCGCCCAGATGGGTCATCCGGACATGCGCGAGCCCATCCAGCTGGCGCTGAGTTTCCCTGAAAGGCTGAGTCTGGACAACAGGAAACTGGACTTCGCCGCCCTCGGGACCCTGACGTTCGAGCGTCCGGATCCGGACAGATTCCCCTGTCTCGGCATAGCATACGATGCAATGAAAAAGGGCGGGAACATGCCTTGCGTGATGAATGCTGCCAATGAGGCGGCCGTTGCGGCGTTTCTGGCAGACAAGATCAGGTACTACGATATCCCGGACATCATCTCCAGATGCATGGACAGCATAGAATTTGCAGGGCAGCCGGGGCTGGAGGACATTTTCGCCTCCAATGAGGAAGCCTTCGCCAGGGCGAAGGACATGTGCGGCCTGTAGGGCCTGACAAACTATTTTTCAGATGACAGTCTTATTACAGATTTTACAGGTATTCATAGCCCTTTCGCTTCTGATTGCCATTCACGAAGCGGGGCATTTCATATTTGCAAGGCTCTGCGGAACCAGGGTTGACAAATTCTTTCTCTTCTTCGACGCCGGTGGTGTAAAACTCTTCAGCACCAAGACAACCGGCTGGTTCACAAGGCTTTTCCCGAAAATGAAGGAGGCGGAGACCGAATACGGCATCGGCTGGCTTCCGATCGGAGGATATTGCAAGATCAGCGGAATGATAGACGAGTCCTTCGACATCGACTCGATGAAGCAGGAGCCGAAGCCCTGGGAATTCCGTTCAAAGCCGGCCTGGCAGAGGCTGCTGATAATGCTCGGGGGCGTGCTGTTCAACTTCATCTTCGCCGTCATCGTCTATATTTTCATAATGGACAAATGGGGACAGAACTATATTCCGAACTCGGAAAGCCGGATTTATGCCAGTTCTCTTGCCGAGGACCTCGGCTTCAGGACCGGCGACCGGATTCTCGACTTCGACGGCTACGTTCCCGAGGATTTCCTGAATCTCCAGTCAGACCTGGCCAGGAGGAGCGTCGATGTGGCCACGGTGCTCAGGGACAATGACACCGTCCGCATCTACATGGACCGCAGCCGCATCGGGGAAATCATCAGCACCCCGATGGTGTTCGATCTCGCCCTCCCGTTCATTATCAAGGACATAGCCCCGGAATCGGCCAATTCGGAATCAGGACTGATGCCGGGCGACAGAATCATTGCCATCGACTCCTGCAGAACGGATTATTTCCAGGATGCGGCAAGGGTTCTGGACGGATGCACGGGGGAAACCGTGCCCGTAAGCGTCCTCAGAGGCAGCGACACCCTCAGTTTCAATCTGGACATCAGCGATGACGGCAAGATCGGAGTCTTCCTGGACTCTCCCTACCGCCGGAAGGAATACAACTTCTTCCAGGCCATACCGGCCGGCATAAGATACAGCTTCGACACGCTCAAGGGATACATTCAGGATCTGAAGCTCGTGTTCACCCCCAAGACCAAGGCCTACAAGTCAGTCGGAAGCGTCATCACAATAATGCAGGTATTTCCGGAGAAATGGAACTGGTTCCGCTTCTGCCATCTGATAGCCATCATCTCCATCATGCTGGGTGTGATGAACCTGCTGCCGATTCCGGGCCTGGACGGAGGCCATGCAATGCTGCTCTGCTATGAGATTGCGACCGGCAGAAAGCCTAGCGACAAGTTCCTCATCATTGCCCAGGCCATCGGGATGGTCCTTCTTCTGGCATTGATGATCCTGGCTCTCGGCAATGACATCGGCAGGCTGCTGAGATAAGACTCTTCCCTCAGGCAGCAAGATGTCGCCCCGCCTCCTCCACATTTCAAGATAACATTATAAATATCAATAACTTACACGCATCATGAGAACAAAAGGATTCATTACGGCATTGGCCTCGGCGGTCATCATCCTCGGCGGATGCAAGGGCAACGGCACCCTGCTTCCCAATGTCAGCGGCAAGGCCGGCGAGATAATTGTCGCAATGGACAAGAACGAGTGGGAAGGCAATCTGGGTTCGGCCACGAGGGAAATCCTGGCAGCCGACTATCCTCTCCTCCCGCAGCAGGAACCGCTTTTCTCACTTTCAAATGTGCCTGTCAGCGGATTTGCGGACCTGTTCAAAGTTCACCGAAACCTGCTTTTCTTCAACATATCAGCCTCCGACAAGAGCGGAGTGGTGTACAAGAACGATGTCTGGGCCCATCCTCAGTGCGTAATCCAGGTAACAGCCCCGACCAGCGATTCCGCAGCGGTGATTCTCAGGGAGAACAGCGAGAGGATCATCAATTCATTCGAGCAGGCCGAGAGGGACAGAATCATAGCAAATTCAATACGTTACGAGGAGCACAGCATTCCTCCGGCAGTGAAGGAGATGACCGGCGGCTCACCGCATTTCCCTACCGGATTCAAGCTCCGCAAGAAGACTTCCGACTTCCTCTGGATTTCGGATGACAAGCAGTATGTCACCCAGGGAGTGTTCATTTACAGATATCCGGCTGCGGAGAATGACAATTTCTCGCTTGAGAACATCATAGCCCACAGGAACGCCGCTCTCAAGGAGAACGTGCCGGGAATGTTCGAGAACACATATATGATAACAAGCGACGCCGTGACTCCGGAGGTGAGCTACATCCGTTTCCGCGGCCGCCAGTTCGCCGAGACCAGAGGCCTCTGGGAGGTTTACAATGATTTCATGGGCGGTCCCTTCGTATCCCATTCATTCTACAGCAAGGACGGCCGTTACATCATTGTCCTCGACGGCTTCGTATATGCTCCAAAGTTCGACAAGCGCCAGTATCTGAGGCAGGTGGAGGCCATAATGTACTCCTTCGAATGGGAGAAGGAAGATGAGGAGGGTGATGGAAATAAATAAAAATCGGCAAAAATATTTTGCGGTGTAGAAAATAATATATACCTTTGCATTCCGTTTAATCGCTACGTGTGCTTGAACGGGGGATCCGGTGGGTTCGTATAACGGTTAGTACTCAAGATTTTCATTCTTGCAATAGGAGTTCGATTCTCCTACCCACTACTAAATAATAAAAAATAAAAAACAATGGCAAATAACGCATCTGCAAAGAAGTGCATTCGCCAGAGCGAAAGGCACAGATTGCATAATAGGTATTATGCGAAGACTACAAGAAACGCTATCCGTGCGATAAGGAACACGACAGACAAGAAGGCTGCCGAGGCCAGCGCACCGAAGGTTTACGCAATGATTGACAAGCTCGCCAAAGTGGGCATCATCCACAAGAACAAGGCAGCCAATCTCAAGAGCGGAATAGCACTCTACATCAACAAGCTCGCCTAACCGCGGGCTCCCGATGGAGACGGGATGTGGCGCAGTTGGCTAGCGCACTACGTTCGGGACGTAGGGGTCGTGCGTTCGAGTCGCATCATCCCGACCAGATATCAGAGGGTGACCGGAAGGTCATCCTCATTTTTTGTATTGAAAATCAGAGATGTAATAGGCTCTTCCGGATGGCAGTTCCGTATTTTTTCCGTATATTTGCGGCCTTGACGCAAAAATATAAACACGGACTATGATTGTAATGAAATTCGGCGGGACATCGGTGGCGGACTGTGCAGCCATTACCCGCACCATCGGCATTGTAGAGAGCAAACTCCAGCAGAGACCTATTGTTGTCGTATCGGCATTGTCAAAGGTCACGGACCTTCTGTACAAGATTTCCGACAAAGCCAGGGGAAAGGACAATGAAGGTGCGGCGGACCTCCTCAGACAGCTCAGGGAGCGCCATCTCAACCTCGCTGCGGAGCTCATCCCGGACAATGCTGAAATCCTCGCCGACGCCTGCGCCAGAGTCAACCGTCTCTGCGACAATCTGGAATATTTCGTCAATGCGGTCTGCGCCCTCGGAGAACTTTCCGACCGGAGCAAGGCCGTGATCATCGGCAACGGAGAATATCTCTCCTCCAGCATCATCTGCTGCGCAATGAACGCCAGGGGCATCAGGACCCGGCTGATGGACTCCAGGAAGATGATCATCACCGACAACAATTTCCTGAAGGGAGAACCTCAGACAGAAGAGATTGTAAAGAATGTCAGCCGCGAGGTGGCGGAAGCCTACACTCAGGACATGGACGCGGTGATCACCCAGGGATTCGTGTCGGCTACGGCTGAAGGCGAGCCTACAGTGCTTGGCCGCGGCGGTTCTGACTACACGGCTTCCCTCATCGGAATGTCTGTGGATGCGGAGGTCATCGAGATCTGGACCGATGTGGACGGAGTCAAGACGGCGGACCCGCGCAAGGTGGAGAATACTCTCAGCCTCGACAGGATATCGTTTGAGGAAGCTGCCGAGATGGCCCATTTCGGAGCGAAGGTGCTCCATCCGATGACCATTGAGCCTGCAGTGAAGAAGAACATCCCGATTTACGTGCTCAACTCGATGAACCCTTCCGGAAAGGGCACTGCCATCCTCCAGAGCAGCTTTATCGAAGATGGTGTCAAGTCCGTTTCCAGCAAGAGCAACATACTGGTTATCAATATCTTCTCTACCAAGATGATCAATGTGGCCGGCTTCCTCATGCACGTGTTCGAGATTTTCAGCCGGAACAATGTCTCCGTCGATCTCATCAGCACATCCGAGGCCACCATTTCAGTGACGGTGGATGCCGGCTCGCAGAACATAGAGAAGGTGGTGGAGGAACTCTCGACATTCGCAGAGGTTGTTGTGGACAGCAACAAGGCGCAGGTCAGCGTCATCGGAAAGAACCTGGACAATGTGAACGGCCTCCTCGAGAAGACCTTCGCCCCGCTCAAGGACTACAAGATCTATATGATTTCACAGGGCTCGTCCTATATCAACATAAGCTTTGTCGTGGACAGGGAATCGCTTGACAACATCGTTTCCCTCATACACAGGAACATTTTCGGCTGAATCCCCGGCTGAGCAATCCTAAACAAGATGAAACGGGCTTCACTCATCCGGACCTGCATATCGCTGGTGCCGATCATAGTTCTGGTAATACTTCTCTCCCTGAATATCGGCATATTCGGCAGCGATTCCATTCTCGGTGCCAGCCAGGTCGCCCTGCTCTTCTCGGCGGGCATCTGCGTCTGGCTCGCGATGTGGCTGTTCAAGAAGCCCTGGAAGGACTTTGAGGCGGCCATCAGAAGCAACATCGGCGACGTCACCACCGCCATTGTCATCCTCTTCCTCATCGGAGGAATCTCGGGAACCTGGACAATGAGCGGAACCGTGCCTTCATTGATCTACTACGGCGTGAAGATCATTTCTCCGAAGATTTTCCTTGTCACAGCCTGCCTCATCTGCGCCCTTGTGTCCGTGATGATAGGCAGTTCGTGGACCACCATCGCCACCATCGGAGTGGCATTGCTGGGAATCGGCAAGGCATTGGGATTCAGCGAGGGAATGATTGCCGGAGCCATCATATCCGGAGCCTATTTCGGAGACAAGATTTCCCCGCTTTCGGACACTACAGTAATGGCGTCGTCCATAGCCGGGACTCCCCTTTTCCAGCATATCAAGTACCTGATGTTCACCACTGTACCTTCATTCGTGATAACATTGGTGATTTTCCTGGTGCTTGGATTTCTCCATACCGGGAACGCCCCTGCGCAGATATCCATATACACGGAGACATTGGCATCGAAATTCAACATTTCGCTGTGGACATTGGTCGTGCCGGTTCTGACGGGAGTGATGATTGCCCGGAGAATGCCGGCCCTGACGGTGCTCGGGCTGTCGATTCTCATTGCCGCAATATGCGCATTGATCCTTCAGCCACACATCATCAGCGAAATCGGAGAGAATACCCTGGAGGCCCTCGGTGTCGGCGGCCAGAGCAGGGCGGGAGTCATGTTCACAGGCATCGTCAAGACCATATATGACTCAGTATCAGTCAATACCGGAGTCAAGGACGTAGATACTCTGGTTTCTTCGAGGGGTATGCTCGGCATGCTGAACACCGTCTATCTCATCATCTGCGCGATGTGTTTCGGAGGCTGCATGAAGGCCAGCGGAATGCTTCACCACCTGGCCTCCCTTCTTCTTCCGATGACAAGGAACAGGGTAGGTCTGGTAGGTTCGACTGTAGCGACCGGAGTGGCGCTCAACGGGCTGATTTCCGACCAGTATCTTTCCATAATCCTGACCTCGGACATCTACAAGGACATATATGCGAAGCGGGGGTACGAGAGCCGGCTTCTGAGCCGCGCCGTGGAGGACTCGTCGACCGTGACCTCTCCTCTCTTCCCGTGGAGCAGTTGCGGAATGACCCAGGCGACAATACTGAGCGTATCCACCATCACCTACCTGCCGTTCTGCTTCTTCAACATAATCAGCCCGCTGATGAGCATCTTCATCGCAATGACGGGCTACAGGATTTTCAGGAAGGCCGATTAGGGTCAATGCCCTTGCGCCAGAAACGGGCGGTGATGTCGTCCACTGTCCGGGTGCCGTCCGCATTGTGAAGAATGCGGTAGAGACGCTGATTGGTAGTGGTCTTGTTCAGAGGGCCGCAGGAAGGGCGGAAAGGCCCAATTTTCACATAATCGAAAAGTTCCCAGACATCCTCCTCAACGCTTTCCCTGCCGGAATACAATCCGAGAGCCAGTGAGGGATAGGCCCGGCGCACATAATTGGCCGCGGACATCAGGGCGGCATGGTCATTGCCCTCGCCCAGGAAGAGGAAGCAGTTTATGCCGAAATTTCCTGCAATGAGGGAATCGATGGCCTCCGGAGTAAGTTCCACGCCCACGTCACGTCTTAGAAATGGAGAATGGCAGCCTTCACAGAGACCGGTGCAGTTCGATATGTCAATGGCCAATGTGAGCCTGTCGGGAATCTCCTCAAGGACCACATTGGTCATTTCAGGTACGTATTTAATCATATTGTACGGTCAACCTATTCAGCAACATAGAACCTGTGCGAAGCCTCCTCCTGACGCATCTCGCTGAATGAGGACACGCGCTTCAGATATCCGATGACCCTGGTCAGATAGTCCAGATTGCGGCTGCCGCATTTAGGGCATACGTCAAGGGTATCCTTGCTGATGTAGCCGCATTCGTTGCATACCGTATTGCGGCAGTTGAATGTGAAATAGTTCGTTCCGTAATGCGCTGCCACCTTGAGGAGCTGACGGTACTGGTCCTTGCCGAGGTGCTCCGCAATGTTCATGTGCAGGGCTGAACCGCCGTCAAGATACTTGACATAGTCCTCTCCGTGCATCTTGAACTTGTCAATCATCGAAAGTGACTCATCCTCAGGGTTGTAGAAGTAGGAGCTGTACATATTGTGCTTAGGCGAGACGAAGAATCCGTCCTTTGCATCCCACTTGTAGTTCTTTCCTGAAAGGTTCTCTCCCGGCACGAACTCGGTGTTGAACATCGCATCCTTGGTCCTGTCCTTGCGGTTGGCCACGTTGATGGTCTCGAGGATGGTGTTCACGAACTCCTTGTACTCGTCGTTAGGAGAAATGGTAAGACCGAGGAACTCGGCAGCATCTGTAAGACCATTCACGCCGACGGTAAGATACTGCTTGCGCATATCGATGAAGCCGGCCTTGTAAACGTCGAGCATGTCCGCTGCGAGGAAGTCCTTGATAATCTCGTTGAATGCGTTCTGATACTTGTGTACCTTCTGGGTCATCTCGCTGATCTCTTCGTCAATGACCTTGTAGAGCTCGGCCCTGTCGTATTTGAGGTCGGCCGGAACCGGCTGGCCTGCAGGGAGATCCACATTGAGAGCCTCCTTGAAGTACTTCCTGGCGGCAATCTGGATGATACGGTTCAGGTTTATTGTCATCACGGACTTGGAACCGGTAGCCACCGAGGCCGTACCCATCGAGTACTGGTGGGTGGTGTGGTTGTGGTCAGCATCCGAGGTATCCAGGTCTGTGAGGGAGTTGCGCAGACGGCAGCAGCTTGAAAGGCTGTCCGGGCTGTTGGAAAGGTAGCAGAAGAAGCTGTGTCCCTTCGCCCACATCTCGGCCGTGAAGTCGGCATACTCCTTGTCCGCGAAATCGTCTCCGCCGTCGGTAAGCAGGGCCATGGTCTCCACCGGGAAGGTGAGGATGTAGTTGTTCCTCTCCTCATTGAACCAGTTCATGAAATGCTTCTGGAGCCAGGAGAGTGTCTCCCACTTCGGCTTGGAGCCGTCCGGGAAGGTGAATTCGCCGAATACTCCGCGGAAATAAGGCTCGTCGAAGTAGCCGATGTTCCAGAACACGGTCTGGTATCCCCTGTTGCCCGCAGGCATGTTCATGGAGTGCACGACCTGCTGGAAATAATTGTCGATGACCTTGACGAGAGTACGCTTCTTGAGATTGTTCTCCACCACCTCGTCGAGACGGGTCAGGTAGTCGTCGCCATAGTCCTTCCTGATGAAGTAGTCGAAATACATCAGGAACTCAGGAGTGGCCACGGCTCCCATGAACTGTGAAGACACCGAGTAAACAAGGTTGATGAACTCGCCGCAGAAGGACTTGAGGTCGGTAGGGGCTATGGACACGCCGCCGAGCTCCCTGAGGCCGCTCTCGAGGAAAGGATACATGGTGATGGCCACGCAGTAAGGGTAGCCGGGAGTTCCGCTCTCGTCGTGCTTGTAGAGAACGTGGCTCTCAAGATCCTCGATGTACTGGTCGGCAAGCTTCCTGCCGTACATCGCCTTGATCTTGTCCTTCATGATGTAGCGGTTCTGCTTGATGTTGTTCTCCTTGTAGAGCTCCTGGCCGAGTGTCACGATGTTCTTGCGGGTGACATTGGCATTGGCGTCGAACTTGGAGCCGGTGGCGGCGTTCGATGCCTTGATATAGTCGCGGATGAAGTCTCTCTTCTTGCGGAGGTCGAGACCCTGGTCGAATTTCTCGATGTAGGCCAGGGCAACCTTCTTGTTGATGGACATCAGGGACTCGACCACCTGACGCCTGATCTCGCGGCTTGAAATCTGGTCGTAGATATAGAGGTTGTCCACGACAGAAACGACCACTTCCTCAGGGCATTTTTCCCCGGCGGTCTTGTACGCTTCGCGGATTCCGCGCATCAGCTTATCCTTGTCAAATTCCTCGACAGAGCCATTAGTCTTCCTTACGTCCATTGCGTGAATATATTAATGATTTTAGTATTATCGGTAAGAATTGCGGTATGCAGATACTTGCTGCAAATGTAGAAACTTTGGCCCCCATATCAAAAGAAAACGGAGATTAAAGTTTTCAACATAGTTTTTGACAAATGGCGCCCTGCTGCCGCAGAACGCCATCCGTCAAAATAACAAAAATGCTATGTATTTAATATTCAATACTATACAAGAATATATCTCAGGATGAAAAGAAGGGCCAGAATCCACATCATCACCGAAATCTTCCTGAACTTGCCGGAGATGGCATTGAGAAGCACGAATGATATCATACCGAGCATGATTCCGTCGGAGATGCTGTATGCGAGAGGCATGAGAAGCATTGTGACGAAGGCCGGGATTGACTCTGAATAGTCGCCCCAGTCAATATCCTTCACAGGACTCATCATCATCACACCGACAATGAAGAGGACCGGTCCGGTTGCTGCGCCCGGGATGGCAAGGAAGATTGGAGAGAAGAAGAGGGCGACAGCGAAACAGAGGGCGATTACGAATGAGGTAAGTCCCGTGCGTCCGCCTTCCGATACTCCTGAAGCGCTCTCGATATATGTGGTGGTCGTGCTGGTTCCGAACATCGCGCCAGCCACGGTGGCCACAGAATCGGCCATCAGCACTCTGTTGATACCGTCGACATTGCCCTTCTCATCCACCATGCCTGACTTCACGGACACGCCCACCACAGTTCCGATGGTGTCGAACATATCAATGAAAAGGAATGTGAATACTACGACGAGCATATCCCAGCTGAAGATTCTGCCCCACTCGAACTGGCAGAAAATCTCAGATATTGAAGGAGGTGTGGAGACAATGCCGCCGTAATGGGTCACTCCCATCGGGATGCCTATCAATGTAGTGGCGATGATGCCGAGAAGCATTCCTCCCCTTACCTTGGTGATCACGAGGACCGAGGTGATCACGAGGCCCGCGAGAGCCAGAATCACAGTCTTGTCACCCAGGTTCCCGAGGGTCACGGAGGTAGCCTCGCTGCTGACGATGATGCCTGCGGACTTGAGGCCGATAAAGGCGATGTAGAGTCCGATTCCGGCTCCGATCGCACGCTTGAGGTTCATCGGTATCGCGTCCACGATGAGTTTCCTGACATTGGTGACCGTCAGGAGAATGAAGAGAATACCCTCAATGAAGATGGCTGTGAGGGCCATCTTCCAGGAAAATCCCATTCCCAGGCATACGGTATATACAAAGAATGCGTTCAGCCCCATTCCGGGAGCAAGTCCGAAAGGTTTGCGGGCATAGAGTGCCATCACCATCGTGCCGACAATGGCGGCAAGGGCAGTTGCGGTGAAAACCGCCGCAGTAGGCATTCCCTGGGAGGCCAGGGCGCTGAATATGCCGGGATTGACGGCCAGGATGTAGGCCATCGTGAGGAAGGTGGTAAGTCCGGCCAGAATCTCTGTGCGGACGCTGTGCTTCTTTACATCGAAGCCGAATGCTTTAGCGAGAAAAGGTGCCATGGTGTCAAATCGGAATAAGGGTCACTTGGTTTAGACTGTCAGAACACCCACTTCGCTCCAAGGCAAGGACGGCACCAGAATCCCTTTCCGGTACCGAAATCGTATGAAAGCTCGATCTCGCCTCCGACATTGAGATTGTCGACACCGAAATGCCTGCCGACATTGTACCAGAGCTGCGGCTCGGTAAGGAATACGATATCGGAAGTCTCCGCCTTGGTCCAGTCACGCTCTCCTTTCACGCTTGGACACACAGTATGCCGCTCCCACCAGAAATCGGCGAAGCCGCTGAACCTGAGGCCCTTCAAACCGAAGAGATCCTGCATTCCCCAGACTGCGGTGAACTGGAGAGGCACCTTGGAATGAGGGCGGCTTCCTTCAACCGGCTTGTCATAATGGATATATTTGTACAATACCTTGACGTTCAATGTATTCCTGAAATCCTTGCCGTGGATGAACCAGTCGAGGCCGAAAAGGCCGGCGTGATTGATTCCATATCCCTTGTAAACTCCTCCGTTGTATTCCACATGGAGGCTGAGAGGAGAAAGCTTGGTGTTCTGCCAGAAATTGAGGCAGCGGGCAATCTCGAAGTAAGTTCCCCTCGGGGATACTTTCTCATTGTTCACCTTCTCACCGTAATCATAATCGATGAAGAAGAAAGTGTTGCCCCATTTGTCACCGTAGAAGCCCTCGAGGGTGGTGGTGACATGCTTCCGGTCTTTTCCGAAGTCGTAGAAAACCTGAAGGTTAGTCTGCGCCTTGGCCGAAAAAGCGAAGGCAATGGATGCGGCGAGCGCAGCCAGAATTGTTTTTTTTGACATAATGTATAAGGTTTTAAGGTGTTTGCCCCTTGCGGGTATGGCCTCCGGCATTTACAGCTGAAGGAGGCTTGTAACATCAACGTCTTCAGGCAGAGCCTTTCTTCCGTCAAGTTCGTCAAGTTCAATGATGAAGTTGGCATAGACAGTCCTCGGGCTGAAACGGCCGATCAGTTTCAGCGCTGCCGCAGCCGACCCGCCTGTCGCCAGCAGGTCATCGTGAAGGAGTACGACATCCTCGTCCGAAAGCGCATCCTGATGTATCGTCAGGGTATCGGGACCATACTCCTTCATATAGGTCTCCGAATAGGTTTCAGCAGGCAGTTTCCCGGGTTTGCGCACAGGGATGAAACCCGCTCCGAGCCTGTAGGCCAGGGCGGACCCCAGAATATAGCCCCTTGCCTCAAGGGACACGACCTTGGTAATCCCCTTGTCCCTGTACAATTCATATATGGTGTCCACGGTGAAGCGGAAGGCTTCCGGGTCCTTGAACAAAGTGGTAAGGTCCCAGAACAGGATTCCTTTCTTCGGGAAGTCCGGAACTGTTCTGAGACCCTTTTTCAGCAATTCGATATCCATCGGCTAGAATGAGAATTTGACCATCATCTGTACTCTGTGGTTCTCCACGGTATGAAGTCCTTCCGTGGACAGGCCGTGGGTGGTGTATGTCTTGCCGTTGCCGTACTGGGCGGCAGTGTAGTTGTACTCGAGGCCAAGGGTGAACTTGCCTGCATTGTAGCATACGGCAGGGATTACCCTCCACATCTGGTTCATGTACTTCGGAGCATTGGCGCTGAAGTAGAAGTCGGACGGATTGGCGAGTTCGTCGACAGTACCGAGGTTCTTGATATAGCCTCCCATGAGGGTGGCCTGCCACTTCTTGCCGTAACTCATTGAAGCCCAGGTGGAAGAAGTCTTGAATGGGGTATACTCGTAATGTCCGTCTTCACATTTCTCGGAGATACCGTAACCGCTCATGAGGTTCATGTGCTCTCCGCCATGGCTGAAGATGGTCTTGGCCTTCACCTCGAACATCTTGCTCTTGTACTGGAGATAGACATATGGGGACATTGTGGTAATCCTGTCGGAAACCTTGACCTGCATATCTTTGCCCTCATACTGGATTGTACCGTAGCGTCTTGGCTTGATGCTCAGGAGGTTGGTTCCGATACGGGCAAGAAAGCCATTGTTGCTCTTCAATGTGAGGCCGAGGTAGAATTCAGGCACGCAGGAATACTTGATGTAGTCTGATGTAGCCTTGTCCGGTCCCTGTGACTGGTACTGCATCTGCCAGAGAGCGGCAGCCGAGAGCATCACGTTCTTGCCGAAAGATGCGTCTGCGAGGACCTGAGGGGTACGGCTGAAGGCATTGAAAGGAGCACCTGTCTCAAGGCTGAAGACGTGAGGCTGGTCGGCAGCCATCGGATGCCAGGCCTGTCCGATCTTCATTGCCACGGCAATAGGAGTGCCGTTCTTCATCTTCATGTCATCCCAGCCGAGGGTAACGTAGGCCTGACGGAGACGGAGCTGGGCGGCGCCGTTGATCTTCGTGGAAGATGCTGCCGAGAGACCTGAATAGAAGTCGGTCTCGATCTTGGCTCCGAACTTTGTGCGGCCGAACTGGTAACCAGTCACGTCAAGTCCGAACCTGGAGGTCAATGACAGGAAACGGAATGAGGAAATGGCATTGAGGTCTTCCCCTGCCGCATTGAAATTATTGTCCTTTGGAGCATAGTAGAAGAGGTCGCCGGTTCCTGCGCTGCTCTCCCTAGTGTCGTATGCGAAGTAATTTCTGATGAATCCGTAGATCTTGATATTGGAAGGTTTCTCGATTTTCTGTCTTGCTTCCTTTGCCGCAGGCTCTGCCGACATCCTGACGGCAGGCATTGCCATCATTGCGGCAAGCGACATCATTATTGCGATTCTTTTCATTGTCTTAAGTTAAGTATTAAATTCCTATGAATATGAGGATTGCATAGCTCAGCACAAAGCCGATCACGCCGATGATGAGACCCACCTTGGTCATATCCTTGACCTGAATCAGTCCGGTGGAGTGGGCAATGGCGTTAGGCGGCGTACTGATAGGGAACAGCATGGCGAACGATGTGGAGAGGGCTACGCCGATGATGAGGGCGCGGGCTCCGCCGACAGGGTCGAGGAGTTCTCCCATTCCCACTCCCACTGCGCAGAGAATAGGCACGAGAAGGTTGGCCGCTGCGGAGTTCGCGATGAAGTTCGAAAGCAGGTATGCGATGAATCCCGAGAGGAGAAGCACCACGAGCGGTGAGAATGATGCGAACGGAATGGACTCCACGAGGTTCTCGGCGAGGCCTGTCTTGTTCAATGCGATACCGAGTGCGAATCCTCCGGCGACCATCCAGAGCACGCTCCAGTCGATTTCGCGGAGATCCTCCTTGGTGATGACACCGGTGGCGCAGAATACGCCGACAGGAATCATTGCGACCACATTGGCATTGATGCCTGTCACCTTGTCAAGCACCCAGAGAAGGATGGTGACGGCAAAAGTGACCCATACGATATATGTCTTGGTGTCAGGCTTCTTCGTATTCTCGATCTTGAGCTCGATCTTATCCGTGGTGAACGGGAAAATCTTCATCAGAACCACCCAGGCGATGAGGAGGATGACAATGACGAAAGGAACCATCACCATCATCCACTCGCCGAAGCCGACGCCCTGATGCATCGTCTCATTGAGATAACCGAGGGCAATGGCGTTAGGAGGGGTTCCGATAGGGGTTCCGATACCTCCGACATTGGCGGCAATCGGGATGGCGAGAGCAAGTCCAGCCATGCCTTTCTCTTCTTTCGGCAATGTCCTGAGGACAGGGGCCAGAAAGGTGAGCATCATTGCGGCGGTGGCCGTGTTGCTCATGAACATGGAGAAGAGCGCAATCACGCAGAGGAATCCGAGAAGGACAAACTTTGGCTTGGTTCCGAAAGGCTTCAGGAGCACCTTGGCCAGCTGCACGTCCAGTCCGACCTTGGTGGCTGCTATCGCAAGGATGAAGCCTCCCAGGAAAAGCATGATGGTAGGATCGGCAAAGGCCGCGAGCAGAGCCTTGTAGCTCACCAGGGTTCCGAGATTGGCGGTATCCCCCGCAGTTCTCATGAAGAGAGGGCTGCTGTCGGAAATGGTGAACAGAAGGAGCACGATGATTGTCACGGAAGTGGCCCATGTAGGCAAGACCTCGAACATCCACATCAATGCGGCGAGGGCGAAGATAGCCACTGTTCTCTGTTCAATGATGGAAAGGATTGGTGTGCCGTTCTCGGCGATTCCGAAGAATGAGCGCGGCACAAACCAGAAGAAAAGGAAGACTGCAATAGCGAAAAGCAGCATTACCAGCTTCTTGACCGGAAGGCCGAGCGCAGGTTTTACGGTTTCAGTTGCCATTACGAATAATGTAATATTATTGATTAATTTTTATTGTTACGTTTCAACAAAATGCAAATGTAAACAATTAATGCTACAATCCAAACCCATGAACGAAAAAGAAAGCGGGCGGAAAGATGAAACCTCCCGTCCGCCAGTATTGAAATGCAGTATTAAAAGTATCAGATCACGCCCTGTGCGAGCATGGCCTCGGCCACCTTCATGAAGCCGGCGATGTTGGCGCCCTTCACGTAGTTGATGTAGCCGTCAGGCTGGGTTCCGTACTTCACGCAGGCAGCGTGGATGGAATCCATGATGCCGTGGAGCTTCTCGTCCACCTCTTTCGCTGTCCAGCTGATATGCATTGCGTTCTGGGTCATCTCGAGACCTGATGTGGCAACTCCTCCGGCGTTCACGGCCTTTCCAGGGGCGAACATGATGCCGGCCTTCTGGAATGCCTCGATTGCGCCAGGCTGGCAGCCCATGTTGGACACCTCAAGACAGCACCATGTACCGTTGGCGATGAGCTCCTGAGCATCCTCGGCAGCCATCTCGTTCTGGAATGCGCAGGTCATTGCAATGTCGCACTTGACTGTCCAGGCCTTCTTTCCAGGAATGAACTGGGCGTCAGGGAACTTCTCGGCGAACGGAGCGACGACGTCATTGTTGGAAGCCCTGAGCTCGAGCATGTAGTCGAGTTTCTCCTTAGTCATTCCCTCAGGGTTGTAGATGCATCCGTCAGGACCGGAGATTGCAACCACCTTTGCACCGAGCTCGGTAGCCTTTACGCAGACACCCCAGGAAACATTGCCGAAGCCGGAAACTGCGATAGTCTTGCCCTTTACATCGAGATTTGCATCGTGGTGGTGAAGCATGTGCTCAAGGAAGTAAACAGCGCCGAAGCCGGTAGCTTCAGGACGGATGAGAGAGCCTCCGAAAGGAAGTCCCTTTCCGGTGAGCACGCCGTTGTGCTCGCGGGTAAGCTTCTTGTACATTCCCTCGAGATAACCGATCTCGCGGCCGCCTACTCCGATGTCACCTGCAGGAACGTCCATGTCCGGACCTATGTTTCTCCAGAGCTCAAGCATGAAGGCCTGGCAGAAACGCATGATCTCAGCGTCGGACTTGCCCTTCGGGTTGAAGTCGGAACCACCCTTTCCGCCACCCATAGGCAGGGTTGTGAGGGCGTTTTTGAATATCTGCTCAAATCCGAGGAATTTGAGTATGGACGGGTTCACCGAAGGGTGGAAGCGGAGACCGCCCTTATATGGACCGATGGCATTGTTGAACTGGACCCTGTAGCCGGTATTGGTCTGAATCTCACCGTTGTCGTCAACCCAGGTGACGCGGAATGTGAGGATTCTGTCCGGCTCCACGAGCCTCTCAATAATCTTGGCGTCTTCAAACTCCGGATGCTGGTTGTAAACATCCTCAATAGACTCAAGCACTTCACGTACGGCCTGGAGATATTCCTTCTCCGCAGCGTACTTGGCCTGAAGTTTGGCCATGATTTCTTCTGTTCTCATTTTTTTGATTATCTGTTTTAATGTTGGTTGTGTTCTATTCCTCCTGCCTCACTTCCCAGGTAGAGCCGCTGCGGAGGAGTTCGTCCACAGAGGCTATCCTGACCCTGGACTTGACATCCTCGACCTGACGGCTCACTTCAGCATCGTAATTCGGCGCAGCCACATCCCTTATGACACCGAGAGCCACAGGGAAATCAGGATATTTCATCTCGGCAATCATTGTCTGGAGTCCGAGATTGTCCACTGAAGGGTCGTGTGTGAGAATGTCATCCTCAGTGTAGCCGTCCTGACCTATGGTCACCACCTTGAGCTTCATGTCCTCAAGCACAATGCCCTTGTCCCGGTTCCTGCCGAATATCATCTTCTCTCCCCTCTTGAGGAAAAGAAGTCTGTCAGCCTTGTTCTCCCGGTCGGAGAGCTCGGCGTGGGAGCCGTTGTTGAAGATTACGCAGTTGACGAGGAATTCCATCACAGATGTGCCTGAATGCCTGGCCGCCTCCAGCATTATCTCCTGATTCAGAGCGAGTTCGGTATCCATGCTGCGGGCGAAGAAGCTTCCCTTCGCACCAAGCACAAGACTGCCGGGGTTGAAAGGCTGCTCGACAGTGCCGTAAGGCGATGTCTTGGTGACGGCGCCCAGCCTGGATGTCGGGGAATACTGGCCCTTCGTCATTCCGTAAATCTGGTTGTTGAAGAGCATTATGTTGATGTCGACATTCCTCCTGATGGCGTGGATGAAATGGTTGCCGCCGATGGCGAGGGCGTCTCCGTCGCCGCTGGCCTGCCATACGCAAAGTTCCGGATTGGCAACCTTGATGCCTGTGGCAATGGCAGTGGCGCGTCCATGAATGCTGTGGAATCCGTAGGTGTTCATATAGTACGGAAGGCGGGAGGAGCATCCGATGCCTGACACCACGACAACTTTCTCCTTGCCTATTCCCTTCTCTTCACATACCGCAGGAAGGGTTTTCTGGAGGGCGGCGAGAACCGAATAGTCACCGCAGCCAGGACACCATCTCACTTCCTGGTCACTCTTGAAATCCTTGAATGTATATTTTTCCATCACTTCAGGCATTTTCATTGATACAATCCACAATATCCTTCACGAGGAAGGTCTGGCCCTGGATCCGGTTGCACTGGATATATTCGTGTCCCGGATGCGTTGACCGGAGATAAGATGCGAACTGTCCGGAATTGAGCTCGCAGACAATGATTCTGCGGAATCCGGAGAGCACCTCCTCAGTATTTCCCGGCAGCGGACAGATGAAGTCGAAATGTGCGAAGCTGACCTTCCGGCCCTCATTCCTGAGCTCATCGAATGCACTGAGAATGTGGCCGTAAGTTCCACCCCAGCCGACAATGAGAATGTCGCCTGACTGCTCGCCCTCGACTTTGAGATCAGGTATCATGGACACGACAGCGGCTACCTTGGCAGCCCTCTCCCGAACCATCAGCTCGTGATTCTCAGGAGCATTGGAAAGCACTCCGTTGTGGTTTTTCTCAAGTCCGCCGACACGGTGCTCGAAGCCGGGCATTCCCGGTACGGCCCATTTTCTGGACAATGTCCCGGCGTCACGCTCAAAAGGCTTGTATGCTTCACAGCCGGAAGGAACATAGTTCGGATGGATTTCAGGGTAATCCGACATTGACGGAATCCTCCAAGGCTCGGAGCCGTTGCCAAGGAAGCCCTCGGAAAGCATAAGCACCGGAACCATCCGCTCGAGAGCGATCCTTGCTGCCATGAAGGCCATGTCGAAGCAATGCGCAGGTGAATGAGAGGCTATCACCACCATCGGGCTTTCGCCGTTTCGTCCGTAAAGTGCCTCATTGAGATCGGCCTGCTCGGTCTTGGTCGGCATTCCGGTACAAGGGCCCGCTCTCTGGACATCAATGACGACCAGGGGAAGCTCCGTCATCACAGCCAGTCCGAGGGCTTCGGATTTGAGTGAAAGTCCGGGACCGGAGGTAGTGGTCACGGCGAGGTTACCGGCAAATGCTGCTCCTATGGCGCAACAGATTCCGGCAATCTCGTCCTCTGTCTGCATTGTCTTTACATTCAGATACTTATGAATTGCGAGCTCTTCCAGGATGGAAGTTGCCGGAGTAATCGGATAGGAACCGCAGAAGAGCGGAAGCCCGGACTTTTCAGCCGCTGCGATGAGACCCCAGGCCGCCGCCTGGTTTCCGGTAATGTTCCTGTATGTCCCGGCCTCGAGCCTGGCGGGAGCGACACGGTATGTATCTGCAACAGCCTGGATATTCGAAGCATAGTTGAAACCGTCAAAGACAACCTTGCGGTTCGGGGCTATCATCTCGGGATGCTTCTTGCCGAATTTCTTCTCAATATAATCGTAGATATACTCCAGCGGGCGGCTGTAGATGAAGCAGGCCATTCCGAGGGTGAACATGTTCTTGCACTTGTGCAGTGCCACATTGTCCAGTCCGCTGTCCTTGAGGCTTTCCTCGACAAGCCTGGTGATCGGGGCGCAGATTATGTTCCTGTCCTCAATGTGAAGTTCTTCGAACGGGTCTCCTCCCGTAAAGCCAGCCTTGGCCAGCCCGATTTCATCGAATGCGTCCGCATTGACGAGGACAGTGGCATTCCGCTTGAGCCATTTGGCATTGGCCTTCAATGCCGCCGGATTCATTGCGACCAGCATGTCGCAGAAATCTCCGGGAGTGTTCACCTTATGGTTTCCGATATGGACTTGAAAACCGGATACTCCGGCAACCGTCCCCTTAGGCGCTCTGATCTCCGCAGGATAATCAGGAAATGTCGCCAGCCCGTTTCCGAAAACGGCGGACATGTTCGCGAACAATGTTCCGGTCAGCTGCATTCCGTCACCGGAATCCCCGGCGAACCTGATCACTACATCACTGGTATCGATGACCTTATGTTCCATTCCTTATAAATTGTAGGAGTTATTTTTGAAATTGGTGGCAAATCTAATATAAAAAACGTTAAAAGCCTAATGATTTTTAAGAAATAATAAATCGGTGCGACTTTGCCTTGTCACACCGATTTGTATTTTTATACGTTAAAGATACTGCTATTCAGTCATTTGCGCCTTAGCCTGAAGTTCCTGGGAGAGAGTCTCAAGAGTCCTTCCGTCAGGAATGTTGAGAGCCTTTCTTGCAGCCGGAGTGAGATCCGTGCTCTGAGCTTTGTCAATGTAAAGGAGGGATGACTCCTCGAAAACGTAGATGTAGCCGCCTTCCTTGGCAAGGGTATTCACAGCCTCGATGGCCTTCTGCTGAATCGGAGCCATGAGCTGAGACTGCTGCTGCTGAAGTTCCTGCTGGATAGACTGGTCAAACTCCTGAATCCTGTTTGATATGTCGGCAAGTTCCTTCTGCTTGCTCTCCTTGATTGCGGCAGTCCAGGTAGCCTGGTTCTGCTGGAATTTCTGAGCCTTGGCCTGATACTCCTCAACCATTGTCTGATAGGTCTCCTGAGCCTCCTTCTGGGATGCCTCCATCTGAGCCCTTGCTGCATCTGCCTCCGGCATGAGCATCACGAGTTCGTTGAAATTGACGTGAGCGAACTTGAGGTTCTGCGCTGAAGCGGAAAGTGCGAGAACGGCCGCAGCCATAATCAAAATAATCTTTTTCATATTCTTTGTGTTTTAATATTTCAATGATAATCTTAGAATTGCTGTCCGATGATGAAGTGGAACTGGCCCTTGCCGTTCTCCTTGTCATCAAATCCATAACCCCAGTCTATACCGAGAAGTCCGATCATAGGGAGATATACCCTGACTCCGACACCGGCAGACCTCTTGATCTGGAAAGGATTGAACTTGCGTATGTCTGACCAGCAGTTACCGCCTTCGAGGAAGAGGAGGGCGTAGATCGTGGACTGCGGCTGCAGCACGACCGGATAACGGAGTTCAACCGTGAACTTGTCATATACATTACCTGCGTATGCATAGCCGTCGGAGCTGTACGCTGTAGGGAGATAAGGCGTGAGGGAGTAATTCTCATATCCCCTGAGGGCAATGACTTCCTGTCCGTAGTTGTTGTAGCCCGACATTCCGTCTCCTCCGACAAGGAAGCCCTCGAACGGAGAATAGCCCCAGCGGCGGTTGTAGTATCCGAGGTATCCGAACTGTGCCCTGGTCATGAGCACGAGGTCGCCCACGAGTTTGGTGTAGAGGGATGCCTTGAATGACCATTTATGGTACTCAATCCATCTGTATCTGTCATTGGAAGTCCACTTGTCATAGTTAATATCCTTGTAGCTCGAAACGCGGGTCGGATCGCCGTCCGCATCCAGAGTGCCCTTATCCTTGCGCCTGAGGAGCGAATAAGGCGGAGTCAGCTGGAGGGAGAGGGAGATGTCCGAACCCTGGCGAGGATAAATCTGCTGGTCGGTGGATGTCCTCGAGAGACTCAGTGTATAGCTCAGGTTATGCGAGACTCCGGTGTCGAAGATGAAGTAGTTGGAGTACCAGTTGTTGAGCCTGTAGGTCTGCCAGCTGAGCTGGTTGTAGAGGACGAAGTAGTTGTCCGGCCACTTGAGCCTGTTTCCGAGACCCATGGAAAAGCCGTAAACCTCGAACTGCCTGTCATTATTGAGGATATTCCAGGCGAGGTAAGAGTTGGTCTGGCGGCTGTAATATCCTGATATGCTGAGGGATGTAGGCTTCTTGCCGAAGAGCCACGGCTCCACGAAGCTCGCAGACAGCGCCGTGTAGTACGTACCGCTGGTCTGGAACCTGAACGAAAGGTTCTGGGCATCTCCGAGAGGTACCGGACGCCAGGCTCCCTTGTCGAAGAAGCGGTGTGTGGAGAAGTTGTTGAAGCTTACTCCGACAGTGGCGACGAATGTCTTTCCGCCCCATCCTCCCGAGAGCTCGAGCTGGCTGGAAGGCTTCTCGGTCACATTATAGACAATGTCCACCGTATTGTTCATCTGGTCCGGAATGATGCTGTATCCTGTAGCCGGGTCAGTAATGGCCTCCGGATCGAACTGGCCGAGGGATGCAATCTCCCTGATAGACCTCTCGAAATCGCTCTGGCTGAAGAGATAGCCCGGGCGGGTGAATATCTGACGGCGGACGACCTTCTCGTTGGTGAGGTCATTGCCGTTGATGATGATGTTGTTCAATGTAGCCTGCTTGCCCTCGACGATGCGCATCTCGACATCCACCGAGTCACCAGCCACATTCATCTCGACAGGCTGCACATTGAAGAAGAGATAACCGTTGTCCCTGTAGAGCTTGGATACATCCATCTCACCCTGCTTTCCGCCTCCGGTGAGCCTTTCCTGCATGGTGACGACGTCGTACACGTCACCCTTGCCGATCTGGAGAATGGAATTGAGGGCTTCTGAAGTATAGACGGAGTTTCCTGTCCAGATAATATCCCTGAAATAGTATTTCTTGCCCTCGTCGAATCTGAAGTCGATACCGAGTCTCTTGCCCGGCACCACATAATATATGGAGTCGCTGACAAGACGCGCATCCCTGTAACCGGCCTCATTGAAAGCGCTGATGAGGGACTTCTTGTCATTAGGGTACTCCTTCTCATTGTACTTCTTGCTGCTGAAGAAGTTGTAGAACTTGGCCGACTTGGTCTTCTTCATGGACTTCGCAAGCTTGAAGTCGCTCACGTCGGTATTTCCGTAGAAATTGATGGTCTTGATTCTGACCTTCTCTCCGCGGTCAACCGCGAAATTGACCCGGATGGCGTTCTTCACGACCGTATCCTTCTTTACCTGCGGCTCCACCTTGACATTGAGGAAGCCCTTCTCCTTGTAATATCTCTTGATGATATCGACGGAAGTCTTTGACACATAATCCGAGAATGCACTTCCCCTCCTGAAGTTGAGCCTTTCAAGGAGATCCTTCTTCTCGCCGCTCTTCACGCCGGTGAAATTGAAGACGGAGACTCTGGGCCTCTCCTGGATGTCAATGCGGAAAAATGCGGTATCCCTGGAAGGCGCGATGGAATCGACATAGACAGCCACGTCCTGGAAATAGCGCTGGAGCCAGAGCCTGTTGACCACCGCCGAGATGTCCTCGCTCGGTACAGTGACGGTCATTCCCTTGCGGAGACCCGACTGGTTGATGATCTGCTGCTCCGCAAAAGCCCTGTTTCCGGATACCTTGATGCCGCCGACAACATAAGTCTTCGGCTGGTTGTAATCTATTTCGACTGAGCTTTTCGCCTGCTGGGCCAACGCCGCCGACTCGGCCAGAGCCATCAGGAAAATGCTGACTATGAGAATTCTCTTCATTATCTTTCGGTAAAAACGTACAAATATAGTCTTATTTTTTCACTTTTCCATATCTGCGGTCGCGCGACGCGAATTCCGACAGCGCGGCGAAGAAATCATCCCTGCCGAAATCCGGCCACATCTTTTCCACGAACACGAACTCGGAATAGGCTCCCTGCCAGAGCAGGTAGTTGCTCAGGCGCTGCTCCCCGGAGGTCCTGATGATAAGGTCAGGATCCGGAACGCCGTCAGTCACAAGGTATCTCGAGAATGCCTGGAAATCCGTCGCAGCCTCCAGCTCAGCCGCCCCGTCAGGCCTCGACATATACTCCAGCGCCATCTTCCTCGCAGCCTGGAAAATGTCCCAGCGGCCGCTGTAGCTCAGGAAAATGATAAGGTCTATGGTGGTATTGTCCCTGGTGGCCTCTTCCATTGCCACGATCGCATCGAGAAGGACGGGACTGAGCCTGGCCCTGTTGCCGAGAACCCTGAACCTGACTCCGTTACGCATCATTTCCTCCATTTCGTCGGATATGGCCTGGAACATCAGCTTCATCAGATAATCGACTTCCTCCCGGGGACGGTCCCAGTTTTCCTCGGAAAATGCGTAAAGCGAGAGGTACTTCACCCCCGCCTCCGCCGCCGCTTTCAGACTCGCGCGGACGCTGGCAATTCCGTTTTTGTGCCCGAAGACCCTTTCCTGACCCCTTTCGCGGGCCCATCGTCCGTTACCGTCCATTATGATGGAGACGTGTACGGGTACCTTGGTGTTGTTGTCCATCGATTATTTCTCACCGTTGTTTCTGATATCCTCCCCCCAAAACAATTTGCTGACGAGGGCTTTCACGAAGCTGGAGCGGGAAAGCCGAATGCGCTTTAGCGAAAACTGTGCCATTGAAACCCGGAGCGATGCCGAAGCGGGCAGGGACATTGTCCTGTTGTCCATCGTGCATATCACCGAATCATCCCTGGATTTCACGCTGATATCTATCACTGCCGTTTCCGGGACCACGAGAGGCCGGACGTTCAGATTGTGAGGGGAAATAGGCTCTATGATGAGGACGCGGGATGCCGGGGAGCATATCGGCCCGCCTGCGCTGAGAGAATAGGCAGTGGAGCCTGAACTCGTCGCAACTATCAGTCCGTCAGCCCAATAAGTCGGCAGTTCATCTCCATCTACAGTGACATTGATGCCCAATACCGAGGCTCCGCTCCTGTGGACCGTGACCTCGTTCAGAGCATAAGGCCAGTAATCTTCCGAACCGCAAGACTCCGCCCCGGAAATCACGGAATGGAGCATTGTCCTGTCCTCAACACCGTAATTCCCGGAAAGAAGGGCCTCAGCCACCTCTTCGGGCTTGTTTTCGGAAAGGAAACCCAGTCTGCCCATATTCACGCCGAGAATCGGCACTCCGGAATCGGCCACTCTCTTGGAAGCGGAAAGGAAGGTTCCGTCTCCCCCGACGCTGAGAATGGCATCGGTACCGGGGACGATGTCATCCCCGGACTCGATTTCGTACAGAGAGCACCCTCCCTCCTCCAGGGCCTTCCGCATCGACTTCAGTCTGTCATTGTCCTTCAGCGCCCTGTTCTTTATGTAAATTCCGAAAATCATTTCATAAAAACGATACGAAATTCAAAAATAGCACTTTCTTTACAATTTTTACACAATAATATTTATTTTTGTAGCCGAAACGGAATAATTATGACAAGATTAAGCGTCAATATCAACAAGTTCGCCACCCTTCGCAATGCCAGGGGCGGGAACATGCCGGACGTTGAGAAGGCGGCCCTTGACTGCGTAAACTTCGGAGCCGAGGGAATCACCGTGCATCCCCGCCCGGACGAAAGGCATATCAGGTATTCTGACGTGAGGGCCATCAGGCCGCTCCTCGACGTGGAAATGAACATTGAAGGCAACCCGATACCGAAATTCATCGACATAGTGGACGAAGTGGTGCCGGATCAGGTAACCCTGGTTCCGGACGCAGTTGACGCCATCACCTCCAATGCAGGATGGAACACGCTGAAAAACAAAGACTTTCTGACTGAAGTATGTGCGGAATTCCACAGCCGGGGCATACGCACATCCATTTTCGTCGATCCCGACCCGGCAATGGTCAGGGGAGCGGCGGAATGCGGGGCCGACCGCGTGGAACTTTACACGGCAGCATATGCTGAAGAGTATCGTGAGGGAAGGGAGAAGGCCATAGCCCCTTATCTGAGGGCCGCCGAGGCTGCCAGGGAATGCGGCCTGGGTCTCAATGCGGGCCACGACCTCAACCTCGAGAACCTCGAATATTACATAAGGACCATACCGTGGACGGATGAAGTCTCCATAGGCCACGCCATCATCTGCGATGCGCTGTACATGGGGCTTGAGAAAACTATCAAGGCTTATCTTTCGAAGATTAAAATATTTTAGTAAATTTGCATTCTGCGGCGCATTGCGCCCGGGCAGGCTTCACGATAATTATTAAAAACAAATAAAATGAAGAACACACCATTAATCCTCAGCGCCATAGCTCTGGTTGCTGTGACAGTACTCGGAATCATCACATTCACCGGCAGAAAAGCATCTGACAATGGTGCGGCAGGGACAGAAGAAGGCGCAGCGGCCGCTGCAGGCGGAGACATCGTGTATTTCAACCTTGACGCGGTAATCAACGGATACGACATGGCCAATGACCTCAGGTCCGTCGTGGAGACCAAGGCTCAGAACATCTCTGACGAAATCAACAGGAGAGGCAACAAGCTCCAGAATGACGTGAACGCATTCCAGGAGAAGATCAACAAGGGCCTCATCACCCGTTCAGTAGCCGAGGCTCAGGGTCAGAAGCTCGAGGAGCAGAGGAATGCATTCAACGAGTATGCAAACCAGAAGAACCAGGAAATCGCCGAGGAGCAGCAGGTAATGATGAACAACATCGGAGATGCAATCAAGAAGTTCCTCGACAAGTATGCGATCGAGAAAGGCTATGCAATGATTCTCGCCACCCAGGGAGACATCCTTCCTGCTCCGGTTGCAGCAGGCGACAGCACCCTTGACGTCACAGAGGACATCATCGCCAGGCTCAACAGCGAGTATGTCGCTACAAAGTCCAAGAAATCAGAATAATACGTGAGGATAGCCATCCTATCGTGCTTTTACCCCTTCAGGGGAGGAATTGCCCAGTTCAATGCCAATCTGTATTTGGAACTGGGCAAATCTTCTGTTGTGAAGGCCTTCAATTTCAGCCGGCAGTATCCTGACATCCTCTTCCCCGGGAAAACGCAGTACGTGACGCCGGAGGACGAGGCGGTTCCGGTGGAGAGCGAGGCCGTGCTGGATACGGCGAACCCGCTGACATGGATATCCACCGCCAGGAAAATCAGGGAGTGGAAGCCGGACATCCTGATCATGAGATACTGGATGTCCTGGTTCGCCCCGTCGCTGGGCTATGTGGCGAGGCACGCCGGAAAAGGCTGCAGGGTAATCGCCATCCTTGACAATGTGGTTCCCCACGAACCGCGTTTCTTCGATACCCCTTTCACAAAGTATTTCCTCAAGGGCTGTGACGGCTTCGTGACAATGTGCGACGCCGTTTCCTCTGACCTTCTGCGCCTCATGCCGGATGCGCGCTTCATAATGAGGAACCATCCCCTCTACTCCCATTTCGGAGAGAAGCTTCCGAGACTGGAGGCGGAGGAGAGACTGGGGCTGGAACACGGCAGGAAGAACATCCTCTTCTTCGGGCTCATCAGGCATTACAAGGGGCTGGACATACTTCTCGAGGCATTTTCAGGGCTTGGGGAAGAGTATCAGCTCATCATTGCAGGAGAGCCTTACGGATCCTTCACCCCTTATCAGGAAATCATTGACAGGATTCCCGGCAGGGACAGGATCCATATCTTCCCGCATTACATCAAGGATTCGGAAGTAAGGGACTATTTCTCGGCCGCGGACGTGACCGTGCTGCCCTACCGCTCAGCCACGCAGAGCGGCATAAGCTCTGTCTCCTATCATTTCGAAGTGCCTATGATTGTCACCGGAGTGGGAGGCCTGAGGGAGACGATCGGCAATACTGGCACGGGGATTGTTGCCGAGGACGTCTCGGCGGAAAGCATCCGGGCGGAGATAGAGAGATACTTCAGTGACTCCTCCGTCGGGGATTGCTGCATCAGCCATATACGCGAGGAGAAGAAGAGGCTCTCCTGGGAGAATTTCGCCAGGGACCTTGAAAGTTTCGCGGAAGAATTGTGATTTGCACCCTACAAATTTTTCAGACAATGCTGTTCAGAAAGATTCTATGCTCGGCGATTTGCGCCGCCGGACTGTTCTCCTTCTGCATTGAAGGTAATTCACAGGCATATACCCAGACTCCGATCACCATCTCGAAGGATAAGGTAAGAGGAGGGGACGGGAAGATATACTATTCCCACACAGTGCTTGAGCGCCAGACATTGTATTCCATCGCAAAGACCTATGGTGTCAGCATTGACGAGATCTGTGCGGCCAATCCCGACATGAAGCTGAAGGAGGAGGGCACGAAGAAGGGGACGGTGATTTTCATCCCGGTGAAGGAGAATGCGGGAGCAGCGGCACAGAATGCCGGGACGGCAGCGAAGGATAACGGGACTGCTGTGGACGGGGATGCGGTGAAGGACGCGGCAAAGCCTGCGGGAGACAGGGCGGCTGTCACTCCGGAGGCGAAGGAAGAGAAGGCTGAGCCGAAAGGAAAGGAGTCTTCCTCCCCTGCCAATGAGGACAGGGCGGGTGATGCCCGGCAGAAATATGTAACGCATACCGTCAAGTGGTATGAGGATATCGAGGATATCGCAGAGCAGTATTCCGTGTCCGTGGAAGATATAGTGAACTTCAACGGCTTGAAATCCAAGAAGTTGAAGAAGCGCCAGAAGATCCGCATTCCTTCAGGTCCGGTCAGCGGGCCGGCAGAGGATGTTGTGGAAGAGAAGCCGGTGGAGACCGTCGTGCCGGATGTCGAGCCTGTCGTCAGGAAAGAAGAGGAAAGCTTCCTGTTCGACCGGAAAAGCAAGGTCAACGCCCTGCTGATGCTGCCTCTGGGTGCTTCCGGAAAGCCCAATGAGAACTGCCTGGACTTCTACAGCGGAGCTCTCATTGCAATCGACAGGCTGAAGAGCGAGGGCATTGACATTGACCTGAGCGTCTATGATGTCGCATCAAGCCTTCCGATTACGGAGGAAAGGCTTGCGGCAAGTGATTTCACGATAGGGCCGATAAGCCGGGATCAGGTGGAGAAGGTACTCGGTCTTGCACCCGAAAGCACGGGAGTAATCTCCCCTCTGGACCAGAGGACCGGAGACCTTGCGGATGGACATTCCAATATGATTCAGGCTCCGGCATCCACCGCAGAGCAGTACAGGGACCTTCTCAGCTGGCTCAAGGGTGAGATGAAAAACGGTGACAAGGTGTTCGTGCTCAGCGAAAAAGGCGTCACACAGAGTTCCGGAATGAAGACGATGAACGAGGTGCTGGCCGAATCCGGAATCAGCTGCAGCCGGTATTCATATGCGATTCTCGACGGAAGGGAGGCAGTCAATACTCTGGACGGGATGATGACAAAGACGGGAGTGAACCGCATCATCATAAATTCCGAGAGCGAGGCCTTCGTCAATGATGCCGTGAGAAATCTGGCGACATTGATATTCAGGAAGTTCAATATTGTACTTTACAGTCAGTCCAAGATCCGGTCATACGATACAATCGACCCGGAGAACCTGCATTCCCTGAAGACAAGGGTTTCATCCGCATACTACGTGGACTACGACAGCCGGGAGGTATCCGAATTCCTGATGAAATACAGGGCGCTTTACCGCACGGAGCCTACTCAGTTCGCATTCCACGGCTATGACCTGACCTATTATTTCATCAGGCACAAGTTCTATTACGGGAAGAACTGGATGGAGCGTCTGGACCGCAATATCTGCAATAACCTCCTCCAGACGGATTTCAGGTTCGTAAGGACGGCTGACGGCGGATTCACCAACTGCGGAATAAGGAGATTTGTCTATAATCCGGATTATACGGTTACAAGAGTCAGGTAGCGGAAAGTCTATCTTGACAATAATGCTTCGGCATTCGCGACGGCTTCGGGAGTAATCTCGGAGCCGCTGAGCATTCTGGCGATTTCATTGACCCTCTCACGGCCGGAAATGCGCCTGATATCGGTCCCTGCCCTGTCTCCGGAGAATGTCTTCGTAACAATGTAGTGTGCATCTCCCTTGGCAGCCACCTGAGGGAGATGGGTTATGGCGAAAACCTGCATATAGGCCCCCATCGAGCAGATCATGGAGCCCATCTTGTCGGCGGCGCTACCTGAAACGCCGGTGTCGATCTCATCGAAAATCATTGCCGGCATATTGGTGTAGCGTGCCATCATTGCCTTGAGAGACAGCATTATGCGCGAAAGTTCACCGCCGGAGGCGCATTTGGCGACATCGACAGGAGATGTGCCGTTAGAAGAGAATACGAAGAGTATGGAATCCTTCCCTTCAGGACCCGGTGCGGCATCAGTGAGAACCGCTCCGAATACGGACCGCTCGAGGTCCAGGGAGCGTATAAGCGAGCATACCGAGTCGGAAAAACCGGCAGCGGCCGCCCTGCGGGCATCTGAAAGAGCCTGTGCGGCATTGTCGTATACCTCCTGGGCTTCAGCAATCTTCTTCCCGGCTGCGGCTATTCTTTCCTCAAGCCCGCCTGTATCCGACAATGAGGAGTCGAGTTCGTCGCGAACCGCAATGAGATCCGTGATTGTCAGACAATTATGCTTCTTGAGCAGGCCGTAGAGAAGGGAAAGCCTGTCTTCGACCTGTGCGAGCCTTTCTTCGGACACTTCCGTGGATTCCTCCCTCGCCTCTATGTCTCCCAGTATGTCATCCAGTTCGAGTCTCGAGGATTCAACTCTGGCTGAGAGGTCCTTAAGTTCAGGAATATAGGCAGAGAGTTTGTCCAGGGTCCTGCAGGTCTCCTTAAGACGGGTGTCGATGGACATTGTATCCGATTCGTCCCCGCCCATCAGGTTTTCAATCTGACAGAGGGAGGTCTTGATTTCCTCCGCATTGGCAAGCATCTTCTGCTCGGCCTCAAGTTCCTCTATCTCACCCTCGGACAATGATGCGGACACCAGCTGGTCGAGGAGGGCCTGATTGTAGTCGCGTTCGGCGCTGAGACCGGCCAGCCTGGCCTTCATTTCCTCCAGCCAGCGCTTCAGCCCGGAAAGGGTCTTCCAGGCGGCTCGGCAGGCATCAAGCTTGTCCTTGTCTCCGGCATAATGGTCCAGCATCGACATCTGGAACTGCTTGTCTCTCAGCATCATGGTCTCGTGCTGGGAATGTATGTCAATGAGTCCTGACGAGAGCTCGGAAAGGAGTTTCACAGGGGCCGGACAATCATTGACGAAAGTCCTGGAACGGCCATTCCTGGAAAGTACCCTTCTGATGATGAGGGATCCTTCGCCGGTTTCCGGAGAAATCCCGGACTCGATTCCGTTCTCCTCCAGCAATGCGGCCATCCTGCCGCTTTCATCCTTGACACTGAACTCTGCCTCCACCACGCAGCTGTCCCCCGCCGGTCCTATCGCGGACAAGTCCGCCTTGGAGCCGAGGGCCAGGGAGAGGGCTCCCAGAATTATGGATTTGCCGGCGCCTGTCTGTCCGGTTATAATAACGAGACCCGCCGGGAATTCAATATCCAGCGAGTCTATCAGAACATAATTCCGTATGCTCAGCGAACAAAGCATGATTATTCAGCCTTTTCAGCCTCCTCGCCATCGTGGCGGGCCATCCTGTAGGAAAGCTCTCCTGCCTTGAACTCTTCCACGGCTACAAGCACAGGCTTAGGCTGCCTTTCATAGAATTTTGAAATCTCTATCTGCTCGCGGTTCTCGAACACTTCATCCATCGAGTCGCGGTCATTCTTGAAATCCTCAAGCTTCTTGTTAAGTTCCTTCTTCTCGGCGAGAGCGATCTGGTTGGCCCTCTTTGCGAGGATCACCACTGTCTCATAGATATTTCCGGTAGGTGCCGCAAGGTATTTGATATCCCTTGTCACCGTGTTCTGCGGTACATTTTTCTTGTCCATATTATAGAAAATACTTTTGATTCATCTTCATATACTCCGGCGGAGTTGCGGAAGTTTCATTTTTTTTGATTGCAGGGACTACTTCGCAGCCTTTGCCGAAGCCTTGCGCTCCTTCTCGAACTCCTTCTCCTTCATGTTGAGTTCCTCCTCGGAGCCCACATATTTGCCGAGAGCCCTCTGAGCCCTGGCATACATCACCTTGAGCTCCTTCGAGTATTTTGATTCAGGAATCTCGCCAACGAAATTGAGATAGTCGTCGATGAATGTCATATATCTCTCCTTCTGCTTGGACGGCACGCTCATCTGCGCATATTTATACGAGGACATTGCGACGTAATACAGAATATCCTCCCTGTAGACATTCTCGGAATTCTCCTTCAGAATGTTTCTGAAAGCCACCCTGGATGCCTTGTAGTCCTCCATCTTGTAGTAGAGGCGGGCGGACTCGTAGGCCTTGCGGTCAAGACGTTCCTTGAGGTCGGTCAGCATTGCTATGCATTCGTCAAGATGCGGGTTGTCCTTGCCGTAGTCCTTCTCGTATTCGTAGATGGCGGAGATGGCGACCCTTGTCGGGGCCTGGTCAAGCTCGTAGCGGTAAGTGGACTTGTAGAGGCAGTCCAGACGGAGGAAGCGCGCATCCTCGGCGAACGGGCTGCGCGGATATGTGGAAACGAACTTGGAGAAATTGGCCTCGGCCGTGATGTAGTCCTTGAACTTGTAGTTGCTCAGGCCCCAGTAGTACTGGACAGTGTCGTCCTTGCTGGTTCCTTCCGTGAGCACTGACATTGACTCGAACAATGACGCTGCCTTCTGGTATTTCCCCTGATTGAAATAGTCGAATGCCGCAGCGTATTTGGCATCTACATCATTGCTCGAGAGCAATGCGTCATACTGGGAACGGCAAGAGGCAACTGCCACGACGGCGGCCACGCACCAAAGGAACTTTCTTGAAAGGTTCATTTATTTTTCTTATTGAATGTTACTTGTTTATCTGAGCATTCAGGAACCGCTCGACATCCAATGCCGCCCTGCATCCCGAGGCTGCGGCCGTAACCGCCTGCCTGTAATCGGGATCCTGCACGTCACCGGCCGCAAACACGCCCTCGACATTGGTCCTGGAGGTTTTGCCCTCGGTGATGATGTATCCGTTCGCGTCCGTGTCGATCCATTTGCGGAAGAGGTCGGAATTCGGATGATGACCGATGCCGAGGAAAAAGCCGTCCACCTTGATATCAAAAACCTTACCATCCTTGCGGAGAATCCGCACTCCGGTCACTCCGGACTCGTCTCCGAGGACTTCCTGGGTGTTGCAGTTCCAGAGCACCTCGATGTTGGGAGTGGCTGCGACGCGCTCCTGCATTGCCCTGGAGGCTCTGAAAACATCCCTGCGGACTATCATATAGACTTTCGAGCAAAGATTGGCGAGATAGGTGGCCTCCTCGCAGGCAGTGTCTCCACCTCCGACGACGGCAACGGTCTTCTTCCTGTAGAAAAAGCCGTCGCAGGTGGCACAGGCGGACACTCCGAGGCCCTTGAATTTCTGCTCCGAAGGCAATCCTAGATATTTGGCAACGGCGCCGGTGGCAATGATGACGGTCTCCGCCTTGATGACATTGCCCGACTCATCCTCCAATGTGAAAGGACGCTCCGAAAAGTCAACCCCGGCAATGCGGCCAGGCCTTATGTCTGCGCCGAAACGGGCAGCCTGGCCCTTCATTGACGCCATGAGCATGTTGGCATCTATTCCATTCTCGAAACCGGGATAATTCTCTATCTCGGTCGTGGTGGTCAGCTGTCCGCCGGGCTCCATTCCCTCATAAAGCACAGGGCTGATGCCGGCACGTCCCGCATAAATCGCCGATGTGTATCCGGCAGGACCCGAACCTATGATAAGGCATTTTGTATACTGTTCCATAATCAATCACAATATTTGAACTTACAAATATAGTGAAAGACTGACTAAGAATGAAATTTTCCAGTTGCGATTTTAGGATTCAGTAAAGGCTTACTGATTGTTTTTCAGCCACTCCACACGTCTCTGGTCAGGCAGATGTCTGACCTTGAAGTCAGAGAAGCGGGCCTTGAAGCCCTGTCCGTCCGGGCAGGCTGCCACGGGACCCACCTGCAAAGGGCAGTTGTCCTGCATCCAGAGGGTGCGCATCATCGTGTATTCCCTGTCGTCGAAACTGTAGAATAGTTCGATTGCATCCAGCCGGCGGACGGCCTTGAGCCAGAGATGCGGGATTGGCTCTTCAAGCCTGATGACGCTCCAGTCTGAAGTATGATGCGTGACTACGGCGGAGATGTTGAACTTTCCGTCAACGAATTCGATGCCGAACTTGACGTAGTTTTCGTGATCCAGGCGGACCATCATTCCGGCCTGGTCGAAACGCGTTTCGTATTCTCCGCTGACCTTGATCTTCGCCTCGAACTCGCCGCCGTATACAGCGTAGAGGAATGGCCCGTCGTCAACCGTGAATCCATAGTGGGCAATGCGCCAGAAATCGGTCTGGGCCGGGACCTGCATCTCCAGGACGCCGTTTCTGATGGAATAATTCTCAGGCTCATTGAACCACTGCATTTTCTCGAGAGACTGCGCATTTGCCTGCAATGAGAGCAGGACTGCAAATGTCGCCAGGATAATATTTGTTCTCATGATCAATTCATCGATTATCAATTTCAGGATTGCAAAGTTGATGATTTCAGCAGCTCTGCGCAATAGTTATTTTTCATCATTCTGATTGTTCTGCATCAGCGGGGTTATCATTGCTGCCCGACGATTCCCAACTTGCGGGCCACAGCGGCAGCCTCGGCCGAATTCCGGCATTTCAGCTTGCGCATTATGTTCTGGCGGTGGTTGTTGACCGTATTGATGCTGATGTGCAATGATTCCGCTATCTGTTTGCTTGCCTCGCCGCCGCAGATTCTTTCAAGTATCTCGCATTCCCTGGAGGACAGCAGTCCCGGGATGCTGAGGGAGGACCTGCTGACAAGGGTGTCATATAGCGAGTTGATTATCCCCGTCAGGCCCGGATTCTGGCCCGCCATGGAGTAGAGGCACAGCGAAAGACGCACATTCCCATCCGAATCATAGTTGAGATAATGAATTCTGTGTCTGAGAGTTACAAAGCTACCCCGGCCGTCACTCATCCGAAGGAAATGCTGGAGATAATAATTCTGTCGGGTTTCCACCGGCTGGCGGCTCAGGAATGAAAGAATCTGCAGCTCCCAGGCAATCTTCTCCGCCAGGTCATCCGGATGGATCCTGTCCATCAGTTTTCTCTCCCAGATTGACGCAACCTCCTCAATGCCGCATCCCAGGCCGAGCATCTCGCCCAAACGTCCATAGCAGATATAGCTGGAGCCCGACGGCATATTGCTCAATACGGCAATCGCATTCTCCGCCACGCTATGGTGCCTGGCAATAATCCTGGCCTCATCATACTGCCCGGAGAAGTCGCTGTCGCAGCAGAACTCGTGATTCAGCAACCGTTCGTCAAGTTCCTTGCTGACTGTCGTATGATTCCGTTTCATTTATGGCAATCAAGTAATCTGTCAAAAAATAACCTGCCTTATATCTGTTCAAGGTTTTCAGCGTGCCCGGAGACGCCCTCAGTTTGCGATGGCGGCTTGCGGCCGGAGAGCTGATGGCTGGTTTGCGGCCGGGCAACGAGGACTGTTCTGCGCCGCAGCTCGATGGCGGATTCGCATCGCGGTTCAGGAATCGGCGCATCAGCGGCCCCGGGGCGGTATGCGGCCGGGCAACGAGGTGGTTTTGCATCCAGGCCTCTGGGGCTGGTCTGCGAACGGGCTGCCATGGTAGTTCTGCGGCAGTGTCCCGGGGCTGGATTGGTCCGGACTTCGGGGCGGCAACGCAGACCCTCGGGAGTACAAATATAAACAAATTCTGATATACATCATCTCCGGAAGCGGAGCGGCAATTGCATTGTCCGGCTCGTGACATTCATCTGGACACCCACCCACCTGTTTCACATATCTGTGAGGCAGGTTGGCTGTCCAGATGGCAGGGAATTGCTTCCATCTGGACAGCCAACCTGCCCTACAACGGCCTGGAATGGCATATCCCCGTCCAGATGAATGTCACGAGGAAGATTCGATAGCAGTTTGACATTTCCACTTGCGGTTAATCAGCGACATACCACGCTTGAGCGGGATTCTATTCTCACCGTACATGGTTCAGTAGATCCCAGTACAAGCCGCACAATGCCAATACGCAAGGGAATATGGCGAATCACCCTAAAAAATTCCGAAAAAAGTTTGCTATTTCAAAAACAATGCGTATATTTGCAGTCCCAATGAAGAGGAAATCTACTTCACCTGCGGATGTGGTGAAATGGTAGACACGCTACTTTGAGGGGGTAGTGGGCGTTGGCCTGTGTGAGTTCGAGTCTCACCATCCGCACTGAAAAGGAAGTTATCTGAACGACAGATGGCTTCCTTTTTTTGTACTCGGCCCCCAGACTCGGACTCGCACCGCCCCCGAGGGGCTGTCAGGCGAACGCCTGACTGGGGGCTCACGTGGACAGCAAGACACTGGCGCGCCAGTGTTCGAGTCTCACCATCCGCACGAAAAAGGAAGTTATCTGAATGACAGATGGCTTCCTTTTTTAGCATCTGCCCCTCCGACTCGGACTCACACCGCCCCGAGGGGATTTCCAGGACCTCTCGTGAAATTCATCTAGGCAGGTCGATGCCCTCTGGGACCCCTGTGAGCTATGCTGCCTGCCTGGATGAGGCGATTTCCGCTGCATCTAGGCAGGGCAATACCAATACAACTAGCTATGGAGAGGCATCCCTGCCTAGATGAATTGCACGAATCTAGGAAGATCCAGGCCCTGATAAAGATAGGCCCCGAAAAAGATAGGGACGGGAGATATGCAGGAAACAGTCTGGACGGATAGCGGGCAATCAGAACAAAAAAGGTGACCCGGGAAACCAGGTCACCAGATCTATCCGGAAAAATGCAGCCGGGCATTGCAACAGGAATGTCACAGCAGCATTGTTCCCTGAATGCTAAAGATTCGGATTCACGCTCTTCCAGTCAGCGACTGCAGGGATGATGCCGAGAGAGATGATCTCGTCACGCATCTTGCAGAGATGTGCATAAGAAGCGTCGAGAGCAGCGAGTTCCTCAGAGGTACCCTTGATTTCACTGAAGTGAACGCCAGTCTCGTCAATGACTGTAGGCATTGCCATCATCACGTTCTGATACTTCTCGTTGTTTACGTAAGTACCAGCAGGCCAGGTGAATTTCTCACCACCCATTGCAGCGGCGATCATCTTCACCGAATTGAGGGCAGGGCTCTGGAATGAAGAACGTCCGCGGAGCTTGATGATTTCTGCACCGCCCTGGATGACATTGTGCTTGATCTCCTCGAATCTCTCGGCGCTGAGCTTGGTTCCGAGAAGTTCTGAAAGCGGAGTGCCGTCAACCTTCACCTGGGAAGCGAATACAGCCATCTGCTCGCCGTGACCGCCGTAAGTGTGGCAGCCGGTCACCTTGCACTGCTGTACACCGAACTCCTCGGCGAGAGCTGTCTGGAAACGGGTAGAGTCGAGAGCTGCAAGAGTTGTTACCTGAGAAGGCTTGAGACCTGAGTGGAGAAGCACTACGAGACCGGTGAGGTCGGCAGGATTGAAGATGACAACCACGTGCTTAACGTCAGGGCAGTATTTCTTCACGTTCTTTCCGAAATCCTCGGCAATCTGGCAGTTACCCTTGAGAAGGTCCTCACGGGTCATACCCTCCTTGCGAGGAGCACCGCCTGAAGAAATGATGTACTTGGCGTCCTTGAAGGCAACTTCAGGATCAGTCGTCCAGGTGATGTTGGCACCCTCGAAGGCACAGTGGTTCATCTCGGCGGCAACGCCCTTGAGACCCGGCTCATAAACGTCGTAGAGGCAGAGATTCGGAGTAAGGCCGAGCAGCATGGCAGTCTGGGCCATGTTCGAACCGATCATTCCGGCAGCACCGACAATTGTCAGTTTGTCATTGGTAAGAAACTTCATGATTCAATATAATTAATGCGTTATACTTTCAAAAAACAATTTATCCGCTTTCGGACTGCAAATATAGCAATTAAGGAATTGGAAAAAAATAAGTTGCCTCAGATTTGGACAGAATTTTCGAGACAATCCGTCAGATCAGCGGCTTGGTCAGAGCCTCCTTCAGTGCCGTGTCATAACGCAGCCTGACCTTGACCCCGGCCTCCTGGAAATAATACCTCACTGCGATTTCCTCCTCTATGAAAGGTATGATCTCATCCTTCTTCAGCAGCAGGAAATCCCTCTTCTCTATCTCGAGTTTCTTCCCGAGGGCCTCTATCTCATCCTTCATCGAGTCAGACATTCCGTCTCTGTCGAGCTCCCTCTTCATCTGGTCGTACAATGCCCTGGCTCCGGAACGATAGTCGAACTTCTTGCCCATCGCAAACCGGATAAAGTCCTCATAATCAGCATCTGAGAAATGGAAATCATCCAGTGGGGCAATGCTTTCGTGCCTGCGGCCATAGTCCAGTGCATACTGATCGACAATGCCGCCAAGCACCAACGAATAAACCAGCCGGCTGTAACTCCTGAACGTCAATGTGTCGTCAGGGGTGATGCCGCCGCCGTCGCGGACCGGCCTGCCGTGAGCGGTCCTGAATTCCCTTGTCAATGAATCCGGAATATGTCCCACGCTGCCGTCCTCATTCCTGTGGCTGTAGTCGATTGCCTGGATGCATCTTCCGCTCGGCGTGTAATACTTGGCCGTGGTGACCTTGAGCTGGCCATTGTACGGAAGAGGCCTCACGCTCTGCACCAGACCCTTGCCATAAGTCCTGGATCCGAGGATCGTGGCCCTGTCGAGGTCCTGGAATGCGCCGGAGACAATTTCCGAAGAGGATGCCGTGCCCGAATCCACCAGGACTACAATCGGAATCTCGGTGTCCACCGGCTCCCGCATTGTCCTGAATACCTCCTCCGGATGGTTCTCATTGCCCTTGGAGGAAACCACGACCGAACCCTTGGGCACGAAGAGAGAGACAATGTTGACAGCCTCCTGGAGAAGGCCGCCGCCATTGCCGCGAAGGTCAAGGACGAGTTTCTTCATTCCCTGAGCCTTCAGTTTCAGGTACGCATTGCGGACATCCTCTGAAACCCTCTCAGTGAAGCCGGTCTGGAGAATGTAGCCGGTAGTGTCGTTGAGCATCCCGGCGTACTCCACGTCCGGAAGATGAATCCTCTGCCTGACAATCCTGACCTCGACTGTGTCACCCTGTTTCCAGCCGTCCCCGCCAAAAGCCTTCTTCACCCCGAAAACCACCGTAGTGCCCGGATTGCCCTTCATCCGGGATGTCGCCTCGTCGGCCTTGAGCCCCCTGACGGTCTTTCCGTCGATGGACACGATCTCGTCCCCGCAGCGGAGGCCCGCATTGGCGGCAGGAGAGCCGGCATAAGGCTCATTGATAATGACATTGCTCTCAGTATCAGGCTTGTAGATAATCGCCCCGATACCTCCGTATGTCTTGCCGATCATGAACTCGAAGTCCTCATTGTCCTCCTCCGGCACATACATCGTATATGGGTCGAGGGACTCCAGCATTGCATCGATTCCCGCACGCTGGATTCTGTCCACAGGCAGGGAATCCACATAAGACCTGTTCAGTTCCTTGATGATGGCATTCTGGATCTCGGTCCATTTCCCGAGTCTGAAACCGGCTGACTGCGCAAAGGCCGGGGAGAATGCGAATACGGCGAATGCCGCGAGCAGATATTTCTTCATTTCCGATTTATTTCAATAATTCACAAGCACAGAAAGGCACCTGGCTGCCGCTTGGCGTGCAATTGCCGTGCCTTTCCGTCAGGGAATGCAAAAATAAGAAAAAGAGCCCTGCTCTGCAAATGATTGTCAGCGCATCATCCCCCACTCTTTCCGGAGTTCATCCATCTGGCGCATTACTGCGACAATCTCCGCGTGAGGCATCATAGGGGATTCCACAAGACCTTCGGATAGGCAGCGGCGGCATTCGAACACCTGATATTCGAAACCGGTGATGAAGTCGGAAGGGAGGCCGATTGTCTGGACAAGGTCATAGCCGCGGTAGACGTCGATGCGGGACGGGCAGTTGACATTGTCCACTATGATTGAGCCCTCAGTTCCGCTGATTATGCCCTGGCGGTCATTGATGCAGAGAGCGCTGGCCTGGAGATTGGCCATGCGGCCGTCCCCGTAGGTCAGGGAAATGTTTTCCTGCAGGTCAACGCCGGTCGGTCCGGTGACGCAGCTGCTCACGGTCCGGACAATGTCGGAGCCGAAATACATCCTGGCGAAATTCAGCACATAGACCCCGAGGTCGAGCAGGGCCCCGCCGCCAAGTTCAGGACGCTGAATCCTCTCCTTGTAGCTGACTGGATAGCAGAGCGAGGCTCGAAGAAGCTTCGGCTCGCCGATCACTCCATCAGCCAGGAGTTCGGAGATCTTATGTGACATAGGCAGATATCTGGTCCAGATGGCCTCGGCGAGGAAAACGCCTTTGGACTCGGAAATGGAGACCAGTTCCTCAGCCTCGCGGGCATTCATCGTGAAAGACTTCTCGACCAGACAGGGCTTGCCGCATTCGAGGGCCATCCGGGCATGCTCGAAATGATGGGAATGCGGGGTGGCGATATAGACAAGGTCCACCTCCGGGTCCTCCAGCAGTTCCCTGTATGAGCCATAGGCCTTCGGAATCCTGTGCTCCGAGGCGAAGGCCTGAGCCTTTTCCAGACTTCTGGATGCAACGGCATGGCATTCACAATCCTGCGGCTTCCCCGCCAGTGTCCGGGCCATCTTTATGGCAATGTGGCCGGCTCCTATTATTCCCAGTTTCATGTTTGTGGTTCTTTTCTGCAAATATACACAATTTCAGACAGAGACCAGTCCTGATGCGGATGGCAATCAATTTCCGCCCGGGGTAAAGGCATTGACGGCCTCCACATACTCCGGGAGGAAGTCCCGCATTGTCGGATACTTTTCCGGAGAGGCCTCCCTGCGTCCGAGGGCATCAATCATTGTCCCGACAAGCACGAATTTCTTCTTCCTCTCGTCAATATCCACAAGAGTATCAATGAGTTCCTGCATATTCTCGAAGCCCGTCCCGGAGAGGTCAATCGGATGGGACATCAGATACCTTATCATCGAGGCCTCCACGAAAGACTCGTTCATGACCAGCTGCGGCGCACCGTAAGCAATTGAAGCATAGAGGGATGCATTCGCCCGAAAAATTTCATTGGCCTTTGCGGAAATGCTTTCCCAGCACTCCTCGTTGAGCGGGTTGCAATAGGAATGGTTGAATTCGTGGATGAGAACGGGCAGGGTGTAGGACTCCCCGTAATAAATCCTGCCGTCGGAATCCCTGTCGCAGCATCCCATCAGGGCATTGACGAGTTCCCGGCCATCCTGACATTTCTGGTGAACGGCATAGTTGCCGGGGCCGTTGAGCAGGCCGAGATAGACACGGAACTCGCCTCCGTCATTGGGGCCGAAGAAGGAGTCATACCACGCAATATCCAGATGGTCAATGACTTTCCGCATTGCCTCCTCGCATTCTCCATAGAGTTCCGAATGGTTCCTGAAAAACTCCCCGAAGTTAGAATCCCGGTAAAAGTCCTCCAGCATTGCAATGAATCTCTTCTCGTCGGAGCGGCTGATGCGGGAATAGTAGTCCTCGAAATCGGGGTCCAGTCCATCATTGTACCCGATATGTCCGTCATCAATCCTGAGCCTCAATGCAAATGCCATCGGCATATCCCAGGCGAATCCGTTCCTGAACAGTTTGCGGGCCGCGAATTTCACCGCCCTGTGGTCTGCGAACGGGGCGAATGTGCTGTCAACATCGGCGAGATAGTCGGGAAGGACACCGTCTTCCTCATTGAAAATGAAGCCGCCTATGCCTGCAAGATGGCAGACCACGGCCACGAGCTCGGTCTCTTCGGCATAATGCACCGGAATAGCTGCAGCACTCTGCCGGGCCTGCGTGCCGGCGCAAAATGCCGGATGGGCCAGACAGGCCAATGAAAACGAGACTATTGCAAACGCAAATTTCTTGATGTCCATAGGTTTGGAAAGTTAAGTCGCTGCGAAGTTATCATTTATTGTCCGGATATCAAAAACTCTCCCCTTGCGGCAGACATTGCACTTCCCGGCAAATGTTTCGGAAATCAAGAAAAAGCATTATATTCACGGCATGAAATTATAACCCCATAAAGGCTTCCGATTATGATAAAATACCCTCCAATAAAGATAAATCTCGGGCTCAATGTCCTGAGAAAGAGGGAGGACGGCTTCCACGACCTGGAAACATTGTTTCTCGAATCAGGGCGTTTCCACGACACTCTCGAAATCGTCACGGGAGACGACTACAGCCGGACGATGGCAAGCCTGGCGGCAAGGCATGGAGACCGGGGCGGAATCAGTGACGGAGACATCCCGGCATTGGCCCAGGGCATATCCGAAAACGGGAAGCTGATGATTACCGTGGCCAGGAAGGAAGGCGTGGACTGGGATGTGCGCAAGGATCTATGCGCCAAGGCTTACGCATTGCTGGACAATGACTTCAAACTGCCTCCGGCGAAAATTTTCCTGGAGAAGAACTCCCCTGTCGGAGCCGGACTCGGAGGAGGCTCGGCCGATGCCGCCTATACATTGACAATGCTGAACGACATCTGCTCCCTGGGCCTTTCGACTGAGCAGCTCGCCGGCTATGCCGCCAGACTCGGAAGCGACTGCGCATTCTTCATCTTCGGCCGCCCGATGTTCGGAGAGGGGCGCGGGGAGGTGCTGACGCCGTTTGAGCTGCCGGTAGATATCGTTGACGCAGGCGGGGCCGCTTGTTCAGGCAGCAGGACCGGCAGTTCAATCTCCGGGAATGACGGTTCAGGCAGCGGGAATGACAGTTCCGGCACAGGTACCGCCCGCCCGTGCACCCGGGAACATCCAGAAAAAGACCGGCCACAATATGAGCTCCAGATTGTAATCCCGGAAGGCATCTCAGTCTCCACCGCAGAGGCCTACAGGGGCATCACCCCGGCCATCCCGGAAATGAGGCTGAAAGACGTGCTGACAAGGCCGGTAAGCGAATGGAAAGACCTGCTGGTCAATGACTTCGAGGCCACCGTATTCAAAGCCCACCCGGAGCTCGCAGCCATCAAGCAGTCCCTCTATGACTCCGGGGCAATCTATGCCTCGATGTCGGGAAGCGGATCGGCGCTGTTCGCATTGTACGAAAGGCAATAGCACGCTGAAAAGGAAAACAGAATCAAACCAATATCTGCAATATGATACACTCATTATCAAAATCATTGGCCGTTGCGGCATTGGCAATAATGATGTCAGCCGCAGGCAATATTGCCGCCGCCTCCGACGGAAACAAGTCATCCGCATCTGACGGACGCGAATATGTACGCACTCCGAACTACGCCCTGGCGGAGAGATTTTCGGCCAAGAGGATTGGCCAGATGGTATTCAGCACCGAGGTCCGGCCGGAATGGTTCAAGGACGGGAAACGGTTCCTGTACAGCTGGAAGACCTCTGAGGGCACGCAGTATTACATCGCCGACCCTGTCCTGGGAAAGGTCACGCCGGCCTTCGACCGGGAGAAACTGGCAATGAGACTGACTGAAATCGTCAGGGATCCGTATGATGTCCGCCACATTCCTTTCAGCGGCCTCGGCATTGACAAGGAAGATGACAACTATCTGAAATTCAGCATCACAAGTACAAGGGAGAAACGCGACACGACCACGAAGAAGGACGAGAAGATCGTATATCGCTTCAGATACCGGATATCGGACGGGGATCTGACCTGGACCACCGAAAAGAAGGAAGAGAAATATCCGAGATGGGCCAGCATTTCCCCTGACGGGCTCATGGGAGTCTATGTCAAGAACGCCGACCTCTGGTGCATGGACACATTGAATCTCAGGAAGGCAGCCAAGGACCCGAAGGACAGCACGATTGTGGAGCACAGAATCACCAGGGACGGCACGAAGGATTTCGCCTATGCCATAGACAATTACTCCGGCTACACGGAGACCGACACCACGAAGAGGACATATCCGCGCGAGCTGGTATGGTCGCCTGATTCAAAGCATATCGCCGTGATGCGCTGGGACAACAGCGTGATGAAGGAGATGTGGGTGATCAACTCGCTCAGCCAGCCAAGGCCGACCCTCGAGACTTACAAATACCAGATGCCGGGCGAGCCTAGCCCTACCGGCCGCCTCTACGTTTTCGACACCGGCGACTGGAGTTCGCATACAGTTCGGATCAACGCATTCAAGGGACAGGAACTCTCCTTCCAGACTGCCGAATGGACCGTTGAGGACCAGTACAGGGAATACTACTCATCGAAATGGCTCGGAGACGAGAAGGGCTTCTACCTGACCAGGATGAGCCGCGACCTCAAGAGGATGGACATCTGCTACGTGGGAGTGGACAGCGACTCCACCCGCACTGTCATTGCCGAGAGGATGAATACCTATGTCGAGGGACGCAGCCTAAGGCTCATCGGCGGAGGAAAGCAGCTCATACATTGGTCCGAGCGCAACGGCTGGGCCAATCTCTACCTCTACAATGCGGACGGCAGCCTGGTGCGCAATCTCACCGAGGGAGCATTCCACGTAGATGACATCGTCAGCGTCAATGAGAAAGAGGGCTACGTTCTCTTCAGCGCCTGCGGCAAGGAGAAGGGCGAGAACCCTTACCAGATGCATACCTACCGGGTCAGCCTGCAGGGCGGAGACATGAAGCTCCTCGATATGGCCGACATGAATGTGGAGGCAATCGGTTCCGAAGACGGAAAGTATTTCATTGCCAATTATTCAAGGGTTGACTGCAAGCCGGAGTCGGCATTGTACGACGCCGCCGGAAGAAGGATAGCCACCCTCGGAGAAGCCGACTTCTCCCTCCTCTTCGCAGCCGGATACAAGTTCCCGGAGAGGTTCACGGTCAAGGCCGCCGATGGTATAACAGACTTGTACGGAGCCATTTACAAGCCTTACGATTTCGATTCGACAAAGGTGTATCCGATATGCGACTACGTGTATCCGGGGCCTCAGGTGGAGGCCAACACCATCAAGTGGAGCCGCGGAATGACCCGCACGGACAGGCTGGCCCAGCTCGGCTTCATCGTGATCACCGTGGGCAACCGCGGAGGCCATCCGAACAGGTCGAAATGGTATCACAACTATGGCTACGGCAATCTCCGCGACTATGGTCTGGAGGACCAGAAATATGCAATCCAGCAGCTCGGGGCCAGGTATTCCTGGATTGACCTCGACAGGGTGGGCATCCACGGGCATTCTGGCGGAGGCTTCATGTCCACGGCCGCCATATTGACCTATCCGGATTTCTTCAAGGCAGCGGTTTCCTGCGCCGGCAACCACGACAACAGCATCTACAACAGATGGTGGAGCGAGCAGCATCACGGCATAAAGGAGAAAATCGAGAACGGGGACACGACCTTCGTTTACCACATCGAGACCAATCCGGAACTGGCAAGGAATTTGAAGGGCCATCTGCTGCTCTGCACGGGCGATATGGACAACAATGTTCATCCGGCGAATACCATCAGGGTAATCAACGCCCTGATCCGTGCGAACAAGCGCTTCGATGTCCTCCTCCTCCCTGGCCAGAGACACGGCTTCGGGGACATGAACGAGTACTTCTTCTGGAAGCTTGCAGACTGGTACAGCGAATGGCTTATGGGCTGCAGCAGGAAGGACGAGGTGGATATCGCGGAAATGAACAACGACTAAGTTTTTCAGGGCTGCGGGACTCGGGGAGGGAGGCTTGATTGACGAGGGGGAAAGGCTGATCTGGCAATTAATAAACATTACCGAAAAAGGGGAAATAAATGAAAAACATCACTTTGAAAGCAGGCGTGGCCTGTCTGGCGGTCCTCGCCGCTATCAGTTGCAATGACAATGTCCTGAAGACCGGGCGATTCGAGATGCATGAGACCAGGGCGCTTGCGGAGGGCCGCACGGATTCAATTACAGTAAGTTCCTCAATTGAATTTCCGGAATCCGGCCTGCCGGATGAGGTCTGCGCCAAAATCACCGAAGGCATTGTGAGAATGAGCTTCGGGGTTGCCGGAAACAATGTCGGAGATGCGGCAAGGCATTGGGCCGACAGTTGCGTGGCTGAATACAGGGAGAGCGGAAATGAGCTTCTGAGATATCTGGAGGGCAATGATGACGGAGAGCCTTGCTCGGCCCTCTCCTGGGAAAACTCTGTAAGCGGGCACATTGCCGGAGTGCACGGTGACATTATATCCTGCATTGTCAGCAGATATGATTATGCCGGTGGCGCCCACGGCTCTACATCCGAGACCGGAGTCAATTTCGACAGAAATACCGGAGAGGTCATCGGAGAGGATGATGTTTTCACGGAAGATTCCGGGGAGGAGCTCAGGAAGCTTCTCTCGGCCCATCTTCAGGAGTCTCTTCCCGACAATGATGCCTACAATGCCCTCTTCATCAAGGACATTGAACCGAACGGCAATTTCATTGTCACTCCAGCTGGTGTCACCTACATTTACGGGCAGTACGAGATCGGCCCTTACTATCTGGGAATCATCAAGGTAACATTGCCTTGGGAGGAGCTTGAAGGATTACTGAAGTAGGTTTATCTGGAAGACGGAAAGAACCTCATTTCGAAGGACTTGCCGCCCTCGGCACTAGAGGGAGGGGCCCAAACGCAGTTTGGGAGGGCCTGGTCCGGAGAAATGAGGTTCTTTCCGCCTTATGCACTCTACTTGTTCTCCTCCTTCAGAGTATGGAACGAACTTCCGTCGAAGCAATGCGTGCAGATCCTGCACTTCGGCAGGCCTATGGCGGATACGATTGACTCTATCTTGCTGAATTTCAACGAATCCAGGTTCAGCTCCCGGGCGATTTCCGAAACCATCCTGTTGTATTCAGGAGAGCCCGTGGTCGAGTAGGCATCGATGTTCTGAGGATTTTCGCCCTCGAAATCCCGGATCACCCGCCTTGTGATGAGTTCAAGCTCGCTCTTGCTGGCGGAGAAGTTCACGAACGGGCAGGCGTGGATGAGAGGAGGGCAGGCGATTCTCATGTGGACCTCCTTTGCCCCGAGCTCGTGGAGAAGCTTCGTGCTGTCACGGAGCTGGGTGCCGCGGACAATGCTGTCGTCGCAGAAAAGCACCCGCTTGTCCTTCAATATTGCCGAGTTTGGAATCAGCTTCATCTTGGCCACGAGATTGCGGGTCTCCTGATTGACAGGCATGAAGGACCTCGGCCAGGTAGGGGTGTACTTGCATATTCCCCTCTTGTAAGGAACCTTGTGGCCCTCGGCATAACCTATTGCCATACCGATTCCGCTGTCTGGAATGCCACTGGCGTAATCGACCTCGGTGTCATCCTCCTCGCCCATTATGCGGCCGGCCTCATTCCTCATATCCTCAACATTGCGTCCCTCGTAGAAGCTGGTCGGGAAACCGTAATAAATCCAGAGGAAGGAGCATACCTGCATCCCCTTGTTCGGCTTGCGGAGGACCTCATATCCGTCAGCCTTGATTCTGACAATCTCGCCCGGACCTATGTAATGCTCGATTTCGTAATCCAGATTTGCAAATGAGGTGGTCTCCCCCGCCACGGCATAGGCACCGTCCTTCTTTCCGATAATCAATGGAGTACGCCCCCAGCTGTCCCTTGCGGCAATGATGCCGTCCTCGGTAAGGAGGAGAAGCGAGCAGGAGCCCTTCACAGTGCGGAATACATTCTCGATGCCGCTAACAATGTCATTGCCCTGGATGATGAGGAGGGAAATCAGCTCAGTCTGGTTGATCCTGCCGCTGCTGAATTCGCTCAGCGGCATATTCTTGTCGAGAAGGGAGGCGGAGATTTCATCAAGGTTGTTGACCTTGGCGACAGTGGCGACCGCAAAGCGTCCCAGATGGGATTTCATAAGCAGAGGCTGCGCATCGGTGTCGCTGATCACACCAATCCCCGAAGAGCCTTTGAATTTTGGCAGCTCGGCCTCGAACTTGGTCCTGAAATAGGAAGATTCCAGGCTGTGGATGCTCCTGAAGAATCCTTCCGCCATACTGAAGGTTGCCATTCCGGCACGCCTGGTACCGAGGTGGGAATGATAGTCTGTCCCGTAGAAAAGGTCTCGGGCGCATTCGCCCTCCCTGGTTATTGTTCCAAAAAGTCCGCCCATTTGTGCGATAAGTTGTTTTCCGGGCGCAAATGTATGACTTTTATCGTAGTTACGCAAATAATTCAGCGGGCAAGACCCGGACTCCGTTTCTGTCGAAATTTGTTTTCACGCCCTCAGCTTTAGCCTTGGTCGGTGAATAGGAATAACCGGCTCCAACATAGAGCTGCGCGCTGGCTGTCACGGCTGTCATATCGAGCGAAGCACGCAGCTCATAATCAAGCGCAATTTGTCATTTCGAGCGAAGTCGGGAAATCTCTCCGGAGTCATCATTCTTTCACGCGGAGAAGGAATAACGGCATACCATAAATCCCATGAACGTCAGCCTTGTGGACAATACTGGAGAACTGGGGGTAGTAATCGTGAGTATCGTGATGTGGGTGGCTGGCAGAAACCTTCTCGTCCTCATCCTTGATATGCTTTATCATCTCCGCTATGGATGAGAGCCCAAACGGTCCGCATTCTATGCGATTTCCATCGGCATCCTTACCATGCCAATCACATGCATAAGCAACAACCTTACCCACGCAGTCAGTAATATCCACAATATAGGCGCCGCCCCTGGCGGCAACCGCCTTAATCCTGTAGTAGTCCCAATTGCTTCCAACCTTATTCTTTGACGTATTAAAGTCATCAAATGTCACATAGATATATCTGTATTTCAGGTATTGGGTGCCGTTATCAGCAGTATCCTCCAGAATCAGCCAGGCGTCATGGTCCCTGAAATCCATACAAGGCCGGATTATCACGCTCTTCCGATTCCCAAACTGGTCGGTGATGACCAGCGTCTTGTCTCTTGCTGAACTTGTAGAGTAGATCATATAATCTGAGTATAGCCCCACGTCATCCTTTGAAAAGCCGTTCTCTATTACAACAGACCATTTCCCGCTGTTGAGACCCGTCGCAATATGGCCGCTTGTGTCCTTAAGCATGAGCTTGACAGTATTGTTTCCCGGCAGGAACGGCAGATATATCCAATCCGGACTCGACAATCCCAGATGGGCGTAATATGCCACGTCATCGCTTTCGGGTACCAGCTTAAGGCTCTTCAGCGAAAGTTCAGCATGGAAATGATAAGTGAGAGTCCTGGAGCCGGCCTCGTCAGTAATTCTCAGAGTCACATCCTTGCCAAGCTCATTGAATGTCAATGTGGCCTGAGCCTCAACTGTAGGAGACATCTCTATTTTCATGACGGAAGGATCCGAACTGCTCCAGACCGAATATTTGAAGTTCTCACTCAGGATTACCGTGGTCTTGTAGCCGTATTGGCACGCATAAGTCCCTCCATCCTGATAGGTTACGCCGGAACCCGTATCCTTGAGCACGACACTGTCGGAGAATTTTTCCTTCACAACATTCAGCACGACACTCCTGGTGATCTTCCCGGTCGCATCGGTGCCAGTTATTGTTACCTTGCCGGTCTTGTCAGAGTTCACGGTCACTATGACATCGTCATAGCCGTACTCTTTCCCGTCAGGCCTCGACACTGTAGCCAGAGATGCGTCACTTGTGGTCCACTTCACAGAATGGTATGTCGGCGTATCCCCTCCGGATACAATACGCAGCCTGAGGGTCTCCTCTCTCTTGACATCCACTTCCCCTGGCAATGCGCCTCCCTTCGACGGGCAGTAAATGCAAAGATCCTCAGGAACAGTAATTTTCATCCTCTCAATGGTGAAAACGTCATTGAAAGTCAGGCCCTCCATCACTGTGGTGACGGTCACACTCGTGGAGCCGTATTCCGTCCCCTCGGTAATGGACAGGGCGCCGAGAGTAATTTTCAGGAAATCCGAGACTTCGGCAGTGACAGTGCATATCTTCGGATTGTCCACCTTTACGGACACGTCGCTTACTTTCCGGGCGGCCATATACATCAAACTCCGCACTTTCGGGTTTTCATCATCGTAGGTGAGCAGATTGAAATCCAGCGTACCAATGGCCCTTGCAGAGGTCTTGCTTCCGTCAACATAGGAATAGAACACATAGGTTCCCTCAGCCAGGGCAGTAACCTTAATCGTCTGAGGCTCAAGACCTTCCCCGCTTACAGTGACCTCAGTCACTCCGGTTTCCACCCGGTCAACCGCCCGAAGCCAGGCCTTACCGTCCTTTATTGTGACAGTGGCAATGTTCTCGTCCTCCACCGCCCAGTCCAGGGATGCCGCATTGGCATTCGCCGGTTCTATGGTCAGGGGAATCTCCCTTTCGGTGGTATAGGCGTTGATTTCCGCCGGCACCGAGAATGAGGTGGCAGGTATGCCCTTCACCGTCACATTGATGGAGACGGAGAGTTCTCCGGCAAACATTTCTATCACCGTCTGCCCGGGAGCGAGTGCCTTGACAACGCCGTCATCTACGGAAGCGACTTTCGGATCGGTTGAACTCCAATATATCTTCGCCGGGCCGGCATTCTCCGGCACTGTCCCGTAGTCAATGCGATGTGTTTCGCCCTGAATCATTGTCAGGGAGCCGCTGGCGGGGCTGATCAGATACAAATCCTCCAGCTTGGCCGGAGCCTCCTCCTTGCCGCAAGCGGCCAGGAGGGCAGCCGCTGAAAGAAGGATTGTTAATATTTTTGATAATGTTTTCATTTTCAATCTGTTTCAAATGTCCCGGTCAAAGCCGGGGATTACGAAGCATTTCAGCTGCGGAAAAGCCCGATGAGCCGGTGAAAAAAAGTGCACTTTTTGCGGGAAGGCCTGGAAGCGTCGGTATTCTGCAACGCGGCCGCTTCCTTGCCAAGAATCACCTCAAGCCTTTCGTCTATAATGCGCTGAACCTCCTCGCTCGAGAGAATTGGGTTGGGTGAACGCGTACTCATAACTGTCACTAAGGTCTCTGCGCGCCATAACCGCTGACTGCCCCGAAGAGGTCGAAGGCCTTCTCGTAAGGGTAACGGTTGGCGAACATCGATGCACGTACAATCTCGGTTCCCTGCTGGTTCATTCCGAAGAGACGGTTCACCTGGTTGGCAGCCGAATTAGGGTCGTAAGAGGAAGAACTCTTGATATTTATACCCATGTAGCCTTTCAGGTAGGCAGGGTCGATGGCCTTGATGAAATTCTCGTCCGCCGCCATCTCCTTGTTGCCCTCATACTCCTTGAGCTGCTCGGCATCCTCGAACTGGGACGCAGCGAGGAAGAGCCACTTGCCGCCTCCGGAAGGAAGCACGAGGTCTGCGGCACCTTCGGTCATATTGTTGCGGTTCATGAAGAAGAGGTTGTTGGTGGCGGAGGTTATTCGCTCAGCCTCTTTGGCGGCATTGCTGTCGACGAATGTGCGCTCGATGGCACCGAGGTTTGAGCAGCCGAAGATATTGTTGTAAACTCTCACCTTCTTGAGGCCGGTCATGAACCTGAATCCTACGCCCATGCTCTCCTGAACCTTGGTACGGCACCAGGTGAAGAGGACTGTATTGTCGTGGAAATCCAGCGAGCAGAGATTGTGGTCAGGATTCATTCCGCGGATTTCACAGGCAGACATACGGTTTGCCGCGAAGACATTGTTATAGACATCGTAATGTCCTGCGACGCAGCCCATCTCGATGGCGAAATGGTATCCGTTCACGAATGTACAGTTACGGATGGTCACCTGGCCCTCAACCTCGCCGCGGAGAAGCGGCTTTCCGATAGGGGCACCTCCGACTTTCGGAACAGGTGGATTCTCTCCCTCGATGAGGAGACGGCCTGTCTCGCAACCCTCCGGCGAACCCGTGCGCGCATCGTCCGGTGCATAGCTGCAATAACTGTTGTACTGGCCCTTGTCGAATGCTATGCCGTCAATGAGGACAGCAGCATTGCGCTTGCCTCTCACATAGACCTCAAGGCTGGCATGGCTGCCGCTTGTGCCTACCTGTCCTGCTCCCGGACGTATGGAGGTAATGTATTTCACAGGATTTCTCTCGCTGAAATCGCTCTTCCAGCCGCCCACGAGCGAGAGATACTTCTTCACTTCGATGTAACCCTGGTCGAGTTTGCCGAGATAATTGCCTTCGGCAATGTAAATGGCAGATCCCTCTTCGGCAAGGTCAATTGCCTTCTGGAGGTCCTTCACCGCCGTCTCCGGAGAGGTGGCGTCATTGCGGTTTGAGCCGTTTGGGCTTACATAATAGATTTTGCCGGACACCGGGATACTCAGATCGGCCTTGACTGTTTCGTCAGGTGTTACCATGGCTTTTACTCTTTCTGCCTTTCCGGCTGCTTCCTTGGCCTTGTGCAGTATATTACCCAACTGGGCTGATGCCGGAGTTGATGCCACCAGGGCGGCCGCAGCCATCAGACTCATCAATATATTCCTGATATTCATAAAATTGTAGATTTATTGTCATTTCAAGGGGAAATGCACTAATGTGCGTTTCCGCTTATATTTACCTTATATTCCCCGAGGAAAGCGGCGATTCCGAAGATGCCTGCAGCAATCGGCTTGAACTCCAATGAGGTATCAGTCCGGCTCACCTCACGGACCTTGCCAGAGTCGAATTTCCACTCAAGAGCCTGGGGATTGGCCTTGTCGGTAGCACCTCCAAGGATTGTCTCAATCTTGATCCCTGTGTTTGCGGCAATCATCTCCAGCCTGTATGTTCTTCCGGCAATGAGTTCGGCGTTGGAAACTGCCTCATCGCCCTCATACAGTTTCAGGCCCCAGTCAATGAGGACTGTCTCTTCTTCCTGAGGCTCCACGGAGGCATCGTCAGGATTCACGGCTGTCACCTTTACAGGGATTGTTTTCAGGGAAGTCTCGGTCACCCATGCCCCGTCAGCCTCGGCAATGAACTTGCCGTCGGAAGTCTCGGTGATTGTCAGGTACTTGGAATCAGTGGAGAACTGATATTTGCAGGTTGCGAAACGGGTGACCTGGAAGGTCTGTCCGTTGTACATTATCTCAGGGATGAAGAATGCAGGAACCTTGGCCATCTGGTCCAATGCTTCCTCGCAGGATGATGCAGTCATAATCGCGGCGGCGAAAAGCAGTCCGCCAAAAAGTGTTTTCAATTTCATATAAAGGACTATTTGGTAATTGTTTTTGTGACGAAGTGGAATAGGGGATGACGAAGCTTAGTCCATATCCAGCTGGAACTGGCATTCTCCGTAAATATACAATTTGGAGGTTTTGGCAGCCCATTCAGCTTGACCATTTATCGGCGTCAACTTGAACTGCACCTTATGACGATTATGATGTTTATGATATGCGTAAATATCTTGTACGACCATATTGCCCATGCCATTCTTATAATAATATTTGAAAGTGGACGGATCATCATTGAGGAATTTGAACAGTTGTTCCATACTGGTGAAATGGAGGCCATTGCACGAATATGCAATATCATTTATCTTACACTCCTCCCTGATAATGTTCTTCGCGAAATCATCAATATTGATGCACCAGACGGTACCGACAGCACGAGTATATAATTCGTAATCCTCATATGCGGTCCCAGGGCCTGCCAAAGATGAGACTGCGCCATGCATTGTCCCGTCATTGTTGTATTCTATATTCCGTTCTTTCGAATCAAGCGACTCCCAAATCTCATAGCCTTTGTTGCGGAAATCCGGTGTAGGACGGACAATAAGGTTTTTCTCATTGCCGAACTTATCCTTGATGAGGATATGTTTGTCCCTTGGGGAATATGTGACAATATCATAGTAAGATATGCCTGAGCGTTTCAAGACATCTGTTGAATGTCCGGAGACAAGTTCCGCAGACCATCCTCCATCAGCCAGATTCATCACCGTATGCCCTTTGCTGTCAGTAAGTTCCATCTGTATGAGATTACGGCCCGGAACATAAGGCATAAATATCCAGTCCTCAGACGCTCCAGGTTTCGAATAGTAAACCACATCGTTGTAGTTACCCAATGCAGGCCTTACAAACAATGTCCTCAGGGACAAGTTCGCACAGAAGGAATATTCGAGAGTCGTGGAACCTGATTCATCTGTGATGCGCAAAACCACTGTCTTCTCAGGATCAGCAATTGTAATCCTTGCCTTGACAGGATTGCCGGCATCCTGCACGACTTTCAATGCTGATTCATCGGCAGAACTCCACGTCAGATTCTTGTAACTTTCAGACAGTTTCACTTCGAATGGAAATCCGTATTCTACGCAATGTACTGAGCCTTTTTCAATCTTTTCTCCGCTTGACACATCGATGAGATACACTCCAGCACTGAACTTTTCAGCGGTGACATTCAGTACGACACTCTTGGAGGTCGTGCCGGATTCATCCGCAGCTGATATGGTAACCTTGCCTGTCTTCGAACCGGATACGGACACTATGGCTTTCCGTGAATATTCCTTGCCGTCCGAAGTCTTTACTGTGGCCAGGGAGGCATCACTCGATGTCCACTTTGCCGGATAGGAGACCTGTCCTCCAGCAGTCAGCATCAGGTTTATGGTCTGGCCTTTCGTCACTTCCTCCTCGTCCGCCATCGCACATTTCTTGTCGGCATTGTAGATGCAGACCCCTTCCGGGAATACGAGCGGCTCGCGCCTGACGCTGAACCTGGTGGTGAATGTCAGGCCATCCATTTGGGTGGTTATGGTCACACCGGTCGTGCCATATTCAGAACCGGCTCCTACGAATATGCTATACCAGGTACCCACCGCATCGCTAACTAACGCCTTGGAGACTGTGCATATCTTGGGGTTATCAACCTTGATATCCAGGCTGGAAACTTTATTTACGGCAATATAAAGCAAATCCGCGGCATTATCTGCATCTGAGAAGGAAAGCAGATTGAAATCCAGTTCCTTGCCTTCGACATCATCGAATATGACGGTACGGTCGGTGTAAGTATAAAGCACTGCTACGCCTCTGGGGCAGGCATTGACTTCTATCGTCTGAGGCTCCATATCATCTGCGGAGACAGTCACTGCAGTCACGCCGTTTTCCACTTCCGACGTCGCATTGATATAGGCCTTTCCATCCTCGAACGTAATGTAAGCGACATTCTCATCCTCCACATACCAGTTCAGGGATGCGGCATTGGCCTCGGCCGGTTCGACAGTCAGGGGAATCTCCTTCGGATTGCCGTAATAAGCATTCAGTTCCGCAGGTACGGAGAAAGATGTGACCGGAATGCCTTTGACAGTAAGATTGACAGTCTCGGTGAACTTCCCGCACTTGACGGTTATGACGGCTTTTCCGGGTCTCTGGGGAGTCACGCGTCCGTTCTTTACGGTGGCGATATCCGGGTCGTCAATACTCCATTCTACCAGTACGGTGCCGGCGGCCTCCTCCGGGACAGTGCCGAATTTGATGCGGAAGTCCTCATTCTGGGTGAGGGTGAGGGACCCGCTGGCAGGACTGGTAAGGAAGAAGTCCTTCACTTCAGCGGGGCCGTTTTCTTCCTTGCCACAGGCAGCAAATACGGCAGCAGCGGAAAGAAGGATTGTTATTATTTTGGATAATGTTTTCATTTTTAAAAGTAATAGTTTACGGAAAGTCTAAGACCTATGTTCTCGGTGCCATAGAGGAAGGCATCGCTGCCCGGGCTTACGAGGCCGTTGTATTTCTCGACCTTGCCGGTGTTGGTAGAGAAGCCCTCGTAGATGGTGTAGGTCTGAGGCTGGAAGGTATACATTATCGGAGTGAAGTTCATCGTGGCTCCGAGGGATACTCTTTCAGCGAGGAAAATCTCGAGACCCATATCGAACGAGAGACCGATGCCGTGGATGTAGCCGGAGTTGTATCTCTCCGTCGGACGGCCGTAGGCAATGCCGAGAGTGCTCTGGAAATCGTTCACCGAGCCTTCCTTCATTGTCGAGGTCATAGGCATTGAGGACGGAACGTGGTTGAGGTCTGTCATCTCATTGCCATAGTCGAATTTCATCCTGCCTCCGGCGATGGTGTACATGAGGTCAACACCGTACACGAAGCGCACGCATTTCTCACCTTTCTTGCCCTCGAAGCCGAGGAGGAGGGAAACACTGTTCATATTGTGCCTTACGCGGTCAACTACCTGGTTCTGGGTGTCAGGGTCCAGGCTCCAGGCATAGTCGTCACGGACATACTCCCTGTAGTTGATGAGGCTTCCGTTGACACCGAGGGATGCCCTGAATGCCGTTTTGGATGACATCTGGCATTTCACGCGGAATGCTGCCACAGGGTCCTGCGAGAGGATGAACATCTGCTTCGGATTGGAGGCCAGGTCCTCGATGAACTGGCCGGCGAAGTCTCCCGGCTTCGGCTGCATGCTGAGCTTGTGGCCGAGACTGGCGGCGTTGAATGTGACACCTACTGACCAGTCGCCCTTCTTCGGCACATAGTAGGTCTTCTCCTGAGCCAGTGCGAGGACAGGGAGGGCCAGGGCTATTATGGATATTATTATTGTCTTTTTCATTTTGTTCGGATTTGGTTATTTACTTTTCTTTTCGGAGGCAGAATTCTCCACTCGCCGGGATGATGACTTACGGCTGGACGAGATCTTCCTGTTCGAGATATGCGTGAGGATAGAGCTTGAGGTCGAAATAACCCGCATCGCCGGCGGAAAGGCTCTCTGTGACTGTTCCGAAGAAGATTGTCTCAACCATCGAGTAGGTACCCTTGTGGCTGTCCTTGGCATAGCACTCGCCCTTGAAAGAGGCCTGGACCTTCACTGAAAGAGACTTGCCTACAGGGCATCCGATTTCAGTCTCGAAGTAACCCTCATTATTGACCTTGACGGTCTTTACCGCATACTCCACCTTGGAGTCAGCACCGGGAACTCCGTAGAGAATCTCGACAGGTGTGCCGACTGTCACGATTTCCGGGTCCAGAGAGGTACCTGACTTGTCCTTGGCAACATACCTGCAATGACCGGCCACGGTCACCTTGACAGGAAGTGAATCTCCGCTGAGAGAGGTCGGCTCGACCTCACAGGACTGGAATGAGAACAGCACGGCTGCTGCTGAAATGATGGATACGATTCTTTTCATGACTATAATCATTAATTGGTTAACATTCGTTCAACTTCCGGTGGCAAAGTTGGCCGCGGAAGGATTCCATAGTTATGAATTGAGGGGCAAAAATTATGAATTGAGGAACATTCTTCAGCTTCAACCCCTGTTACGGGACCTCCAGGCAGTAGGTGTCATTCCCGTGGCCTTCCTGAACAATGAACTGAAGTATGCCACGTCATCCACACCGCAGCGCATGGCAATCGCCTCGATTTTCATGTCGGTAGTGTCAATCAGGGCCTTGGCGAGAGAGATTCTCATTGTCTTTATATACTCGGTGGATGTCATTCCGGTAATGGCCTTGAGCTTGCGGTTCATGTGCGAACGGGTGAGGCACATCTCGGAGGCAATGAAATCATAATCCAGAGTCCCGGTCTCGAAGCATTTGTTCACGGCATCCGTAAACTTGCCGACGAATGCCCTGTCAGCATCCGGAAGTTCATTTGCTGCCGGATTTTCCTCAACAGGCTCTCCCTGACGGATGACCGCCTCCCATTTGGATTGCAGCAATTTTCTCTGTTCCAGTAGTTTGGAAACGCGGACAGCAAGTTCATCAGCATGGAACGGCTTCTCCAGATAGGCGTCAGCACCTGCCGCAAGCCCTTTCATCCTATCCTCGTGAGTCGCCTTGGCTGTAACCATTATCACAGGTATATGGTTCAGCAATTCCGATGACCTGATCCTCCGGCATACCTCGTATCCGTCCATCCCGGGCATCATGATGTCGGTTATTATCAGGTCCGGAATAATCTCCTCAGCCCTGGCAAGACCTGACTCACCGTCCGATGCAAAGTAATAGCTATAGCCTTCTCCAAGCTGCTTCATCTGCCATCTGGCCACCTCAGCCGTATCCTCGATAATCAATATGCTGAACGAATCGGTCCCGCAGACAATATCCTCGTTGATTTCAAGTCTTGTTGTCGCCAAAGTATCGGCCTCCGGAATATTGTATTCAGCCATATTGAGCCTTCCGCTCACCTTGCCTCCATACGCCAGCGGGATTCTTACAATGAATACTGTACCCTCACCCGGGGCGCTGTGGACATCCACCCTGCCATTCATGGCTTCTACGGACAGTTTCACGAGGGAAAGGCCAATGCCGCTGCCTATGCGCTGGCTGTCGGTAGGAGCCTGATAGAAAGGAATGAAAATCTTATCCTTCTGCTCTGCCGTCATACCCACGCCCTTGTCGCATACAATTATATGAACATCAGCCTCTTCCTGCTTCACGAAGAGAAGGACGTCGGCTCCTGACGGGGAGAATTTCACTGCATTGGAGAGTAGGTTGCCGACTATCTTCTGTACGTAGTCAGGAATGAAATCCATCTCCAGTTCCTCGACAGGCGAACTGAATACAAGCCGGACTCCGGCCGTCTGGGCAAATGGCCTATAACTTTCGCAAATCATTGAAATGAAGCCGACTATATCGCCATACTTCCATTCCGGGACTGCTTTGACCGCACTTTTCTCGGTGAGTTTCGCAATGTCCAGAATCTGGTTGATGAGATTGAGCAGGCCCTTGCCGTGACGGAGAATGTCCAGGGCATCCCGCCTTACCTCCGGGTCACTGCTTCTGTTCAGGACATCCCCAGCCGCAGCCTGGACCACTGACAACGGAGTCCTGAACTCGTGGGTGATGTTGGTGAAGAATGTGGACTTCATTCTTTCCATCTCCTTGATAATCCGCTGGTTGCGATTTCTCAGCGCAATCAGGAAAATCAGCACGATGATGGTCGCAATTGTCAGGAAAAGGGCAATGAGGGACATCGTCAGCAACGCATTCCTGTTCTTGCGCTCCGCCTCCCAGCTGCGGTTGAGCAGTTCTATTTCATTCTGCTTCCTCTCCCTCTCGTATCTTACCCTGACGTTCTGTATATGGTTCAGGTTTTTCTCGCTGGCTACGCTGTCGGCATACTCCCGGCTCCGGACATAGTATTCCAGAGCCTTGACGGCATTTCCTTTCTTCTTGCTGATGAGGTATTCAAGCCTGTTGACCTCGGCGAGGTACTCCATCGAGGAAATGCGTCCCGCCTCTTTCCCTGCCTTGGCAAGATAGAACGAGGCCCGTTCCAGATTCCCTGCATTGATATAGGCCCGTACAAGTGAAACGGCTGATTCAAGCCAATGCCAGACATCGGAATTGCCCTCCATTATGTCGTAAGCCTGCCTGTATTCCTCTATGGCCGCATCATAGTCTCCTTCTTTCTCGGCCAGCCTGCCGAAATGGGCGTGGCAGAGGGAAACGCCCAGGTCCGATTTTGCTTTCTCATTGAATTCCAATGACTTGCCATAATAATACCTGGCGGAGTCCAGCATTTCCCTGGATTCGAGAATGGAGCCGAGATTGGCGTAGTTGATAGCCTGGCCGAGGGCACTGCCCAGCTCATTCTCCCCCTTCAGGGCCTGGCGGAAGGCATTCTCAGCCTCATCTGCATTGCCGAGGGTCAGCTGCACATTTCCAATTCCGTTGAGGCTGACGACCCTGTTCTTGCGGGCTGTCCTGTCATCCGGATTCCTGCTGCCGGAATATTGGTCACAATATGTAAGTGCCTGGTAATGATACGATGACGCCTCGTCAAGAATGGCCAGCCTCCTGTAGTTGGTGCCAATGTTGTTGAGGGCCTGGACTATCTGCACGGTGTCCCGAAGCTTTTCGGCCGCGACCAGACCTCTCTTGTGCACATCAATCGCCTCATAGAACTGACTGGCGTTCCTGAGTTTCTTTCCCAGCTCCCGTGCGGCGACCATCTCTCCGTAGAGATTTCCGGCTGATATGAAGGAGTCCATTACACGGGCAAGAGAATCGGCATCGCCGACCGAGTACACCACACTGTCTATCTGTCCTCTCTCCACGTCCGGAACAGCTGCTTTCCTGTGGCAGGAAAACAGAAAGATCGGGAGCATAATAAAAGTTAGAATGCGTCTCTTCATTCGGTCATACAGTTCAATTCCCTTGATACTTCCATTTTTTCGTGAACTTAAAAATACCAAGGAAAACGGAGAATAGATGGCCGCAAAGACAGTTTTGGAGGCAATCTAAGTATATTTACGTAGATAATCGGGGCAATATTCCGGCACTTCAGGACAAAAGCCCGGCTTTATGCATATAGGATACGAGTTCGGCCGAATTGTTTATTCCGAGCTTGCGGTAGAGATTGTTCTTGTGAGTCTCGACAGTGCGCTGGGAAATATTGAACCGGGCTGCGATTTCCTTGCTCAGGAGGCCCTTGGCAGAGAGCCTGGCAATCTCAATTTCCCTGGCCGTCAGTTTGACTGCCGGCATGGCAGAAGAGGACAGCTGGGCCAATTCCTCCTTGAGTTCCTTCTCCATATTCTGTCTGGAAAGCATTAACAGGCGGTCGCGTTCGAGGGCCTCCTTTATCAGGATGGCATTTTTCTCCTCGCCGAGCCGGGAACTCCTCTTGTAAAACAGGAATGCGACGAAGAGGACAACCATGAGGACGAGAAGGAGTACCAGGCAGACAGTGCCCCATTTCAGTTTCTGGTGCTGCAGGGCGATTGTGTGCTCCTTCTTGAGGGTCTCGTAATGGACATTGAACCGTGCCAGTTCAGCTGCGGCCTTGTCCGTATTGATACGGGCCTGGATTTCATTGTACCTTTCGAGCTGGGACAATGCCAATGAAGGAGAATCCTTGCGAGCCAGCATCCAAAGGCCCTTTCTCCCCCTGCCTTCAACATATTCATTGCCGATGGCGGTGGAATATTCAATGGATTTATTGAATGCATCCAAGGCTTCCCGGTCCCTTCCGGAGCGAAGGCAGATTTCACCGACCTGGGCATAGGCTATTGACAGGGAATTGAGGTTGTTGGCTGCCTTGAGGATTGGGATTGCGGCCCTGAGATCCTTCCCGGCAGCCTCATCATCACCAAGTTCGGAGAATGCAGAGGCCCGCTGGCATAGCCTGATGGCAGCCTTGGCATTCCTTCCGGCGAGACTGTCCAGGTGGAAGGCTTCGTCAGAATACATCAGGGCCTCACAGGTCAGGCCCAGTTTCAGATATATCTCGGAGGCCATTCCAAGTCTTATGGCCAGATATGCGTCCCTGCCAAGAGGGCGCTCCACCTCAATCGCCTCATCGATGTACTGGCGAGCAATGTCAGACTGTCCGAACGTGAGATAGAGACCGGCAATGTTGTTTAGGGAGGAACTGATATTTTCCGGATTTCCGAGGTCCCTGTCAATGTCCAGGCAACGCTCAGCATATTCAATGGCCGCCTCAAGATTGCCCTTGCGCTGCTGCAGGATGCAGGCCCGGCTGAGGCAGTCGGCTATGATTTCCATGTCATCCGGTTTCGAGGAAAGGACTAGATTGACATAGTACTCGGAGAGCTGGAAACAGCTGTTCTCGTATGCCCATTCAGCCATCAGATAGTCTGTAAGTGCCTGTTTGCAATCAGATTCCTCCTTCAGGGCCTCTTTCGAGCACTCGTTGTACGCGGAATCAAGCTGCTGCCGGCTGCAGAAATGCATGAATAGGGAATCCGGCGGGAGAGTCTGCCGTCCACCGGCAATATACGACGCCGCAAGCAGCAGGATGGCAGATATTGATAATTTGCATTTTCTCACGGTACAGCCGGGTTTTGAATTATGAGCAAAGTTACTTCAGCTCCAGCAGATTACCAAACTTTCCCGACATTGTTTGAACTTGAATGCAGGTTAACAAAACATCGGAGAATTACTGCACAAAGTCCCTGTATTCATAATAATTGTTTCTCAATTCATAACTGCGGGATTCTCTGCGGTGTAAATTTGCAGAAAACATCAAGTTATGGCTTACCAGGAAAAAACAACTACAAGTTACGGCCAGCGTCTCGGAAAATCCGGGAAGGGCATCGGCACAGGAATTCTTCTGCTGATTGCGGGAACAGTACTGCTCTGGATCAATGAAGGCAGGGCGGTGAAGACGACAAGGATGCTGAATGAGGCCCAGAAGAAGGCCATTCACGTGGAGGATGTATCCACTGTCAATCCTGAACTTGACGGCCAGCTGATCCACGCCACAGCTATGGCTGAGACCAACGATTCGCTGACAGACCCGACTTTCGGCGCCGGAGCGGTGGCCATCAGGCTGAGCCGCGAGGTGGAGTATTACCAGTGGGTGGAGAAGAAGCACGAGGAGACAAGGGACAAGATTGGAGGCGGCCAGGAGACCATCACCACCTATACTTATGACAAGGAATGGGTCAGCAGACCGGTCCCTTCAGCCGAGTTCAATGACCCGGAATACAAGAATATGAACTTTACGCTTGCCAATCTCGAGAGCAAGGATCAATATGCTGAGAATGTAAGTTTCGGGGCATACAAGATGCCGTCCTGCCTCTATCAGCAGATGAGCGGAAGGGAGCCCGTGGAACTGAATTTCACTGAAGAGCTCAAGAAGGAATGGAACAACAGTGCAATGACGATACTGAAGAGCCGCCTTCCGGTCGACACCGCAAGCCTCGACCAGACCGACCTTGTACATGTCCAGGGCAATGTCGCCTATTTCGGCAAGAGCACGGTGATTCCGGAAATCGGTGACGTCAAGGTGACTTTCACAATGACAAGGCCGGGACAGGTATCCCTCATCGCCCAGGTATATCAGGACAATCTGCAGGAGTTCACGGCGAAGAACGGCAAGAAATTCTGCACCCTGACAATGGGAGCAGTGGATATGGATTCAATGTTCACATCGGAGCACAATAAGAACAGCGCCCTGACCTGGATACTCAGAATTGCAGGTTTTCTCCTCGTCGTATTCGGTCTGAAGAGCCTGTTCGAGATTCTCGTGACCCTCTTCAAGGTACTTCCATTCCTGGCCAGCATTGTCAATTTCGGAGTCGGCGCAGTATGCTGGATTGTCGGAGCGGTATGGTCAATCGTCGTTATCGGCATTGCCTGGATATTCTACAGGCCGGTTCTCGGCGTGTCATTGCTGGTTGCCGCCGGAGTGATTGTCGGCTACTTCGCAATGAAAGGAAAGAAACTCCCTGCACCTGAGGGAGTTTCGTAGATCAATCCAGCCGTCAAGCCCGCGTCATTTCACAATCTTCAGCTCCACGCGGACATTTCCCGTAATCTCAAAATCCGGAAGGTCATTCTTTGTCTGGGCACCAAGTGCCATCGGGGCAAGGATTGCCGTCATCAGCAAGAGCCTTTTCGCTACTCTTTTCATATTGAATAATGACAATGATTGTATATTGCGGGTACGATTCAGCCGGTGCAGAACCATACCTGCAATACTACAAAAAATCGTCAATAATCCAATTTCAGGAACAGATTTAGCCACCGCCACATTGCAATGTCGCCCACCGTTCTTGAAATCGGGAACCTATGCCTTGGCGGATGTGGAATCGCCCTCGATCATTTCCGGCTTGAGAACAGCTTTCTCGGCCGGTTTTCCCTGTATCATATTGACCAGCACGTCCACGGACTTCTCACCGAGTTCCTTGAGAGGCTGTACAATGTGGGTGACGGATGTTGAGTAGAGCTGGTAGATATCACTGACGTCGAAGCCGATGACGGCCATATCCTCAGGTGTCCTGAGACCGAGGTCACGCATTGTCATGAGGACGAGGGCAGAGAGGGAATATGTAGGAAGGAACATGGCTTCCACTCCCCTGCTGACGGCATCCCTGATGATTCCAGGCACATCCTGGGCAGCATTGGCGTAGGAAGTGTAATGCACCTTGACATCCTGCTCGAGACCTTGCTCAATCATTGCCTTGCGGTATCCTGACTCACGTTCCTCAAGGCTTGAAATGCCGAGAGAGTAGGAAATCATCTCGATTTTTCTGTAACCCCTGTCGAGGAAGAGCTTGGTGGCCATCGCACCTGCCTCCACATCATCAAGCAGGACCTTGCCTACATTCTCCATATCGACAATGTCCCTGTCGAGCAGGACCACCGGCACACCGGCCTCGGTGGCTTTTCTCACGGCATCGTCGCCGCCCGTGCATGGAGCCACGATGACTCCGTCGATATTGTGTGCGAGAACTGCGTCCATCACGCTTGAGAGTCTTTCCGCATTTTCGTCAGAACTTGCGAAAAGAACAGTGTAACCGTAACTCTTCGCCCTCTCCTCGATGCATCTGGAGACTCCTGCGAAGAATTTGTTGGATATGTCGTTCGGAATGACTGCTATGGAATTGGATTTGCCGCTCCTGAGTGAGGCTGCGGCGAAATTTCTTCTGTAACCTAATTTCTGGGCGACCTGAAGCACACGCTTCGCTGTCTCCGCATTGACCGGGCAATCAAGATTTCCGTCCTTGTCTCTCTTTGCATTCATGACGAATGAAACAAGCGTCACCGATACCTTTGCCTCGCGGGCGACATCACGAATTGTAATTCTTTTCATACCATCTAATTTTATGGCCATTGCGGATATGTCTTCGACAATAGGTCAGCGCTCTTAAGCCGCAAATGGCAAGCCCATAATATTCCCTATGTACCAAAACGTCGCAATATCGTGAATTTTTGGAACAAAATCAAGTGTTTTTTTGACAATCTATAAGTACAGCAAAAAAAACCGGGACCACGACTCACGCCGTTATCCCGGAAAAAAAGGAAAACAAAATATTAAAGATTACTATCCTCCAATCATTACTGTGAGACCGGCCATCACAATCGATACCATACTCATCAGCTTTATGAGAATGTTGAGAGACGGACCGGATGTATCCTTGAACGGATCACCGACCGTGTCACCCACTACCGTTGCCTTATGGCAGTCGGAATTCTTCCCTCCAAGATGTCCTTCCTCCACATATTTCTTGGCATTGTCCCATGCTCCTCCAGAATTGGCGAGGAAAATCGCCAGGATGAAACCGGCTCCCAGGCCTCCCACGAGAAGGCCCATCACACCGGCAGGGCCCAGACATACGCCCGCAAGCACCGGCACCACAATGGCAATGACGGACGGGAGTATCATCTCATGCTGTGCCCCGAGGGTGGAGATTTCCACGCATCTGGCATAGTCAGGCCTCTGTTCTCCGGTCAGGATACCCTTGATCTCGCGGAACTGGCGGCGAACCTCAGTCACCATCTTCTGGGCGGCGCGGCCGACAGCGTTCATGGTGAGTCCGCAGAAGAGGAAAGCCATCATCGCGCCGATGAATACGCCCACGAGGACTCTCGGATTCATAAGGTTGACCTGATAATATTCCACAATCTGAGGGATTGTAGCCTGAGCGACGTCGACAGCCTCTCCGGCAATCTCGATCGTCGTCCTGCCCACGTGGGAGAGACCGATCTTGATCTCCTCGATATAGGATGCGAGGAGGGCGAGGGCGGTCAATGCGGCCGAACCGATGGCAAAGCCCTTTCCTGTGGCAGCCGTAGTGTTGCCGAGGGCATCCAGGACATCCGTCTTCTGGCGCACCTCAGGATCGAGTCCGCTCATCTGGGCGTTTCCTCCGGCATTGTCCGCTATCGGACCGTATGCATCCGTGGCGAGCGTGATGCCGAGGGTTGACAGCATGCCGACCGCAGCGATGCTGATACCGTACAGACCGTTGCTGATAAGCGACGGGTCGAATGAAAATCCCGTGGCGCAGAGATAAGAAAGCAGGATTGCGACCGCAATGGTGATTACAGGAATCGCCGTGGAGATCATTCCGAGGCCCACTCCACTGATGATCACGGTAGCGGAACCGGTCCTGGCACTCTCTGCAAGTTTCTGGGTTGGCTTATATGAATGCGAAGTGTAATATTCCGTGGCCTTGCCGATGACTACTCCCGAAAGAAGGCCGAAAATGACCGAGAGCGACAACTGCCACCAGTTCGCGAAGCCGAGGAGGTAGAAAATCGGGAATACCACCACGGCAATGAGGCCGGCGCTGAGGTTTGTTCCGCGGCTGAGGGAACCGAGAAGCTCCTGAAGGCCTGCACCTTCCTTGGTCCTGACGGCATAAATGCCGATGATCGAGAGGATCACTCCGATTGACGCAATGCACATAGGGGCGAGAATCGCACGTGTCTGCGCCACCGTGTCACCGAAGAATGCGGATGCTCCGAGCGCCATTGTCGCAAGGATTGAGCCGCAATATGACTCGTAAAGGTCAGCACCCATTCCGGCCACGTCACCCACATTGTCACCCACATTGTCAGCGATGGTGGCAGGGTTTCTCGGGTCATCCTCAGGGATGTCCGCCTCCACCTTTCCCACGATGTCGGCTCCGACGTCGGCAGCCTTGGTATAGATACCGCCGCCCACCCTGGCGAAGAGGGCCTGTGTGGAGGCTCCCATTCCGAAGGTAAGCATGGTGGTCGTGATGGTCACAAGTACCTGTGACGGATCAGGATCGCTGACGAAAGCCTTCAGCACTACATACCAGATGGATATGTCGAGAAGGCCCAGGCCTACCACCGTGAGACCCATTACGGCTCCCGAGCGGAAGGCGAGTTTCAATCCGGAATTCAGGCTTCTTGTCACCGCATTGGCGGTCCTGGCTGAAGCATATGTCGCTGTCTTCATGCCGACAAAGCCGGCAAGGCCCGAGAAGAAACCGCCGGTAAGGAACGCAAACGGAACCCAAGGGTTCTGGATATGGAATCCGTAGGCGAGAATGGCGAAGAAGACGGCAAGCACGACGAATACAATGGTAACGACCTTGTACTGCTGCCTAAGATATGCCATAGCTCCGTCCCTGACATATTGGGCAATCTCCTTCATTGTAACATTGCCCTCGCTCTCTTTCATCATCTGCCTGAAGAAATACCAGGCGAAGAACAGGGCGACCAGTGATGCCGCCGGCACGATGTAGAACAGCAAATCCATATAGCAATTTGATTATTAAACGAAAAATTAGTAACGTTTCAATATTTCAATGCGAAAGTGATAGGTTTCGTTTGCAAATATATTAACTATTTGGATTATTTACAACAAAATACAAAAAAAAAGAGAACGGAGAATGCAGAATTGCATTTCCCGATCTCTTTTACGGTATATTCCGGTGCGGTACCGGACCGCTTTCCCTGGCGAATTACTCTGCTGCAGGTGCCTCTGCTGCAGGAGCTGCCTCTACAGGAGCCTCTGCCTTCTTGGCGCGGCTGCGGCGGGTGCTCTTCTTGGCCTCCTTCTTCTGAGGAGCGGAAGCGAGAGCTGCCTCGTTGAAATCAACGAACTCGATGAGAGCCATCTCGGCGCCGTCACCCTGCCTGAAGCCGGTGTGAAGCACGCGGAGATATCCACCTGGACGGTCAGCTATCTTGGGAGCCACTGTGCGGAAGAGCTCAGCGACTGCATATTTGTTCTTGAGATAACTGAAGACTACACGACGGGAGTGTGTGGAGTCATCCTTTGACTTGGTGATGAGAGGCTCAACGTATGTCTTGAGGGCCTTGGCCTTGGCAACGGTCGTGTTGATTCTCTTGTGGAGGATCAATGAACAAGCCATGTTGGCGAGAAGGGCCTTGCGGTGAGAGCTCTTGCGACCAAGATGATTGATTGCTTTATTATGCCTCATAATTAAACGTTATTCTTTTTCTTAGGTTCAATATTGTACTTGGTGACATCCATACCGAATGTGAGCTTCATCTTGTCAAGCATCTGGTCAATCTCGTTGAGAGACTTGCGTCCGAAGTTGCGGAACTTCATGAGTTCGAGGCGGGAATAGGACACAAGGTCTGCGAGAGTGTCGATCTCGGCGGCCTTGAGGCAGTTGTATGCCCTTACGGAAAGACCGAGGTCGGAAAGTTTGTTGAGAAGAAGATGCCTCATGCGGAGCGACTCTTCGTCAAGCTCCTTGGAGTCAGGTTTCACCGTGCTCTCGAGGGACAGCTTCTTGTCGTCCGTAAAGAGCTTGAAGTGATAGATAAGGATGTTCGCAGCATCCTGGAGAGCCACGTTCGGGGTTATGGACCCGTCAGTAACAATCTCCAGATTGAGCTTCTCGTAGTCAGTCTTCTGCTCAACTCGCCAGTTCTCCACTGTCCAGTTGACCTTCCTGATAGGAGTGTAGATCGCATCGACCGGAATTGTGCCGATCGGCGTGTTCTCATCTCTCTCCTCCTCAGCCGGCACGAAACCGCGGCCCTTGGTGATGGTGATCGACATCTCGAGCTTTACGGAAGGCTCGAGCGAGCAGATGTGCAGCTCCGGATTAAGCACCTTGAAAGAAGACAATCCTTTCGTGATATCCTCTGCGGTAAACTCCTGCTTACCGCTAACTGTGATGTTTGCCACCTCGGAATCCACAGTGTCCACCATCCTCTTGAACCTCACTTGCTTGAGATTCAGAATGATGTCCTGCATTCCCTCGATGACTCCCGGAATGGTCGCGAACTCCTGGTCCACGCCGGAAATCTTTATCGAGCTGATAGCAAAACCTTCCAGAGAAGAGAGCAGAATGCGGCGGAGGGCGTTTCCGATGGTCTGTCCATAGCCAGGCTCAAGTGGCCTGAACTCGAAACGGCCGACGGTGTCCGATCCTTCGAGCATTATGACCTTATCCGGTTTCTGAAATGCTAAGATTGCCATATTGTTTCTTGTTAGGTGTTATTATTTGGAGTAGAGGTCGACGATGAGCTGCTCGTTGATGCTCTCAGGGATTTCCTCCCTGGCAGGGACATTGAGGTATTTGCCTGTGAGAGTCTTGGCGTCGAACTCAAGCCAGGAGTACTTCTTTGCGGAAGCAACGCTGTCCTGAATGACCTCAAGGCTTCTTGACCTTTCACGGACTGCAATCACGTCACCGGCCTTCACCTGTGCGGAAGGAATGTTGCACACGGCACCGTTGAGGGTAATGTGGCAGTGAAGCACGAGCTGTCTTGCGGCTGCCCTTGTAGGGGCGATGCCGAGACGGTAAACGAGGTTGTCGAGCCTGGACTCGAGAAGGAAGAGGAGGTTCTCACCCTTCTGGCCCTGCATGCGGCAGGCTTTCTCGTAAGTGTTGCGGAACTGTCTCTCGAGAAGTCCGTACATATATTTTACCTTCTGCTTCTCCTTGAGCTGGTTACCGTAATCGGTAGCCTTCCTTGCACGCTTCCTGGCTGCTCCGTGCTGTCCTGGAGGGAAATTTCTCTTCTCGAAATATCTATCCGCTCCAAAGATCGGCTCGCCGAATTTGCGGGCGATTTTAGTACTTGGTCCAGTATATCTTGCCATAGTAATAAATCATTAAATGTTAAATTAAACTTTACGACGGCCTTTAGGTCTGCAGCCATTGTGCGGCATTGGAGTAACGTCGATGATCTCGGTTACCTCGATACCGGAATTGGCGATGGTTCTGATCGCGGACTCACGTCCTGCGCCAGGGCCCTTGACATAGACCTTCACTTTGCGGAGACCTGCGTCGAAAGCAGTCTTTGCAGCATCCTCTGCAGCTACCTGGGCAGCATACGGAGTATTCTTCTTGGAGCCTCTGAACCCGCTCTTGCCCGCAGATGACCAGCTGATAACCTGGCCAATGTTGTTGGTGAGAGCAACGATGACGTTGTTGAAGGTTGATGAAATATGAGCTTCACCGGTCGCTTCAACCTTTACGACTCTCTTCTTTGCTGTTGTTGTTTTCTTTGCCATAATTCATCAGGGTTTATTTGGTTGCCTTCTTCTTGTTCGCAACTGTCTTCTTCTTGCCCTTTCTCGTACGGGCGTTGTTCTTGGTGCTCTGGCCGCGTACAGGAAGACCGATACGATGACGGATGCCCCTGTAGCAACCAATGTCCATGAGACGCTTGATGTTCATATTGACGGATGAACGGAGCTCACCCTCAATCTTGTACTCGTTGGCGATGACGGTACGGATCTTGGCGATCTGGTCATCGTCCCACTCACTGACCTTAGTGTCAAAGTCAATGCCGCAGTCCGTGAGAATCTTTCTTGCGGAAGAGCGCCCGATACCGAAGATATAGGTAAGACCTATCTCTCCTCTCTTGTTGTTCGGTAAATCAACACCGGCTATTCTTGCCATATAATCTTTACTTTATTTTGTTACACAACTGAATATTATCCCTGGCGCATCTTGAACTTAGGGTTCTTCTTGCAGATGACATAAAGGCGACCTTTACGTCTCACGATCTTGCAATCCTCGCTGCGCTTCTTAATGGATGTTTTTACTTTCATATCGCGAAAAATTTTATTTGTATCTGAATGAAATCCTTCCTTTTGTTAAATCATAAGGCGACATTTCAACTCTAACCTTGTCACCAAGCAGGATATGGATGAAATTCTGACGCATCTTGCCTGAAATGTGGGCAAGAATCACGTGCCCGTTTTCCAGTTCTACCTTGAACATGGCGTTAGGGAGAGTCTCGACTATCGTCCCGTCCTGCTCAATTGCTGTTTGCTTAGACATCTGAAATACCTCTTTAAAATTTAATATTGCTGTCATTCTCGATGAAGTCAAAGGTTGAAAGCAGTTCAGCCTTGCCTTTTCGGATAACAACCGAAAGCTCGTAATGCGCCGCATTCCTGTGGTCCTGTGTGTGCACCGCCCAACCATTTTTAGCAAGGTACACAGCCTTGGTGCCAGCATTGATCATCGGCTCAATACAAATTGTCATTCCACTCACCAGACGGGTTCCGTGGCCCCTTCTCCCGTAATTCGGGACTCCGGGTTCCTCGTGCATCCCCTTTCCGATTCCGTGGCCCTCGAGCTCCCTCACTACGGAAAACCCGAATGACTCAGCGTACGATTGCACCGCGTATCCGATATCGCCGGTTCTGTTTCCATCCACGGCCTGCTCTATGCCCTTGTAGAGGGAAGCCTTCGTGACATCAAGGAGCTTTCTGGTCTCAGCATCTATCTCCCCGACCGGGAAGGTGTAGCAGGAGTCGCCATTGTAACCTTTGTACAAGGTTCCTATGTCACAGGAGACTATGTCTCCCTCTTTGAGGACGTAGTCGGACGGGAATCCGTGCACGACTACGTCATTCACAGAGGCGCATATTGCTGCCGGAAATCCTTCAAAACCCAAGAAGCTTGGAATCGCTCCGTTGTCACGGATGAAAGTCTCCGCCACCCTATTCAACTCTTTAGTTGTCACACCTGGGGCAACGGCCTTGCCGACTTCGGCCAGTGTCTTGGACACCAGTATTCCGTTCTCTCGAAGTAACTCGATTTCCTCTTCTGTCTTTGGCTTAAGCATCTTCCTTTATCTCCTATCAGGAATTACATTCCGGAACGTCCACTCAGACGACCTGTCTTCATCAATCCGTCATAGTGACGCATCAGCAGATGTCCTTCAATCTGCTGAAGAGTGTCGAGAATCACGCCCACAAGGATCAGGAGGGAAGTACCTCCGTAGAAGCTTGCGAACTGGTTGTTGACACCCAGAAGCATCGCGAATGCCGGCATAATGGCGATAAGGGCGAGGAAAATCGAGCCAGGCAGAGTGACTTTGTCCATGATGTCGTCAATGTACTCCGCAGTCTTCTTTCCAGGCTTCACGCCAGGTATGAAACCGCCGTTCTGCTTCATCTGCTCGGCCATCATGTTCGGCTGAACGGTGACGGCTGTGTAGAAATATGTGAAGATCACGACGAGGAATCCGAAAATAAGGTTATACCAGAAGCCGGTATAGTTGCTCAGGGCTGCTGCTATTCCCCTGGTAGCATCCCATTTCGAGAACAGGATAGGGAAAAGCATGAGAGCCTGTGCGAAGATGATAGGCATCACGCCGGCAGCATTGATCTTCAGCGGGAGATAGTTGCGCACTCCGCCGTACTGCTTGTTGCCAACCACCCTCTTGGCATACTGAACAGGAATTCTCCTGACAGCCTGGACGATGGCGATGGCAGCCACGAACACGAGGAAGAGAACAACCAACTCGACGATGAGGAGGAGCGGACCACCGTTTGTGGTGGTGAACTTCTCTCCGATCTCGGCAACGAGTGCGTAAGGAAGACGGGCAACGATACCGATCATGATAAGGAGGGAAATTCCGTTTCCGATACCGCGGTCCGTGATTCTTTCACCGAGCCACATCACGAACATCGAGCCTGAAAGCAGGATGAGCGTGGATACGAGATTGAAGGTGAAGTTGGACCATCCGAGCTGTGTGACGGCCACGAATGCGGCGCCAGGAATCTGGGCGTGGATAGCCGTGAGATACGCAGGACACTGGATAGCGAGAATCAGGATGGTAAGATACCTGGTAATCTGATTCATCTTCCTGCGTCCGCTCTCGCCTTCCATCTGAAGCTTCCTGAAATAAGGAACGAACATTCCGAGAAGCTGGATGACGATGGATGCCGAGATGTAAGGCATCACTCCGAGAGCGAAGATTGACGCATTGCCGAACGCACCGCCGGAGAACATGTTCAGGAGGCCTACGAGACCTTCCTGAGTCTTGCTCTGAAGGCTGGCGAGCATGGTTGCGTCAATGCCCGGAAGCACGATGAAACATCCTATTCGATAGACGAGTATCAAGAGAAGCGTATAAACGATTCTCTTGCGTAACTCCTCTATCTTGAAGATGTTCTTGATTGTCTCAATAAATTTCTTCATTATTTCTCGGTCTTAGTTGCTTTTCCACCGGCAGCCTCGATCTTTGCGACGGCAGTCTTGGAGAAAGCGTCTGCAACGACCTCGACCTTTGCGCTGATCTCACCGTTTCCGAGAACCTTCACGAGCTCCCTGTGGCCTGCGAAGCCGGCAGCCTTGATATTCTCTACAGTGATGACGTCTGCTCCGAGCGACTCAGCCAAAGCCTGAATCTGATCAAGGTTCACGGCCTTGTACTCAACCCTGTTCGGGTTGTTGAATCCGAACTTCGGAAGACGCCTCTGGATAGGCATCTGACCGCCCTCGAATCCTACCTTGTGCTCGTAGCCGGCACGTGCCTGAGCTCCCTTGGTACCGCGGGTGGAAGTGCCACCCTTGCCGGAACCCTGGCCACGGCCTAATCTCTTGGTATTGTGTGTTGCACCTGGTGCAGGTTTCAAATTGTGCAAATTCATCTGTAATTCCTCCGATTAGATTTCTTCAACTTTTACAAGGTGCTGCACTTTGGCGATCATACCCTTGTTGACAGGGTTTGCCTCTACCTCTACAGTCTGGTGCATCCTGCGGATGCCGAGTGACCTGAGATTTGCAATCTGTCTCTTGGTAGCACCGTTCTTGCTGACAACCTGAGTGATTTTGTATGTAGCCATTTCGTTTCCTCCTATCCGTTAAATACTTTACTCATAGGTACTCCGCGAAGTCCGGCTACCGTATATGCATCCCTGAGCTCAGTCAATGCGGCAACTGTAGCCTTCACAAGGTTGTGAGGGTTGGAAGAGCCCTTTGACTTGGCGAGAACGTTCTGGATGCCTACAGACTCGAACACTGCACGCATGGCACCGCCTGCCTTTACACCGGTACCTGGAGCGGCCGGCTTCATGAACACTTCAGCACCGCCGAATCTTGCTACCTGCTCGTGAGGAATGGTCTTGTTGATTACAGGAATCTTGACGAGATTCTTCTTTGCATCCTCAATACCCTTCTGAATAGCTACGGTAACCTCATTGGCCTTGCCGAGACCGTATCCTACGATACCATTCTCATCTCCGACAACAACGATGGCTGCGAAACGGAAATGGCGTCCACCCTTGGTAACCTTGGTTACCCTCTGTATTGAGACGAGTCTGTCTTTAAGCTCAAGATCAGATGTCTTTACTCTTTTAACATTTGTATTTGCCATAGTCCCGATTAGAATTTAAGACCGCCTTCGCGGGCAGCGTCAGCCAAACTTTGAACTCTGCCGTGATAGAGATATCCTCCACGGTCGAAAGCAACCTCATTGATGCCTTTCTCGATGGCGCGGGCAGCGATAGCCTTGCCTACGATGGCTGCAGCCTCTATTCCGCTCTTGCCCTTGCACTCGGCTGCGAGAGCCTTGTCGTTGGAAGCGGCGGCAACGAGGGTTACGCAACCCATTTCGCCGGCAGCGTCGTTAACGACCTGTGCGTAGATCTGCTTGTTGCTTCTGAAGACAACGAGCCTAGGCCTCTCTGCCGTTCCGCTGACATGCTTGCGGATACGGTAGTGAATCCTTTTCCTTCTTTCTATTTTTGTCAATGCCATAATTCTATCCTCCTAGATTTATTTTGCGGAAGCAGTCTTTCCGGCCTTGCGGCGGAGCTGCTCACCTACGAACTTGATACCCTTGCCCTTGTATGGTTCAGGCTTGCGGAATGAACGGATCTTGGCAGCGACCTGACCGAGAAGCTGCTTGTCGTAGCTTCTGAGGATCAGTACAGGGTTCTCACCTTTCTTCACGGCAGCGGCCTCGGCCTTTATTTCTGCAGGCAGAAGCAGCTGGATGTCATGTGAATAACCGAGAGCGAAAGTAAGGAGCTGGCCCTTGACGTCAACACGGTATCCCACACCGACCAATTCCTGTCTCTTTTCATAACCTTCTGACACGCCCACTACCATATTGTGAACGAGGGCACGGTAGAGACCGTGCATGGAGCGGTGTCTCGGCTGATCTGTAGGACGGGTGAATCTTACTTCTTTTCCCTCCACCGTCACGGTGATATCCGGATCCACTTTCTGTGAAAGCTCTCCGAGAGGGCCTTTAACCTTCACAACGTTGCCAGGGAGGATCTGAACGTCCACCTTGTCCGGAAGGCTTACAGGTAATTTACCAATTCTTGACATTTATCAGTTTCTTTAATTGATTAATAAACATAGCATACAACCTCACCGCCTACATTGAGCTGCTTAGCCTCCTTGTCGGTGATGATGCCCTTCGATGTGGAGAGGATTGCGATTCCGAGTCCGTTGAGAACCCTTGGCATGTCCTTCACGTCAGTATACTTTCTGAGACCCGGCTTTGAGATGCGCTCAATCTTCTTGATGGCGGCAACCTTGGTCTGAGGATGATACTTCAGAGCAATCTTGATAGTGTTGTAAGGTGTGCCCTCGACTATCTTGTAGCTGAGGATGTAACCTTTCTCGCAAAGGATTTTGGTGATGGCTACCTTCATCTTTGAGGAAGGGATCTCCACAATCCTGTTTCCTGCGCGGTAAGCGTTGCGGATGCGCGTGAGGAAATCTGCAATTGGATCAGTCATTGTTTTGTTGTTTTTGGCGAACCGGCGCAAGTGATGCGCCCGATATCCGAATTGTTAATAAATAATATGATGTATGCTGTTATAGCCTTTCTACCAGCTTGCCTTCTTTACGCCCGGAATGAGACCGTTGCTGGCCATCTCGCGGAACTGGATACGGCTGAGACCGAAGGCACGCATGTATCCTTTCGGACGGCCGGTGAGAGAGCAGCGGTTGTGAAGACGTACTGAAGAGGAGTTCTTGGGGAGCTTGTCAAGAGCAGCCCAGTCTCCAGCCTCTTTCAGAGCCTTTCTTTTCTCGGCGTATTTGGCAACTAACTTCGCGCGTTTTACTTCGCGGACTTTCATTGATTCTTTTGCCATCTTATTCTCTTTTAGTTGTTATGTTTCTTGAACGGAAGACCGAACTCCTTGAGAAGTGCATAAGCCTCCTCGTCTGTCTTGGCGGATGTCACGAAAGTGATTTCCATACCGTGAACGCGCGGGTTCTTGTCCATGTCGATCTCAGGGAAGATGATCTGCTCCTTGAGGCCGAGGGTATAGTTGCCATTTCCGTCAAGCTTCTCGGAAATACCGTTGAAGTCGCGGATACGAGGGAGAGAGACGCGGATGAGCCTCTCGAGGAACTCGTACATCTTTACGTTGCGGAGAGTAACCTTCACTCCGATAGGCTGGCCCTTGCGGAGGTGGAAGTTGGAGATATCTTTCCTTGAGCTGGTGAGGACTGCCTTCTGTCCAACGATGAGGCTGAGCTCTGCTGCTGCCTCCTCGACGAGCTTCTTGTCGTGAGACTGGCCGTTGGAAGCCTCGCCGACACCCTCATTGATGGTGATCTTCACGAGCTTCGGAACCTGCATCACAGAAGCATATGAGAACTGTTTCATGAGAGCCGGAACAACCTGCTCCTTGTAAACGGTCTTCAATGTCGGCACGTATCCTGCAGGCAATGCCTGCTCTGCCGGTGCGTTGTTATTCTTCTTTGCCATAACTATTTGATCTCCTCTCCAGATTTTTTAGCATAACGTACTTTCTTGCCGTCTACGAACTTGTAGCCCACGCGGGTAGGAACCGGCTTGTCGGCAGTGCTCTTCTTAGGGTCGAGAAGCTGGACGTTGGAAATGTGGATTCCGGCCTCCTGCTTGATGATGCCGCCCTGAGGAGCCTTGGCATTCGGTTTCGTATGCTTGCTTACCATATTGACACCTTCTACGACAACACGGTCCTTGTCTGTGATGACAGCGAGGACCTTGCCTGTCTTGCCCTTGTCATTTCCGGCATTTACATACACGGTGTCGCCTTTCTTGATGTGAAACTTTTTCATAACTTTCTTGATATTAAAGGACCTCCGGTGCCAGTGAAACGATCTTCATGTAATTTTCACGCAGCTCTCTGGCAACTGGGCCGAAGATACGTGTTCCCCTGAGCTCTCCCGCATTGTTGAGAAGAACACAGGCGTTCTCGTCGAAACGGATGTAAGATCCGTCCGGTCTGCGGATTTCTTTCTTTGTGCGGACTACGACAGCCTTGGAGACTGAACCCTTCTTGGCGTCTCCGCCTGAAATCGCACTCTTCACTGCAACGACAATCTTGTCGCCGACAGATGCATAACGGTGACGTGTACCACCCAGAACACGGATGCAAAGAACTTCCTTCGCACCGCTGTTGTCGGCCACCTGTAAACGTGTTTCCTGCTGTATCATCGCTATTTGACTTTTTCTACAATTTCAACTAATCTCCACCTCTTGGTCTTGCTGAGAGGACGTGTCTCCATAATGCGGACGGTATCGCCCTCGCTGCACTCGTTCTTTTCGTCCTGAGCTACGAACTTGGTGGTCTGTTTAATGAATTTTCCATACATAGGGTGCTTGCCCTTGGTTTCAACGGCAACGACAATCGTCTTGTCCATCTTGTTGCTGACAACGACCCCTATTCTTTCCTTACGAAGATTTCTTTCCATAGAGCCTTCTCAATTAGTTCTGTTTTTCTTTTTCAGCAAGGACGGTCATCATACGGGCGATATCCTGCCTTGTCTTCTTAAACTTGGATGTATCCTCTAATGGAGAGATGGCGTGGTTTATCCTCATGGTGTCAAGATTTGCCTTCTCCAGTGCAATGCGGTCACGCAGATCGGCCACCGACATTTCGCGTACTTCAGATATTTTCATTTTCTTCTCCATTAAATTATTCTACATAGTCCCTGCGAACAATGAACTTGGTCGCAACCGGAAGCTTGTGGGACGCAAGACGCATCGCCTCCTTGGCGATCTCGAGCGAAACTCCCTCGGCCTCGAAGAGGATCCTGCCCGGAGTGATAGGGCAGACATAGCCCTGAGGATCACCCTTACCTTTACCCATACGGGTATCGAGAGGCTTCTTCGTGAACGGCTTGGCAGGGAATACCCTGATCCAGATCTGACCCTCACGGTTCATATAACGCGAGATTGCCTGACGGGCAGCCTCAATCTGCTGCGATGTAAGCCAACAATTCTCAAGGGTTTTCAGACCGAAAGAACCGAATGCAAGCTGATTGCCCCTCTGGGACATTCCCTTCATGCGGTTTTTCTGTTCCCTTCTAAACTTTGTTTTCTTTGGTTGTAACATTGCTGTATTACTTTAATTATTTTTCCCAAATTCCCTAAATCTTTGAGAATCAGCTGGTTGGGCGAACTTCTCCTCAATTTTGGGAATGCAAAGTTAGTAAAAATTCTCGAAATACCAATATCTTTCAGAAAATTTTTCAACTTTTTCGACCAAGAAAATGAATCGCTATATACTGCTGTCTCAATGACTTACGCATTGCCATAAAAAAATTATGCATACATTTTCGACAATGGAGACACAAAGCCGAACGGAAAGATGACAAGGTTCCGGCAGAATCGCTATATTTGCAGGGCGATGGGGCGCAGGCCGGCATCGGAAACGGACAGTATCGGAATTATGGGAAACAGATTGAAAACTGCAGCGGCAATACTGGCGGCGGTCCTGATGACTTTCGCCGGCAATTCTCCGGCGCAGAGCCGGAAGGAAAGAATGCCCGAGCCCAAGCCGATGCTCGGATACGAAGTGGTGAACGGGGACACATTGTATTTCGACATCATCAATCCCTCGAAGGTGACATCGTTCAGAAAGATGAAGGGACGGGAATGGAGGAGATACTACAGGCTGGTATGGAATTTCAGCAAAACCTATCCTTACGCCCTTGTGGCAAGGAAGCTCATCGAAAAGACCGACGCCGAGCTCGAAGAGAACGATTTCAGCCGCAGAAAGCGGGAAAAATACATCAATGATATCCAGAAGGAGCTCTTCGACGCATTCGAGGAGCCGATGAGGGGAATGACCGTGACCCAGGGACAGCTGCTGATGAAGCTGATAGACCGGGAGGTCGGCAAATCTTCCTATTCAATCATAAAAGACTACAAGAACGGCATTGCCGCAGGCTTCTGGCAGGGAGTGGCCAAACTGTTCGGCTCAGACCTCAAGAAGCATTATGACCCTTCCGGGGAAGACCGTCCCATAGAAGAACTCGTGCAGAAATGGGACAGCGGGGAATTCGCCGGGCTCTACTTCTCCATATTCGGGGAATATCCGAAGCGCATCGAGCTCCCGTCAAAATACAGATGAGGCTGACCGCCGTCCATCCAGTCCTTGAGGACATACAGCTCAGCGCCGGAGCGGAGCTTCATATCCACGGAGCAGTGGAAATGCCCGAAGACGAAATAGTCCACCGGATGCTTCTCCGAAAAATCTTCAGCAAAGATGCACAGCGGCTCCGACTCGCCCCTGAATCTGTATTCCACAGTCTTGGCCACGCGGCTCTTCCTGGACCAGCCTTTGCCCAAACGGAATGCAAGGTAGGGATGGAGGAGACTGAACAGGCTCTGCAGGATGCGGTTTCTGAATCCCCAGCGCATTATCTTGTAAAGAATATGGCCGGGACCGAGACCGTCACCGTGGCCGAGGCAGAACTTCTTTCCCCCGATCTCCACGACGGTCGGCTGCCGGAGAATGCGGATGCCCATTTCCTCAAAATAATGGTAGGTCCAGATATCGTGGTTGCCCTGGAAGAAATAGACATTCACGCCGGCATCCATCAGATCCAGCAGGGCGGAGAAAACTCTCACATAGCCCTTCGGAACCACATCGTGATACTCGTACCAGAAATCCCAGATGTCCCCCAGCATGTAAAGGGCCTCTGTCCTTTGAGGGGGAATCGATTTCAGAAATGAGACGAAACGTGCCTCCCTGTCGGCCGGCCCCTTGACGGCCAAGCCCAGGTGAACATCCGATACGAAAAAGGTCAAGTTTCTGTCAATCATCAAGTTGCCGGGATTATACAAGCAGCAGGACAAGGGCTGCGACTAGGCAATACAATGCGAAATATGTAAGTTTTGCCTTCTTCACGATGGCTATCATGACCTTGCAGGACACCAGGCCTGCGATGAAGGCCCCTGCGAATCCGAGCAGCAGGTCGGCAAGAGGCAGAGCCAGCCCGGCTCCCTCGCCAACCGCATCGGCCACGGTGAGAATCTGCTCACCGACAATCGGGACGAGCACCATCAGGAATGAGAACTGCGCCATGATGTCCCTCTTCACCCCGCACAGGAGTCCGGTAGCTATGGTCGTGCCTGAACGGGAGAGACCCGGAGCCACGGCACAGGCCTGGCCGAGTCCGACAGCAAATGCCTGGATGAAGGAAATGCCGTTGCGGCGGCCCTTCGGATCAGCTTCTCCACTGCGAGCAGGGCGATGGAAAATGCGGTCTGCATTGTCGGAGAGGAAAAGCAGCAAGGCTGTAATCATCAATGATATGGCCACGACGAAAAGATTCTCCCCGAAGAGGGCCTCGACGCTGTCCTTGAAGAAGAGTCCGACCACGGCTACCGGTATCATTGACACGATGAGCTTTGCGACATAGTCGGTCTCGTCATTGTACCTGAACTTGAAGATGCCCTTGAGAAGGGTCCATATTGCCGGCCAGAACACGATCACGGTGCTCAGGACGGTAGCGAAATGCACCGTGACGGTAAAATCCAGGAAGCCCTCGGCGTCAACTCCGAGCAACTCCTTGAAAATCATGAGATGTCCGCTGCTGCTGACCGGAAGAAATTCCGTAAGACCCTGGACAATGCCGAGAATCAGAGCCTGCCACCATTCCATAACTTATTCCTCCCTCTTTTTCCAGATTTTCATTATCGCGAATACTTCCAGGCCGATTCCGGCCAGTATGACTACCGGTGCGAGGACAAGCCTGCGGAAGTCGAACATCGCCTCGTTGAAGACTGCGGGATCATCGCTTCCCCCGCCAATCATTATGATATATCCCGCCACCATCACGAGGAAGCCGATAAGGAGCAGCCAGAGTCCCCTGGTGGTCACAGCCATTTTTCCGTTATCCATAATATCTTATCTATCAATAATATAATTCATCCTTGTCCAATGAGACCAGCTTATTCACGACAAACCAGGTGCTGATCACGCAGATAATGAGTCCGGATGCCACCACGACTCCCATCACGATGAGGAGGCGGGGCAGGGTGAATATCTCGAAAAGCTGGGCAAATTCGGCCCGGATGACAAAGAGCAGTCCGGTCAGCATCACCAGTGCAATCACGGAGGCGAAAAGCCCGAGGAATGCGGCCCTCAGGAGGAATGGCCCCCGGATGAAGGCCCGCGTGGCCCCTACCAGCTTCATCGTGTGGACTGTGAATCTGCGGGCAAACACATTGAGCCTCATCGTATTGTTTATCAATACGAAAGAAATGAAAAGCATCAGGGCGATGAACACTCCCAGCACCATTGAAATACGGTTGAGATTGGAATTGAGGGCATCCACCAGGGATTTCTGATAGACGACCTCATCCACCATCGGGGAGTTCATCATCGCCTTCTCCACAATCTTCAGGCTGTCCCTGGACACGTAATCGGCATCCAGGGTGACAACTATGGAGACCGGAATCGGCGAAGTCTCGAAAACGGAGAGAAAGTCGGCTCCGAGCATCTCGGCCATCTCCTTCTCACCCCTGGCCTTGGTGATGAGTTCTGCATTGCGCACGAATCTCATCGAATCGATCTCATTCTTGAAAACGGCGGCCTCTTCGTCGGAAACCTCCTGCTTCATCATTACCGAAACCTGGAGATTCTCCTTGAAGAATTCGGATACGCTGCGGGTATTGACCAGAAGCATTGCCGCCACGCCGACAAGCAGCAGCACCAGGCTGATGCTCACGACAGACGACAGATAGGCGTTCACCAGACGGCGGCGCATAAGTTTGTTCTCGTTTTTCCGCATAATTAGCCAAATTGTCCCCAAAGATAGTGATTTATCGAAATATCAAAAAAATTTCTTACCTTTGTTTGATGAACCAATATTGAAAATCATATGGGAGAGAAGATTTTGTTCGTTAATTCCGAGATTTACCCGTACCTTCCCGAGAATCACATCTCCGGGATAGGACGATACCTTCCCCAGGGAATCCAGGAAAGGAAGAAGGAAATCAGGTCGTTCATGCCCCGCTACGGATGCATAAACGAACGGAAGAACCAGCTCCACGAGGTCATAAGGCTTTCGGGAATGAACATTGTCATCGACGACGTGGACAGACCTCTCGTGATCAAGGTCGCTTCCATCTCTTCCGCAAGAATGCAGGTGTATTTCATTGACAACGAGGACTATTTCAAGAGAAAGCAGATTGACCGGGATGACGACGGAGTCTTCTTCCAGGACAATGCCGAAAGGGCCGTGTTCTTCGCCCGGGGCGTCCTCGAGACGGTCAAGAAGCTCAGGTGGGCTCCTGACATCATACATTGCCAGGGCTGGATCACCCAGGTCCTGCCCCTCTACCTGAAGAAAATCTACAAGGACGATCCCATCTTCGCATCCAGCAAGGTCGTGCTCTCCCTTTACGGCGACACTCCGGGAAAATTCGACGAAGATCTCGCTTCCCTCGTGAAATTCGGAGACATAGCTGACGGGGACATTCCGGACCTCAGCGAATCGACTGGCATAAATCTTGCGAAAACCGCCGCCCGGTATTCCGATGGAATCATCCTCGGCTCGGACGATGTGGACAGCGGGCTGAAGGAGTACTGCAAGGGGCTGTCCCTTCCAATGCTCGAATACAGCGCCAAGGCGATTGAGGACGGTTCATACATTGACGCTTATAACAATTTTTACGAAAGTCTTTAGCAAATGAGCTTTTCATTCAGACACGGATTTGCGGCTGCCGCTGCCGGACTGGTTGCCGCTTCCTGCGTAAACATCAACTCCTCGCTCGGAGAATCCTTCATTGCGGACAACCAGCTGTATGATCTTTACACGGTGGAATTCCCCATCGAGGACATCAATATGGAAATGGCTGACAGTCTCTCGTCCTACAGTCTTTACAAATTCACCGTAGGCGCGGTCAGGGATGATACATTCGGGCTTACGACCAGGTCTGCCGCATTCACCCTCGTGCCGGTGAGCGACACCCTCGACTACGGAAAGCAGGGCACCCAGGTTTTCAGGGGCTTCCATTTTTCCGCAGTTCCGGACTCCACCTCATATGACGATTTCAGCCAGCAGTTCATACTCCAGAATATCAATGTTTACGAGCTGGACAAGGCTCTGGACTACTCCAAGGCAGCCCCGGAGGTAACCTACACGAAGAAGAGGATTACTGACGGAATTCCTGTCTATAACGGCAAGGATTCCCTCTCATTCGATTTCACCCGCGAGTTCGGCGAGAAATATCTGAACATAACGGACAGCGATCTCGACACCATCAGCAACTACCTGGAGAAATTCCCGGGAATAATCCTGACAGTGGATCCGCCAACCGGCAAAGGAGGCCGGATCAACATGTTCAAGCTCCCGCTCAGCGTCAGCAACGGATATATATACGGTTCGACCGCAGAGCTCAAGTTTACCGCCGAATATGAGGGAAGAGGACAGATTGACACATCTTTCCTGTTCTATCTCGGACCTGCCCAGATTTATGACCTGAGCGGCGTGACGGCAACAAGCGCCACCACCTACCCGCAGATTGCATACGACATTACCACGCATGAGAGCGGGCATCTCGCAGGAAAGGCCGGGGAGAAGCTCTACATCGAGGGAGGAAAGGGACTGAAACCTGTCATCAAGGCAGCCGGACTCAGGGAAAAGGTGCTTGATGAGATTCTCAAGCATACCGACGACCCTTCGTCCATAGTGGTCAGCAAGGCCACTATCGACCTGCCTTTCGAATTTCCGGAAGACTACCTGAAGATATGCCAGTATCCGACAATGGTCAGCCCGACCTGCCGCATTGCGACGGACACCTCGGTGACCTACGCCGGCATCTCGGACGCCAGCGCATCGGACGAGAACCAGGGCAACATAGACCGCTCAAGATGCCGCTATGCTCCGGACATCTCGCACCACGTCCAGGAAATCCTCAAGCTCGAAGATCTGGAAAAGATCGAGAATTATGACATCTGGCTGCTCGCAATGGCGACCGAGACCATTTTCAAAGGCTCCTCATCATCCTCATCATCATCGAGCGACTATCTGGATATGATGAACTACATGAGCTACTACAACAGCATGTACAATGGTTACGGATACGGCGGATATGGAGGTTACGGCGGATACGGAGGATACGGCTACGGCAGCTATTACAACAATTACTACAATTACTATATGATGCAGGCAATGTACGCCTCGTCGTCATCGGAATCGGAGAGTCTGGAGACAACCATGCAGATGATGGACTTCCACAGATTCTACCGCGCCGTCCTCAACGGCCCGGAAAATGAGGGACGCGCACCTGTATTCAGAATCACATTCGCCGTTCCGAAATCCGGAGAATAGCGCATGCAGCATAACACAAAGAAGAGGATCACAATTGTGACCCTCTTCTCTTTTATCTGCAGAATCAGATATTACTTCTGGCTGAGCTTGTTCTCAACATAAGCGATAGCGTCGCCTACAGTGGAGATCTGACCGCCGTCCTCATCTGGGATCTTGATATCGAATACCCTCTCGAACTCCATGATGAGCTCAACTGTATCGAGTGAATCTGCACCGAGGTCGTTGGTGAAGTTCGCAGACTCGGTTACTTCAGACTCCTCAGCACCAAGCTTGTCAACGATGATGGCCTTTACCTGATTTACAATTTCTTCGTGTGACATATTAAATTTTGTTTATTGATTAATAAATATATATCCTCTGTCAATTAACTCGGCAAAGTAAGCAAAAAAAATCCAAAAAATAAAACAATTTCGACCAAACGACAATAATTTTACCTATTTCCGCTTATTAAGTGCCGTTTGGGTACAATGTGAAACGCAGTGTCCCCGACAGTTTCACCGCTCTCCCCTGCTGAGGCCGTACCATATTCTCAGTCCGTTGAGGGAATTCAGGAAATAGAAAATGTACTTGATGACCATCACCACGGTATAGCTGGAATCCGGAGATGACAGGGCCTTTCCTCCCCATAGGCAGATGGAGAAGATATTGACCAGTATCCAGACCACCCACTGCTCCATGAATGCAAGGGACATCAGTACCTGGCCGAGAATGTTCAGCACGAGCACCAGGGCATCGAAGAGAATGACGGTACGGATGAATCCCTCTGTCTCCGGGCTGCCGCCGACTGCGCAAAGTATCAGATATGCCGTCACGGTACCTGCGGCAAAGGCTGCCGAGAGCATGGCCCATTGCCTGCCGTCAAGCCTGCGGGCCCTGACTTTCTCTTTTGAGGAGGCTCCCCTCTTCCTCCATTGCCACCATCCCACGAACTGCATCGGCAGGAAATAGAATGCGTGAAGGGCGAAATTGCCCCAGACCGGGTCCCCTCCCGGACGGATGCTGCTGTCGAAGGCCACATAGGAGGCGATTGTGACGTCAATGAGGCCGAAAAGGAAGGTGAGAATGTTGCCGTTGGCTGACAGGACGGTATTGATGACACCGGTCAATGCGCCCACACTGGCCAGCAAGAGCATGAAATGCCTCGCTCCGGGCTGCTGGAACTTGTAGACATTGGTCACAACCACGGCCAGAAGCATTCCGACCAGGATGAAGGCATTGAACCAGAGGTTGAATTTCTTTTCGCTGATTTTCATTGTACAGTCAATCTATCTTGTTGAGTTCATTGTGTATCCGCTCTGCCAGATCGCGCTTCCCGAGGAAGGAGGCGAGGTCTTCCACATCCGCAGCGGCAATCCTGGGAACGCTTCCGTAATGCATCAGAAGACGTTTTTCCGTCTGCTCTCCGACCCCCTTGATCCCGGTCAGGGCGGATTCTATCTGGCTCTTGCTCCTGAGGCTGCGGTGGAATGTGATTCCGAAACGGTGAGCCTCGTCGCGAATCCTCTGCAGGAGTTTCAAAGCCGCGGAGTTGCGGTCAATGAAGAGCGGATACGGGTCTCCCACCCTGATGACCTCCTCAAGGCGCTTGGCCAGGCCGACCACTGTAAGTTTCTCAGTCAGACCAAGTTCAGCCAACGCCTGGAAAGCAAAGTCGAGCTGGCCCTTGCCTCCGTCAATGACAATGAGCTGCGGCAGATCATCCGGAGCCTCGGCCAGCATCCTGGAATATCTCCGGTTCACCACTTCCTTCATCGAGGCATAGTCATTGGCCCCTATCACGGTCTTGATCTTGAATTTCCGGTAATCTTTCTTGGAAGGCATCCCGCCGCGGAAGACAACGCAGGAGGCTACCGGATTGGTACCCTGGATATTGGAGTTGTCGAAGCACTCTATGTGCTCCGGCAGGACATCCATCCCGATGGCCTTGCGGAGTTCCTCCAGCACGGTCGCACGGTACTGGTCAGGGTCGGTGTGCTCTTTCTGGCGGATGGAATTGAACTGATACTCCCGGGCGTTCCTTGCGCTCAAGTCCAGCAGGGCGAGCTTGTCACCCTTGACAGGGATGCGGAAACGCACTCCCTCCATCTCCACATCAGGGAGGAAAGGCACAATGACCTCGCCGGCAATCTTCCCGAACTTGGACTCTATTTCAGCAATGAACTCGCTCAGGATTGAGGCCGGTTCCTCCTCGATATTGAGTTTGAATCCAAGATTCAGGGACTGGATGATGGCTCCTCCTCTCACTCTGATGAAGTTGCCGTAGGCCTCGGAGGCATCCTGGACGAGGGAGAAGACATCCACGTCCACGTCCGACGCGGCAGTGACCACGGATTTGGAATAATGCTGCTGGAGAGAGTCTGCCTTCTCCTTGTAAATCTGGGCCTGCTCGAACTCTAGACGGTCAGCGGCATCGCGCATGAGATGGCGGTAATGCTGGATTATCTCATTGACACCGCCCTTCAGAAGGCTTACGATTTCCTCGATTCCCGCATTGTATTCGGCTGCGGAAATCTTGCCCGCACAGCAGCCTGCGCATCTTCCGATATGGAAATCCAGACAGGGCCTGTATCTGCCGCGGAGTATGGCGTCCGAGGTCAGCTTGTGGTTGCAGGACCTTATCTTGTAGTTCGCATGGAAGAATTCAAGCAGATTGCGGGCATGCATGACTGAGCTGTAGGGCCCGAAATAGCGGTTGCCTTTCACGACCCTGCGGGTCAGGTAAACCTTCGGGAACTCGTCTCCCGTGACGCATATCCACGGATAGGTCTTGGAATCCTTCAGGAGAATGTTGTACTTCGGCCTGTACTGCTTTATGAGATTGTTCTCCAGGAGCAGGGCATCCGCCTCGGAATCCACCACGGAATACTGCGCGTCTGCAATCTTCGAGACCAGAATCCTGGTCTTGGCCGTGAGCCGTTCGGGCGGGGCGAAATACTGGGCCACCCTCTTGTGGAGGTCCTTGGCCTTGCCCACATATATCACAATCCCCTCGGAGTCATAATACCTGTAGACTCCGGGGGAATGTGGAAACAATGCTATCTTCTCTCTTAGCGTCAACGCTGAACGTACTTGGCAATCTCCTCTGCAATGCCTTCACCGCGGAGACCCCTCTTCAGGATGGTTCCGTCAGGACCGAAGAGAATGATGTGAGGAATGCCGGATATGCCGTAGATTTCAGTCGGAACAGCCTGAGCGTCAATAATCTGGTTCCAGTTCACGCCATAAGCTCTGGCAGTGTCGACGGTAGCCTGAGGCTTGTCCCATACAGCAACGCTGAGCACGTCGAAGTCCTTGCCGCGGAAATCCTCATACGCCTTCTTCACGTAAGGAATCTCAGCCTTGCAAGGGCCGCACCATGATGCCCAGAAATCCACGAGGATATACTTTCCCCTGCCGACGTAGTCGGAGAGGCTTACATCCCCATCCTTGCCCTTGACTGTGAAATCCGTGAACATCCTGCCCTCTGCTGTATTGAGGCGGGCAGTCAGGGCGGACTTCATCTTCGTCACCTGAGGGGTGGCCACAACCGCTGAGTCCAGAGTGTTGAGGAGGGAGTCCAGCTCAGCATCCTCAAGGTCGTAATAAACCTGCTGGAGGGCTGCGAGAGCAAGGAGATTGTCCTTGTTGGCGGCGATTGTCTCAAGATTGTAGGCGGAGAAGTCCTCGAAGAAGCTGTTCGCATATGCCTCCATCAGGCTGTCTCTTTCGGCTTCTGAAATGCCTGTGCTGTCGTTGAGGGCGCGCATAGTGGTCCGATACTCCATCATTGACTCCTTCGTGCGGCTCGCATATTCCTCGAAGCGGTTGTTGAGAGAGCCCTTCGTGTTGGACTCGAAGACTATTCCGCTGCCGGCGAACTTGGCCGTGATGACTGTTCCGTCGGAAACGAACTGGCCTCTTGCGGAGCCTGCTGTCACAACGCCTGCTGCGAGCTTGTCGACAGGAAGGCTGATGGAGAATTCAGGTACTCCGGCAAGTGCAATGACTGTGTCAATATTCTGTGAAGGCAGGGAGATGTGAACCTCGTCAACTCCCTCAAGGCCGGCAACCTTGCCCTTGAGCAATGTCTGGCCATTGTTTGATGCGCAGGCTGCGGATATTGCCGCAGCAAACGCCAGAATGAAAATTTTCTTCATATGAAAGATATTGTTAACAGAATGCAAAATTAGTAAAAAATTTCCTTCGGACGTCAGAATGCATAAGAGTATGATACACCGAGGGAGAAATGCCAGGCCTTCTCATAGAATATCGCATACACCGGGTCCCCGTCCGCATCATAGACGGGCATTCCGGAAGCATCCTCTACGACCTTGAGATTGCCGTTCTTCTTGGCATCGTAGCTCTTGTCATATGTATAGTCGCCGAGGAGGTAGAAATCCAGGGTCTGCCTGCGGTTCAGCCTCCACTCAATACCTGGCTGGAGACGCACCCTGTCGACATACACGTCATTGTAACGGACATTGTCGCCCTGTTCCACGGTGAATGAGGGACTGTCGTAATGGACATTGTTGAGGGTGTTGCGGACCTCCACCGACACATAGGGTTCAATGGGCTTCGAAGGTGACACGTAAGCGACCTTGAGCCTGCTCCTGAGGGCGAAGGCGTTTCTCGGATTCTGGTATATGTTCATCTCCCCCGTCCTGTGGGTAAGCTGGAAACGCTCCCTGAGGGAGAACTTGAAATAACCCGCATTGTACATTCCCGTAAGGTCGAGAGTCGCCCTGTGGCGGAGATCCCACTCCCATCCTCCGGCATCGGCCCGCTTGTGCAGATTCATCAGGGTATAGGCCGCCCCTATCTTGAAATACGGGCAGGTCTTCCAGGTAAGGCCGGCTGTAGTGTAGAATCTGTCAACTGCGCTGAGATTGTCCTTGAGCCTGAATTCCTCCGATATGTTCGCGTGAAGGCCGCCGACAATCTTCTTGTCCAGCTCGGCCGAAATCCTGGCCCTGAAATCGTAGTCCGTATCCTCATGGACCTGGGCTCCTGCCATTGACGGCAGTGCAATGGCAAGGCAGAATGCAATGATTGATGTCTTCGTCATGTCAGCTATTCGTTGTGAAAATCCCTTTCCCTCACTATCTTGTTGATGGAGTCGGACTCGCCAGGCCTGAGATAGTAGCTCACCTTCAGCCATGCCGCATCCCTGAGAAAGTCCACGTGGCCTATCTCCAGGGCCTCCACCTTGACCCCTATTCTCTTCTCTATGTCGGCCACAAGCTCTTTCCTGCGTTCCGGGACAATGTTCTCGATCCTGTCATAAAGCACTATCTTGGTTGTGAGCCTTCCCTTGCTTGTCCTTCCCGTGAAGTATTCCAGCACCGTCAGGAGGACGATTACCAGGATGTTGGCCAGAACGAGCTCCGCATAGGAAATGTTCAATGCCAGGCCGTTGATTACCGCCACGGTGATGATCACGAAGAGATATGTCATCTCCCGCACCGGCACCGTCTCCGTCCTGTATCTTATCACCCCGAATATGGCGAAGAGGCCCAGAGTAAGGCCTATCTGCAGCTTGACGCTCTCCATCAGGAAAATGAGGAGGAACATGGCCGACGCAAAGGTCAGAAAAGTGATGCAATATTCGTTCCTGCCGTTCTTCTTCCTGTAGACCAGATATGTGATCACCCAGCTCACGAGAAAATTGAAGGCGAATCTCAGGAGCAGGTTGTAGAGATTGGTAAGTTCAAGAAGCGGCACTCCGAGGAAGGTGGTTCCGTTGGTAACTGCGTAGCCGAATTCCTCGGCGATGGTGGGATCAAACTCCGGTAAGTCTTGTATCATCTGTCAAGTAATTTTGTATCAATCAGTTTCTCTATTGTCCTTATTTTCGCTATGAATCTGGACTTCTTGATTTCAGGGACGGTCAGGACGGTTCCTATGCAGTATTTGCTCACCCTGACAGGCTTCACCCTCAGGTCCAGCAGAATCTTCCTGATGTCCGAGCTGCAGTATCCGTCCTGCTTGAGCTCGACTATCACGGCATCGGCCAGTCCCGACTTCAACCCGGTCCTGAAATTCTCGAACTCCAGACCGCTGTCAATGGTCAGCCTCTCGGTTCTGGCATTGTTGACCAGGGTGATGCGGCTGAAGGATGTCCTCGTGGACGGGGTCAGAGCTCCGGCCTCGAACTCGGTCAGGGACGATATGAATTCCGCAGCAGTACGGTTTCCGGAGAAGGAGGAAAATTCGTCCGCAGGCAGAGGAATGCGTTTCTTCCTGGTCCTCCCCCTGTTGTTTTTCCTCTTGATTTCCAGATAGGTATCCCCGGATGTGAGATATGTCCTGGTGCGTACCTTGCGGCGGTTGAGACGGCGCTGATGGTGATCGAGATACATCCTGTAGCCATCAGTGTCATAATACAATGTATCATACCCGGCGACTCTGTCGCCGCCTGTCTCGAGAACACGGTAAAGCGGAGCGGCCCTCCGGAGAATCTCCCCGAGGGTTTCCAAATCGGTGAGGAATTTCGTATCCACCCTGTTCATCAGCTTGATGGAATCCATCTCGTCAAGCGTGATGCAGTGCATTCCGGACAGGGTTCCGCAAATCTCGCCGCCATATGCCCCACTTCCTTCCGGCATTATTCAGGATCGTCGAAAATATACTCGAAAACCTTGACTGTCTGCAACTTGCCATTGGGAGCATAATTATACTGCTTCTTCTTGGTTCCGTCTGCATTCCATTCATATTTGCGTATGCGGACAGGCTTGTTCCTGTCGTCATACTCCACTTCCTTGACGACGCGTCCGTTCTCGCCGTACTCCAATGTCTCCCTCCATTTCTGGCCGTAGGTGGCATATTCTATCTCTTCCACCTTGCGTCCCTGGGAATCATACTTGGTCTGCCTGTCGAGCCAGCGGGTCTTGGTCCTGGCGTCGGTGTTCCATTCCTTGACCACGAGGTTCTTCCTCGCCTCCCGTTTGGCGAGGGTGGCAGGGTCAAGCTCCTGGGCAGACAGGGTGAGGCCGGCAAGCAATGCCGCAATGGCTGCTGAAAGCTTTTTCATTGTCATTTGGTTGTCATTGTTGATGTTGCGGTAAATATAGACTTATTTTTGAACAATTAAAACTGTCACCATCAAAATGAACTCCGGTTCAAAAAATCAGCGGTGGCCGGATTTCCGGTCACCGCTCGTCATTAAATTCCGAAATCTAGAACAGAATGTCCTCGGAGCCGGTCTCGAAATCAGGAGCCTTTTCAGCAGCCTCCTCATTCTTCTGGCCGAACGGACGGCGAGGAGCCTTGCGGTCATCGCGGCGGTCTCCCCTGCGGTCGTCACGAGGTGCCCTGCGGTCGTCGCGTGGGGCTCTGCGGTCATTTCCGCGGCGGTCGCCCTTCCTGTCGTCACGAGGGCCTCTCGGACGGCGTTCCGGCTCTACATATCCCTCCGGCTTATCCTGGAGAACTCTCATGGAGAGTCTCATCTTGCCGCTCTTCTCATCGATTTCGAGGAGCTTGACATCCACCTCGTCGCCGACCTTGAGCACGTCGGCCACGTTCTCTGTCTTCTCCCAGGCGATCTCGGACACGTGAAGAAGGCCTTCCTTGCCGGGAAGTATCTCGACGAATGCGCCGAAATCAAGGATTGAAACTACCTTGCCGTGATATACGGTACCGACCTCAGGCACGGCGCAGATGCCTTCAATCCAGGCGAGAGCCTTGTCGAGAGCATCCCTGTCGGCACTGAAGATATCCACAATGCCTTTGTGCCTCTCGGTATCCTCGGTAATGGTAATGGTGGTGCCGGTCTCCTTCTGGATCTTCTGGATGGTCTCTCCGCCCTTTCCGATGACGGCGCCGATGAAGTCGGACTCGATTTCAATCTGCTTGATGCGCGGAACGAACGGCTTGTAGTCCTCACGAGGCTCGCTGATGGTCTTCATCATCTCACCCATGATGTGGAGCCTGCCCTGACGGGCCTGCTCGAGAGCCTTGGCGAGAACGTCGTATGAAAGACCGTCAACCTTGATGTCCATCTGGGTGGCGGTGATACCGTCAGCCGTACCCGTAACCTTGAAGTCCATATCTCCGAGATGATCCTCGTCACCGAGAATGTCGGTGAGGATGGCATATCTCTCATTAGGTCTGTCCTTGTCGGTGATGAGACCCATTGCAACGCCGGCAACCGGCTTCTTGATCTTCACTCCGGCATCCATCAGGGCAAGGCAGCCACCGCATACGGAAGCCATTGAAGATGAGCCGTTTGACTCGAGAATATCAGAAACGATACGCACTGCGTAAGGGTTCTCAGGCATTGTAGGGATTACAGGCTTGAGGGCGCGGAGAGCGAGGTTTCCGTGGCCGATCTCGCGACGGCCCACACCGCGCTGCGGCCTTGCCTCGCCGGTAGAGAACGGAGGGAAGTTGTAGTGGAGGACAACCTGCTGGTCATCCTGGATGAGAACTTCGTCCATCTCCTTCATGTCAAGCTTGGTTCCGAGGGTCACGGTAGCGAGAGACTGGGTCTCGCCGCGGGTGAAGATTGCGGAACCGTGTGCGCAAGGAAGATAGTCAACCTCGCACCAGATAGGACGTACCTGTGTGCTTGAGCGGCCATCGAGACGGATTCCCTCGTCGAGAATCATATTCCTCATGGCAGCCTTCTCCTCGTCACCGTAATATCTTGCAACCATTGCAGCCTTTGCCTCCTGGTCCTCCTCGGAGAGGGTTGCGAGGAATTCTTCCTTGATCTGGGCGAATCCGTCCTCCCTCTCGTGCTTCGGCTTCGCAGACTTGGCGAGAGCATAGCACTTGTCGTAGCAGAACTCGTGAACTGCCTTCCTGAGGTCCTCATCCTCCTCATCGTGAGGATAATCCCTCTTGACATCATTGCCGAGCTCCTTAATGAGTTCCTTCTGTACACGGCAATGCTTCTTGATCTCCTCGTGGGCGAACTTGATGGCCTCGAGCATGTCGTGCTCGCTGACCTCCTTCATCTCACCCTCGACCATCATGATGTTCTCCTCGGTAGCGGCGACCATAAGCTCGATGTCGCTCCTCTTCATGTCCTCGAATCCCGGATTGATCACGAACTGACCGTCAATGCGGCATACGCGGACCTCTGAAATCGGGCCCTCGAAAGGAAGGTCTGATGCCGCGAGGGCGCAGGATGCTGCAAGTCCGGCGAGTGCATCCGGCTGGGTGTCCTTGTCGGCAGAGATGAGGGTCACATTGACGAAGGTCTCCAGATGATAGTCGGATGGCCAGAGAGGCCTGATAGGACGGTCAATGAGACGGGAAATGAGGATTTCATAGTCGGAGGACTTGCCCTCGCGCTTCATGAATCCGCCCGGGAAACGTCCCGCAGCATAGAATTTTTCCTTGTAATCAACCGTAAGAGGCATGAAGTCTGTGCCTTCCTTTACCTCCTTGGCCGCGCAGACAGTGGCGAGGAGCATTGTGCCTCCCATCTTGATGACTGCTGAACCGTCAGCCTGCTTGGCGAGCTTGCCGGTCTCGATTTCGATTACCCTACCGTCGGATAATTCGATTTTCTTGTTGATGATGTTCATTAGTGCTTCTTGGACCCGCCTTCCCCAATGGAAGTCGAAATTGTCGTAACTTACTTTATTTCAATACCCTTGCCTGCCGCGGGTCTTGCTTATTGAAAGCAGGTAGGGTGAATGATGGTCGAAAAAGGACCGGTTCTTTGCGGAACCGGTCCTTTGGTTTCCTTCCTATTATCGACGGAGACCAAGCTCCTTGACGATGCTTCTGTATCTCTCGATGTCGGTCCTCTGAAGGTAGTCGAGGAGCTGACGTCTCTTACCTACGAGGCGAAGGAGGGAACGACGTGTCGCAACGTCTTTCTTGTTCCTCTTCACGTGCTCGGTAAGATGATTGATACGGTAGGAAAATAGAGCAACTTGACTCTCTGGAGAGCCGGTGTCTGTATTAGACTTTCCGTACTTCGCGAAAATCTCTTGCTTCTTGTCGGCGTTAAGATACTCTGCCATTGCGCAAAAAATTTTGTTGTGAATATTTATCAATCTCTCTTCCAATGCGGAAAAGCGTGCAAATTTAGGAATAATTTCCGATATTACAATGATTTCCGCAAAAATAGAGATATATTTGCGACCCTAATCGGAAGTATCCTATGAAACGCGAACAGAAAATATATCGCGTCACGATTCTCGGAAGCATCGTGAACGTATTGCTCCTCATTTTCAAATTCACGGCCGGAGTCCTGGGACATTCGGCGGCGATGATAGCGGACGCCGTGCACTCCCTGAGCGACTTCCTGACCGATCTGGTAGTCCTGGCATTCGTCAGAATCAGCACGAAACCGGCTGATGCCGACCATGACTACGGCCACGGAAAATATGAGACCCTGGCCACCACCGCCATCGGCCTGGCATTGCTCGGGGTAGGAGTGATGATAGGATGGGACGGAATAGAGAAAATATTCAGGGCGCTGAAGGGTGAAAGTCTGGACACTCCCGGATGGATAGCCCTCGCTGCCGCATTGGTCAGCATTCTGATGAAGGAGTTCGTGTACAGAATCACCCACAAGGTGGCAATGGAGGTGGACTCCGGCGCGGTGGAGGCCAACGCCTGGCATCACAGGAGTGACGCATTGTCATCCATAGGCACGGCCGCCGGCATCGGAGGTGCCATTCTCCTCGGGGACAGATGGGCCATTCTCGACCCGATAGCCGCGGTCGTCGTCAGCGTGTTCATCATCATCACGGCTCTCAAGCTCCTGGGCGAATCCCTCGGCGAGCTTCTCGAGAAGAGCCTTCCTGCCGAGACCGAGGCCAGAATCCGCGAACTTACCCTGGAGGAGAACGATGTCACCGACATCCACAATCTGAGGACCAGGAAGCTCGGCAACAGAATCGCCATCGAGATGCATCTGAGGCTGCCCGGAGAGTCAAGTCTGGAAGAGGCTCACGCCCATTCGGTCCGCATTGAGAAGAGACTGAGAGAGGAATTCGGCCAGCAGACCCACATAATGCTGCATCTGGAGCCGGTCAAGAAGAAATGATCACATCAGCCGCCACCGGGAGATTTCCTTCCTGAGCCAATGCTCGACTTCGCCGGCGGACAGGGCCTCCACGAAACCGGCTTCGCCGGGATGCGGGGCTGCATTGAAATACTCCGTCAGAATACGGCCCAGAAGGGCATGGAAACCCGGCCCGTGATTCGCCTCCCGAAGATGGCAGAGCTCGTGCAGAATCACGTAGTCGGCAAGATGTTCCGGCAGGCGCAACAGATTGAGATTCAGATTAATATTACCCTTGGACGAGCAGCTTCCCCAGTTCGTGAGATTGTGCTTGATGAAGACTCTGGCATACTTGAAGCCGAAGCGGCAGGCCAGCATTTCCAGTCTCGCCGGGAGATATGCTTTCGCCTCCTGCCTGAGGACATCCGCCAGCACTCCGCCCAGCCATTTCTCCCTCGCGGGATCGGTAACATTTCCCCCGGAATCCACCCAGGAGGAAGGGAAAGAAATGGTCCTGAGGGGCTGTCCTTCATTGTCCATCTCATTGGAAATGAGTGCTTTATTCTTCAGAGAGGCATCTGCCCGGAAGAGTATCCGGCAGGACAGTGTACTTATCGCGAGACCGTCCCGGACAGGTTCCTGAGCCCTGCCTTCACAGACAGCCTTTTCAGTCCGCGCATCCTGTGAGGCCAGAGCCCGCCTTATCCAGTCACGTTTGGATTCGAGATAGCTGAGACCCGCCTGGAACGGTGCCGGGACAGGAATGCTGACCGTCACCCTCGCCCCTTCCCTGGTCGCTCTCGTCCGCACCCTGATGCTCAGGCCACGGCTCCTCCCGCTTTTCCGCAGGAGGACAATGCCGAATTCGTCATCGGAAATTATTCTTGTCAATGATGCCATATCCGATTGGCAAAAATAACAGAATAATTTGTAATTTTGTACGATAGTCTTGCTGAAGATATGGACATAAAGAAAGCAATCAAGGACTGGATGCTGCCTATTTCAATGACAGCAGGGGCGTCGGCGTACCTCCTGTATCACTGGATTCCGGCATTGCACCCCGCCGGGCCCGCATTGGAAAACACAGTGGGGATAATCCAGCCGCTGATCATTTTCGTGATGCTCTTCCTGACATTCTGCCGCATAGAGCCGAAAGACCTGAGACCGCACAGATGGCACGGATGGATGCTTCTGGTACAGGGCGGGCTGTTCACATTGCTGGGATTGAGCATCGTTCTCCTGAGACATCTGGTTCCGGACTGCGGCGAAAGCACAGTGCTCATCGAGAGCGCAATGGTCTGCCTGATATGCCCTACGGCCACAGCGGCGGCGGTCGTGACAAAGAAACTGGGCGGAGACGTTGCCGGAATCACGACCTACACCATACTCATAAATGTTCTCACGGCCATTCTCGTGCCCGCCATCGTTCCGATTGTCCAGCCGAAACACGGTGTGGACTTCATCTCCGCGTCAATGATGATACTGGCCAAAGTATTCCCTCTGCTGATAATGCCCTGTTTCTGCGCATGGCTCCTGAGATACATCTCGCCGAAAACCCACAGCCGGCTGGCCCGGAAAGCAGACCTCGCATTCTACATATGGGCCGTCGGTCTCTTCCTCGCCATCGTGGTGACAGTCAAGGCGATAGTGCACAGTACAATGCCGGTGGTCCTGATACTTTCCATAGGAGCCGTATCCCTGGCCTCCTGCATTTTCCAGTTCTGGGCGGGCCATGTCCTGGGCGGCAGGTACGACATTGCCAAGGGCGGGGAAGATGGGCTGAGGGAGAGCCGCACTACAACCTGCGGCCAGGCACTGGGACAGAAGAACACGGTCTTCGCCATCTGGATGGGCTACACCTTCCTTTCACCGGAAACTTCCATTGCGGGAGGATTGTACAGCATCTGGCATAACCTGTACAACTCCTGGCAGATCTACAGATATCAAAAACATTGAAACTATATGACATTCAAACCATTGACCACAATCTTAGCAGCGTCCATCATAGCCTTGGGCTGCTCTGGGGACGGACCTGACAAGAGTCAGGGCAACGGCTCCTCCTTCGCCCTGGGAGCGGACATAAGCTGGACCACGAAACTGGAGGATATGGGCTGCAAATTCCGCAGCAAGGACTACAAGGAGAAGGAATGCACCGCCCTGATGAAGGAAATCGGGATGAATGCCATCAGACTCAGGGTATGGGTCAACCCGGAGGACGGATACTCCGGAAAGGAGGACGTCCTGGAAATGGCCAGGAGGGCGAAGCGGAACGGGATGAAGCTGATGATCGACTTCCATTACAGCGACAGCTGGGCAGACCCTGGCAAGCAGGTCATCCCTGCCGCCTGGCTGGACCTGGATTTAAACGACCTCTGCAATGCCGTGGCTGAGCATACCAGGGACGTTCTCGAAGCATTGAAGGCCGAGGGAATCGACGTGGCCTGGGTTCAGGTCGGAAACGAGGTCAATGACGGGATGCTCTACCATAAGGCATTGAACGAGGGAAGCGGAGTCTATGCCGACTGGGCCGGAGGCTGCATCTCGAAGGGAGGCAAGGAGAATTACATCGCTCTCAACAATGCCGGCTACGATGCCGTGAAGGCGGTTTACCCGGACGCCAAGGTCATTGTCCACATCAGCAACGGGCAGACCATCGGCACCGCCGAGTGGGTTCTCGACGCATTGGGAAGCAAGGGAAAATACGACATCATCGGTCTCTCCCTCTACCCTGGCGGCTCGACTGAGACGGAGAATTCCAACTGGGCCCCGAAGGTCAATGCCTGCATCTCCAACATCGGAACTCTTTCCGCAAAATACGGCAGGGACGTGATGATTTGCGAGACCGGTATGGACTATTGGTATGAGGACGTGGCCTACCAGATGCTCTCCAGCCTTCTGACCAAGGCCAAGGCTGAAAAACGCTGCCTCGGAGTGTTCTACTGGGAGCCTGAGGCTGACAAGGACAAGGTTGGCTACAATATGGGCGCATTCAAGAACAGCATGCCGACCAGGGCTATGGATGCATTTACAGAGGCTGCAGGGAAATAATCTTCACAACTGAACAATATGAGACTGTCAAGAATACTTCTTTCGGCACTGGCCGCATTGCAGATTGCCTCATATACGGCGTATGCTGAGGAATCTCCGCGAAATGTCAAGACCTTGACCGACTGGGAGTTCCGCAGGGACCACGACTGGAAGGCCGGGGAAGGCTGGACTGCCGTGAAAGTGCCTCACGACTGGGCCATCACAGGTCCTTTCTCGAAGGAGAATGACCTCCAGGTAGTGGCAGTGGTCCAGAATGGGGAGAAGCAGGCCACCGAGAAGACCGGAAGGAGCGGCGGCCTCCCTTATATGGGCAAGGGCTGCTACAGAACCTTCATCGACATCTCCGGCAATCTCAGCCGGACCATTCTTTTCGACGGGGCGATGAGCGAGGCTCAGGTGCTGGTGAACGGGGAGAAGGTCGGCGAATGGCCGTACGGCTACAATTCATTCAGTTTCGACATCACCGGTGCCCTCAGGCAGGGCCGCAATGAAATAGTCGTCCTGCTCGAGAACAGGCCATTCTCATCCAGATGGTATCCCGGGGCTGGACTGTACAGAAAGGTGAGGCTGATAGAGACAAACCCTGTCCACATACCGGTATGGGGCGTATTCATCACCACTCCGAAGGTATCTGCGGAAGAGGCCGGAGTCAGGATCTCCACCAATGTCGAAGGAGCCGCCGAAGGCGAGACCCTGCTTGTCAGGACCAGGATTTTCGACAATGAGGGCCGCATCGTGGCCGAAAGGACGGACTCCAGGGCCATCTGCCACGGAGACCCTGCCATACAGAATCTGATCGTCCCTTCCCCAAGGCTCTGGTCACCGGAGAACCCGGTTCTCTACAAGGCCGAGACGGCCGTCATCCGTGACGGGGTAATCCTCGACATTGTGGACAACAGCTTCGGAATCAGGACCGTGGAGTGGATAGCCGACCGCGGGTTCTTCCTCAACGGACAGAGGCGCATCATAAGGGGCGTCTGCCTCCACCACGACCTCGGCCCGCTCGGTGCCGCCATAAACAGGACAGCCATCCATCACCAGCTGAAAATGCTGAAGGATATGGGCTGCGACGCCATCAGGACCTCGCACAACATGCCTGCGGAGGAGCTGGTGGAACTCTGCGACGAGATGGGCTTCATGATAATGCCGGAGGCCTTCGACGAATGGGAGGTGGCAAAATGCGAGAACGGCTACCACAGATATTTCAATGACTGGGCGGAGAAGGACGTGCTCAATATGGTCCGCCATTTCCGAAACTCCCCTTCCGTGATAATGTGGAGCATCGGCAATGAAGTTCCGACACAATGGACTCCGGACGGATACAAGGTAGCCTCGATGCTGCAGGACATCTGCCACAGGGAGGATCCGGGCAGGGTCGTGACCTGCGGAATGGACCAGTTCGACGCCGTGGTGAACAACGGTTTCGGCGCCAGGCTCGACATCCCGGGCTTCAACTACAAGACCAGAAGGTACAACGAGGCTTATTCCAAGCTTCCGCAGAACATAATCCTCGGCTCGGAGACCGCCTCCACAGTAAGTTCCAGGGGCGTTTACCATCTCCCGGGCCAGGCACTGTCGGACGGCAGCGTACCTGAGGACTTCAATGCTCTCTCAGGCGCACAGAGGATGCATCCGGACCAGCAGTCATCTTCCTATGACAATGAGTATTGCTGGTGGTCCAACATCCCGGACGTGGACTTCGCCGCCGACGAGGCCTACTCCTGGATGACCGGGCAGTTCGTCTGGACCGGCTTCGACTATCTCGGCGAGCCGACCCCATACGACACCGAGGCCTGGCCGAGCCACTCCTCAGTGTTCGGCATCATTGACCTGGCCTCCATCCCGAAGGACAGGTTCTACCTCTACAGGAGCGTCTGGAACAGGGACGAGGCCACTCTCCACGTGCTTCCGCACTGGAACTGGAAGGGACAAGAAGGCAGGAATGTGCCGGTGATGGTCTATACATCCTGGCCTGCCGCCGAGCTCTTCGTCAACGGAGTCAACCAAGGCATCGTCAGGAAGGACACCACTCCTGTCAGCGAATGGAAGGGCATTCTTCCGGACGACAGGACATTGATGGGAAGATACCGCCTCATCTGGCCGGACGTGAAGTACCGGCCGGGAGAAATCCGGGTTGTTGCCTATGACAATGAAGGCAGGGCCGTGGAGGAGAAAACCGTCAGGACAGCCGGAAAGGCACACTCCCTGAAAGTCGCCGTGGATGCCTGGAACGAGGGCGGAGCGGATTATGCCGGAATCGCCGATCCTGAGCTCATTTACCTGAATGTCAGCGTATTGGACAAGGAAGGAAACATCGTTCCGAATGATGACCGCCTGGTCAGCGTGAAGGTGGGCGGAGCAGGAAGATTCAAGGCCATCGGCAATGGTGACGCCACCTGCCTCGAGCCGTTCCAGAACCCGCAGATGCATCTGTTCTCGGGCCAGCTCACCGTCATTGCCGAAAGAACCGGCGAAGGCCCCGTTACGGTGGAAGTCTCAGCAAAAGGATTGAAATCATCTAAAATTACATTCTAATGGAAAATCAGGTATTGGACGCCATAAAGACAAGGCGCAGCATAAGGAAATACAGGCCGGAGCAGATTAAGGACGAGGAACTCCTTGCAGTCCTCGAGGCCGGGACATTCGCCCCGACAGGCAAGAACCGTCAGGACCCGTTCATCGTGGCGGTTCAGAATGAGGAACTTATGAAGAGACTCATACGGATGAATGCCGAGATTATGGGGACTGACTCAAACCCATACTACGACGCGCCTACCATCGTGCTGGTGTTCGCCCCGGCGGTGAAGGACAACAAGAACTCCGTCCAGGACGGCTCCCTCATTCTCGGGACAATGATGCTGGCGGCCCATTCCATCGGCCTGGCCTCCTGCTGGATCAACAGGGAAATGGAGATGTTCGCCACCGGAGAGGGCATTGAGATAATGAAGGAGCTCGGCATACCGGAAGGCTATATCGGCATCGGAGCCCTTTCGCTGGGCTACTCCGCCATTCCGAATCCGAAGGCATTGCCGAGAAAGGAGAATTATTATAAAATCGTGAAATAACCATGGCTATCAGAATTGACCTTGCCAAGACCGTGAAACCGCTGTTCTGCGAAAGCAAATGGTGGGGAGACCCGGATATGCCGGCGGATATGGAATACCCGATGATGAAGGTGGAGGGCGACGAGGACTACCCTCTCACCTTCGTCTGCCAGATAAGATGCGAAGACATTGCCGCTCTCGACCCGGAGGGCCTTCTTCCTCACGACGGGATGCTCTATTTCTTCGCTGCGGTGGATGAATACGCAGGCTACTACTCCCCTGTCCATCTCGGCATAGGGGAATGGCCGAAGGGCTCTGTCGTAGTGAAATACACCAGGACAATCAATATGGAGACCTTCCAGTCCTTCATCATGGTGGACGACGATGACCAGCCTGTGACGGACGAGGCCCTGGAGATGAGCTTCAGCAGCTGCGATGATCAGGCGGACGGCATCAAGCTCCTCGGCAAACCTTTCTTCGAGGAGGTCAGGGAGCAGTATCCGGACTGCGCCAACCTTCTTCAGATTGACGGAGACGAGACCGCTGACATCAATTTCTATGACTGCGGAATGCTGAACATAATGGTCAGTCAGGCTGACCTTGCAAAGGGTCTTCTGAAGAGGCCTAAAACTTATATGCATTCATTATGAACATTGCCAAATTCCATTTCAATCCCCTGGAGGAATGCTGCTACCTGGTCTGGGACGAGACCGGGGAGGCTGCGATTGTTGACCCGGGATTCTACGACGGAAGAGAGGCGGAAGCCCTCTACGGAAAAATACAGGAACGGGGTCTGACGCCCAAGATGATACTGCTCACCCACGGCCATTTCGACCATATCTACGGAGTGGCGGAATGCTCCCGGCATTATGACATCCCCGTGATGATGTCGGCAGACGACAAGGTCATTCTAGAGAACAACAGTTTCTTCACAGAAGGCTTCGGCCTCAGGGCCGCGGACGGCAACTTTGATTTCAAGCCGGTGGCGGAGGGGGACATTGTAAAGTTCGGGAACATTGAACTTCAAGTAATTGCAACTCCGGGACACACTCCCGGAGGGGTATGCTGGTACGGGGAGAAGGATGGAGTGCTGTTCTCAGGAGACACGCTGTTCGCCGGGGCTATCGGGCGCACTGACAATGCCTGGGGAGACTATGACAAGATGATTGTGGCGATAATGGACAAGCTGATGGGCCTGGACGGACATGTGAGCGTGCTGCCCGGCCACGGTCCGGAGTCCAGCATTGCCTACGAGCGCACCCACAACCCTTTCCTTCAGCCTTTCAACGAGCCCGGAGGGGACGATCTGGACTGGGACGCCGAGGGAATCGAGCTGGATGGTACTATTCAATAGAAAAAACGCTATGTAATATGAAAAAAATAAGTTGCGTCAGATTTGAATTAGATTTTCGAGGTCAGATTTTCACCCGAAGAAGGTCGTGAGCGGTAAGCCAAACGTCCGGTGGACGTTTGCAGCGAGCAGCCGACGGCAGTCGGACCGGACAGTAGCCGTAGCTATGTGACTGATGAGGGAGGAAATATGGA
>JAXDUM010000031.1:0-15338 GCA_034089285.1 Candidatus Cryptobacteroides sp.
GTCATCAAAGATATCAGCAAGAAGATAATTTGTAGTATTCTCAAAGCGCGTATCTGGGTTACTGATACATCTATTGAAATTATTACAATCTGCTTGATATGCAGCAGAATTTAACAATGTAGTATTTGCAGCAATGGAATAACCTAATCCTGCTTGATAAAGATAATTTGCAAGACTTTTTAGAATCATACTCTTACCACTGGAAGGAGGGCCACACAATACTACATATGGGGCTGAATCACCTGGAATTTGCGGTTGTGCCACTGATGAGACAGGAGAAGGGTTTGGTGCGACATTATGATGCTCACTATTCTGAGCACTACTTGTCTGATTTTCATCTACATTAAAATCAAATTCAGTTGAGTTGTCAATAGTTCCCATATTATAACATTTTTTGATTAGACTTTACCATTATCTTACTATCGGGCCAGTATTCTTAAAATAAATGCCACGAGATCGACTATCAATGCAAACAATATCCAGCCAAACAGTTTCATGTCATTTGGTAATCTTCCATGCATCATATCATCCCAAACATTGAAGGTACTGAACATTCTGGCCGAAGGATAGCTCCTATAACGATACTTTCCTTTATCAATATCTTCTTCATTCTCAGTTTTACTAATCTTCATTGAACGTACAATTTCGGATTGAGCATTTTGGTTCAGTCGGTCATAAACATTTCCTTTCAATTGTAGTTTTGAAAACTGATAGTAAACATCTGGGGTTGCAATTTCTGTAATTTGTGGAATATCTACAACATAAAGACTATCCTTAATAAAGCGTCTAATAAGATCAAGATCCTTAGTCTCAGGAATCTTCATCTTATAATAATTACGGATTACGTTTTCTCTACGCAGAAGTCTCTCTACAACTCTCAAAGAATATTTCTCCTTTAGAGCATTGACTTCTCTTGCTCCGGTTTTGCCTCTGTCTCCTCTATCCTTATCATCGTCAAAAATCGAATTTTTATATGAGTATTGGTCGTTAAACTTACCTCCACTACTTGCGAAATAATCTTCAATATCTTTAAGATAGCCTATAGCACGGTCACCAAAGCCATAACGTATAGAAGACTCACATTCTCTCTTGAACTCGTCCATAAGATTTTGAACTGAAGCCTCACAAAGGGCAATGTCAGCCGCTTCCTTGTCCTTGATACTGTCCATATTGTCTTGTACGGTTTCCTCTACATAGTTTTTATATATTCCGAGTTCTGTGCTAACTACCTTCAAGCCTTCATTACTCATAAGCATATAATGCACATTGGTAGCGAAACTTACTCCCCAAAAGAGAATAAAGCCAATCAAACCTAAAACAAACTTTGACTTGCTAGGATTAAAACTATTCTGCATTTCGCCAATGACGATACTCAAGCAATATCCTGCAATCAGAGCAACGATAAAAACAAAAATAAATACAACCCAGACCTGAGTCATTTCAAATGACATAGCCACAGACTTTGCCGTCATATATGCACTATAACCGGCAAATAAACAATAACCTACCCAGCAGGCTATTTTCATAATAATACTCGTTTTGTTCATGTGTGTTAGAATCACTAGTGTCCCGTTAAGGGATCATTAAAAGTTTATAATTATTTAATTTTTAGTCAATTACAAAGGTTTTTTCATGTACACGGCTCGAATCGTTACTTTGGGCTGACCAATTGATCTGTGTCTGTCTATGTTCACAGGATAAACCGTATTTGCTCAACTTATGTCGCTTATACCCCGTAGAGACTTCAACGCATGCGTCGCCAGATACAAGGGTGACTATCGTTGCCTTACCAACCATTTGGGATACGAGGCCCTGACAATCGCAGAACTCTACAGAGAGTGCTGGAACGTCGAACTGTTCTTCAAACGGATAAAGCAACATCTGCATATCAAGTCATTCTATGGCACCTCGGAGAATGCCGTCTATGCTCAAATCTGGTTTGCAGTATGCTCGTTCCTTATTTTGGCTCTTGCCAAGAAAAGTTGGGGATATAGCAATCATTGTATAAACTCTTACCTTTTCTTCCGAATCCCCATAAATCCCCGTTGCTCAGGTACCGGCACGAGTTCTACGGCGCTGCGCCAGTTGACGTAGTTGCCAGGGAAACCGGTTACGGTTACTGAGGATATCTTGGAGCCGAAGAATTTCTTCTTTACGGTCATGGTTGTTTCTTTCGCTACGAGCACGTCATAGTTGCCGGCGGAGCGGAGGGCCTGGCGGACGGCCTCATTGATTATGTTGTTGCTGCCGCCTTTGCGGACCTGCTTCGTAGGGATGTAGGTATAGCTGATTTTGGTTCCGCTTACCTCAACGTCGGCTACGGAGATGGTCGGACGGAAGGAGGCGTCTGCATTTTCGTACGTGGCAGTGCTCAAGACTGTTGAGCAGGATGCGCTAATCAGCGCCGCTGCAAGAATTAAGAAATACTTTTTCATTGTACTGAATATTACGTTGGTTTGTTAATTTTTCCGGTTTCTGAACTGCCTCTTCATTAATTAAACACAATCAGTTCTTTTAAACGTTTGTCAACACCTTGTGTGCTCAGCCTCAGGCCTCGTAATTATTTTCTTTATTTGAGCCTAAAATCTTTAATAATCTATCACCCCACCCTGACAAAATGTGCTTTGATATATCTTCACACGGATGATGCGATAAAATATGTTTTGATGGGGATACACAAAAAAAGACGTGGGAGTCTGTACTTTTGCTCACCCTGCTATCAGGCCTTGGCTGCCTTCACTAAGGATAAGCAACGCAGCTAGCCCACGTCAGGGATGATATACAGAATACCACGCCATAGGCGCAGTGACTGAATCGTCATCACCGATATGGACGTTCCCGTTGCCGTATCTTCTTAGTGAAATCTAACCGCCAAGTTTGATAGCAGAAGATAAACGTCAAGTAACGTCTTTAAATATGTAATGCCCACCCAACCCATATCGGGCTAGCTAAGCCTGACAAATATAGAAATATTTTTTCATAGATTGACAAACATTTACAAGTTTCTGTGTCGCATTTTCGGCTCATATCCGATACCCTCTTCTCACCCCGCCAATATTATCAAGTTTTTGCTATATTTGTAAAAAATACCTTAAAACGATGGGAACTATTACAACTGGATTTGCGGGACTTGAACTCAAGTCGCCTGTTATCGTGGGGAGCAGCAGCAAGACTGCGTCAGTATCCAACCTGGTGGAATATGAGAAGGCAGGCGCGGGAGCTGTGGTTCTGAAGTCTCTTTTTGAGGAGAGCATTACCATGGAGATTGCCGCCAATGACACCGATATTCATCCTGAGGCTTATGACTATCTGGCCGGATACATCAGCGAGGAGGTCCTCTCCAACTATCTGACTCTCATCCGCGAGGCCAAGAAGGCGCTTTCGATTCCTGTGATTGCCTCCATCGCATGCCACACGGACGGCAAATGGGAGGAGTTTGCCAGGAGAATTGAGGAAGCCGGAGCTGATGCCATTGAACTCAATGTCATGAGTCTCTGCACTGTACGCAACTATACCCCGGGTTCTTTCGAGAAGATGAATGTTGACATCGTGGCTAATGTTTCCGGAAAGGTGGGCATCCCGGTGATTGCCAAAATCGGCTCGAATCTTACCAATCCTGTGGATCTTTGCGACCGGCTCCGTGCAGCTGGCGCCAAGGCCGTGGTTCTGTTCAACCGCTTCTATCCGACCGACATTGACATAGACAGGATGGAATTCTCCACGGGCAATCCTTTCACCTCGTCCGCCGACCTTTCGCTGCCTCTGAGATGGGCTGGCATCGTGTCATCCGCTGTCCCGGGCCTGCCGCTTGCCGTTTCAGGCGGTGTTGATTCCTGGAAAGGCGTGGCGAAATCCATTCTGAGCGGCGCATCTGCCGTGGAGGTTGCCAGTGCGATAATACGCGAGGGCGCATCATGGATAACCGAGGCCAATAAAGGTCTGGAAAACTGGCAGGAATCCAAGGGTTTTGCCGCTGTCTCCGACTACAGGGGGAAACTGAATGCCGCTGACCCGGACAATGCCGAGAAGCTGGCGAGAACCCAGTTCATTAAGAATTTCAGCCAGGTTCATTGACGGGAGATTTCATCCCGGCTTGACTGGCCGGGAATCAATGAATACATGCTGTCCGGTTTGGAAATGTCCGCCGGACAGCGTTTTTTACTCCCTGATCCTTGAGTCAATGATGATGGTCACCGGCCCGTCATTGACAAGGGCGACCTTCATGTCCGCCCCGAAGACTCCTCTGCCGACGGGTTTGCCGATTGCGGCGGAGAGTTTGGAACAATAAGATTCGTAGAGGGGTATTGCAAGGTCGTGACCGGCCGCGCGGATGTAGGACGGACGGTTCCCCTTCTTCGTGGATGCGGTCAGGGTAAACTGTGACACTGCGAGGATCTCTCCGCCTATATCATTGACACTCAGGTTCATAACCCCGTTCTCGTCATCGAATATCCTCATCCCGGCCGTCTTTCCGACCAGCCAGTCGACGTCAGCTTCCGTATCTCCCTGCTCCACTCCCACAAGCACAAGCAGCCCCTTGCCGATGGAAGAGGCGCATTCGCCGTCAATTGTTACTGATGCTTCGAGGCATCTCTGGATCACTAGTCTCATGGTGCAAAAATAGTGTTTATTTTTAAGAATGCTGCTCCCGGGAGAGCTGTAGGGGCGTCTCATCGATCGAGATGCTCGCTATCAGCAGCGGTCTATTGCCGGTCGGGCCCGGAAGGCAGCTACAGCTCCTTCCTCATGATGTAGTCATTCATGTAGAAGCCGCCCCCGATGTCGAAGTCTCCGCTGCGGTCAATGCTCATTCCCATTTTCTTGTAGAAATCGAGAGCCTTGTTGTGGCGGTTTACATTGAGCTCGAAGGCTTTGGCTACCTGCGCCCTCATTTCGTGCTCGGCCTTCAGGAACATTTCCCTGCCATATCCAAGGCCTTGGTATTCAGGGAGAAGATAGATTTTGTGCAGGTGGAAGTGGCCCTCGTCGTCCTGCTTGCCGAATGAAACGAAACCGGCCGGAGTCCCGTCCGCCAGCAGCATCAGGAAGGTGACTCCACCCTCAAGCTCGCGGCGTAGAACTGTCTCGGAATACATCATGTCCATCATGAAGTCAATCTGCTCTGCTGAAATGATGGACGAATATGTGGCCGGGAATGTCACCCGGGCCAGGTTTCGGATTGAGAGGATGTCCTTCTCGTCCGCTGTCATTCTGATAAATTGTGTCATCTGCATTGTCCAGGCTCGACGATGGCGTTTGGGTGCGAGCCTCCTTTCGAGCAACAAATATAGCAATATTTAATGGACGCGCAGCTATGCCGCTTTCCGGAATGTTCCCTGATTTTTGTGAATAATTTTGAAAACTGACTGATTTTGGCAGCAAGATTTCCTAACTTTGGGAAAACGAACCCGAAGGACGGACCCGAGGGCTAACCCCGAAGGACGGACCCGAAGGCCAACCCAGAAGGAAGAAACCGCCTGACGCAAACGAAGGCCAACCCCGAAGGAAGAAACCGAGGGCCAACCTCTAAGAAAATAGAAAATAATGACAATATGATACCATTCTTGCGACAAGTAGCTGACCATTACCTCCAGGAAGGGGAGAATCTGTCCGGGAAATGCTTCATTTTCCCGAACAGGAGGTCGATGGTCTTCTTCAGGAAATACCTCGCCGATGCGGTCCGGGAAGACCCTGCGGCGATTCCTATGATTGCCCCGAAGATGCTGACAATGAACGAGTTCTTCTTCAAGGTCAGCGGGGCGGAGCCTGCCGGGAGGGTGGCCCTGCTTCTGGAACTCTATGAGTGCTACCGGAAGCTGAACAGGAATGCCGAGCCCCTGGACGATTTCATCTTCTGGGGAGATGTCATCCTGGCTGACTTCGATGACGTGGACAAGTACCTGGCCGACCCTGGGAAGCTGTATGCCAATGTCGCCGACTTCAGACAGCTTCAGGATACATTCACTTATCTTACTGATACACAGCGGGCTGCGATTGAACACTTCATTTCCCATTTCCGTGACGGCAACAGCCTGAAGGTCAATCCCGACTCCGACAACCCGAAGGTCAAGGAAAAATTCCTCGGAATCTGGAACATAATGGCCCGCCTTTATGCCGATTTCAACAAATCATTGGAGGACAAGAATCTGGCATACGAGGGAATGGCTTATCGCAGATTCGCATCAAGGCTTTCGGACGAGTCCGCGGCCGACATTCTGCAGGCAGCTTTGCCGGATACGGAGAAATACATCTTCACAGGGCTCAATGCCCTGAATGAATGCGAGAAGACTGTATTGAGGAGAATGCGCAATGCCGGTCTGGCCGAATTCTGCTGGGACTGGTCTTCGGCAATGATAAAGGATCCCCTCAACAAGGCGTCGATGTTCATGTCGCAGAATGTCAGGGACTTCCCTCAGGCATTCGAGCCGGACGGCGGGGATTGCGGAGCGGGTCCCCGGATTGAAATCGTGAGCGTCCCTTCTTCAGTGGGCCAGGCCAAGCATCTGCCTGAGATTCTTCGCAACGTGGCCGATTCCGCAGCCGGAGGAGACATATCAGAGGTCGGAAGACTCGACTGCGAGGGGGCTGACACAGCCATTGTCATACCTGACGAGACCCTGCTTGCCCCCATACTCAACAGCATTGACCCTGCCATTGCATCCATCAATGTCACAATGGGTTATCCCATGTCGGGCAGTGCCGTCTACGGCCTGATGTCGGAGCTTTCCGCAATGCAGCTGCATCTGAGGAAACGTTCTGACGGAGGCTGGTCTTTCTATCACAAGCAGGTATGGTCTGTGCTCTCGAACTCGATTGTGAAAAGTCTCCTCGGCGACGAAGGCCGCAAGCTCTCGGAAAAAGTCAAGACGGAGGCCAAATACTACATTCCGCAGGAGGACCTCTCCGGGCACTGGCTGTTCGACCTTATGTTCAAGCCTGTGGTCACGGAGCCGAAAACTGCCTCCGCAGCCAGGGTCAGGGAGCTGGAGGACTATCAGCTGGGGATTCTTGCCGAAATCGGGCGTCACATCTCAGGGGAGAAGGACCTGGCTCTCGAGACACATTTTGCCAAGGAGTTCTATCTCGCGGTCAACCGGCTAAGGGCCATGGACCTGGAGATTCTTCCGACGACCTATGTGCATCTGCTTCAGCAGCTTGTGGGCCCCGTCTCCGTGCCTTTCAAAGGAGAGCCGCTGCGGGGACTCCAGATAATGGGGCCGCTTGAGACCAGGGCCCTGGACTTCTCCAATCTCGTGGTCATGTCCTGCAACGAGGGAGTTTTTCCGAGCCGCAATGTCAGTTCGTCCTTCATTCCTCCGGAATTGAGGAAGGGCTTCGGGCTGCCTACATACGAGAACCAGGATGCGGTGTGGTCATATTATTTCTTCAGGATGATCCAGCGGGCCGGGAAGGTATGGCTCCTCTACGATTCGAGGACAGAGGGATTCAAGTCGGGGGAGGAGAGCCGCTACATAAAGCAGCTTGAATATCAGTATGGCTATGAAAATATGGTCAGGAAGGTGGTGAGGAAGGACATACGCATCCCTGAGCCCGAACCGGACATCCCGAAGACGGAAGAGGACCTTGAGAGAATCAGGACAATGCATTATTCCGCCTCGTCCCTCCAGACCTGGCTCGCCTGCCAGGCGAAGTTCTATTACTCGGCCGTGAAGAAACTCTCTCCGGAGTCGGAGGTGGCCGAATCTCTCGACAGCGGAATGGTGGGAGATGTACTTCACAATACGATGCTGGCCCTCTACACGGGAGGGGAGGCCCTCAACCCTGATTTCGAGATGACCAGGGAGAATGTCCGGGACAATGTCTCCAGCCCGCTCCGGACAATCACCGTGGACTACATTGACAGCCTGCTGAAAAATGAGGCATTGGTGAGGGCAAGGATCAGATCCCTGATATGCTCGTCCCTCAGATGCAGTGAGGTCTCCGGAAGGAATCTCGTGCTGGAGAACGTGCTGCTGAGCTATGTGAAGCAGGTGCTGAAGGCTGACAGGAAACTCATCACCGAAAACAAGGTCAATGGGATTGCCATTCACGGGCTGGAAATGCTTGAGACCTGGGAGCTGGACGGAAGAAAGTTCATCGGCTTCATTGACAGGCTGGACAGCATCAGGCCGGGAGTGCTCAGAGTCGTGGACTACAAGACCGGAAAGACCAGCGAGGATGAGGTGTATATAGATGACGGGAATGCCGCATCAGTGGCGGAGGCCCTTTTCGGGGAAGATAGCGCGAAGAGGCCGAAGATAGCCCTCCAGCTCTTCCTCTATGACAGGTTCGTGGAGAAGATGAAGCTGGAATACAATGAGTTGGAGAATGTCATCTACCCGGTTCCGAAGCTCTTCACCGGGGACATCTACGCATCGGGAACATCGAAGGAATTCGAGAGGCTGGTGACTGAGAGGCTCCGGGGAGTCCTTGCCGACATCTCCGACCCGGACAGGGGATTCAGGAGGACAGGCGACGAAAAGACCTGCGGATACTGCGATTTCAGAAAATTATGTGGAAAATAGTGGAGGAATAGCATTATGTTGAAGATACTCAAGGCATCGGCCGGCTCCGGAAAAACCTTTACTCTGGCCGGCGAATACATAAGACTGCTTTTTGCAGGGGAACCTGACTGCGATCCTCATGCCTACAGGCACATCCTTGCCGTGACCTTCACCAACAAGGCCACCGACGAGATGAAGAGCAGGATTCTCAAGGAACTCCACATCATGGCCACATCGCTGGAGAAGTCATCCTATATTGCGGAGATTCTGGAAATGAGAAAGGATCTCAGCCCTGCGGACGTGGCAAAAATGGCCCGGCGTTTCCTCTGCAACATTCTCAATGACTACGGGGCATTCTCGGTGAGCACCATTGACAGTTTCTTCCAGAGAGCCCTCAAGGCATTCTCCAGGGAAATAGGCCAGTTCTCCTCATATCAGGTCGAACTTGACAAGGCCTCCCTAGTGAAGGAAAGCGTCGACAGAGTCCTCGATTCCCTTACCGAGAAGGATAAGAATCTGCTCAAGTGGCTGTCTGACAGCGTGATGGAACAGCTCAACTCGGATGGGCGATTCTCCATTGAAAATCAGTTGTACGAGATGGCGGCGGCCCTGCACGATGAGGGACACCGTACACTTGCCGAAAGCCTTGACCTGGACGACAGGAAGATTTATTCCAGAGAGAACCTGGTCAGGCTCCGGGAAGGCTGCCGCAAGGTCATTGACGGATTTGCCGGGAAGGTCTCCGGGGCTGCGGCCTCTGTGCTGGATGCATTGGACAAGGCCGGAGTGCAGCCCGAGGAGTTCAACCGGAAATTCCTGTCCAGGATCCGGGATTATGCTGAGGTGACCGGCAATAAGGCAATCCCGGCCCCGACGGAGGCTTTCCTGAGGAATTCGGCCAGTCCGGACTTGTGGTTCGCCAAGAGCAAAGCGGGCCTCAGGGCATCTGTGGAGGGGATTCTGGAGGAGCCGCTCGGCCATTTCTGCAGTCTTTTCTCCGACGACTACAAGACCTACAAGACCGCTCTGGCATTGCTCGGCCAGATTTACTCTCTCGGTCTCGCCGGCGAACTGGAGGATTCCTTCAATGAACTTGTGAAGGAGAAGAACGTGATGAGCATTGACGATTCCAATACCATTCTGCGAGGCATCATCGACGGCAGCGATGCACCTTTCATATACGAGAAGCTCGGTGTGAGATATGACCATTTCCTCCTGGACGAGTTCCAGGACACTTCCGGCATCCAATGGGAGAATTTCCGGCCGCTGCTTGCCGAGAGTCTTGCCGGGGGCAATGCGAACCTCATTGTCGGAGACGTGAAGCAGAGTATCTACCGCTGGCGCAATTCCGACTGGAACCTATTGAATTCCAAACTGTATGAGGAATTTCCGGGGGAGTATGAGAAGGATGTCCTGGATGCCAACTGGAGGAGCGTGGACAATGTCGTGGATTTCAACAACGGCTTCTATGAATATGCCGCAAAGGCTCTGGACTCGGTTTCCGGAAACAGGGGAATATCTGAAATCTATTCCGATGTCAGGCAGGAAAAGAGGTCCAGGGATGCCTTCAAGGGCAATGTCGATGTGATGTTCTGCAAAGATGAGGACCAGATAGAGGCCGTGGTGGCGGAAGTCCGTCGCCTTACTGAAGGCGGTGCAGCCTATTCCGACATAGGCGTCCTGGTCCGGACAAATGCTGAAGGAGCTTCGGTCGCATCGGCCTTCCTTTCCTCGGGCATACCGGTCATATCGGATGACTCGCTGTGCATCAAGGCCTCCCCGGCGGTGCGCAGGATAGTTTCCCTGCTCTCTTATGCCGACAATCCGGATGACAGCCTCAATGCCTTCCTGGCCTCGTCCCTCAATATTGCCCCGCCGGAGCAATGCCACTCTGTCGTGGATATGTGCGAGCATTTCATAAGGGGGCTGAAGTATGCGCTGAATGATGATCTGTCAGGTGAAGCCGCTTATATCCAGGCATTTATGGATATTGTCAGGGAATGGACATCTTCCAATGGCAACTCTATCCGGGATTTTCTCGCCTATTGGGAGCAGTCGGACCCGAAAATCAGTTCCCCGGACAGTGCGGATTCGGTCAGAGTGATGACTGTGCACAAGTCCAAGGGCTTGGATTTCAACTACGTGATCTTCCCGTTCTCGGAGAATTGCGATCTTTTCAAGCAGACAAAGAAATGGTGCCGGCCGAAGGTTGAGGGGACTGAACTGGAGTCCTGTGCGGACGGAATCTACAGGGTGAATCTCTCCTCGAAGATGAATGAGACTCTGTTTTCCGACTCGTTCAGGGAGGAAAGTTTCATGCAGATGGTGGACTCTCTCAATACCTACTACGTGGCCACAACGAGGGCGAGAAAGGGAATGACAATCATTTCAAAGATGCCTGCGGACAGTTTCCTGAAATCCATTTCGGACAATGCCTCGGAATATCCGTCTGCCGTCTCCGACATGTCCCAGCTCCTCTATGCCTATGTGCGAAAGCCTTCCACCAATCCCGGCTTCCGGGAGATTGAGTGTGATGGCGGGCTGAGACTCAGGTTCGGGGATGAATATAAGTTCTCCTCCGAGGTCGTTGCGGATACCGGGGACATTTCCGGCTATCCTTCCTGGCCTCTGGACGGCAGGCTCGAGTTCAGCAGCGAGGCCGGGGATTTCTTCACCGGGGATGATGTTCCGGGCAGTTCCGGACGGCTCAAGGGCATTGTCCTGCACGATATCCTGTCACGGGTAAGGGTGCCTTCAGACCTGGAGGCGGCCGTGAGGGAGAGTTTCAATGAGGGTTCCGTGTCAGAGGAGGACATGCCTGAAATCATAAGCCTGCTGTCTTCCCGCATTGACTCCGTGGCTGGAAGAAGGTGGTTCGCCGAAGATCTGGATGCGGAGCGCAACGAGGTGGACGTCATTGACAGCGACGGGGAAATCTACCGCCCGGACCGTGTGGTGACAGATGGCGGAATCGTGCAGATCATTGATTACAAGTTCGGTAGGCCATCGCCTGAATATGAGGACCAGGTGCGCAACTATGCCCGCATCTACAGGGAAATGGGCTATTCCGACGTGAAGGCCTCTCTCTGGTATGTCCGCCAGGGAAGAATTGTCGATGTGGAATGAAATTACTATATTTGCAAATTGCGAAATATAGACAGATATGGACGAAAACTACAACGAAGAAAATCCTATAATATTGGATTACAATACAGAGAGGGAGAAACTTGCAATGCCTGAATACGGCAGGAATGTCCTCAAGATGGTGGAGGATGTGAAGCGGATAGAGGACAGGACCAAGCGTTCCGAGCAGGCCAGGGCAGTGGTAAGGGTGATGGAAATCCTCAATCCCCAGGTGCATTCAGCCGACAACTGGGAGCAGAAGCTCTGGGACCATCTCTACATCATGGCCGGCTACGACCTGGATGTGGATTCGCCTTATCCTATGCCGTCTCCGGAGCAGAGAAAGAGCAGGCCGGAAATCATTCCTCTGAAGAAGAAACCTATCAAGGCGACCCACTACGGAAGGAATATCGAGAGCATCATAGATCTCATTGCCTCTGAACCGGAAGGCGAGATGAAGACTGCGATGATACGCTCTCTCGCAATGTACATGAGGCAGCAGTACCTTATCTGGAACAAGGACAGCGTGGCCGACACGACTATTTTCAGCGATATCGAGAAACTCTCCGACTATCGCATCAAGGTGCCGGAGGGACTGACCCTGTCAAGGATTTCATCCGACTCCAATTTCTCCCGCCCGGGCATGACGATTGATTTCGCCACCGTAAGGAAGCAGGGAGGTCAGCAGAAGCGGATGTTCGGAAGAAAAGGCAATAAACGATAATTGTTTTTCAATGCTGGAGAAATTTTCAGAGAAGATGGAGGCCATCGACACCAGATGGCTGCCTTACCGCCGTTTTGCCGGGCTGGCTCTTTCAGTTTTCGTGCTGTTGACCCTGCTCGGCTGCGTATCCTATCTTTTCACCTGGACCCTGGACCAGAGCGTATTGCCTGGCCTGAGCATTTTCGACAGAAAGCTTGATGTGGTCAATCTCGGCGGAAAGATAGGTCTCAAGATGGCTTATCTTCTCGTCAGCAGGTGGTTCGGTCTGGCAGCCTTCGCCGTCGTGTTCGCCATGAGTGTGCTGGCGTTGAGGCTGGTGTTCGGAAAGCGACGCTTCTCCGTGCTCAGGGTAATCGTGTTGTCCGTGACAGGCGCCATGCTTCTCTCCTATATCCTTGCCTTCGTTTCCATCGCTTCAGGTATGGAAACCAGTTTCGGAGGAGGACTTGGCGGAGAGTGCGGAGCGCAGGTCGTACTCTGGCTCGAGAATCTTGTCAATGTGCCCGTGACATTCTGTATCCTTCTGTTCTTCAGCATATTGTGGCTGTATTTCTCCAGTCGCAGATTCTCCAAGTGGTTCAGGAGCGTGGGCGTTTCGGACGGAAAGGAGGAGCCTGCCCGGAAGAAATCCAGGAAGACATTCACATGGACTGACGTCAAGACTGATTCCGGCGGTGAATCCGGCAATGATACGAATAATGATGAGTCTGCCTCTGAGGCTCCGGCCGTAGCCGAGACCCCTGTGGAGGCCACTGTGGCGGAGCCCGAACCGGTTGCCCCACAGCCGGTTGTCCCGCAGCCTGTTGTCCCGGTCGAGGTGAAGCCTGCCGTGAGCAATCTCCCTGTTACCCAGTCCGACAGCATAATTGTGGAGGCCGGCCCGGAACTCTCCACGGATGTTGTGGAGTCGCTTCCGAGGATTGATGTCAGGGCGGAGCTCGACAAATATGAATTCCCGTCCCTGGACATCCTGGGAGACCATTCCAAGGACATCCACAAGGTGTCGGAAAGCGAGCTCAACAGGAATAATCTGAAGATCAGGTCAACCCTGCAGACATACAAAATCGGAGTGGAGAATGTCGTGGCCGTGGTAGGCCCGACCGTGACCCTGTACAAGGTCTATCCGTCGGCGGGCGTGAAAATCGCCTCCATCTCCAACCTCTCCAAGGAACTTGCAATGGCATTGAACACCAGCAGGGGAGTCCGAATCGTAATGCTGCCTGATTCCGTGGGACTTGAGGTGCCGAACGATTATCCTTCGATGGTGCCTCTGAAGGCCCTGCTCAATGATGACGAGTTTCGCAATACCAAGGCTGACCTGCCGGTGGCCATCGGCGTGACCATCACCCAGAAGGTCAAGGTGTTCGACCTTGCCAATGCGCCGCATCTCCTGGTTGCGGGAGCTACCCAGCAGGGCAAGTCTGTGGGCCTGAACGTGCTCGTGGCCTCATTGCTCTATGCCAAGCACCCTTCTGAGCTGAAATTTGTCTTCGTTGACCCTAAGATGGTGGAATTCAATGCCTACAAGGATCTCCTCCATCATTATCTCGCAGTGCTTCCGACCGCATCCGACGAGAAGGAGGAGGCTGAAAATGCCATTGTCAAGAAGCCGGCCCAGGCGGATGACATTCTCAAGTCCCTCTGCATCGAGATGGACGAGAGATATGAGCTTCTGAGCAAGGCCTCCGTGAACAACATCAAGCTTTACAACGACAAATACCGCGACCGTCATCTCCTGCCTACAGAAGGACATAGATATCTGCCTTACATCGTCACGATTATCGACGAGTATGCCGACCTCACCATGGCCGGAGGAATGGGAGGCGAGGCCAAGAACCAGTCACGGAGCATCACCAATTCCATCATCAGGCTGGCCCAGAAGGGCCGTGCCGCGGGAATCCATCTGGTGCTGGCCACCCAGAGGCCGTCAGTGGACATCATCACCGGCGTGCTGAAGACCAATTTCCCTACACGAATCTCGTTCAGGGTGTCCCAGATGCAGGATTCCAGGACTATCCTGGATGCTCCGGGAGCCGAGAAGCTCATAGGCAAGGGAGATATGCTCTACTATGCGGGAGTGGATATGGAACGTATCCAGTGCGCCTTCATCAGTAATGCTGAAATCAACGATCTCAACAAGGCGATTGCCTCTCAGACAGGTTACAAGAAGAGTTACAACACCCCATACTACCTTCCTGCTCCTGAAAAGGCCGACGGAGGCACGATGATTGATATGTCAGACCTGGATGAACGTTTCGAGGAGGCTGCAAGGATGGTTGTGACCACCCAGAAAGGCTCGACTTCCGATATCCAGAGGAAACTCGGCATGGGATATTCCAAGGCGGGCAGGGTCATGGACCAGCTGGAGGCTGCCGGTATAGTCGGCCCTCAGGAGGGCTCCAAGCCTAGACAGGTGCTCGTGCCGGATCTCGCCACCCTCGACACGATATTGAGCGCTTACAGGAAATGAAAAGGATTCTAACATTCGTCGCGTTGGTTTTTCTGCTTGGCTACAATGCTGATGCCCAGCAGGTTCTGCAGGATTTCTCAAAGGCCGTATCCTCGCATTGCGCCAATGTGAGCTACAGTTACAAGGCGGTGTCCGGTGCAACTGTTACAGGTTCCGGCACCCTGAAACTTCAGGGCGACTCCTTCTTCATGAACGGGGACGGCCTGGAAATCTGGTGCGACGGGAAGACCAGGTGGACGCTGGACCGCGCTGCCGGGGAGATGGTGGTTGAGGCTTTGGATGACTTTGAAGAAGGTATTGCCGCCGCGGACCCGGCCATAATACTTTCGTCACTTGACACCCATTTCAAAGTCAAGAGCTCAGTTCAGGAATCCGGGCAGGAGAAAGTATCCCTCGATCCGGTTTCAGGTGCTCTCGGAATCGCCGACCTTGCAATATGGTTCCGCCGTGAAGCAGGTCTTCCTGTGCTTTCCAGGGCAAGGGCGACAATGGGTGACGGTACAATGCTGGAGTTCAC
>JAXDUM010000032.1:0-4136 GCA_034089285.1 Candidatus Cryptobacteroides sp.
CTGCGTGGCGTATGTCAGACCGAATTCGTAAGGCTGGAGTACACCGAAGGAATCAGGATACTTGAGGAGGCTGTATCAAACGGTGTCCAGTTCGAATACCCTGTATATTGGGGCGTCGACCTGCAGAGCGAGCACGAGAGATATCTCGTGGAGAAGCATTTCAGGAAGCCGGTCATCCTTACCGGTTATCCTAAGGAAATCAAGGCCTTCTACATGAAGCAGGATGACAACGGCAAGACCGTGAGGGCTATGGATGTGCTCTTCCCGAAGATCGGCGAGATCATAGGAGGTTCAGAGAGGGAATGGTCGCTCGAGAAGCTCGAGAACAGGATCGACGAGCTCGGGATGAGCAGGAAGAATCTCGAATGGTACATTGACACGAGAAGATTCGGAAGCGTGCCTCACAGCGGATTCGGACTCGGATTCGAAAGACTACTCCTCTTCGTGACCGGAATGAGCAACATCAGGGATGTCATTCCTTTCCCGAGAACACCAAGGAACGCGGAATTCTAAAATCTTAATCCCACCATCTTATGCTCGTAATAGGGATAGCAGGCGGTTCAGGTTCAGGCAAGACCACAGTGGTCAGGGCCATTACCGAAAAACTCAGGGAAAAGGTCGTTGTGATTCCTCAGGATTCCTACTACAAGGATTCCGGGCATCTGCCGCTGGAGGAAAGGCAGCAGATCAATTTCGACCACCCCGACTCCATTGATTTCAGACTTCTCTGCCGGCAGCTCAAGGAACTGAAGCAGGGAAACAGGATTGAACAGCCGGTTTATTCCTATCTGACCTGCACCAGGTCGGCTACCGAGACCATCACTGTCGACCCGGCCGAGGTAATCATCATCGAGGGCATCCTGGTCTTTACCTGCAAGGAACTCAGAGAGCAGATGGACATCAAAATTTTCGTGGATGCGGATGATGACGACAGGCTGATGAGGGTGATGGCAAGGGACATAATCGAGAGAGGCAAAACCGTGGAGAAGGTCATTGAGCGCTACAGCAAGACGGTAAAGCCGATGTACCTCCAGTTCATCGAGCCGAGCAAGCGGTATGCGGACATCATTATCCCTCAGGGAGGCCACAACAAGGTCGCCATCGACATTATCTCGGCCACAATAGAAAAGTCATTGCACGACAGAAATGCTGAATCGGGAAGATAAGGCGGGATTGTACATTACCCTGATCGTTCATCTGGTAATACTCATAATCCTGCTCATAAGTCAGATTGGGTTCTCTCTTCAAAGGGAGAACTCGTTTGTCATTGACTTTTCCCGTGAAGAGGAGCTGAGGCGGATGGAGGAGAAGAAGGCCTTCGACGAGAAAGTTTCCAAGAGGGTTGAGGACCTCATTGCAGGTGCTTCCGGTGTCGAATTCCGCAACGTGGCCTCGTCAAGGAACCAGACTGCGCTGAAGGATGACAGGAGCACTGATGCGGAGCAGCTGTACAAGGATGCCGAAAGGCTGGCAAAGGAGCTCAAGAGCGCGCAGACAGAAAGCGACGATGACTTCGCAGCAGAGCCTGTGGCAAGGAAAGAAGAGAAAAAGGCCGAAAACAGGGCCTACAGCGGGCCTTCTGTCCTGTCCTGGCATCTTGACGGCAGAAAGGCTAGCCACCTTCCGATACCGGCATACAGATGCTATGGAGGCGGAATGGTGACGGTCATCATTACCGTGGACAATTCCGGAAGAGTGGTTGACGCCAGGATTCAGGAAGAGACCTCATCCGACGACAGATGCTTGAGAGACTTCGCGATAAGGGCAGCCAGGCAGTCCAGATTCTCCATAAAGCAAGATGCCCCGGCCAGACAGCGCGGGGACATCATCTATCAGTTCCTGGCCCAGTAGGGCAATTCATCAGACGGATCACATTGCTGCCTTGACCACGTCATCTATTTCGAGATAGAGACGGTAGAAGGCATTGTCACCCATCCTGGAATATCTTCCGACAAGGGCACGAAGCTGTGGCAGCAGATATGGAAGAGTCTTCTCCCATTCAGCCTGAGAGGCCACAATCCTGTCTTTCTCAGCGGCATAGGTCCTGAACTTGCCGGCGACATCGATACGGGTGAGGAAGGCGTCCAGAGAATCGTAGCTGTCAATGGCTGAAAGTTCATTCTTATACCTGTCGAACATGTCGGATGCGAATCGCATCTGGGTCGTCTTCTTGTTGCAACGTATGAAATAAGGGGTTGCCTTGGTGGTGTCAAGCGGCACGAACACGTCAGGAATTATACCTCCGCCGCCATATACTGTCCTGCCTCCGAGAGTCTTGTAGACCTCGCTGCTGTCAATCTTGATGCTGTCCCGGTCAAACATCTCACCCTCGGCATATCGCTTATAGATATCATACTGATAATCATCACCATACGGCTTCTGAATACATCTTCCCGACGGGGTATGGAAGCGTGCAACGGTAAGACGTATCGCAGAATTGTCGGTAAAGTAGACCGGCTCCTGGACAAGCCCCTTGCCGAAGGAGCGGCGGCCCACTATCTCTCCCCTGTCATTGTCCTGGATGGCCCCGGCGAAGATTTCGCTGGATGATGCAGAATTCTCATTGATCAGGACGGAGAGCTGGACATCCTGAAGCGCTCCCTTGCCGTCCGCATTGTAATCCTCCCTCTTCCTGTGAAGACCCTGGAGATAGACAATCGGGGCACCCTTCGGGAGGAACATGTCGGAAAGCAGGAGTGCCTGGTCGAAATATCCTCCTGTATTGTCCCTGAGGTCCAGAATCAGATGCTTCAATCCGCTTTCAACCAGGGTGGCCGCAGCCTCGCTGACTTCCTTGTAGGTGGTCCGGCTGAATTTTGAAAGCTTGATGTAGCCGGTGGTGTCGTTTATCATGAAGGAAGCATCGACGCAATGGACTGGAATCTTGCCTCTCTTTATGTCGAAAGGAATCTCGGCATTGTCCCTCTTCACCAGTATCCTGACCTCTGTCCCGGCCTTCCCCTTCATTCTCCTGACCATGCTGTCCTGCGGAAAGCGGACGCCGGCGATATTGCAGCTGTCAACCTTCAGGATCCTGTCCCCGGGCTGGAGACCGGCCTTCTCGGAAGGGCCGCCGGGTATGACCTCAAGCACTATGGCAGTGTCATTCGGGACATTGAACTGAATCCCGATACCGTCGAAGTTGCCGGCGAGCTCGGTCTCAGACTCCTCCAGCTCAACAGGCGGAAGATAGACGGAATGCGGGTCGAGAGCAGCCAGGGAGGCCTCCACTGCGGCATCCGTCACCTTCTTCACATCGACCTCGTCCACGTAATTCTTCTCAACCTGCTCAAGGATGAGGTTGAGTTTCCGCCATTGGGAATAATTGCCGTCCAGTCTTGAATTCTTCTGGACAATGGAATAAACAAGGCAAGTGCCCAGCACCCCAATGATGATGCCGAGCACAGTAGCCAAAGATGTAAACTTGTCTCTTTCTGTCATCTAATCTATATCATTCACAATCAACCTGTTCGACCTCAATCCCGGACTTTCTCAGAAGATCCGGCCCGTCCTGAAGCCGATATGCGTCCCTATACACTACTCTTCTGATTCCGGCCTGGATGATGAGCTTCGAGCACTCGATGCATGGAGAGGCTGTCACATAAAGCGTCGCCCCTTCGCTGCTGTTGCCGGACTTGGCCACCTTGGTTATGGCATTGGCCTCGGCGTGGAGCACGTATGGCTTGGTGACCCCGTTCTCATCCTCGCAGATATTCTCAAACCCGGACGGAGTACCGTTGTACCCGTCCGAAATGATCATATTGTCCTTGACAATGAGGGCCCCCACCTTGCGTCTCCTGCAATATGAGTTTTCCGCCCAAATCTCAGCCATCCTTAAATAGCTCCGGTCGAATTTCTGCATAGTGTATGCAAATATAGTTAATTTCTCTGATACAGATATCTCTTGATGCTTCTCTTCGGAGTTCTTTCGAAATCTTCAGGAAGGAACTCAATCTTGGCAATCTTCGCGTAGTTAGGAATCTGCTTGTTGATTTCCGGAAGAACCGCATTGATCCTCTCCTCAAGCTGCTCCTTCGAAAGTCCGTCGAGCTCTGCCTGGTGGTAGTCCGGGAAGATGAGTGAGACGAGATTGCCATGGTCCTCGATGACCAGTGAGTCAACGACATAATTGACAT
>JAXDUM010000033.1:0-21639 GCA_034089285.1 Candidatus Cryptobacteroides sp.
TCAGGGAATGATGCCTTGGAGATGCTCTCGGCATGTCCGAGTGCCTCCCAGATTTCCTCCGTCACGTGAGGGGCGAAAGGCGAGAGCAGCACAGCGAGAGGTTCGAGAATCTCCCTGCTCCTGCATTTTCTCTCGGAAAGGTCGTTCACCGCAATCATGAACGCGCTGATGCAGGTATTGTAGGAGAATGTCTCGATATCTGTCTGGACCTTGCCGATCAGCTTGTGCAGTGTCTTGAGCTCCTCAGGCGCAGCCTTGATGTCCTCAACCAGGAAATTATCCCCGTCATAATACAGTTTCCAGAACTTTCTCAGGAAGCGGTTCACACCGTCGATGCCCTTGGTATCCCAAGGCTTGGACTGCTCCACAGGGCCGAGGAACATCTCGTAAAGTCTCAATGTATCAGCTCCGTAGCTGTCGCAGATATCGTCCGGATTGACCACATTGAACATCGACTTGCTCATCTTTTCGACGGCATATCCGCAGACATACTCCCCGTTCTCGAGGACGAACTCGGCATCAGCGAACTCCGGACGCCATTTCCTGAACGCCTCAATGTCAAGGCGGTCATTCTTCACAATATTTATGTCAACGTGGATTTCAGTCGTCTCATACTGGTCCTTCAGACCGGCTGAAACGAACTTGTTGGTACCGACGATTCTGTAAACGAAATTGGAACGGCCCTGGATCATTCCCTGGTTGACAAGCTTGCGGAACGGCTCGTCCTCGCATACATAACCGAGGTCGAAGAGGAACTTGTCCCAGAACCTCGAATAAATAAGATGACCCGTAGCATGCTCAGTTCCACCGACATAGAGGTCAACTGCCTTCCAATACCTGTCCGCATCGGCACTTACGAGAGCCTCGTCATTGCGAGGGTCCATATACCGCAGATAGTATGCGCTTGAACCCGCGAAACCCGGCATTGTGCTGGTCTCGAGAGGATATCCCTTATATGTCCAGTCCTTGGCCCTGGCAAGCGGCGGTTCACCGGTCTCTGTCGGCTTGAACTGGTCAATCTCAGGCAGTCTCAACGGCAGTTCCTCATATGGGAGAGGTGTAGGTATACCGTCCTTGTAATATATAGGGAAAGGCTCGCCCCAATATCTCTGGCGGGAGAAAATGGCATCCCTGAGCCTGTAGTTGACCTTCCTGTGGCCGAGGCCGTGAGCCTCCACATAGTCCATCGCGGCAGGAATGGCCTCCTTTACCGTCATTCCGTTCAGGAAACCGGAGTTGCACATTATTCCCTCCTTGGCATCGAAACTGTGCTCACTGACATCGCAGCCCTCGATGAGAGGTATGATCGGGAGGTCGAACTTCCTTGCGAATGCATAATCCCTGCTGTCGTGAGCCGGAACAGCCATGATGGCACCGGTGCCGTAACCCGAGAGTACATACTCTGAAATCCAGACCGGAACCTTCTCCCCGGTAAGCGGATTCACAGCATAAGAGCCGGAGAATACGCCGGTTACAGCCCTGGTCTCGGCAATCCTCTCCCTCTCGGTCTTCTTGCGCACGTATGCGAGATATTCCTCGACCTCAGCCTTCCTGTCTTCAGCAGTCAGTTCAGGCACAAGCTCGCTCTCAGGGGCAAGTACCATGAAGGTAACGCCGAAAATAGTGTCAACCCTGGTGGTGAAGATAGTGATATCCTTCTCCCTGCCTTCCGTAAATGTCTTGAACACCACCTCTGTACCGCAGGAGCGGCCAATCCAGTTCCTCTGCATTTCCTTGAGGGAATCCGTCCAGTCGAGGGACTCGAGGCTGTCCAGAAGCCTTCCGGCATAGGCAGATACCCTGAGCTGCCACTGAAGCATCTTCTTCTGCTCCACAGGAAAACCTCCGCGGACCGAGAGACCGTCCTTTACCTCATCATTGGCCAGGACAGTTCCGAGTCCCGCACACCAGTTGACCGATGTTTCACCCTGATATGCAATACGGTAGTTCATAAGGATATCGGACTTCCGCTTTGGCGTGAACGAGTTCCATTCGGCGGCCGTGAAGTTCAATTCTCTCGTGCAGGCAGCGTGGAGGTCCTCAGTTCCCCTCGATGCGAAATGCTCCTCCAGCTCGGCTATCGGACGGGCCTTGTCGAGAGCCGTATCATAATAGCTCTTGAACATCTTTATGAAAGCCCACTGCGTCCATTTGTAATACTCGGGATCGCAGGTGCGGAACTCCCTGTCCCAGTCGTATGAGAAGCCTATGCGGTCGAGCTGGCTGCGGTATCTGGCCACATTGACGGTGGTGGTAACCTCCGGATGCTGGCCTGTCTGGATGGCGTACTGCTCGGCGGGAAGGCCGAATGCGTCATATCCCATAGGATGGAGCACATTGAAACCCTTCAGCCTCTTGTACCTTGCATAAATGTCACTTGCAATATATCCCAGCGGATGTCCGACGTGAAGTCCCGCTCCCGAAGGATAGGGGAACATGTCCAGAACATAGTATTTGGGCCTCTCCGGGTCCAACTCCGCCTTGAATGTCTTCTGCTCAGCCCATCTGGCCTGCCATTTCTGTTCAATTTTCCTGAAATCGTAATCCATGACAATAAATCGTATGCTGTTTTATATCAATTCTATTTCTTTATGCCGAATTTCCCTTTTTTCTCAAGCTTGAAGTCCACGGCCACGGACATCGCCACGTCCACCGGAGTACCGTTGATCCGTCCCGGCTTCCAGTCAGGTGATGCAGCCACGACTCTCACAGCCTCGTCATCAAGCAGGGGATGCGCACTGCGGAGTACCCTGACATCGGTTACCTTGCCATTCTTACTGATTGTAAATCCGACAGTCACCCTTCCCTGGATTCCGTCCTCGACAGCCGCTTTCGGATACTTGAGATACTGGTAAACCCATTTCACCAGGAACATCCTCACATCCTGATTGCCCAGGAATACCGGCTTCCGGTCGCACTCGTCATAAGTGCGCAGCTTGCCGTCCCCCTTCACGACAGGCTTGTCCATCCTGAACTGAGGGGCATTCTCCACATTGGCCAGATACCTGGTGAAATTGTAAATGTATTCCAGTTCCCTCTCCATCGGCCCGTATTCCACATAATCCGCCACATCCCTCACTGTTCCGTGCTCGGGATAAATTCCGGTAGTGAAGAATACCGAAGGTATCTCCTTGGCATAGAAGGACCTGTGATCCGACGGATAAGACTCCCTGGCCGTTATTGAAGGAGTCGCCGGCTGGATATCGGAGTTGACCTGCGAAACAATCATGTTCATGTCCGGATTCGACGAGGTATAGGCGAAAAATCCGGAATTGCCGGAACCCAGCATATCCAGATTGACCATTGCGTCGATTTTGAGCTTTGATCCGAGCGAGCGGTTCAGGAAATACCAGGAACCTGCAAAACCCTGCGTCGAGGCCCCGAAGGCAACGAAGAGGACAGGGCGGCGGAACAGGATTGAATTGGTGCTCACCATCCTTGCCAATTCCAGCATCATTGCCAGACCTGACGCATTTCCATTGGCCCCGGCATAAACCTGAGTAACTGGAGTACCGTCCACTTCCAGAGTTGTGGTGCCGAGATTGTCAAGCCTGGCTCCCACCACTATAAACCTGTCTTTCAATGAGTTGTCATATCCGGGAACGAATCCTGCAACATTTCTGGACACCAAAGTGTCGCCACTTTCCCTGGAGATTCCGAAAATATCCCCTTCCTCGCCGCTGAGAATATCGATGCCATAGGATTCGAGGACCGACTGCACATATCCGGCGGCAGCCTTCTCACCCTCGGAGCCGGGAGCCCTGCCCTCCATTTCAGTTGATGAAAGATAAGTGACGTGGGACCTCAGAGTCCTGACCATGTCGCTGTCCTCAAGCTCCGAATATCCGGTTCTGAATTGTGAAAATGCCGGCAATGCCAGAAATACCAGAATCAAAGACGCAAATAACGTTCTCCTCATAATGTCTGATTGCTGTTTTTAAGAATCCAGGCTTCCCGCGGACAGAAACTTTCGCCACTGATGCGGACATAGGCATCCACAATGTCGCCGATACTGGCTGAAGAGCATGCGGAGACTACCGAATATCCGTTGCCAAGCCTGAGGATTGATGCGGAATAGCCTGACGCCTTCACCTTTTCGAGCAGTGCGTCCGCATTTTTCATATTCCTGAATGAACCCACCACGATGTGATATTCCGGAACGTCGCCGGCAGAAATCACGCCGCCCATCACCGAGGAATTTATCACGTTCACCCGCAGGCTGTCCAGCAGCCTGACCGCAGAAACGGAATCAGCCTTTGCCTCCATCAGCGAGGCATTCTTCAGGGAATCGGCCCTCCTTGCAGCCCTCTCCGCCTCGATTGCAGTCCTGGCCGCTTCTATTTCCGGCGAAGCCGGTCTTCCGGCCAACTTGCGGAACACATCGCATCCGCCAGTGCAGAACAGGGCGGCCAGCAGGATAACAGTCAGGAAGTGGATCGGTTTCATACAATATGAATCATTATATCCGCAAATTTACAAAATATTATTATTTTTGTGTGCTGCTGCAGCAGCCAACAAGCAAAAAATCGACCAGACTTCAATGGAAATGAAGATAATAGGACAAATAACCGGCCTGATACGGGAAATCACCGACATCAGGGATCACATCGACACGGAAAAAGCGGCGGAAAGCATCCGCAGCAACATCTACTTCAAGGGACCTAACGTATGGATTCTCGTATGCGCCATTGTGCTCGCCTCCGTTGGCCTGAACGTGAACTCCACGGCGGTGATCATCGGCGCAATGCTCGTGTCCCCTCTCATGGGCCCAATCATCGGGATAGGGCTCGGACTCGGGACCAATGACACCGCCCTCATCAAGTCTGCATTCAAGAACCTGCTCGTGATGATGTCCATAAGCGTTGTGGCCGCCACCGTATACTTCCTCGTCACGCCTCTGAAACTGGCCAACCCTACTGAGCTGCTGGCCAGGACGAACCCGACCATATATGACGTGATGATAGCCCTGTTCGGCGGACTTGCCGGCATCTTCGAGCTCAGCCGCAAGGAGAAGGGCACCGTGATTTCCGGAGTGGCCATCGCCACCGCCCTCATGCCTCCCCTCTGCACCGCGGGATACGGCATCGCCTCGGGCAGCCTGAACTATTTCCTCGGGGCGCTGTACCTGTTCGTCATCAACTGCATATTCATCGTGCTGGCCACCTACATAATGGTCAAGTACCTGAATTTCAATGGAGTCGAATTCCAGGACAACAAGAAGGAGAAACGGACGAAGACCCTGATCACTGCGATTGTGATACTCTTCATCGTGCCGAGCATACTTTCAGCCATGAGCATGATCCGCGAGAACAAGTTCAAGATCGAAGTGGAAGCATTCATAGCTGAGAACAAGAACCTCGAGAAAGGTTATATCTATGATTACAGGATAAATACCCGCAAGGGAAGAAGCGTGGAGGTCTTCATTGCCGGCGACCCGATGACGGCCTCCGAGAAGAGCAGGCTGATGGAATCCGCCGAAAGGCATGGTATTTCTGAAGGCCAGATCAGATTCTCCGAGAGGAAACTCTCTGACAATGAGGGAGATGCTTCCGAGACCCTGATGAAAGGCATCTACGCCAGGACAGATCAGGAGATTTCGAAGAGGGAGAAGAGGATTGCGGACCTCGAGAACGAACTTTCCGCATACAGGTCGGAGGAGATTCCTTACGCCAGGATAGTCCGTGAAATAAAGAGCCAGTATCCGTCAGTCACCGGAATCTTCATCGGAAAGGGCGCCGCAGTCCAGGCTGACAGCCTGTCCCTGAGACACGGAATCGCGGTAATCGCGGATTACGACGGAAAAATATCCGAAGAAGAATGCCGGAAACTTGAGGAATGGCTCAGGATCAGGCTTGAAGATGACTCATTGACCGTGGTGCATCGTTTCCACGAGAATCCGGGCAAGACCAGATGAGCATTCCAGACGCCCGCACATTATTGCTGACAGGCCTCCTTTCCATAGCCGAGGCTCTGTGCATTCCGGCAAGGAATCCGGACGTTCATCCGCTTATGATCGAGCGGGTCGGGAAGGCGCAGCCGCTGTACGGGGAGGCGGACACATTGACATTGACGGTAATCGGAGACATAATGCTGCATTCAAGGCAGATGGAATATCCTTACGGACCATTCCTTGCCGGGGTGTCGGCCAGGCTCCGCGAATCCGACTTCGCAATCGGAAATATGGAGTTCACCCTGGCTGGAGAACCTTACAGCGGCTACCCTGCGTTTTCCGCCCCTGACCAGTATGCGGAATATGCGGCGGAATGCGGGATCGACGTCTTCCTCACTGCCAACAACCATATTCTGGACAAGGGCCTCAGAGGGTTGGCACGGACACTTGACGTTTATGGGGAAATGGAGGCCGACGGCAGGATAAGATTTACCGGAAGCGCAGTGGACGATGAAGACAAAAACAGGCGCTATCCATTGATGCTCAGGAAGAAAGGTTTCAATATAGCATTGATCAACTTCACTTACGGAACCAATGTCGGAGATCTTTCGGAAGATTGGCCGGCCACTTTCAGGATGCGGAGGGAAGACATTGCCGCAGCGATAGCAAGGGCAGAAGAGAAGATGGCGGACTTCATTATCGCCCTTCCTCATTGGGGCAACGAATATGAGCTGAGGCATTCAGTTTCGCAGATGGAACTGGCGCAATGGATGGTCGCCGGGGGCGTTGACGCTATAGTGGGCTCACACCCTCACGTGGTCCAGGATTCATGCGTCATCGGCGGCAGCCCGGTATTCTTCTCCATCGGCAATGCGGTATCCAATATGAGTGCACCCAACACCCAGATAGGCATGGCGGTGACACTGAAGTTTGCCCGCGACCGCAAGGGGGACAAGAAAATGCTTGAGCCTGAGGTGACTTACACCTGGTGCTCCCTCCCGGGAAGGTTAAGCGGCAATTACACCACCGTCGAGGTGAAGGACTACCTCGGATGCAGGGACAAATGGCTGAACGAGGCCGATTATTACAAGATGAAAAGGACATATTCCCATGTCAAGGAGACCACAGGGGTCTCGGATTAAGGAAACAGTGAAATGAAGAAGACAATTACGCTTGATGCTATCGACCCTGTGGAGATTTACGGGGCCGGAAACAGGATTCTGGATGAATTCTGCACATATTTTCCGGGGCTGAAGGTCGCCGCCAGGGGCAATATGATAATGTTGGAAGGCGACGAGGAGCAGATTGCCCGGTTTTCAGCGAAGCTCGGCGAACTGATAGGAAGGCGTCACCAGAAGATGAACCTGACCAAGTTTGACGTGGAGGACCTCTTCGACGGAGATAACAATTCCGAAAGCTTCATGCTGAACGGGGACGCAGTGATTGTCCACGGGACTGACGGCAAGCCGGTCAGGGCCAGGAACAAGACCCAGCAGGAACTTGTCAAGGCATATTTCAACAGCGACCTGATTTTTGCCGCAGGTCCTGCGGGAACCGGCAAGACATACATCGCCATAGCATTGGCTGTCAGGGCATTGAAGAACAGGGAAATCAAAAGGATAATACTGACCCGGCCGGCCGTGGAAGCCGGAGAAAGGCTGGGTTTCCTGCCCGGAGACATGAAGGACAAGCTGGACCCGTATCTCCAGCCTCTCTACGACGCCCTCGGAGATATGATTCCGGCGAAGAAGCTGCAGGAATTCATTGCAGACGGGACGATTCAGATTGCCCCTCTCGCCTATATGAGAGGCCGGACCCTCGACCGGGCCTGCGTGATCCTCGACGAGGCCCAGAACACCAATCTCGGCCAGCTGAAAATGTTCCTTACCAGAATGGGGCCCAATGCCAAGTTCATAGTGACCGGGGATGCGAGCCAGGTGGACTTGCCGCGGAAAAGCGACTCGGGATTCATCCGGGGCATCAACCTGCTGAAGGCAATCAAGGGTGTCAGCGTGATACGGTTCTCCAACGAGGACATTGTCCGGCATCCGCTGGTAGGCAAGATTGTGAAGGCCTTCGACTCAGCGACGGAGGAAGAGGGCGGAGAATAGCCCTGATGTGACAGAACAAAAAATTTAAGATTCATCCGGAGTGGTGTGGATTCGTATGAATCTTAATCAATCCGGATTTTATTTTTCCGTAGTTTTGCCCCGAACAAAACTTGCGGAACCATGTCAAAGAGTTTAAGATTGCGATTCATCATTGCCGCCGTCGCAGCGGCCTCCCTCCTGCATTCCTGCGATGTATTCAAGGATGGCGAGGGGGAGAAGGGGACATTGAGGCTTCACTTCTCGGAAATGTCATACGAAGTGACCAAAGCCTCGGCAGTTTCCGAAATCCCGGACACCAGCGAATTCATTCTCAAGATTACCGATTCGGGAGGAGGAAAGGTTTACGAGGGAAAATTCGGGGACTCCCCCGAGAATCTCCCTGTCAGTGCCGGGACATACAATATCAGCGTGCGTTCCGGAATCTTCACAGCCCCGGCCTTTTCGTCTCCCCTTTTCGGAGACGACCAGTGCGTGACCGTCAGGCAGGGAACGGTGGCGGACGTCGTGCTTACCTGCAGCCAGATGAACAGCGGAGTCAGGCTGAAAACCGGCGAGGCATTCCTGAAGGCATTTCCGGACGGTTCCCTCTTCCTGGTCTCGGATGACGGCCAGCTCATGTACAGCTATTCGGAAAAGCGCACGGCATATTTCAATCCCGGCAATGTCAGCCTGGTAATGAAGGAGAGCTCCGGGAACACAACATTGTTCACAAGGCCGTTGAGCGCAAGGGAAGTCCTGACAATAACCGTCTCCGTCCCGAAGGCTTCGGGAAGCGGCGGCATAAGCATACAGCTGGACACGGCCAGAAACCACACCGGTGAGACTGTCACTATCGGGGAAGACCCCGCATCCGGCAAGGGCGATGACAGGCTGACTGCCCTGAATGTTTCCGAAGCTGCAGGTACCGTCGGGGCCACTGGAGTCTGGGTGTACGGATACATAGTCGGAGGTGACCTGTCCTCATCCTCGGTATCGTTCACTCCGCCGTTCAAGTCGGAAACCAACCTGGCCATCGCATCGCGGACCTCCGTATCGGACAAGTCCTCCTGTCTTTCGGTACAGCTGCCCCAGGGAGAGATAAGAAACGCCCTCAACCTCGTTTCGAATCCTTCGAATCTCAAAAGGAAACTCTGGGTCAAGGGCGACATTGTATCGGCCTACTTCGGCATCCCCGGCATAAAGAACATCAAGGAATACCATATCGAGTGATGCCAGGCAGCATGCCGGACAGCATCAAAACCGGAAGGCATCCCGGCAGGACGGCCTGCGTGCCGTACATCATCCGCTCAGATCCCGGCTCCGCTGTCAAAGCTCGGAATCTGGACCGAGCGGGCCTGGAGCACCTTGGTTCCGGCCGGAACATCGTGGGTCAGCCAGAGGTTGCCTCCAATGATGCTGTCGTGACCGATCCGGACCCGGCCGAGAATCGATGTGTTGGAATATACAGTGACATTGTCCTCGAGAATGGGATGGCGGGGTTTATTCACCGGATGTCCGGCACTGTCATAGCTGAAATTGCGCGCACCCAGAGTAACTCCCTGATAGAGCATGCAATGCCGGCCTATGATGCTGGTCGCCCCGATGACCACACCGGTGCCGTGGTCGATGGCGAAGTACTCTCCGATGACCGCAGCGGGATGGATGTCGATTCCTGTCTCGCTATGGGCCATCTCCGTCAGCATTCTCGGTATGCGGGGAACGCCAAGTTCATATAGCCTGTGCGCGACCCGGTAATTCAGCATGACCTTGACCAGAGGATAGCAGAGAATCACTTCTCCGGGGTCGGTCACTGCCGGATCGTTGTGAAGCACGGCCTCCACATCAGTGGCCAGGATGCGGCCGATTTCCGGAAGGGAATCGATGAAGTCCGCAGCGATGGCTGACGGAACTGCTTTCCCGGGCTCCCTGGCGTTTAGTCCGGGGACCGGAGCTGCCTTTCCGGGCTCCGCGGACGGCAGAACCGTCTCCGGCTCCATTATCGTAGCCATCTGGGCTTCGAGGATGCTCCGGACAGCCTGCGTACCGTCAATCCAGATCGGCACATCCGAATAGTCCGGGAAAATGACATACTTCACAAGATCCATCATTCTTGCGAGTTCGTTTCTGCTCGGTGTCCTGTACATGACTACTCGAACAATCCGGTTGACAGATATCTCTCCCCGGTGTCAGGCAGAAGAGCTACTACAAGTTTCCCGGCATTCTCCTCCCTGCGGGCCACCTCAAGGGCTGCGCTGAACGCTGCTCCGGAAGATATTCCCGCAAGTATGCCCTCCCGGCGGGACAGAAGTCTCATCCCCTCGAATGCGGCCTCGTCGGCTACCGTAAGCACTTCATCCACCACAGACCTGTCCAATGTGTCCGGCACGAACCCGGCTCCTATGCCCTGGATCTTATGCGGTCCGGCATGACCTTCCGTGAGGACAGGAGAACCGGCCGGCTCGACGGCGATAATCCTGACTTCGGGCTTATGTCTCTTTAGTGCCCTGCCCGTTCCGCTAACCGTTCCGCCGGTGCCTGCGCCTGCGATGAAGATATCCACCTGGCCCTCGGTGTCGTTCCAGATTTCCTCACCGGTATATTTCTCATGTGCGACAGGATTGGCCGGATTCACGAACTGCCCCAGTATAATGGCTCCCGGAGTCGCAGCCCTGAGTTCCTCCGCCTTGCGGATCGCTCCCTTCATGCCCTCGGTACCCGGTGTCAGAACGAGTTCGGCGCCATATGCCTTCAACAGGCTCCTGCGCTCACGGCTCATGGTCTCCGGCATAGTGAGAATGACCTTGTAGCCCTTGACCCGGCCTATCCAGGCCAGTCCGACACCGGTATTTCCGCTGGTAGGCTCGATAATGGTCGCACCCGGAGCCAGCACTCCCCTGGCTTCAGCGTCCTCTATCATCGACAATGCAATCCTGTCCTTGACGCTTCCGCCCGGATTGAATGATTCCACCTTGACTGCAATTCTGGCTTTCTGTCCTTCAAGGCCGCTGATCTCCACGAGAGGAGTCCGGCCGATAAGTTCGGTAATGTTTCTGTGTATCATAATGTTAAAGATTAATGGTTTCAATTGTCAAGTTCCTTGCAGATATCCGCTCCGGCTCTTCCGCACTTCCGGGCACAAAAAAAGACCCGCCAGTACAGACTGGCAGGCCGAACTATTGCAAAGACAGATTCCTCAACTATGCATCAGTTCTTTCACGCCAGTCTCCCGGTGCGAAACAACAACAGCAACAGTTATTGGAATAAAGTCTCATTTCTTTCCTTTGTTTCCGCAAATATTGAAATTAGTTTTCATAATTCCAAATGGATTGAAAAAAATTCAGCTATCCCTCATTGCGCACAGGAAAGGAAGATGAAACAGTTGCGGAAATGGTGAAAAAACACTACTATTGCGGAAATTCAAAAATACATCGTCATGAAACTTACACTTAAACTATTGGCCACTGCAGCCGCAGCATTGCTCGTCACAGGCACCACGGCACATGGATGGACAAAAAGGGAACATGCGGCAATAGCCCTCATCGCTGAACAGAACCTCAGCCCCAAGACTCTCAAGGCAGTTACCCGGATACTGGAAGGCCGGAGCATTTCCTCTTACGCATCCTGGCTGGACTACTATCGGGCAGATATGCAGATGAAGGTCACCAAACCCTACAAAGGCAAGATGACCCGCAGCATTCCGCATGCTTTCCAGGTGGATGCGGAGATGAAAGCATTCTCCAACCCGGAAATGAGCTGCATCAATGTCATCGAGGAGAGCATTGCCAAGCTCGGCAATCCTGAGGCCCTGGACGACTCTACAAGGCTCCAGTGCCTTCTGAACGTGATTCACCTCGTAGGCGACATGCATTGTCCTGTCCATATTTCCTATGCGGACAAGAGGGACAGGGGCATAGGAGGCTTCAAGATCGGGTACCGCGGTGAGAAATATGGCTTCCACAAGGTCTGGGACGGCATGATCGTGAGCGAGACCTTCACCGGCGGTGTGGACGACCTTGCCCGCTGGGCAATGACCTCGGACCGCAAGGCTGTGAAATCAATGCTGAAAGGCTCTCTCTACGACTGGGGAACCGAGGTTGCCAGAGATGCCGCACACATCTTTGACATCAAATCCGGAACTGTCGTTAAGGATACTTATATGTATGACAATTCCGCATTGGTACTCTCGCTGCTCGAGCGCGCAGGCTACAGACTTGCCTATGTGCTGAATTCGATTTTCGGATAGCCTGCCGACATTTTCATAAACCATAATAAATACCTATATTAGCAGAATAAAAGAAAACAATATGAAACACGGAACTATTCTGCTGATATCGGTATTTTTCATTTGCCTGCTTTCCGGCCCTGTTTCCAATGCACAGAACAGGGTTGACAGGTCTTTCCCGAAAGAGAATCTCTTCAGTCTCGGCTCATATTATTATCCGGAGCAATGGGACGAGTCCCAGTGGGACAGGGATCTGGGCAACATGGCCGCAATGGGCATAAAATTCACCCATTTCGCCGAGTTCGCCTGGGGAATGATGGAGCCGGAAGAGGGAAAATTCGACTTCGCCTGGCTCGACAAGGCGGTTTCGCTGGCGGAGAAGCATGGCCTCAAAGTCATTCTCTGCACCCCGACGCCGACCCCTCCGGTCTGGCTGGCGAAAAAATACCCGGACATTCTCATTGTGCGTGACAACGGAGTGCAGATCCAGCACAGCCGCCGCCAGCACGCATCCTGGAGCAGCGAACGCTACAGGGAATACGTGGAGCGCATTGTCACGAAACTGGCAGAAAGATACGGCAACAATCCCAATGTCATCGGATGGCAGATTGACAATGAGCCCGGCCATTACGGAGTGATGGACTACAGCGAGAATGCCCAGGCTGCTTTCAGAAGATGGCTCAAAGAGAAGTACGGCAGCATCGAGGCCCTCAACAAGACCTGGGGCTGTGCTTTCTGGAGCGAGACCTATCAGGACTTCGGGCAGGTCAGGCTTCCGAATGCGCAGGAGGTACCGGAGAAGCCGAACCCTCACGCCGTCCTGGACATGAAATGCTTCATGGCGGACGAACTTGCCGGCTTCGTCAATTTCCAGGCCGACATTCTCCGCTCACATATATCTGACAACCAATGGATTACCACTAATCTCATCCCTGTATTCACCCCTGTAGACCCGGTGAAGATGGACCATACCGACTTCCTGACCTACACCCGTTATCTGGTTACAGGCCACAGGGACGGCATCGGGGAGCAGGGATTCCGCATCGGAGACCCTGAATATCTCGGATTCAGCAACGACCAGTTCCGCAATTTCACCGGAAACCGCTTCGGAGTGATGGAACTTCAGCCGGGCCAGGTCAACTGGGGCACATTCAACCCTCAGCCTATGCCGGGCGCAGTGCGGATGTGGGTTTACCACGTATTCGCAGGAGGCGGCAAATTCGTTTGCAACTACCGTTTCCGCCAGCCGCTGAGGGGCAGCGAGCAGTACCATTATGGAATGATGCTCACCGACGGAGTCACCCTTTCCCCGGGCGGAGAGGAGTACGTACAGATCAACAAAGAGCTGGAACTTCTCCGAAAGGCATACGACCCGAAGGCCAGGGAGCCCGAATGCCGTTCGGCAAGGCGTACTGCCATTCTCTACGAAATGCCAGTCCACTGGGAGGTTGAGAACCAGAAGCAGACTCCTCAGTGGAAGACTCTCGACCACGCCCAGAAATACCACAGGCTCCTGAAGAAGATGGCCTGCCCGGTGGATGTCATTTCCGAGAAGTCTGATTTCAACGAGTATCCGTTCCTGATCGCCCCGGCATACCAGCTTCTGGACAGCGCCCTTGTCGACAGATGGACGAAATACGTAAAGAAGGGCGGCCACCTTGTCCTGACCTGCAGAACCGGACAGAAGGACCGGAACGGGGCCCTCTGGCAGGAACTTCTCTCCGCTCCGATATACGGACTGGCCGGGCTCAAGGGCCTGTTCTACGACCATCTGCCGCAGAATTATCACGGCAATATCGAGATGGACGGCAAGTCCTACAGATGGAACAACTGGGCCGATGTCCTGACACCTGCCCCGTCAACCGAGGTCTGGGCCGGCTATGCCGACCAGTTCTACAAGGGAAGCGCAGCCGTCACCCATCGCAGGCTGGGCAAGGGCACAGTGACCTTCATCGGAGCCGACACCGACGATGCCGCGCTTGAGGAAGATGTGCTCCGCAGGCTTTATTCCGAGGCCGGCGTGAAGGTGGAGAATCTCCCGGATGGCGTGATAAAGGAATGGAGGGACGGCTTCAGCATTGTCCTCAACTACCGTTCCGATGCCGTAAGCATTGACATCCCGGCCGATGCCGAAATCATTCTCGGAGGACGGGAACTGGGACCGGCGGGGGTAGTCATCTGGAAGTAGAGGCTGAACAGAACTGATTGCCGCATCTCCATTTGAAGGTGTGGCAATTATTCAGCAGCACCGTCATTCCGCCACTTTGCCGGAGTACAGCCCTCCTTCTCTCTGAATATCCTGGAGAAATGGCTGAGAGACATGAAACCGGCCTGATCGGATACGTCCTGCACCTTCATGCCGGGATTATTCAGCATCAGACGCTTGGCTGACTCGATGCGCAAATCGGTAATCCAGTCCCGGAAATTTTTCCGGTATACGGTATTGATGTATTCAGACAGATAAGTGCGGTTAGTACAGAACTGCGTTGCCAATTCACTCAATGTAAGACCCGGCTTGCGGTAGCCCTCATCCTTAATCCAGATATCCATGCGCTGGGCTATGTCAGAAAAGTAAACCGGCACTGCCTTTCCCGCCCCGTCCGAAACCTCCGGGACTGCCTGGTCATCCAGGCCGGCATGCATCATGTCTTCATCCTCCCGGATTGCAGTCTCGACCTGCTCGTGAAAGAACAGATAATTCTTGTAGCAGCAGTACAGGTAAATGTAGAACGGCACGGCAGCCAATGTCCACAGGAAAACATATTCGTAAGGAAGGAATGTGAGCAGGGCACAGCTGATACCGAACCCTGCGGCCCAATAGGTAAATACCGAAAGCCAGCGGATATAGGCCCCTATATCGTCCGAATGAGTATTCTCGAACAGGCGGATTGCCCTCCTGTATGTGCGCAGCATGCGTATTGCCAGGAAAATGCCATATATTAAAAGAACTGCCGCAAGTGCTCTTGTAGCCCAGACCCGCACATCTTCAGGCAAGAGCATCTCGGCTGCCGCCAATGCCGCATAGACCAGCCACAGAGTCAGATGAACCGCCGTCCGCCTCCTGGTGACAAAATTGTCAACGAGAAGTGTCATCAATGCAGAGCTGAAGAGCCAGTAGCACATGAAATATGTCGTCATATTGAGCAATATGGAGATATCCAATGCCTTAAGCCTTATGTCAAACAGGAGGTGAACAGCATTGCCGGCAGCAATTATAAGCAAAGCCGCTCCCATCATCCTGCGTGACATGAGGTAATTGGAAAAATCCTTTTTCTCGGGAACCCGCGCGAACAACATGTCAAACCCGAAAAACAGAAGCAGCGCCAAGGCAAAGCAAAGTGAGCAACTATATAATGACAACATCCTTTTTCAATTGATGTCATAAAAATACAAAAAATTCCGTCAATTTTTCCTAAATTTGAAAACGATGAAGGCTTTGTCAAATTTTTTTGCAGCTGCGGCTGACCTGTACATTGACGGATTCAGGAAAATGACCTGGGGACGCCAGTTATGGTGGCTCATCCTGTTGAAGGTCATAATCCTCTTCCTTGTGCTCAGACTGTTCTTCTTCAGACCTGTCCTGGCCGGGAAGACTGAAGGACAGAAAAGCGACTTCGTGGGGCAGCAGCTTATCGAGAAGGCTGAAAACCAGGCAGATGAAAACACTGAAAACTAAACAATAATGATTGACACAGCAATGTTGGGGTGGTCACGCGCACAATTTGCGCTGACTGCGTGCTACCATTGGGTATTCGTCCCCCTGACCCTTGGACTTGCCATCATAATGGCAGTGATGGAAACCATTTACGTGGTCAAAAAGGACGACTTCTGGAAACAGACGGCAAAATTCTGGATGAAATTATTCGGCATCAACTTCGCGGTAGGTATTGCCACGGGCCTCATCCTGGAATTTGAATTCGGAACCAACTGGAGCAATTATTCCTGGTTCGTTGGAGACATTTTCGGAGCGCCGCTCGCCATCGAGGGAATCATCGCCTTCTTCATCGAAGCCACCTTCGTCGCAGTGATGTACTTCGGATGGGACAAGGTCAGCAAGAGATTCCACCTCGCATCCACCTGGCTTACAGGCATCGGAGCCGCAATTTCCGCAATCTGGATTCTCGTGGCAAATTCCTGGATGCAGCATCCGGTGGGCATGGAATTCAATCCGGACACTGTCCGCAACGAGATGGTTGATTTCTGGGCCGTAGCCTTCAACCCGGTAGCAATCAGCAAGTTCTTCCACTCCTGGTTCAGCGGGTGGATGACAGGAGCCATCTTCGTGATCGGCGTGAGCTGCTGGTATATGCTCAGGAAAAGGCACGTCCGCTTTGCCATTGCAAGCATAAAGACAGCGGCTCTGGTCGGCATTGTCGGAACAGTGGCTGTAATGTTCTCGGGTGACGGCTCCGGCATTCACGCAGCCAAATACCAGCCTATGAAACTCGCTGCAGCAGAGGGGCTTGAAGACGGAGGCCCGCGGGCGCCATTCTCCATTGTCCCAGGCCTGGAGATACCCGGAATGCTGTCGATTCTCGCCACACACGACATAAACGGCTATGTTCCCGGCATCAACGACCTCCTCAACGGCTATGTCGACGAGAACGGGGTGGAACATCTCTCCGCCGATGCCAAAATAAGCAAGGGAAAGGTGGCGCTGGCCGCATTCAAGTCCTACCGCAGCCTGAAGGACAATGATCCCGAGGCTGCTGCAGAGGCAAGGAAGGTTCTCGAGGAGAATATTGACTGCTTCGGTTACGGCTACATTGAAAAGCCGGAAGACCTGATACCGAATGTGCCATTGGTTTACTGGTCATTCAGGGTTATGGTGGGTCTCGGAGGCTTCCTGATGCTCCTTATGGTCCTCGTGCTCTTCTTCGGCTGGAAGGGAAAGCTCGAGAATATGAAATGGCTCCAATGGGTCGCCCTGCTTTCTATTCCGCTCGTCTATCTCGCCGGACAGGCCGGATGGATTGTGGCGGAAGCCGGACGCCAGCCCTGGGCAATCGACGGCCTGCTTCCTGTAAGCGCGGCGGTTTCAAGCCTCAGCGCAGGTGCCGTCCAGACAACATTCTTCATTTTCATTGCCGTATTCACACTCTTCCTTGCGATAGAATTGAGAATTCTCTTCAAGGCAATCAAAAAGGGACCTGAAGCGGTGGACAACAATCAATAAGGAGGACCTGAGATGATTACATACGCATTTCTTCAGCAATACTGGTGGCTTATCATTTCCCTGTTGGGAGGACTTCTCGTATTCCTGCTTTTCGTGCAGGGAGGCAATGCCCTGATATTCACAGCCGGAAGATCGGAGGAGGACAAGCAGTTGATAGTCAATTCTACAGGACGTAAATGGGAATTCACGTTCACTACCCTGGTCCTGTTCGGCGGAGCCTTCTTCGCATCCTTCCCGCTGTTCTACAGCACGAGTTTCTCCGGGGCCTACTGGGTCTGGGTGCTGATTCTCATCACCTTCGTTTTCCAGGCAGTCTCGTACGAATTCCAGAACAAGGCCGGCAACATCCTCGGGAAGACAGCGTTCAGAATATTCCTTACCATCAACGGCTGCCTTGCGCCGCTTCTGATCGGAACGGCGGTCGGCACATTCTTCACCGGCTCACAGTTCATCGTGGACAAGAATGCCGCGGCGAACGCCCTCGCCCCTGTCATCAGCACCTGGACGAGCGGCTGGCACGGACTTGAGGCCGCGGCGAATCTGTTCAATCTGGGAATGGGGCTGACGGTCATGTTCCTGACAATGTGCCTGGGAGCCCTTTACCTCATCAACAATGTGGATGACGACAAGCTCGCAGGTACATTGAGGAAGAATCTCAGAATCACATCCGCCTGCTTCCTGATATTCCTGGTGATTGTACTTGTCCAGCTTTTGACAATGGAAGGTTTCGCCGTTGCACCTGACGGGACAGTATTCATGGAAAAAGGCAAATATCTGCACAACTTCCTGCAGATGCCGGCCGTCCTGGCCATCTTCCTCGCCGGAGCAGTTCTGATTGTAACCGGGATAGTCCTCACCCTGGCGCGCAAGGGATTCCGCAGGGGAATATGGCTCGCAGCTCCGGGGACAGTCCTTGCAGTGATGGCCCTCTTCCTCACCGCAGGCCTGAACGGCACAGCCTACTATCCGTCCACAGCCGACCTCCAGAGTTCCCTGACCATCTCGAACAGCTGCTCAAGCGAGTTCACTCTCAGGACAATGTCGGTCGTGTCCCTGATTATTCCATTTGTCATCGCATACATTGCCTACGCCTGGTACAAGATTGACAGCAAGTCACTTACACGGGAGGAGCTCAATAACATGGATCATAAATACTAGACCGGAGGACTCCAGTCTGTCTGCAGTACCGGAAGCCGGATATTCTGGCGACCGGTACTGTAACAGTTTTGTGCAGATCACCTGCCTGCCGAGATGATACTCCGGGAACGGAGTGGATCCGGTATCTGTAAAACGAAAGGGCCGGTGCTTTTCACAAAGAACCGGACCCCCTATATAAAACGAACTTAACAAATAGACATAAAAACCTTTTATTGTCTGAGTGCAAAGATATAACTATAAAACGTTATTACCAAATATTTCACGAAAAATTTTTAAGAAATTATACAATTTTCCTTATAAATCATTGATATCATGGCCAAATTCGGGTTATTTCGGGCCAAAGAGGGAAAGCCATAAAGGGGAGAGCAGACGTATTATGTTCATAATATTTGCAGAAATATAAAAAAATTGTCATATTTGTTCAAACATATTTGGCAAAACTTATGAAACTTGACCACAATTCCTCAAAACCCCTGCACCAGCAGGCCGAGGAGATACTGAGGGGGATGATTCAGGAAGAAGAGTACCGCAACGGGAAGCTTCTTCCCAATGAGGTGGAACTGTCGAAGGACCTGAACATTTCGAGAAACACACTTCGGCAGGCCATCAACCGCCTGGTTTTCGAAGGGCTGCTGATCCGCAAGAAGGGATACGGCACCTGCGTTGCACCCCAGAATGTCATGAGCAATGCGCGCAACTGGATGAGTTTCACCCAGGAAATGGCGGCGATGGGAATGAAGGTGCAGAATTTCGAGCTGCATATCAGCTATAAGAACGCCCCGAAGGAAGCTGCGGAGATGTTCGACGTCCCGGAAGACAGGAAACTCCTCTGTCTTGAGAGACTGAGGGGCAAGCCGGAACTCCCGTTTGTATTCTTCATATCGTATTTCAACCCGGAGATTCCGATGTCGGTGTCAGAGGATATGAGCAAGCCCCTCTACGATATTCTCCTCAACAATTACGGCATAAAGGTGAAAACTTCCAAAGAGCGCATCTCCGCCAAGGGGGCAAGCGCTGAACTGGCCGGCAAGCTCGGCATATCTGAAGGCGACCCGATTCTCGTCAGGAAGCGCTTCGTCTATGACGTGAACAATGTCCCTATTGAATACAACATCGGCTATTACCGTGCCGACTCATTCTCATACACGATAGAGTGCACGAACGAATAGCATCACCACCTGAACAAACTTCCAGACTATGAACAACAACATAACCAAAGCCCTTCCCGTCCTCTTCGGCTTCTTCGTGATGGGATTCTGCGACGTGGTCGGAATCTCAACAAGTTACGTTAAACAGGATTTCAACCTCAGCGAGACCCTCGCGGGATTCATCCCGTCGATGGTATTCATCTGGTTCCTGCTCCTCTCCATCCCAGCCGCCATGGCAATGAACAAGGTCGGCAGGAAGACAATGGTACAGGTCAGCAACGTCATCACATTCATTGGAATGCTGCTGCCTTTCATCAGCTACAACTTCGTCACCTGCATGCTGGCCTTCGTCCTCCTCGGAGTGGGAAACACGATTCTCCAGGTATCGCTCAACCCGCTGCTTACCAACGTCGTGAAAGGCAACGCCCTCACGAGTTCGCTGACGGCAGGACAGGTGGTCAAGGCAATCTCCTCATTCTGCGGTCCGTTCATTGCGGCATTCGCGGCAGGCACCCTCGGAAACTGGAAGTTCCTCTTCCCGATTTTCGCGGCCGTGACATTGATCTCGGGCCTCTGGCTTCTCCTCACCCCCATCAGGGAAGAAGAACCGGACGCCGGGACATCCTCAGCGGGAGCGGTTTTCGGACTTCTGAAGGACCCGGAAATCCTCTTCCTCTTCCTGGGAATTTTCTTCATTGTCGGACTTGACGTCGGTGTCAACACCGTATCCCCGAAACTTCTGATAGAAAGGGCCGGATGGGCTGTGGAAAAGGCCGGCCTCGCATCCAGCGTCTATTTCATCTGCCGTACCGCAGGAGCTTTCGTCGGTTCCTTCCTCCTCGCCAGGGTCAATGACATCAAGTACTTCAGGTACAATATCATAGGGGCATTGGCAGTGCTGCTTCTCCTCTTCGTGATCAAGGGCACCGTCCCGATGCTCATTCTCATCGGGCTCATCGGATTCCTCTGCTCCAGCGTATTCTCCATCATCTATTCCGCCGCCCTCAAGGCAAGGCCAGAGAAGGCCAATGAAATCTCAGGCCTCCTGATTACCGGCGTTTCCGGCGGCGCAGTCATTCCGCCTCTGATGGGCGTTCTGGCCGACCTTACCGGAAGCCAGTCAGGTTCGCTCATCGTGATCGGCCTCTGCGTGCTCTATCTCGTATGGTGCGCTCTTGCATTGGGACGTAAAAAGGAAGCGTAAGGGCTACTCCCCCTTCATCTTTATCATAGGGATTGTCGTTTTTTGTTTTTGTTTTGACCGAAGCAGCCGACTGATTCCATCCGTTTCTGCTTTCAGTCCATCAAATTTACGTTTTTATATCTCATTCCGGTCGATTCGGCCGGATTTTTTGTCCATTCTCTATGACAGAGGCGTAGTTCCCCCTTGAAAGCACTTTTCTATGTGCATGTTCTCGTTTCAGGCAACCGCCAGCTGTGCTCTCTGCTCTATCCTGTCTGCCAGCTGCACCACGTTTGCTGTGTGGATGCCGAAGAAGATGTACAGGATTTCCGTCAACTTCGTCCGAGCCTTGACTCGCCTCAGGTCGTAGTGCTCTTTCTGTGTGCCGAACGAGCCCTCCATCACTGTCGCCCTCACCCTGGCAAGTTCCTTTCTGACAAGGTCTTTCCCTTTCTTTTCCTCGCTGAACGGCCTTCCTCGCTTCACGAAAGATGTCTGTATCCCATTCTCCTTGCAGTAGTCTCTGTTATCGGTTCCGGCATAACCGGTGTCTCCTCCCACTTTCTTTGCTTCAACTCCGAACAACATCTTATGCACCTTCAGGCAATGTATCAGCCTTGTACCCTCATTAAAGGCATTGAAGGACAGTTTCTCGATGAATGAGATTCCGTCGACCAGTATGTTGTTCACCTTCGCTCCGAACTCAACACTCTTCACTTCCTTGCCCCTCACTATCGGTCTCACATACGGCTTGCTGATGCTCACTATCCTG
>JAXDUM010000034.1:0-102587 GCA_034089285.1 Candidatus Cryptobacteroides sp.
GTTTCCGATTTCTTCAATATGGGTTGGAAGGACCAGTGTCCCGAATAAGTTTGAGCAATCGGCGAAGGCTTCATTGCCAATGGTTTTCAGGCCCTCGGGCAATTTCAGCTCGCAAGAGAACGGGCAGCGTGAAAAGGCTGCAAGTCCAATGTGCTCCAATGTGGAAGGCAGACTGAGTTCTCCGGAGAAATTGCAGTTTGCGAATGCCCAATCATCTATTCTTGTCACACCCTCAGGGATAATTATGGAACCTGACAGGCTACTGCATCCGTTAAAAGCACAAGATCCTATTTCCTTCAGTCTATTTGGCAGGATAATCTTTACCAATGACTTGTGAAATCGCATTGCCCAATCAGGCAATATGTCGTCATAAGATGCCATATATCCCGAAGTTTCACTACATGCGTCACTTCCCGGCCCCGCCACAATGACCGCCTCTGCCAGATTAAGCGCCGTGAGCTTGGTCATGACAGTACGCATCACCCCGAAATCCTTCCCGTTGATCTTTCCCGTGACCTTGAGGTTCTTGACCTGCGCAGGGTCCTTGCCCTCAGCCTTCAGGCATTCCTCCAATGTCCCAGCCTCTTCCACATTGATGATGATATACTCCTTCGCCTCGGCATCATGCGTGATTGTGTCCTCCTCCCAGGCTGTGATGCTCTCGTCCGCCATGCTGAACTCATATTCGCCGGTGTCGCTGCGCTTGCTCACAGTTATGGTGAAATTATGCTGGTGGGCCTGGTAGTAAGTAAAGTCCTCCTCCTTCCTGAAATAGTAGGATACGCCATCTATTGTTATGGAAATCAATGTCTTGCCGCTTTCTACAGTCTGCGGCACCACTATTGCCCTGAACTCGTCGCCGACCTTCAGCGGAATGGTTCCGGCTACGGTCGGGTCTCCCACGGCCCTGACTTCTCCTGTCCTCAGGTCGATGACGGACCTGCGGGTGGTGTTTGTGACCACTACCTGCTTCTGTGCCGCTGACCATTCCCCGTCCGTGAATCCCAGTCCCTTGTTCAGACGCACTTTCACGCAGGCCATTCTGTGCCTGAAACCGAGCCTGATGGCAGAGGAGGTGGGAGCAATGTCCGATGCCTTTCCCCAGAGGAAGTCGCTGGCCTCATAACCTCCCGGCTTGCCGTATTCCGCCGCCTTTCTCTGGTCGCTCTCCAGCTCGAATGAGTAGTTGTCCACGTCAGAAGGAGAACCGAAAGGATAGTATCCATAAATGTCGATGTGGGTATGACCGTCCTTCCAGTAGATGTCGTAGGCGGACTTCCACCTGTTGGAACCGGCGTCGTAGGTATGCATGACATTGTCGGCCCTGTTGCCTGTGTTGAGCAGTTCGCCGGGTTTGTCGCCGTCATAGTCGACCACATAGATACCTACGATATCCTTGTCGCAGAATCCGGAGTCATCCACCCTTGTGCTGATGTCTCCGGCAATGCTGATAAGTCCGGCTGAATCATCTGCAGGCCCTGAGGCCTCTCTGCCCGTGCAGGAGATGACCAGTGCCGGCATGATTGCCAGGAAGTATTTTGCGAATTTTATCATAAGCCTGTCAATAATTTCAATCCACATTGCCTCCGTAGTCGATTCCGAGGTCTTCCCAGCTGTCGATCCCGAGGTTCACCCCGTCTCCCAGTTCATCCACGGTGATGGTGCAGGCGTACAGTTTCCCGGGCTCGAAGGTGACATCCATGCCCAGGTGGCAGCTTTTCCCTCCGACTGTCATATTGATTACATCCCATCCCGTAACCTTCTGAGGGACAATCATTGCCTTCCATCCGGACTCCGTCCTGAGAGGGATGATTCTCTGCATCTCTCCTGCAGCTGCGGGTGTCCCGGAAACGAGGTCGATTTCCGCGGCTGTCCTCAGCCCGACAATGCTGATGCTTATTCCCTCTGCCTCAAGCCTCTCCTCCGTGTAACCTGCGCCGGGGAGGACGGTGATGCAGAACCTGCTCATCAGGCTGCGTGCCGTTATTTTCACGGTTTCTGCGGTCGGCTCCACATTGAGGATTTTTCCGTAGAGGAACTCCGAGGCATGGTAATTCTCCTCAGTATCCTGGCTGGTCCGGGTCTCGAAAACAAGTTTTCCGGCATCTTTCAGGTTTTCCCTGTATGGGCAGTAGCAGTACAGATCTGCCGGTGTGACATCGTCCGTCCAGAGTATCTGCCGCTCTGACGACCAGGAACTGCCATTGTATTTGAATCCGGCATTGTCCACGCAGTTGCCCGCCGAGGCCATTTCTCCGGCAGGACAGACTGCATACAGGCCCATCCTGTCCCCCTTCCTGAAACTGTATTCAGATGTGTCCCCATCGATGACGGCATCAATGAGGATAGGCATTCTGTCCCCGTCAGGTACACTGCAGGAGGAAAGTATCGCTGCGGATATGAACAGATGCCAAAATCTCATTTTATTCTACAGTTATGCTGCATATTCCGCCCTCGCTCCCTGCAATGTATGCAGGAGTGTATTCCCCGTTGCGCAGGATCCTCTGGATCATGAGGGGATAGCCGGTCATGATGAATTGACGCTCGAACTCGTCGCCCTCCATAAGCTTGGAATTATGCTGTTCAATGACCCGGAATCTGCCCTCGCCCAGATATTTCAGCCTGACTGTCCTGTTCGGCATCCAGGTGATGGTGACAATCTGTCCCGCCTCGATGTCGGATATGTTCAGGCATTCGGCCGAGAAGAATCTGGAAGTGAATGAAGTGTTGTTCTTCAGGTCGTTGCAGAATGTTATGAAATCCTTGTGCCCCACGTATTTGCAGAGAATGTCAAGAGTGGTGCTCCTCGGAACCGTAGTCGCAGGTACATAGTCCCAGATGCGCTTGAGGGTCGAAATCGAGATGTACTTGCCTGTCTTTTCCAGAATCAGGTATGAGAGTGTCTCGAAGTCGTATGGCGTACAGACCCGCTTTCCGTACGCTTGCTCTACCCTGGTCAGCAGGAATGTCATTTCAGGTATTGTCCGGTTCATCTTGATGCTGTTCTGTATATAATATATATCCAAAAATAATGATTTTGAATTTGAAAATCAAGCATTTTGATGCAGGTAATCTGAAAATTGCTAAATTTGTAAGTATGCGGCATTGCTTGCTGTGCCGCATTGCACGGAACTGATAATTAGGAATTATGGTAAGAAAAACATTCAGATTGCTAGCCGGCGCAGGAACAGCGGCTGCCTCAGTGGCGGGATGCGCATCGCCTCAGGCCGGGCAGAAGCCCAACATCGTTTTCTTCTTCGCGGATGATATCGGGGTGGAATGCTTCGGCTGCTATGGCGGAGCGGAATACCGGACTCCCAACATTGACGCATTGGCGGCGGAGGGTATCCAGTACATGAATATGAACGCCCAGCCATTGTCCTCGCCGAGCCGTGTGCAGTTGCTCACCGGCCAGTACAATGACAGGAACTATTCTGCATTCGGATACATCAATGATGACGAGCATAACTTTGCCGAACTGGCACATTCTGCAGGTTACAATACCGCCATCGTCGGAAAATGGCAGCTTGGCCGGGACAGGAAGATGATTTCCAGGATGGGCTTCGACGAGTCCTACTGCAGCCAGGTGGAACTCTATCGGGAGGTCAGGGGCGAGACCCGGACCGACCGCTATGCCAACAGTATCTGGGATATCAACGGGAAGTCATACGACTTCGCTCTCTACGGCCCCGATTCGATGCGGGATTTCGCATTCGACTATATTGACAGGCAGAGCGCAGCCGGCCAGCCATTCCTGCTCTATTACACTGAACCATTGGTACATACGCCTCACGTGACAACTCCGGACTGCGAAGAATGGGATCTCGACTACGGCAGCCGTTTCACCGCAGCGCAGGATACCTCCAATTTCAGGGCAATGGTGGCCTATATGGACAGGCAGGTCGGCGAAATGGTAGGCTATCTCAAGGATAAGGGCCTGTGGGACAATACCATATTCATTTTCTGCTCCGACAATGGAACATCCACCAGAATCGTGTCCAAGCAGCAGGACGGAAGACGGGAGCGTGGAGGCAAGGGCGAGGCCAACTATTTCGGAACCCACGTTCCGCTCATCATCTGCTGGGGTGACAGGGTTCAGCCGCGCCAGGTGGAGCATCTTGTGGACTTGACCGATTTCCTGCCTACATTCGCAGATGCGATGGGCGTGAAAGTGCCCGGGGACTGGACAGTTGACGGGGTCAGCCTCTATCCTGAGATATGTGGCGGCGAGGCTGCCGACAAGCCTCTGACCCTCATTCATTTCAATCCTCTCTGGCCTACCACTCCTTCACCGAAGGCTTCCAGATATGCTATGAATGACACATACGCATATTTCTGGGACGGAAGAATCTACAACTACCGTGAGGATCCGCGTTTCACCTCTCCGACAATGTATGACGAGGCTTCCGATGAACTGAAGTCCGCCGTGGCTGCCCTGAAGGCCCGTGTTGAGGACAGATCGGCCGGCTATGCATACGGAACCGGGTTTTATCCGGATGCTCCGGGTGCCCCGAGAAGGGGAGACTACAAGACTTTTTATGACTGGGCTCCCCCGCAGAATCCATTCTGATGAATATTGCACGTTTTTTACTTATGGCCGTATTTTCTGCAATGGCGTTCGCTTCCTGCTCTTCCGGACCGGATGCGGAGATGCTTTGTGACGGTGTCCCGCTTGAGCTTGCCGAGTGGCGAAGCAGGGTTCTGAGTGATGTCAGGTATGATCTGCATTTCCGCATTACCTCGGATTCCGACACTGAGATAAAGGCATGTGAATCAGTTTCTTTTACCCTCGCCGAGAAGGCCGATGCCGTGCTGGATTTCGCAGGGGAGAGAGCCGGGGAAGTAAGGGTCAGCATTGACTCGGCAGAAATACCTGTCCGCATTGTCAATGATCATATTGTCATCCCCTCGAAATATCTTGTCAAGGGACGCAATGTCATTGACATGGAATTCATTGCAGGAAATTCTGCGCTCAACAGGAGGGATGGCTGCATCTATACTCTGTTTGTACCGGACAGGGCGAGGACGGTGTTCCCCTGCTTCGACCAGCCGGACATCAAGGCGGGATACGCATTGACTCTGGACATTCCTGAGCAGTGGAAGGCGGTGAGCAATGCCCCTCTGGCCGATACCTGTTCTGACGCCCGATCATTATCCTGTACCGCAGGATTGGATGCCGGTCTTGGCAGATGGACATTCGCATTGAGCGACCCGCTTCCTACCTATCTCTTTGCATTTGCTGTCGGAGAGTTTGAATATCAATACTTTCCGGAGTACAGGACCGGAGCTTTCCATCGTGGAAAAGACCCGGCTCAGACTGCGCAGATTCCGGAGATTGCAAGAGAGGTGAGATTTGCTCTGGACTGGCTGGAGGAATATACAGGTATGCCTTATCCTTTTGCGAAATATGATTTCGTGGTGCTGCCGGGCTTCCAGTTCGGTGGGATGGAACATGCCGGGGCCACTTTCTACAATGATACCCGCCTCTTCCTGTCCGCCAATCCGACTCCGGACGAGATTCTCCGCCGCATTGAACTGATTGCCCACGAGACCGCCCATATGTGGTTCGGGGATGCCGTGACGATGAAATGGTTCAATGATGTCTGGACCAAGGAAGTATTTGCCAATTATTTTGCAGCCGCCATCACCGAGCCGCTCTTCCCTGAGGCCAATCACGAATTGAATTTCCTGCGCACCTACAAGGCTGCCGCAATGGCCCAGGACCGTACTGAGGGCCGTACAGCAATCAGACAGAGCCTTGACAATATGAACAATGCCGGCCTGGTCTATAACAATATAATTTACAACAAGGCCCCGGTGATGATGCGGAAGCTCGCCGCAATGATGGGGGAGGACGCTTTCAAGGCGGGAATCAGGGAGTATCTGGCTGAGTTCAAATACGGCAATGCGACCTGGGATGACCTGATTGCGATTCTTGCAAAGCATACCGATGAAGATGTCGCAGGCTTCAGCAGGACCTGGGTTGACCAGCCATATTGGCCTGAATACCGGGCATTGAGCTGCGCCGATGCGGAGGATTCCGAGAGATACGGATTGATAAGGCTGAATCCGGCCCAGGTGGACAGCATAATGTCCGTGAGGCCGGTGCCGGAGGACCCGGTCAGGAGGCTCGCCCTCCTTATGAATCTCAACGAGAATTATCTCACCGGGGGGATTGAAGATGCAGCCTGGCTGCGTTTCCTTATGCGTTCGCTTTCCGGTGAGGAGGATGCCCTGATTTCGGCGGCGATTGCGGGATATATGGAGAAGCCTCTGCTGTCCTGTCATTTTGCAGGGCAGGATGCCGGGGATATTGAGGCCGGCATTATGGAAATGTCGGAGAATCACTCTGTCAAGTCTGTAAGGACCCTGCTTCTCAGACTGCTTGCGAAGAATGCCTTCTCGAAGGATGCTGTATGCAGGCTTTATGGAATCTGGGAGGCTGGAGTGGATGGGCGGCTTTCACAGCGGGACTATATGACATTGGCATACGAACTGGCTGTGAGGATGCCGGATAAGGCCGGTGAGATCATTGCCGTTCAGCGCAGCAGGCTTGAGAATCCGGATTTGCTGCAGGAGTTCGATTTCATTTCCCGGGCGGTGAACCCTTCGGAGGCTGCAAGGGATACCCTGTTCGCTTCCCTGGCTTGCAAGGAGGCGAGGCGTGTCGAACCGTGGACCCGGGACGTGCTTCATTATCTCAATCATCCTCTGCGCTCATCCTGTGCCGTGAAGTATATCAGGCCTGCACTTGAACTTCTTCCGGAAATCCAGCGTACCGGGGATATCTTCTTCCCTTCGGGCTGGTGTTCCAATCTTCTTGCCGGACATCGTTCCGAGGCTGCCCGCATTGCTGTGCGGCAATATCTTGACGGGCATCCGGAACTGAATCCGATGCTTCGCTCCAAGGTCCTCCAGGCTTCTTTCGGATTGGGAATCGGCCGGGAGACTGAATCCGCCGCCGGGATTGCGGACAATCAGGGCGAAAAACAGGAAAAATGAAAAATTCCGTCGGAAATCGCTCGGAATGCGCTCAGGGAAGTGTATCTTTGTAATATGGTCCGGCGGTGTGCGCTGAACAGTGCGCAGGGGTCCGGAGAATGATTAACATTTAACGTGGAGAGCAATGATTACTCTTGAACAGATAAAGGCTCTGCATCAGCGTATGGAAACGCTGGGGAGGTGTCTTTGACATCGAAGCGAAACGTGCGAAAGTAGCTGAGCTTCAGAAACAGACTGAGGCCGCCGATTTCTGGAATGACCCCAAGGCGGCTGAGGCATTCATGAAAAACATGAACGGGGTCAAGTCCTGGGTTACGGACTATGACAGGGCTTTCTCGCAGACCGAGGATCTCGACGTGCTGTACGACTTCGCAAAGGACAGCATGGACCTGACGGCGGAGAATGCCGTGGAGTCCGAGGAGATGGCTGAACTCGGTGCGGCGTATGAGGTGGCTCTGAAGTCGGTGGAGGACCTTGAGCTCAAGAATATGCTTGGGGCCGAGGGAGACAATCTCGGTGCGGTATTGACCATAAACTCAGGTGCCGGCGGCACTGAGGCCAATGACTGGTCGGCGATGCTGATGAGGATGTATATGAGATGGGGAGAGCGCAACGGCTTCAAGATGACGGTCACTGACCTTCTCGAAGGAGATGAGGCCGGCATAAAGTCGGCCACGATCCAGGTGGACGGAGACTATGCTTTCGGCTATCTCAAGGCCGAGAACGGAGTCCACAGGCTGGTCCGCATATCTCCTTTCAACGCCCAGGGCAAGCGCCAGACCACATTCTCGTCCGTGTTCGTCTATCCGCTTGTGGATGATACCATCAACATTGAAATCAACCCTTCCGACCTCGAATGGGATACCTTCCGTTCAGGAGGCCACGGAGGACAGAATGTGAACAAGGTCGAGACCGGAGTCCGCGTAAGGCATATCCCTTCCGGAATCATGGTAGAGAATACCGAGACCAGGTCCCAGCAGGACAACAGGCAGAACGCCCTCCGTATCCTCAAGTCCAGGCTTTACGACATTGAACTCAAGAAACGCCAGGCTAAGCAGGCCGAGCTCGAGGGCAGCAAGAAGCGCATCGAGTGGGGCTCCCAGATACGTTCCTACGTGCTTCACCCTTACAAGATGGTGAAGGATCTCAGGACCGGTCTTTCCACCGCGGATACCCAGGGAGTTCTCGACGGCGACATCGACCAGTTCATGAAGGCCTTCCTGATGAATCAGGGCAATGCTGACGTGCAGATTGAAGATATTGATTGATAATTACTTAAACATTTATAACAATGGCAGAATTCAAATATGCTCCGATGTTCCAGCTCGGAGAGGACACCACGGAATACTACAGGATTCCGGGTTCAGAGAAACTCGTTTCAACCTCGGAGTTCGAGGGAAAGAAAATGCTCAAGGTCACTCCGGAGGCATTGACCGTCATGGCCAATACCGCTTTCAGGGATGTAAGCTTCCTCCTTCGCCGCAGCCACAATGAGCAGGTTGCGAAGATCCTTTCAGACCCTGAGGCCACGGCCAATGACAAATACGTGGCCCTGACCTTCCTCCGCAATGCCGAAGTGGCCGCAAAGGGCAAGCTCCCTCTCTGCCAGGATACCGGTACAGCCATCATCCACGGCGAGAAGGGCCAGCAGGTATGGACCGGCTTCGAGGATGAGGAGGCGCTCTCCCTCGGAGTGTTCAAGACCTATACCGAGGAGAATCTCCGCTATTCACAGAATGCTCCTCTCGACATGTACAATGAGGTGAACACCAAGTGCAACCTCCCTGCCCAGATCGACATCGAGGCCGTTCAGGGCGACGAGTACCGTTTCCTGATGGTCACCAAGGGAGGCGGCTCGGCCAACAAGAGCTATCTCTATCAGGAGACCAAGGCCAGGATTCAGAATCCGGGAACCCTCATTCCTTTCCTCGTGGCCAAGATGAAGAGCCTCGGAACCGCAGCCTGCCCTCCATATCACATTGCATTCGTGATCGGAGGAACCTCTGCCGAGAAGAACCTTCTCACGGTGAAGCTTGCCTCCACTCATTATTATGACAGCCTCCCGACCACCGGTGACGAGACGGGACGCGCATTCCGTGACGTCGAGCTTGAGAAGCAGCTTCTCGAGGAGGCTCACAAGATCGGTCTCGGAGCACAGTTCGGCGGCAAGTACATGGCTCACGACGTGCGCGTGATCCGTCTTCCGCGCCACGGTGCAAGTTGCCCTATCGGATTGGGAGTCAGCTGCTCAGCCGACCGCAACATCAAGGCGAAGATCAATGCCGACGGCATCTGGATCGAGAAGATGGACGACAAGCCTTACGAACTCATTCCTGAGGAGCTCCGCAATGCCGGAGAGGGTGACGTGGTGAAGATTGACCTCGACCGCCCTATGTCCGAGGTATGCGCCGAGCTCACCAAGTATCCGGTTTCCACCCGTCTCTCACTCAACGGAACCATCATCGTAGGCCGTGACATAGCACATGCAAAGATCAAGGCCCGTCTCGATGCGGGCGAGGAGATGCCGCAGTACCTCAAGGACCATCCGATTTACTATGCCGGCCCGGCCAAGACTCCGGAAGGAATGCCTTGCGGCTCAATGGGACCAACAACTGCCGGCAGAATGGACCCATACGTGGACGAGTTCCAGGATCACGGCGGAAGCATGATCATGATAGCCAAGGGTAACCGCAGCCAGCAGGTTACGGATGCCTGCAGGAAGCACGGCGGATTCTACCTCGGATCCATCGGCGGCCCGGCTGCCATCCTTGCCCAGAACAATATCAAGTCCATCGAGTGCGTGGAGTATCCTGAGCTCGGAATGGAGGCCATATGGAAAATCCGCGTGGAGGACTTCCCTGCATTCATCCTCGTGGATGACAAGGGCAATGACTTCTTCAAGCAGTTCGGAATATAATGTCCAGCTTTTCTGAAGAAAAATATAACGAACTGATTCAGAGTATATTCCTGCGTTTTCCCTCAGTCCAGAACGTTTCTTTCGGGGAGGCGTACAAGCCGGGGCTTGACAGGATGCTGGAGTTCAGGAGCCTTCTTGGGGAGCCTGACAGGAAATACCGCACAGTCCACATTGCCGGGACCAACGGCAAGGGCTCCACTGCAAGCATGATTGCCTCGGTGCTTGCCTCTTGCGGGCTTAAGGTAGGTGTTTACACATCCCCGCATATTCTGGACTTCAGGGAGAGAATGAGGATCGTTGACGGAAGCAGGACTTCCGCCGACGGTCCTTCCCTCGTTTCCGAGGAGTATGTCTATGATTTCCTCACCGGGTACAATGATGAACTGGACCGGCTGCAACTCTCGTTCTTTGAGATAACTACAGGCCTGGCTTTCAAGTGGTTCGCCGATATGGAAGTGGACTGGGCCGTAATCGAGACCGGTCTCGGCGGCAGGCTTGACAGCACCAATGTCATAACTCCGGAACTGAGCATCATCACCAGCATAGGGCTTGACCATTGCGACCTTCTGGGCAATACGATGGTGGAAATCGCAGGCGAGAAGGCCGGCATTATCAAGCCTGGTGTGCCTGTCGTTGTCGGCGGACATCCTTCCGGGGAGGTTGCTGATGTCTTCAGGAGCAAAGCTGATGAACTGCAATCACCTGTTACGTTCGCCGATATGGTCCAGCCATCATTGTGGCAGGACTGGTCCTCATTTATCCTGGAGCGGATGGACCTAGCCGGAAGGTATCAGGAAATGAATCTAAGGACTGTGCTTTCCGCCGTGGATGTGCTTCCGGATGTATTCTGCGATGTCAATGCCGCCGATGTGGCCGATGCCATCGTTCATACTGCGGTCCGGACCGGCTTCCACGGGAGGTGGGAGCGGATTTCTGCCAACCCTGATGTGATTTGTGACATCGGGCATAATGCTGCCGCCCTGGTGAACAACTTCGCACAGCTCAACTCTTATCTTGACAATGGTACATATTCCTCATTGATAATAGTTTACGGGGTGATGGCCGACAAGAATCTGGACGATATCCTGCCGCTGTTCCCGGAGAGGGCGACGTGGATTTTCACTACTCCGCATACCAGGAGGGCTATGCAGGCCTCGGAGATCAAGGAACACTATGATGACTGGTGCCACAGGAATGGCCGTTCCACGGACCGTCTCTATGTATGTGACGATGTCAGGGACGCTGTGGCATTGTCATTGCAGACTGCCGGTCGGTATGGCGGCCACCCTCTTGTGTATATTGGAGGCTCGACCTTTGTTGTGTCGGAGGCTATGCCATTATTCCGATAAGATTGTGCAATACTTCCGGATTTCAGGTATTTATGTTTCCGGAAGAAAATTGTAACCGCAATGAAAAGAACTACACTGGCATTGATCACAGCCATTGTTGTGACTGCCGCAACAGCATTGACCATGAACGCTTTCTTTAATTCCAAACCTGATTCGGCCGATGGTGACGGCCACGTCCTTACCTCATTGTGGAGCAGTTATGCCAAGGCTGAGGCCGCGGATCTTCCTCTCAAACAGCTTGAGATTCTCACTGACATCAAGAAGGAAGCATTGAAGCGGCTTCTTGCATGGGATTTCTATGATGCTGGCAGGAGATATGTCACTGTTTCCGCTTCCCGCAACTGGAAATTGAGGGACAGCCTTGAGACCAGGTTCGCCGAAGAGGTCAGGGAGTCAGGCATCCCGACAGCACAGTTCGCATTGATGCTTGATTCCCGCAATTTCAATCCTGCGGAGGCTCTCACCTTCCTCAGGGACAATGCAGGGGTGATGAAGTCCTCTAACAATCCGGGCTTCTACGGACTCTCGTCCAGAAATGGCAATGACAGGTTTATAGCCCGGGAATACCGCAGGACGCATTATCAGAATGACTGGCAGTTTGCGATGTGGACATTGCTGGGTACCTGTGACAGAAACAATGTCAAGGATAGTCAGGTATATGCGGAACTCTCCGGATATGAGAATGATGGCTATCCTTTCGGGGCATTGCTGGAGTATGCCGCCATACCATCCGGCTATGGATGCGACAAGGAGAAGTCCAGGGCGGAGTTGAAGGCTTTCGCTGAAAAATACAGGGGCAGGGCGGTTTCAGCCTGGGCGGAGGCTGCGCTTATGGACATGGAGTTTTCCGACTTGGAATACGACAATGCAGGAAGTGAAGCATACCGCAGTCTTTATGACAGATGCCGCAGCCTGCTGAAAGAGATGAAGTCCTATTCAGGAGACGAGGCGGAAATCGTCTCGGAACTGAGTTCCCCGTCCCGGCTGGCCAAGACTCTTTCGTCCAGGGATATAAGCATCAGAGTCAATGAAGGGAAGGCTGAGATTGTACTCAAAAATCTCGAAAAGGTCAAAATCAGCCTCATGAAAGACGGCAAGTCGTTGTCGGAAACTACATTGATGAATGAGAAGAATAGTTTCTATGTGGGAGATACCCTCACTTATACTTTCCCGGCAATGGATGACGGCTCGTATGAAATCAGGGCCGAATCCGGAAATGTGAAGCATCATCAGAATTTCGAGATTCACAGGATTTCATTGGCATTGAGAAGAGAAGCATCCGGGCTATGCGCCTATGCGGCAGACTGGAAGACGGGAGAACCCGTAGGCAAGGCCGACATCCGGCTTTACAAGAGCGGTAATCTTCTGAAGGAGGCCAAGGATTTCGTTTTCAATGGATTCACCGCTTTGCCGGAAGACATTGGAGCCAGGATTTCCGGTCGGGCCAACTATGAACTGGAATGCTCATGCAAGGATGCGGATGGTCTGATGCGAACCAGCCGGCGGGTATCTTACTGGAACTGGCGTTATGACAGCTCTGAGACTATGCTGGAAGTTTGTACAGGGGAGCTATTCACCGACAAACGGGCTTACCGTCCTGGAGAAAGGGTAGAATTCAAGGCAATATTATTCAGGACGGATTACAGGAGCAGGGCATCGGTCCTGCCTGAGGGAAAGCAGGTGAAGGTGGAAATGTTTGATGCCGAGAATAATCTCATTGACAGCCAGATATTGACTACCAATGAGTTCGGCTCGGTAGCCGGTGGCTTCGGCATTCCGGAAGGAGGCCGCAACGGCTTCTTCTCAATCATGGCGAAATCGGCTTCCGGCTCTGTTTCGGCTTCCTTCCGGGTCGATGAGTTCGTTCTTCCTACATTCGACCTCATGTTTGACAAAGCTGACCGAATCTATCTTCCGGGAGACAATCTTGATTTTTCCGGAAAACTTATATCCTATTCCGGTCACAGCCTTTTCGGGGCTACCATAACATTCAGGATTGACAGCGGGGGTGAGGTGCTGGATGAAGGCAGACTTGAAATCGGGCCTGACGGCTCGTTCAGCAAGGAAGTGAAGACAAATCCGAATGGCAGCTGGAGGGCCTATACATTGACATTGAAGGTCAATGACAATACCGGAGAAACTCAGGAGTGGTCCGAAACACGTTGGGTAGCCGGCTATTTCAATCTTGATGTAAGCCTGGAAAACGGTCTCAGGACAGATGGGAATGTTATCGGTACTGACAGATATACCAAGCTCAATCTGATTGACAGGGACAATGCTGAAGTCCTTTTCAGTATAAATTGCACCAGCGAGATGACAACTCCGGTAAATGTTGCATACCGCATTGAAAATGATGAGGAAAAGGTGGTATCCAGCGGCAATGCCCTTACCGGGAAGACTCTTTCATTGGACTTTTCGGGATTGGCTTCCGGACTGTACAGGATAATCGGTGAGGCCGTGATGGAATCAGCCTCGGGAGAAGAATACTCTGATACCGTGGATTTGTCCCTGCTTTTGGTTCGCCCGGAAGACAATGCGATAGATGCGCCGGTGGCTGGGCTGATTGCCGTGGACAATACGGATATCGGGGAAGGCGAGGATATGGCACTGCTCATAGGTAATGCTGACGGCTCCCCACTCTGGGCATTCGTGGATGTCTTCGGTGAAAATGGAAAGAGACTGGACGGCAAGGCTGTGGCCCTGGACGGCGTGAGGGCCGGGGCGGGTTCCCTGGACAGACTCTCATTTGGATACAAGGCGGAATATCCGGATGCGGTGAGAATGCAGGTTTTCTTCTTCCGGGACGGCAAGATGAAGTCATTCAGCCATGAGTTCAGGCGCAGTGTCGCCAGCCGGGTTCTGCCGTTGGAATGGACATCATTCGAGGACAGGACGGAACCGGCTTCAATGACCAGAATCAGTCTGAAGACCAGCCCTGGTGTCGAGGTCCTCGCTGCCGTGTTTGACAAGAGTTCCGAGACTATAGCATCCAATCATTGGGGAGAGTTCAGTCTGGATGACTTCCATATCCCTGAACTGGATATCCAGTCCGTTTGCGGCTGCTGGGGAGATTTTCCTATGGTATTCGGATATGGCAGAAGGTTGAGAACCAAGTCATTGGGGATGATGAACGTGGAGACTGGGGCTATGATGATGGATGCCGCCGCACCGATGGCCGTGGAGGAAGATGCTGTTGAAGAGGCTGCGGAAGATGCAGCCGCCACAGGGTCTATGCCTGAAGTCCGGGTCAGGGAGGATTTCTCCACTACGTTGGCCTTCCTGCCGTTCCTCAGGCCGGATGAAGAGGGCAATGTCACATTCGAGTTCAAGACATCGGACAAGCTGTCCACGTTCATTGTTTCGCTGTACGCCCACGACAAGGGTATGCGAAACAGGGCCTTGCGCAGGGAAATGATGGTTACAATACCGCTGAAACTCTCCCTCGTGCAGCCTGAATATCTTTATGCAGGGGATGAGTGCGGGCTGTCGGTTGCGCTGTCCTCAAATCTTGAAATGCCTGTTGCCGGTACTCTGGCATTGACAATGACTAAGGACGGCAAGGAAACCATTGTCCGGAGGCCTGTCAATGTGCCTGCCGGTGCTTCTGTCAATGAAATTTTCGATATCAATCCCGACAATGCCGGGGAAATCGGGCTGAAGGCTGTCTTCGTTTCGGACTGCGGCAAGTATTCTGACGGAATGGCCGTGAATATTCCGGTGCTCCCAGCCGTGGAGACCGTGAAGGAGGCCCATTCGGCTGTCCTGCTTGCCGGGATGGACAAGGACAGCCTGGTTGCGTCCCTCCGTTCCGCATTCGTGAATATGACTTCTGTGGGGGCGGCTTATAGGGAGATCAGTATCATTGATATGGTTCGGGAGGCTGTTCCTTCCAGGATAGAGCCTGCCCGTGAGGATATATTCTCTCTCACTGAGGCTTTGTATGTCAGGAAGTTGGCGGAATCTCTAGGAGTCAGGACGGAACGTGAGATGCCGGATGAGAAACTCCTGGAGGCTATTCTCGCCTGCCGCAATGCGGACGGCGGCTTCTCATGGTTCGAGGGCATGCATTCCTCGCCGGTGGTCACTGCGGTTGTTCTGGAACGCTTTGCGAAACTCCGGAATGCCGGCAATGCCGTACCGGACCTTAAGTCCACGGTGATGTATCTGGATTCGCTCCAGTTCACAGTTGACGGGGTACTTCCATATTGGCGTGGCGGAATCGATGACAGCCAGTATATGTATGTCAGGTCAATGTGGCCGGAGGTGGAGTTCAAGGCTCCTTCGTTAAAGAATGAGGACCAGAAGAAGAGGTTCAAGGCGTTCAGGGACAATGTTTCCGATTATCTGGCTCCTTCAAAGGCCAGGGGAATGAACGGCTATCTTTTCGGCAAAGTCCGGAGGCTCAGCACATTGATGAACCTCTCCGCCTCGTCCGAAGGCATTGCCCTTGCACGTGATTGGGGAATGTCCTTGCTCGCAGCAAGGAAGATGCGGAAATCCGCCGGGGCTGATGTGCTTTCGCTTCTGCAATATGCTGTGGATCACCGGGATGGAGGAATTTATTATCCTAATCTCGTGATGCCGTTCAGGGGACTTCTGGAGAGTGAGGCATACGCACATTCAATGCTCTGCGATTTGTTTACGGAATACGAGGCATTGCATCCTGATTCAGGAACGGGCCGGGTGGCCGACGGGATCAGGATATGGCTGATGCTCCAGAAAGAGACCCAGCATTGGGATACCCAGCCTGAGTTCATTGATGCTGTCAATTCAGTGATGGCGGGCGATAATGCGGTCAAGTCCACATCGGTTCTAATCCTTGAGAAGGCGGCCGAGATGCCGTTCCGGGATGTCAAGGCGGCAGGTAACGGCTTCAGCATTGAGCGGAAGTTCTACAGGGAGACTGTTGTGGCCCGGTCCGGTGCGGCTACCGGTTCCAAGGATAGCAATGCGGTGGAACTCAAGGAGATAAAGGAAGGAGACAATGTCAATGTGGGCGAGAAAATCATATCCGTCTGCACCATCCACAATGACGAGAACCGCAGTTTCATCCGTATCAATGTGCCGAGGCCGGCCGGCTTCCGGCCTGTTGAGCAGCTGTCCGGACATTGCGGCATATCTGGACGGAGATTGTGGTTCTGGCCTCAGGGATATTGCAATGTCAAGACTTCTGCTACCGAGTATTATTATGATTCCTATCCGGAGGAGAATACCGAGATACGTGAGGAGTATTTCGTGACCAGGCCTGGCAGATTTGTATGTCCGACACTTGAAGTTGAATCTTTGTATGCTCCGCATTACCGGGCCAACTCGGCCTTTGCGGAGATGCCTGAAATTGTTTTGTAATCATGACGCAGATTGAAGAAATGCTGGAGTTCAACCGTAAGTTCGTTGAGTCCAGGGAATATGAGAAATACCAGACGTCCAAGTATCCTGACAAGAAGATTGCCATAGTAACATGTATGGATACCCGTCTTGTCACCCTGCTTCCAGCCGCCCTCGGCATAAGAAACGGGGATATAAAGTTGATAAAGAATGCCGGCGGGGTAATCACGAACCCGTTTGACAGTACTATCCGCAGCCTTATCGTGGCTGTTTATGAGCTGGGTGTCAATGAGATAATGGTAATCGGCCATACTGGCTGCGGGGTTCAGGGAATGGACTCCGCAGAGATGCTGGACCTTATGCGGGAGAGGGGCATTGATGAGGAACATATCAGCCTGATGCGGCATTGCGGCATTGACCTCGACTCCTGGCTGCACGGTTTTGACGACACCGAGGCCGCTATCCTCGAGACCGTTGACCTTATCCGCAACCATCCGCTAATCCCGAAGGACATCAATGTCCGAGGCTACATCATGGACTCCGTCACCGGCGGACTTACACCTATTTGTGAGGGAATAGTTTAAAAATTTCTTATATTTGCTGTCACTATAAGTTTCTTGGTTATCGAATTTTTATTTCATGGAGAGCAATGGCTGAGTTGGGCTATTCGGATAATAGAGAGAGGGCAATTGATGATGTGTTCTCGTTTGTAGGGAAAGATGATGACAGGATGGCCATTCTTTCTCATTATCTGCATAATGGAGGTGTACTTGGTGGAGGTGTTTCAGCACTCCCGTCGATAGTAAGAGGTTATTTGACAGATAAAGGAATTAATGATTTGCCGGAGTCGGATGATGAATCTGGACTTTGTGATGACTTTGTTGGGACGTATGGCAATTTGTTTGATGCTTTTATCGATGTCCCTTTTGCACCACCGGTAGATTCCAAGTTTACCTTTATAGATTTGTTCGCCGGGATAGGAGGATTCAGAATAGCCCTTCAAAATGTAGGTGGTCGGTGTGTCTATTCGTCAGAATGGGATTTGCAGGCGCAGCGCACATATTTTGCGAATTTTGGAGAGGTTCCGTTCGGGGATATCACGAAACCTCAGACCAAGCGATATATACCACGGCAATTTGATGTTCTATGCGCAGGATTTCCTTGTCAGCCGTTTAGTATATCAGGCAAACAGAAGGGATTTGAGGATACAAGAGGAACTCTCTTCTTCGATGTGTGTCAGATAGTGCAGGAACACCACCCAAAGGTAATCTTTCTGGAGAATGTCAAGCATCTGGTGTATCACGATGGCGGGAGGACTCTTGCGACTATCGTGTCAAAACTGGAAGAGATGGAATATAAGGTTTCATTCAAGGTGTTGAATGGGGCCGACTTCGGAGTTCCCCAGAATCGCGAAAGAATAATTATTGTAGCTTCGCTGGTAAAAAAATTCGACTTTATGACAATAAAAGAATCCCCTAGACATAATCTAAAGGATATATTGGATAAAGATGGGGACTTTGAATATCTTAAGCCGGAGGAGTACACATTGCTTGGTGAAACCCATAGACAGCCGGCATCCGGCTTGATATTCGCCGGATATCGTAACAAATCAATTAGAAAAGCTGGTGTAAGACCGGGAACTGAACATCTTTCCCGTGTTCATAAACAGCCTAACAGGATATATTCCGTTGAAGGTGTTCATCCGACTCTGCCTTCTCAGGAGAGTTCTGGGAGATTCTTCATTTTGACAGAAGATAATCGAGTCAGAAAATTGACGCTGAATGAATGTTGGCGACTTATGGGCTTCCCGGACAGTTATCGGAGGGTTAGTCCTGCGGGCCAGCAGTATAGACAGTTGGGCAATTCGGTTTGCGTAAAAATGATAGAGGCTATAGCCAAGGAGATTAAATGTCAGTTACTGGAAATACAATGAGTTATGGTTTGCAAGGATAATCATCGTTCTGTTCTCCAGAGCATATATGACTCTGCGTTGAAAGTTGTGGATTCTTTTGACGGAGTGTGTTCGCTTGACCCTGACGTGAGGGAAAGGATTGAGCTGATTATTGGACGGTCGGAGGCAAATAAAGGCATATACACTGTGCTGATGACTTTATTCTCACATAAAATCATTGACCCGGGACAAGATATCAGAAAGCATCAGTATCAAATCGACGGTGGTTTTGCAGGTCGTGTGAAAGACACTCAGTTCGTTACTCCATTTCTCCGGTCCGTAGGCTTTCCTGCAATGTCGGAATCCGGATGGCTTACAAGAAGTTTGGAGCAAGTGCATCCGTATGACTTGGATTATCCGGGAGCAATCAGTCCCAAAGAACTGAAGGAAGCATTCCTGAGGCTGATTAATGACGTTCAGGTAGGTGGAGTGTCACCAGAGGATGTCTTGTTTTATATGATGGTTTTACTGATCAGACAACGGGATAATCAGAATATTGAATTGGCCAAGCCTCATAGTCTGTCAATTGCCAATATTATTAAAGTTCTTGAGGGGCATTTCAATTATAGTTATTCTTGTCACGGGGCATCAAGATTACCGACGTTGGCCATTTATGCGGCATATCAGTGCATGATGTCTGAAGTCTCTCGCTTTTCAGACAAGATTCTCTGTCCGCTGGAGTCTCACACATCTGCGGATTCACAGTCGGGACAGATAGGTGATATTCAGGTTAATAATTCTGACGCTACTCCGTTTGAGGGTATTGAAATCAAGCATAACATACAAATTACTCCAGACTTGGTGCAGATTGCCTATGAGAAACTGATGGTCCATCATACAAATAGATATTATATTCTCACTACGGCAAATATGGATTCTGCGGATTGGGAAGGAATCAATCTGAAAATCCAGCAGATTGCGAGAAACCATGGATGTCAAGTTATCGTTAATGGAGTGTACAGTACATTAAGGTATTATTTGCGTCTATTGAACGATCCTTCTGAGTTTATCGATTGTTATGTGGCCCTATTGAGGAGCGATGAGAATGTAAAGTATCCGCATCGGGTTGCCTGGAATGAGATAATCAGTTCGTCTTCTTTCTAGAAGCGGTCAGAATTCCGCAGAGGACAGGGCATAGAACCTCATCGAACGGTATGAGGATATTTGTTTGTTTTCCGGATAATATATATGCGTATCAGAATTGATACTTTATTGTATGAAAATACTGGATGAGCAGACAATCTATCAGGCAACTGATGATCCGACACTAGGCGAGCTTCACGACAGGCTGCGCCAAGGACGCGATTGATCCAATGCATGGACTTTATCCTAAACCCGAGGATATCAAGATGACCAAATTAGAATTCGATTACATTTGCAAGTTGAATTCGCCATATGTTAAAGAAATTTATACTCTCATCAGTCGCGCTGGCTATATGTGTTGTTGCCGGCGCACAGCAGGCCCTCTGGGGCGGAGCTCAGGTAGAGTCTCCTGTAGTGAATCATGACGGGACGGTGACTTTCCGCTATTTCGCTCCCAAGGCAGTAAAAGTGACGGTGTCGGGAGATTTTCTCCCGACCCGGAAAATCCAGACTCCTTTCGGCGAGTTTGACGGCCCGGGAGTGGCTGAACTCAAGGAAGGCGAGAAAGGCGTATGGGAATATACGACTGATTTCAAGGTAGCGCCTGAAATGTACACATATACATTCAATGTGGATGGCAACAATGTCATTGACAACAACAATATGTGGATCAACCGTGACGTCTCTTCACTGACCAGCGCATTCATAGTTCCGGGTGAAAGAGCAGATCTCTACACTATTCAGGACGTACCTCACGGAACGGTGGCGAAAGTATGGTATGACAGCGAGGTCGCCGGATTCGACCGCAGGCTCAGCGTTTATACCCCAGCCGGATACGACCCTTGCGGAAAGACTCGTTATCCTGTCCTGTATGTGCTTCACGGAATAGGCGGGGACGAAGATGCGTGGCTTGAGCAGGGTAGGGCGGCACAGATTCTGGACAACCTCATTGCCCAGGGCAAGGCCAGGCCGATGATTGTAGTATTTACAAACGGCAATATCTCCCAGGAGGCTGCTCCGGGTGAGAACTCCACAGGTTATATTCGTCCTACAATGCAGTTGCCCAAGACTATGGAAGGCTCTTTCGAGATTTCGTTCCCTGAAATTGTGAAATTCATTGACAGCAACTACAAAACCATAGCCAGAAAGCAGGGCCGTGCCATCTGCGGTCTGTCCATGGGCGGTTTCCACTCATTGTACATCAGCCTGAATTATCCTGATATGTTCAATTACACTGGACTCTTCTCGGCCGCAATGGGTGTAAACGAGCAGCAGATGACTCCTCTTTACGAGAATCCTGATGCCAAGCTTGCTGAATATTTCAGCAAGAAACCCGCCCTCTTCTGGATTGGCTGCGGCAATACCGACTTCCTCTACAAGGCCAACATCGAATTCATGGCCAAGATGAAGGAAGCATGCTATCCATACCAGTATATGGAGACTGGCGGCGGCCATATATGGCGGAACTGGAGAATATATCTTTCGGAGTTCGTTCCGCTTCTGTTCAAATAAGTTCCATTTTCTTATTGCCTTCCAATCACTTCGTCTTGATCCTGAAGAACATGGCGTAGAGAAGCGGGACGAAGAAGAGGGTGGCGATGGTGCTGAAGAGCAGGCCGCCCATTATGGTCACCGCCATCGAACCGAACATCGCATCGTTTACCAGAGGAATCATTCCGAGGATGGTGGTCATTGATGCCATCAGTACAGGGCGGAGCCTGCTCTCGGAACTGGAAATCAAAGCCTCGGAAGGTTCCTTCCCGGACGCAATCTGTTCACCGATTTCATCCATCAGCACAATGCAGTTCTTCATCATCATTCCCACAAGTCCCAGCATTCCCACTATTGCGCAGAATGTGAAAGTCTTGCCAGTCAGCAGCATTGCCGCCACGACACCAATCGCCAGCAGCGGAACGCAGCTTCTCACAAATGTATCCGGCATATCTAATAAACCACCGTATCGTGTGTTGTGTTACTTTCAAATAGCAAATCCAACTGGGCTTGCAATTCTTCACGTTTTGGAAGATACAGTTGATACCGTGCTGCGAAGAGCTGATTGGTAATGCCTTGCATGGCATATTCCATCAGTAGTTCATCTTTTCTTGCTCCAAGTACTATGCCGACAGGAGGATTGTCATCAGGCTGGCAAACCTCGGCCTGAAAGTAGTTCAGATACATATTCATCTGCCCGATGTCGCTATGTTTTATCTCAGCACGTTTCAAATCAATCAAGACATAGCATTTTAGGATGCAGTGATAGAATACGAGATCTACCTTGAACTGGCGACTGCCAATCTGCATTGAATATTGCCTTCCGATAAAGGCAAAACCTCTTCCGAGCTCTAATAGGAAATGTTCCATGTTGGCCTTCAAGGCTGACTCAAGTTCACCCTCTTTGTACCTTTTCTTTTGAGGCAGTCCTGTAAATTCCAGAACGAAAGGATCCCGAATGATATCTTGGGGAGTTATTACTTGATGACCCTCGTTTGCCAAAGCTAAAACTCCTTCTTTGTCAGTACTTAGTGCAAGACGCTGAAATAGAGATGATTTTATCTGACGCTTCAATTCCCGGACTTTCCATCCGTCCTTGATGCATTGTTGCATATAGAAGTGCATCTCCAATTTGTCATCGCATTTGAGCAGCTCAAAGTAATGACTCCACGTCAATTTGTGAGACAGCGTCTCACATTTTGGGAACGCAAGATACAATTTCCTCCCTGCTCAAATTCCACTATATACTGCCCTGTCTTCCAATTGGTGTCTATCAGTTCAGCGTTGACTGCCACGATGGCCCTTTCTTTGGCTTCTGACCAAAGATTGGATATGCTACTCAGCAAGACATCATACCCTTCACTGCTCTTTATTACTGCTGTGTCCATTAAGTGTCAAGGTTTTTCCAAATATACGCAAATTATCGTGACAAAATTAATAGGGAGGGTGGCTTTTGTGTTCATCCTCCCCGAAATCAAGATAAAGTAATCAATAAACCACCGTATCGGAGTCTCGGCACTTTCCGCCGACTCCTGTCAATGCGGAAATGGCATTGATGTCCTCCTGCGAAAGTTCGAAGTCAAAGCTGTGGGCATTCTCCTCAATACGGGACGGGGTCACCGACTTGGAAAGAGGGATTATTCCGCAGGCGGACACCCAGTTCAGTACCACCTGTGACACACTCCTGTTATATTTCGATGCTATGTCAATCAGTTCAGGGCATCGCAATGCGTCACCGTTGGCCAGGGGGCTCCAGGCCTCCAGGACAATGCCGTTCCTGCGGCAGAACTCCACGCAGGCCTTCTGGGTCCAGCCCGGATGATACTCAATCTGGTTTACGGCCGGCATTATCCTGGCAGATTCCATCAGCGGCTCCAGATGGTGCGGCAGGAAATTGGACACTCCGATTGAGCGTACAAGCCCTTCATCCACAAGCTTTTCCATTGCCTTCCAGGTCTCATTGTTCAGTTCCTTCCAGCACTGATACTGTGATGCTACCGCAGGCCAGTGAATCAGATACAAATCCACGTAATCCAGTTTCAATGCCTTCAGGGACTTCTCGAAAGCCCTCAGGGTACGACCATATCCACGGTCCGTATTCCATACCTTGGTGGTGATGAAAATATCCTCACGGGAAAGCCCAGTCTTCTCCAGCCCAAGCCTGACACCGTCGCCTACCTCTGCCTCGTTGCCATACAGAGCGGCGGTGTCAATGTGCCTGAAACCGCATTCAATAGCCTTGCACACCGATGCCGCCGTCTTCTCCGGCTCGCTCTGCCAAGTTCCGAATCCCGCAGCCGGTATTCCGAACCCGGAATTCATCTTAATCTTTTTGCCCAGTAATTCCATTGTACATTATGTGAATTAGTACAAAGTTAGCAAAAACTACTGTTTCCTCGTCTTGATCCTGAAGAACATGGCGTAGAGCAGCGGGACGAAGAAGAGGGTGGCGATGGTGCTGAAGAGCAGGCCGCCCATTATGGTCACCGCCATCGAACCGAACATCGCGTCGTTTACCAGAGGAATCATTCCGAGGATGGTGGTCATTGATGCCATCAGTACAGGGCGGAGCCTGCTCTCGGAACTGGAAATCAGAGCCTCGGAAGGTTCCTTTCCGGACGCAATCTGGTCGCCGATTTCATCCATCAGCACAATGCAGTTCTTCATCATCATTCCCACAAGTCCCAGCATTCCCACTATTGCGCAGAATGTGAAAGTCTTGCCAGTCAGCAGCATGGCGGCAACCACTCCGATGGCGAGCAGCGGAACGCAGCAGATGATTATTGCCGGCTTGCGGTAATCCCCGAACAGGAGAATCAGCATTGCGATTATGAGGACAACGCCCAGCGGCACATTGGCGAAGAGATTGCTCATAGTCTCGTCGCTCGCGCCCTTTTCGCCTTCCCAGGTCAATGAATAACCGGCAGGAAGGTCGATGGACTCAATCTTGTCCGCAATCAGTTTCCTGGCACGTTCGGTCTCCATTCCCGGAACAGGGGAGCACATGATCTTCTGTGTCCTCTGCCCGTTGAACCTCGGCACGACCGGGTCTTCCCATTTCACCTTGACTCCGGGGCTTATCTGCTTCAGGGGAGTTGTCTGGAGAGTTGACTGCACGAGGGCTCCCTTGTCCAGAGTTCCTGTCTTCAGCTTCATCAGATTCTCCTCGGTCAGGGCATTGGTCATATCCGGAATCATCTGGAACAGAGGAACATTCTCAAGATTGTCCACCTGGCTTCCATCCTCTTCCGTACACTTCACGTAGATGGTGTTCTTGTGTATTCCGTCATAGAAAGCTCCCACAGGAATGCCACCTGCAGCACTCAGAAGGGACATTGACACATCCTGGCGGCTCAGACCGGCCCTTCTCGACGCAGACTGGTCATAATCTATGTCGAACACTGGTACCGAAGGCTCCCAGTCCGTGGTGACGAGACATATCTCAGGTGTGCTCTTCATTATGCTCATTGCGGAATCGGCGAGTTCGTGAAGCACTGCCGGGTCTGGGCCGGAGAAGAGAAGCTCGATCGGATACTTCTTGTACATGATGTTGTACCTCTTCAGCTTGAGGTAGGCATCAGGATACATCTGCTCGAGTTCCCTCTGGATTTCGTCCATATTGTTCTCCAATGCCTCCGGGCTCTCGAAATTGATGATGAGTTCGCCGTACGAGAGGGAAGGCGTGGCAATGCTCCTGACCAGATTGTACCTGGCCGGTGTGCCGCCTATGGAGGTCGTGACGTCTCCGATCTCAGGCCGGCGTTGCAGCCATTCCCTGATTTCGGTCAGGTCCTGGGCCACCCTGGTGGAGTTGGTACCTTCTGGAAGCTTGTATTCCATATAGAGCTGGTCATAGACCATGTCAGGGAAGAAACCCTGCTTCATCTTGCCGTATCCAAGCCAGGTCAGTCCGAGAAGTGCGAAGGCTATGCACATAGTCAGGACTCTGTGGTTGAGGGCGAAACCGAGCGACTTCCGAAGCGCGCGGTATATCCATCCGTTGTAGAGACCTTCCTCTCCGCTGATTCCCTCGACTTTCTCATACTTAGGGCCTTTCATCATTGTATCGGCCATCAGAGGTACGTGCACGAGGGCCAGGATCCAGCTGAGAAGCAGCGATACGGCCAGCACTATGAACAGATCCCTGACATAGACTCCCGCAGTATCCGGCGAGAGGAAAATAGGCAGGAATGACAGGATGGCAATCAATGTGGCTCCGAGCAGCGGCATTGCCGTCTTCTTCCCGATGGCAGTCATCGCTTCGCGTCTCGGCTTTCCGAGCTTCAGGTCTTTCAGAATGCCGTCCACTATGACAATGGCATTGTCCACCAGCATTCCCATTGCGAAAATGAATGAGGCCAGCGATACCCTCTGCATTGTCCCGTCCATCAATCCGAGGAAGAGGAATGAACCTATGACTATCATTATCAGGCTGATGCCGATGATGAGACCGCTGCGGAAACCCATTGACACCATAAGTATGGCCACGACAATGAGAACCGACTCCAGCAGGTTGACCAGGAAGGTCAGAAGCGAATTTGTCACTCTCTCCGGCTGGTAGAATATCTTGTGGCATTCGACACCTGAAGGCAGCCTCTCCGCTTCAAGTTCCGCGAGTTTCTTCTCTACTTCTCCGCCTACCTTTACAATGTCGGATCCGGAGGCTGCCGCCACTGCAATGCCGAGAGCCCTCTGGCCATTGTATTCCAATGAGTTGCGTACCGGTTCGGCCCAGTCGTGCTCCACTGTGGCAATATCCTTGAGCCGCAGCTGGTCGTCCTCGTGTCCCTGGATGACCATATTTCCGATCTGCTCCGCCGTCCTGAACTTGTCGCTCACGGTCACCCGTATCCGGTCGTCGCCGTTGTCGTAGTATCCAGCATAGTAGATGTTGTTCTGGCCGTTCAGGGTCGAGAGGATTTCAGCAGGTGCTACCCCGAGGGTGGCCATCCTGTCGGTCCTTATGCATATGTTGATGCATTCCTGCCTTTCTCCGTAGATGTTGACCCTGGCCACGCCCGGGAGGTTGCCAATCTCGCGCTTCAGGAGACGGGCATAGTCGGAAAGCTCATTCTCTCCGAGTCCGTCCCCGGTGAGGGCGAACATCATTCCGTAAACCAGTCCGAAATCGTCCTGCACCATTACCGACACGCCGGAAGGAAGGCTTTTCCCGGTGTCGCCGACCTTCCTTCTGAGGAGATCCCAGCATTGTTCCACATCATTGTCATCAGTGGTGCTCTTCAATGCTACTTCAATGAGAGCCAAGTCGTTGTATGAATAGCTGTGGACCTTGTCAACTTCTCCGATGGACATTATGCTCTTTTCCAGCGGGTCGCAGACCTCCATCTCCACTTCGTGCGCCGAGGCTCCCGGATAGGTGGCGACGACCATTGCCATCTTCACCTTGATCTCCGGATCCTCCAGCTTGCTCATGTCATATGCCGACAGGGCGCCGCCCACAATCAGCACGGCAATCAGGAAGTATATCAGCTTGCTGTTCCTGAAAGCCCAGTTACCGAAATCTATACTCATAACAAGCCTCCTGCATTAGTTGCCGATGCCTTTGGCAGAATCTTGACTTTCTCTCCCTCTGCTATCTTGTGAACGCCGGAGATCACGATGATCTCTCCGGGCTCCAGCCCGCCGGAAATCACAGCCTCGCCGTCAGAACGGAGACTTTCAATCCTTACCTCCCTGGCGGATACGGTATTGCCGCTTCCCAGTATCCATACGAGACTTCTGCCATCCTTGCTGAACAATGCGGAAGAAGGTATCGAGCATCTTCCGCCGCTTTCAGCATTGCAGTCCATGCTAACCATAGTGTTCATTCCCGGGGCAATGTCCCCGGCGTTGCCCGTGATGGCAAATCTGACTGTGTACAACTGGTTTGCATTGGCCTTCGGACTGATGTTGAGGAGAGTCAGAGGCATTGTCTTTTCCTGGATGAAGTCAAAAGCAGCCTGAAAATCACGGTATTTCCTGAATTGTGAATACTCGGAGCCCGGAATGTTGATTTCGACCTCAGGATTTCCGGATGAGATGAAACATACCACAGGCATTCCGGCCCCTATGATTGCCGGAGCATCGAAATATGTCTTCTGGAGATATCCGTCGAACGGGGCAATCAGTTTCGTGTCGGCCAGCTGGTTCCTGCAGTTCTCGTATTTGGCCGAGATCTGTTCCAGGCCGTAGCGGGCCTTGTCGTAGTTGGATGCTGTCGTGGCGCTGTCCCTGTAGAGGGCGAAAACCCTCTCGGCCTCTGCCTTGATGCTGTTGTATTCGGCCTCGGCGGCGTTGAGCTGCAGCTTGTAGTCCCTGTCGTCAAGTTCGGCGATGACCTGGCCCTTCCTGATGAACGTTCCAGCGTCTCCGTGGATTTTCCTGAGCTTTCCGGCTACCTGGAAGGCAAGATTGGTCTCCCGGGCAGCTGTCACCTTCCCCGGAAATTCGAGTCTTACGGCATGCCCGTAGGCCCTGACCGTGTCAATCTTCACCACGGCAGTCTTTTCCTGCACCTTCTTTGCATCTTTGCAGGACTGTGTCAGGCAGAGGGCTGCGCAAAGCGCCGAAGTCATCATTGCCGCCTTCAGAATGCCTGATATAAGTTCCTTACTTTTCATGTTTACAATTTTTTTCAGATTACTAACCGGACAGTCAGTACTGCAAAAATGGGGGCAATAATGAAGGTGCAGGATGTATATAATGATGTAATATTGTTCTATTTGTATGATTTTACCTGAAGATTGCCGTTTTTAAGCGCATATGGAGCCGTGAGTTTGTCAAATATTCGCTATTTTGGCCCAGTTTGTGAAATAAAAGCCAGCAATCATCAATTCAAAATCAGCTATGGATACCTCAACTTATGAAATGGGCTTGTACGATGTCACTGCGGAGTCAATGCAGCACAGGGGCAGAATCATCAAGGTTGACAAGAACGGATTCTTTTTCTGTCGGAAAGGGGAACTTGAGATAGTTGTGGACGGAAAGACCTTCCTCGTCAGGGAAAACTGCATCTTCGTTTATCTGCCGATGAGCGAGATGTATGTCCACCGGATTTCTCCCGACCTTTCAGGGGTGATAGGGACGGCGGACTTTTCCTTCGTGTATTCGTCGCTGAGGGTTGTGGCCAGCACTTACAACTATCTCTATGTCAAGGACAATCCCTGCGTTGCCCTATCTCCTGAGGGACGGGAGTCCGTGGAGGAGATGATAACTGCAATCCGCAGGAGAGAGGACATGATTTCCGATCCCGTGATGAGCAGGATGGTGAGTTCTCTGGCAATGGCGCTGTGCTATCAGATAATGCACGAATATTTTTCCGCCACTCCCGCCAGCCCTATGAATCAGGACAGGAATGACATCGTCTTCAGGAATTTCATGCAGGCTCTCCATTCCGAGAAGCCGAGGAGCAGGGAAGTCTCCCATTATGCTGATGCCCAATGCCTGAGTCCGAGATACTTCTCTTCCATAATAAAGGAGAAGACGGGGCGCTCCGCCCTGCAGTGGATCACCATAGTGACAATAGACGATGCCAAACGACTTCTGGACAATCCCGACAACAGCATAAAGGACGTGGCATACAGACTGGGCTTTCCGAACCAGTCCTTCTTCGGGCGTTACTTCAAACAGTACAGCGGCCAGTCCCCGACAGAATACAGAAAGTCGTTGAGACAGCCGCTGTAGAGTTATCTTTTCCGCTCCGGAAATCCGTTTATCTGCACCACTGGTCCAGCCAGCTGAAGTACTCCCTGTGCCAGTAGAGAGCATTCTGCGGCTTCAGGATCCAGTGATTCTCATCCGGGAACACAATCAGGCGGGAAGGGACTCCCATCATTCTGGCAGCATTGAAAGCAGCCATTCCCTGGTCGTAAGGGATGCGGAAATCCATTGCACCGTGAATGCAGAGAATAGGGGTATGCCATTCTGTCACCCTTGCGGCAGGGGAGTTGGCATAATGTCTCCTGGCTTTCGGATTATCGCTCCATGGGGAGCCGCCCTGCCTGATTCCTCCGAAGGTCTTGCCGTCTCCTGCAGGACCCATCTGTCCGGGAGTATAGGAGTACTCCTCTAGTCCGCCGTTGTCCCAGTTCGGGAACCACATCTCCTCCGTCTCATAATACATGTACTCCTCGTCGAAGATGCCTGCGTGCGCAATGAAGCAGTCGAAAACGTCCTGGTGGATGCCGGCGAGATAGTAGACCGAATAGCCGCCGTAGCTGGCCCCGCAGGCAGCCATCTTGCCGATGTAAGGTTCAGCCTTGAGCTCCCTGGCCGCTGCCAGATAGTCCTGCATGTTCAGGCCCGGATAGTCTCCGGAAATCTGCTCTGTCCATTCCTGGCCGAATGCCGTGGTTCCGCGTCTGTTGGGGAGAACGACCACATAGCCCTGTGCGGACATCAGCCTGTAGTTCCATCTGTAGGACCATCCCTGGCTCAGGGTACCCTGAGGACCACCGAGGCAGATCAGTATTGAAGGATAGACCTTCGTGGAGTCGAATTCAGGCGGATAAACCACCCAGGTCAGCATATCCTTTCCATCCACAGTCCTGACCATCCTGGCCTCTGTCTTATGAGGTGCGACCTGTGAGAGGATGTGGTCATTCTCTGTCGTGATGGACTCGCAGCTGCCGTCATTTTCCCTTATTCTTACCAGCTCGTTCGGGAAGTCCATGCTGCACCAGCTGGCCAGAAGCTCAGTTCCTCCGTCTGTTCCGACAATGGCGAATGGAGAATTGAAGTCGTACCACATGTCTTCCCCTGTAATGCGTACAATATCCTTTCCGTCAGTCTTGTAAATGGCCTGGAGACCCTCCGAGAGGGCATTGAAGTAAATCCATTTCCCGTCGGGGCTCCATACGGGGCCTGCCGCATTGTACTTGAAGTCAGCCGTTAGGTCTCGGATGTTCAGGATTTCCGGCATGCCATCATTGACATAGTCCACATCGGCCACCATCAGCCTGGTCTTGTCGGCCTCATAGCCGTCCCGTTCCATGCTCAGCCAGGCGATGCGGCTTCCGTCCGGGCTCCAGACTGGGTCGGTGTCATAGCCTCCGCCCATCGGGATGACCTTGCATTCTCCGCTTCCGACATTGTAGATGTATATTTCGGTGTCCGTGCTGAAAGCATACTGCCTGCCCGTTTTCTTGCGGCAGGAATAGGCGATGAACCTTCCGTCAGGGCTCCAGTCCAGCTGCTCGATTCCGCTGAAAGGCTCGGTTGGGAGCTCATAGATTTCCTTCTCTCCTGAGAGAATGTCAATGCTGGATTCTGTGTTTACAGGCTCGTCGAGAGCGGCTATGAATGTGTGCGGAACCTCCGTAACCCAATGATCCCAATGCCTGTACATCAGGTCGTCGGTCTTGTAGGCTGTGGCCTTGTCCAGTGCCGGGTCCGAGTCGGCCGGTGTGCTTACCGCACCCTTGACGGTGCTCACGAACATTATCCTGCTTCCGTCCGGAGAGAGCTTGAACTCGCTGATGCCGGCAGGAATGTCGGAAATCACGGTCTTCTTCACCAGCTTGGGGGAATTGCCGCCCAGGCCCCTGACGGTGGCCTTCCGGAGCTGTCCCTTCTGGATATACATTATGCCGCGTCCGCCGTCAGTCCATCTGGCGCAGCTTATGCTGCTGCCTTCCCTTGTGAGCTGTCTGCGGCAGGTTCCGTCCGCATTGACGAGGAAGAGGTTGCGGCAGCTGCGGTTGTCCGGTACGGATGTGTAGCTGACCCCGTAAAGAATTGTCTTTCCGTCCGGAGAGAGCTGCGGGTCGGAGAGCCGGCCCAGTGAGAGCATTACCTCCGGCGTCATCTTTCCGTCCTCGACGGCGATGTCGGACTGCCCGATGTATCCGGCGGCCTCCTTGTCGGAGCAGTTGGTGAAATTAGTCATTGCAATGGCGAATGCTGCGGCCAAATACAGGCCTTTTGTTGTAATTGAATGTGTCATAAGCGAATTGGCGGTTCCGGTTTCGGAACTTCTCTGCGAAGATAACGATAATTATTGATAAGTCGGGGATTTTCCGTAAATTTGAAGGTTATGCAAAGACCGGTTATATATCTTTATACTGACGGAGCGGCGAGCGGAAATCCCGGTCCGGGGGGCTTCGGCGTCGTGCTGAAATGCGCCGGGCTCATCAGGGAAATCAGCGGAGGCTTCCGTCTCACGACGAACAACAGGATGGAGCTTCTTGCCGTGATCGTGGGCCTGGAGGCCATAAGATGGGACAATGCGGAGGTGGAGGTCTGGAGCGACTCGTCGTACGTGGTGAAGGCCGTCACGGAGGGCTGGCTCCTTAATTGGGAGCGGAAAGGTTTTGTAAAGGTGAAGAATCCGGATCTCTGGGTCAGGTTCCTTAAGGTGTACAGAAGACACAGGGTCACATTCCACTGGCTCAAGGGACACGCCGGCCATCCGGAGAACGAGAGATGCGACGCCCTGGCCGTCAATGCGGGAGGAGGGGCGGCAGCACGTGGTGAGGTCCTCCCTCCGGATGAGGTTTACGAGAGTGAAAATGCGGGCGGGCAGCTGTTCCGATAATGTCCGCCTGTTGAAAATCCGCGGAATTTCCTTATATTTGAGAGATTTGTAAAAAAATATACGATGATAAACAATAAAATTACTGTCGGCATCACCCAGGGTGACGGCAACGGAATAGGATATGAAGTGATAATCAAGGCTTTGGCAGACCAGAGGATTCTGGATTCATTCACTCCGGTAATCTACGGTTCATCCAAGGTTTTCGGTTTCTACCGCAAGCTCATACACAACCTTGACCCGCTCGACACATACGTCATCAATTCTGCAAAGGAAGCCAGACTGAAGAAGATAAACATACTCAACTGCCTGCCGGACAATATTTTCGTAGAGCCGGGACAGTCCACTCCGGAGTCTGCCAAGTCCGCCATCACCTCGCTTGAGAGGGCGGTGGCCGACCTCAAGGCCGGAGACATTGACGTGCTCGTGACAGCCCCTATCAACAAGAGGGCGATGTCTTCCGCCGGCTTCGGATTCACGGGCCATACGGAATATCTCAAGAAAGAGTTCGGAGTGTCTGACGTGGCGATGTTCATGATCAGCGAGCATCTCAAGATCGGGGTGGTCACGGGCCACATTCCGCTCAAGGATGTGCCTTCAAGCATAAGCAAGGAGAAGATTCTTACCAAGCTCCGCCTGATGGACGCTTCGCTGAGGAGGGATTTCGGAGTCACCAGGCCGAAGATTGCCGTTCTCGGCCTGAATCCTCACTGCGGCGACGACGGACTTCTCGGCAATGAGGAGGAAACCATCATCGCTCCGGCAGTGAAAGAGGCCAATGAGAATGGTATATTGGCATTCGGCCCTTATTCTCCTGACGGTTTCTTCGGCCTCGGAAATTACAGCAAGTTCGATGCGACACTTGCAATGTATCACGACCAGGGTCTCGCACCTTTCAAGGCCCTTGATTTCGAGGACGGAGTGAATTTCACCGCCGGCCTGCCGGTCATCAGGACATCTCCTGACCACGGTACGGCATTCTCAATGGCAGGAAGGGATGAGGCGGATCCTATGTCAATGATGTCCGCCATCTACGCCGCCATTGACATTTTCAAGCGCAGGATGGCCTATGACAACCTCCAGGAAGGGAAGATGCCGGAGCGTCAGACTGACGACCGCCGACAGGACCGTCCGGGAAGGAATCAGATAGAATAGGATGTCTTCGGATGCAAATATTTCTGATATTCAATACCTTAAGGGGGTAGGGCCGAAAAGGGCCCTCCTCTTGGGCTCGGAACTTGGCGTCAAATCGGTATCAGACCTCATCCGCATTTACCCGTTCAGATACGTTGACCGCAGCTCAGTGATTCCCATTGCTGCGGTGAGATCGACTGCGGCCATGGTCCAGATAAGGGCTCAGGTGGTAAGCGTCACTTTGATTGACAAGGCGGGGAATGTTCTCGAACCTGCAGACGGCCAGATCAGGTTCAAGGCGGCGAACCGCATGTCTGTGATGGTCGCAGACGAGACAGGGATGATGGAGATGGTCTTCTTCAAGGGTCTTGGATTCCTGTGGCCGAAACTCCAGCCGGGCAAGGTCTTCGTGTTTTTCGGCAAGCCTTCCCTCTATGGCGGGAAATTCAATATGGTGCATCCGGAAATCGATGACCCCGGAGCGGGTGCTACACAGCCAATGGCTTCAATGACAGGTATTTACCCGTCCACGGAAAAGCTTCGCAATGCCGGAGTTACAGCCAAGGTCATGGGCAGGATAATGGCATCCGCCCTCGAGGCCGGGCTGCCTGCAGTATCTGAGACCCTGCCTGATTATGTCATGAGGGAGAAGGGCCTGGTGCCCCTGAATTACGCATTGCGCAACATTCATTTTCCGCAGGACCAGTCCGCATTGGCCAAGGCCGAATACAGGCTGAAGTTCGAGGAACTTTTCTTCCTTCAGCTCTCGCTTCTCCGTCAGAAATATGTCAGAAGCCGCAATGAGAGGGGTATTCCCATGCCGAATGTCGGGGAGGCCTTCAACAAGTGCTATGCTGCATTGCCTTACAGCCTGACCGGTGCTCAGAAACGGGTAATCAGGGAAATACGGGAAGACATGCGGAGCGGAAAGCAGATGAACCGTCTCCTTCAGGGGGATGTGGGATCGGGAAAGACCATGGTGGCAGTGCTTTCCGCCCTGATTGCTTACGGCAACGGCTACCAGTCCTGCATTATGGCTCCGACGGAAGTGCTTGCACGTCAGCATTATACAAACATCATAAAGTACCTCAGGGACACCGGAGTCGAGGTCGCCGTGCTTACCGGCACGACAAAGACCAGGGAGAGGAGGGAGATCCTGGAACGGCTCGCATCCGGACAGGTCGGCATCATTGTAGGGACACACGCATTGATAGAGGACAATGTGGTATTCCGCAACCTCGGACTTGCCATAATCGATGAGCAGCACCGCTTCGGAGTGGAGCAGAGATCACGTCTCTGGGCCAAGTCAGCCATTCCGCCTCATATTCTTGTAATGACTGCGACACCGATCCCGAGGACATTGGCAATGACTCTCTATGGGGACCTGGACGTGTCCGTGATTGACGAGATGCCTCCTGGAAGGGTTCCGGTAAAGACCGTACAGATAGTTGAGCGTCAGCGTCTTGAGCTATACCGCTTCATGAAGGAGCAGATTGCCGCGGGACGTCAGGCCTTCATTGTGTATCCGATGATCTTTGAGAATGAGAAGGTGGACTACAGGAATGTGGAGACCGGCTACGAGGAAATTGTCCAGGCCTTCCCGTTTCCGCCATACAAGGTGGCGATTGTGCATGGCCAGCAGAGTGACGAGGACAAGAAGTTCAATATGGACGCATTTGCGGCAGGGCGGGCCGATATATTGGTATCCACCACTGTGATCGAGGTCGGTGTGGATGTGCCCAATGCCAATGTCATGGTCATAGAGAGTCCGGAAAGGTTCGGACTAAGCCAGCTTCATCAGCTGCGTGGACGTGTCGGCAGGGGAGGAGGCGCTTCCTGGTGCGTGCTCGTCAGGGGCAATAAGCTCAGTGAGGAGTCCCGGAAGAGACTTGACCTGCTCTGCAGTACCGAGGACGGCTTCGTGCTTGCGGAGGAGGATATGAAAATGAGGGGGCCGGGGGATATGGAGGGAACCCAGCAGAGTGGTCTGCCTATTGAACTTTCCATTGCTTCCCTTGCCAGGGACGGGCGCCTGCTCGCTGAGGCCCGGGCCTATGCCGAGGTGGTTCTGGAGAGGGATCCGGAGCTTTCTTTGCCTCAGAATGCAAGGCTTATGGCTGAACTCCGCAAGGGGAAGTATGACAGGAAGGACTACGGAAAGATCAGTTGATAAAGGTTTTGCTCCGGCAATGCCGCAAATCGCAAAAAAATGGTCACGGAACTCATCAGCAAATATGTCTGGCTGATTCAGACAGTGTCGAAGGCCGGCCTCGAGGGGTTGTCTCTTGAGGAGATACAGTCCCGGTGGGAACGCAGGTGGGACTCTGCATATTCCAGGAGGACATTCTGCAACCACAGGGAAGCCGTTGCGGAGGTTTTCGGCATTGACATTGAATGCAACCGCTCCACGAGAAGATATTTCATCCGCTACCCGGATTCGCTCGAGGGCAATACCGCCTGGATGGTCAATACGTTCACCGTCAAGAGCCTCCTTGAACTGAGCCGCGAGAGGCTTTCGGGACGGGTGTCGGTGGAGAACATTCCGTCCGGCCAGATTCATCTTGCGGACATAATGGCTGCGATGCTGGACAATGTCAAGATTGCCATATCGTACAAGAAATATTCAAGTGCGGCTCCCGAGAGCCTGACGGTAAGCCCCTATGCCCTGAAGGAGGATATGAAGCGCTGGTACCTGATCGGCTTCGCTGACGAAAGGAAGGCCCTGAGGGTTTACGGCCTTGACAGAATCTGCTCGCTGGAAGTGACAGGGGACAGGTTCAGGCTTCCGGCCGGATTCGATGTGGATGAATTGTTCTACGACAGCTACGGGGTTTATATCCATAACGGAGACCCGGCGGCAGAGGTGGTACTGGAGTGCAGTCCTGACCAGGCCGGTTTCTTCAGGGATCTTCCTCTTCACCATAGCCAGAAGATAAGGATGGAGGACGGCAAGGCAGTGATTTCTTTCAGGGCCGTGCCGAACACGAGAATGATAATGGATTTATGCTCTTTCGGCTCGAAAATCAGGATAGTCTCGCCTGCAGAGGTCAGGGATGCGGTTCTGGATGAGTTCAGGAAGGCATTGGAAAAGTATTGATTATGATGAAATTGCAGACTCCTGTCGATGTCGGGCGCAGCAATGTCCGTATATCGCTGAATGACAAGATAATGCTTCTCGGAAGCTGTTTCTCCGACAATATCGGGGAGAAGATGTCGCAGCTAGGCTTCGATGTCTGTGTCAACCCGTTCGGGCCGCTCTACAACCCCGTTTCCCTATGTAATGCCATTGGCCGGATAGCCTCGGGTTTCCCTTTCCGGGAAGAGGAATGCGTCAGGATGGGAGCAGGCTCAGACCTGGTATGCTCATTCAGCCATCATACTGCAGCTGCCAGGGAAGACAGCGCGACTTTTCTGGCAGATGCCAATGCCGGGCTCACGGCTGCACACGACTTCTTCATCGAGGCTGATACACTGATACTTACGCTCGGTACTGCCTGGACATTCAGATGGAATGAGTCCGGTGAAACCGTGTCCAACTGCCTCAAAAGGCCGGCTGCCGAGTTTACCCGGGAGAGACTCTCCCTGGCCAATGCGGCAGCGGTGCTGAAATCAGTTGTGGCCAGGTTCGCCTCCGGAAGAGTACCCGGTGTCAAGCCAAAGAAATTCATTCTTACGGTGAGCCCGATACGCCATTTCAAGGACGGGGCGCACGGCAACCAGATAAGCAAAAGCATTCTCCTGATGGCGGCAGAGGCCGTTTGTGAGGCCTTCCCTGAAGCTTGCGTGTATTTCCCGAGCTACGAGATAATGATGGACGAGCTGCGTGACTACCGTTTCTATGCCGAGGATATGCTTCATCCCTCTTCCCAGGCCGTGGACTATATCTGGGAGAGGTTCTGCGATTTCGCATTGCCGGAAAACGAAAGACCTGCGCTGGAAGAAAACAGGAAGGCTTTCCTGAAATCCCGGCACAGGCCTGTTCTATATGGTTCCGGCAATTCTACTTCCGGAGATTTTCCGCAGCATTGAGCCCGGCTTCAAGGAATTCCACGAAACCGTCAACGTCGAGATTGTATCCGCGTACCGGAACGAGCTGCTCTCCTTCCGGTGAGAGGATGGTGTAGTTCGGCTGCGCATTGACTCCGAAATGCTCCCTGACATAGTAGGAGTTTACCCTTCCGAGGTCTTTGAGCACCTTTCCGTTCTCGGTTGTAACCCATTTGTCCTCAGGAAGTCTCATCTTGTCATCAGTATAGAGGGCCACGATCTCGAATTTGTTGCCGAGAAGATTAAGCACTTCAGTTGCGCTCCAAACTCTCTGCTCCATCTCCCTGCAGTTCACGCATCCGTGTCCGGTGATGTCCACGAATACAGGCTTTCCGCTTGCCCTGGAAGCCTCAAGCGCATCTTCCACCGAGGTATAGCCTTTAAGTCCGTGAGGCAGGTCGATTGTTTTTCCGCTTTCTAACTGCAGGAGGGTTTCCTCCGCTTTTCCTGTGGCTTTGGACGGACCTGAACCGATGATGAAATCCTGGGTCTCGAGAGGCGGGAGATAGCCTGAAAGTGCCTTCAGAGGAGCTCCGAACATGCCCGGAATCATATAAACCACGAATGTGAAGTCAATGATGACGAGGGCGAGGCGGAAAACTCCGATATGCTCCACCTTGTCGTCAGCCTCGAACCGGATCTTGCCCAGAAGGTAGAGCCCGAGAAGGGTGAATGTCACAATCCAGATGGCGAGGTATATTTCCCTGTCGAGAATGCCCCAGTGGTAGGTCTGGTCGGCAACGCTGAGGAACTTGAATCCGAGGGCCACTTCAATGAATCCGAGAACTACCTTCACGGAATTGAGCCAGCTTCCGCTCTTGAGTTTCTTGAGCAGGGAAGGGAACATTGCGAAAATCGTGAAAGGCAGGGCGAATGCCACCGAGAAGGCCAGCATTGTCACCATAGGTGTCCAGAATTCACCCTGGGTGGACTTGATGAGGACGGAGCCTACTATCGGTCCGGTACAGGAGAATGATACCAGGACGAGGGTGAGGGCCATGAAGAAGATGCCCGCAAGTCCGCCCTTGTCCGAGTTGCGGTCGCTCTTGTTGACCAGTGATGAAGGCAGCGTTATCTCGAATGCTCCGAAGAATGAGGCGGCGAACACCATGAATACAATGAAGAAGATGATGTTCGGGAGCCAGTGGGTGGCGAGCCAGTTGAATATGTCAGCCGTTACCGTCTCTCCTCCGAAGAGCCAGGTCAGGCCGATGATGATGGAGATCGGCAATGTGTACAGAAGCACGATGAAGAGGCCGTACATCGAGGCCTTGAACCTTCCCGCGGCAGGTGTCGATGAACCCTTCATGAAGAAGGATATGGTCATGGGAACCATCGGGAAGACGCAAGGTGTGAGAAGCATCGCGAAGCCCCAGAGTATCGCCTCCAGGATGAGGCCCCAGATCGATGTCCCCTTCTCGTCGTCCTCTGCGGTGACGGCAGCATTGTTTACTCCGGCATTTTCCGGAGCGGTGGCTGCCACGGTTTCGGCCGGCTTCCTGAGTTTCAGCTCAAAGTCTTGATACTCAGGTGATGCGCAGTCGTGGCCCTTGCAGCTTTTCCAGGATATTTCGCCCTTGAGCACCGCTGTTTCAGCATTCATCCTGAATCTGCGGCGGATGGTGAAGCTGTCGTAAATCACCCTGCTCCCGTTTTCATCGATGACATTGCCCTGCTCGGTGATGTCACCTGTTGCGGTCAGTGCTGCATTTTCCTCGAAACTGACAGTGTTTCCGTTGGCTGCATCGGTGATGCTGTATGTGTGCCAGCCTTCAAGAGGAGTCCCTTCGAAGATGACCTCGACTTCGCCGTCATTCCCGTACTCCGTCTTTATGTTCCAGGTGACAGTCTGCTCTGGCGCCTGTCCAAAAACAGTCAGCGCACCCCACAGGAGTGCGTAGACTGATATGAGCATCTTTGAGATAGTTCTCATGATAAAGTGATTTTATTTTGCGTATGCGACAGACCTGGTTTCCCGGATTACGGTGATCTTTACCTGTCCCGGATAGGTCATCTCGTTCTGGATCTTGAGGGCGATGTCTGCAGAGAGCTTTCCTGCCTGCTCGTCGCTTACCTCCTCGGCTCCGACGATGACCCTGAGCTCGCGGCCCGCCTGGATTGCATAGCTCTTGGTCACGCCAGGATATGAGGCGGCGAGGTCCTCCATTCCCTTGAGCCTCTTGATGTAGGACTCGATAACCTCTCTTCTGGCTCCCGGACGTGCTCCGGAGATGGCGTCGCCGACCATCACGATAGGGGAGAGGAGGGATGTCATCTCCGTCTCCTCATGGTGGGAGCCGATGGCATTGCAGATTTCCGGCCTTTCCTTATACTGCTCGGCGAGCTTCATTCCGAGGAGAGCGTGTGGAAGTTCCGGATCGTCTTCCGATACCTTTCCGATATCGTGGAGAAGGCCAGCCCTCTTGGCTGTCTTTGGATTGAGGCCGAGTTCCGAAGCCATTATGGCGCAGATATTGGCCACCTCCCTTGAGTGCTGGAGAAGGTTCTGGCCATAGGAAGAACGGTATTTCATGCGTCCGATGAGTTTCACGAGCTCGATGTTCATGCCGTGAATTCCAAGGTCGATGCATGTCCTCTTTCCGGTTTCAAGTATCTCATCCTCAAGCTGTTTCTGTACCTTGGTCACTACCTCCTCGATGCGTGCCGGATGGATTCTTCCGTCGATTACGAGCTGGTGGAGAGCAAGTCTTGCGACCTCCCTCCTGACAGGGTCGAATGCTGAAAGAAGGATTGCGTCAGGGGTGTCGTCAACCACGATTTCCACTCCCGTGGCAGCCTCCAGAGCGCGGATGTTCCTTCCTTCGCGGCCGATGATGCGGCCCTTGATCTCGTCATTCTCAATAGGGAATGTGGTGACGGCATTCTCGATCGCAGTCTCGGTCGCAGTCCTCTGTATGGTAGTGATGACGATTCTCTTGGCCTCCTTGGCGGCATTGAGCCTTGCGTCATCCATGGTGTCATTGATGTAGGCCTGAGCCTCGCTTCTGGCTTCAGCCTTCATGTTCTCCATGAGGATGTTCTTGGCTTCGGCGGCGGTAAGCCCGGCTATGCTCTCTATCTGCCTGTTGGCCTCCTTCCTCAATGCCTCGTATTCCTCGGCCTTCTTCTCGAGGTCCTCCTTCTGTGAAGCCAGTCCTGCCTTCAGGCTGTCATTCTCCGAAATCTTCCTCTGGAGATCCTTGGCCTGCTGGTTGAGGGAGTTCTCCTTCTGCCTGATCCTGTTCTCGGCGTCCCTGAGCTGGGCGTTCTTCTCATTCACCTGCTGCTCGTGGGCGCTCTTGAGCTGGAGGAACTTCTCCTTTGCCTGGAGTATTCTCTCTTTCTTTATGTTCTCTGCCTCAAGCTCGGCCTTCTCGATAATGCTGTCCTTCCGGCCCTTCATTATGATTCTGCGGATGCATACGTAGCCTGCGATACCGACCGCGGCTCCTGCCAATGCAATCCCAATTGATATCAATGCGCTCATTGTCAAATATATATTGGTTGTTAAACTTTTGTCCCAATCCCGCTGCCACAAAAAAAAGGGCAGCCTTTCGGAAGCTGTCCTGCGGAATGAATGGAATATTGAAAAAAAGCCGTCAGCCTGTTTCTGTCAGAAAACCTGATAGACAAGATTTGAGCTCCGTGCCGGTTCAGCAATCCTATGTTCCGAAATCGGAATCCCGCGAAGGTACTTAGGCCCGCGCATTCCCGGCTCGAGAAAACCCGGTTCCGAAGAACGTGTTGATTTCAGCGAGTGCCGGCCGGCGGCTGATTTTCAATATTTTCCAAATATGAATCTGTCAATCCCTCAAGTGTGTCCCTTTCCTTCTCGATCGCCTCGATTCTCTTCTTCAGCGTGATATTCCCTATGCTCTCGTTCAACGCCACCATTGTCAGAATCTCCGTCATTGCCTTTCCGGGGAATTTCTCGGTGTAGGTGGAGAGCAGCTTGTTCACAGAAACTCCGGCAAGGCGGTATATTTCCTCCTGCTCCGGGGAATTTGCGGTCAGAGCATATCTGCTCCCGCCAATGCAAATCGTAATTTTCTGCTCCATAACTATTTCTCCAACAAGGCAATGCAACGGTCGATGCCGGTGATCATCTTATTGATTTTCTCCTTGGCTGCAGGATTGCTTCCGGCCGGGGCCGTGAATGCTTCCGTCAGCTTGAGGTTGTCCACTTGTCTTTCCAGATCCGCAATCTGCTTCCTGCATGATGCAATCTCGGCATCCCTGTCCCCGAGGTCGGAAAGCAACTTTCTGTTGCGCTGCCTTTCACCCTCGTAAAGCGCTATCAGCCTTTCGATATTTTTCCTTATATCTTCGAGCATCAGATCTGCCTGAAATTGTCCATACAATATGCAAAAATAAGTAAAAAACTTCGGAAATTCCAATAATTCAATGGAAAAATGAAAGGCGCACCGCTCATTGTTCATTTCCATTCTTTTCGTATTCCGCAAGGCTGTGGCGGAATCGTCTCCAGAAGAAGATGCCGGCGCAGGTCAATCCTGCCGGGAAACCTATCCAGATGCCTGTTATTCCCAGCCCGGCCTTGAATCCCAGCAGCCAGGAGACGGGGATGCCGATGAGGTAGTAGCTGATGAATGCCGCCGCCATGATCGGCTTGACGTCGCATATGCCTCTGAGGGCATTGGCGAAGCACAGCTGGAGTCCGTCTCCGAACTGGTAGGAGAACAGCACGAAGAACACAGATACCGCCATTGCCGAAACTTCCTGCGAATCCGTGAAAATTCCGGCAGCTTCCCATCTGAAAGCATAGAGCAGTGCAGAGAGGATGACCGAGATTCCGAGCATCATGAGATATCCCGTGCGGACATAACCGCGGACTCCCCGGTAATTCTTCTTCCCGAATTCTTCGCTCACGAGGATTGATACGGAGAAGGCCAGGCCCTGCATCATCATGAAGAAGAGCTGGGAAATCGTGATTGCGACCTGATGCGCCGCAAGAGCGGTGGCTCCCAGCCAGCCGACCATCACTGCGCTGAATGTGAACGAGGATGTCTCCATTCCCATCTGCAGGGCAAGGGGATAGCCCATGTCGAAGAGATTCCTCATGCCTTCCTTTTCAGGCCTGGCCTTCCTGTATGCGTCGGAATATCCGATGAACCTCCTGCTCCGGAAAATGTAGAGGGCGAAGCCTGCCAGCATTATTATTCTGGAGAACAGGGTGCTGAGTCCGGCTCCTGTGAGACCGAGCTCCGGACAGCCGAGCTTTCCGTATATGAGAATCCAGTTGCCGGCTATGTTAAGGAGGTTGCCTCCGAGGAGGAAGAGCATCGAGACCACAGGGGCCTGCACTCCGTCGGTGAACTGCTTGAGCAGATTGAAGCCGAGGACCGGGACTGTGGATATGCCTATGAGAAGGTAGTATGGCCTGATGAGGGGCAGGAGTTCCGGGTCCTGGCCGAAATGGCCGAGGAAGGGGTATATCCCCAGGACAATCAGGGTGGCCACCGTGCCGAGTCTGACATTGATTCTTACTCCGTTGCGCAATGTCAGCCCGATGCCGGCCCTGTCCCCGGTGCCGTATTGGGCTCCGATTACCGGTGTCATTCCCATTGCGAAGCCGAGCTCGATGAGAATGAAGAGGTTCATCATGTTGTTCACGAATCCGGAGGCGGCCAGCTCAGGTACGCTGTGCCAGCCTATCATGATGTTGTCGGCGAAGGCCATGATTATGATGCAGGCCTGTCCGAGCATTATGGGGATTCCGATTCTGAGTATTCTGATGAACTTTTCCATAGTCATGGACCTGAATTTCCGGCCTGCAAAGTTACGTAATTTATCCGGATTAACTAAATTTGCATTTCCGGGCCGGCAGCGAAGCCATTCTCCCGCCACTCAGCGCAGTTTACGGCTTCAGAAACGGCCCCGACAATTGATTAAACTTTAGGTAAGATGAATCTGGAAGAAATGCCGGTACTGCTGCTGACAGGATATCTCGGCAGCGGCAAGACAACATTGGTCAACCATATCCTCTCGAATCGGAAGGGGATCAGGTTTGCGGTGATAGTCAATGATATAGGCGAGGTCAATATAGACGCGTCCCTCATTCAGAAAGGGGGAGTGGTGGCCCAGAAGGATGACAGCCTGGTGGCTCTGCAGAACGGCTGCATCTGCTGTACCCTGAAGGCTGACCTCATTCAGCAGCTCGATGAGCTGATGGCGAGCGGAAAGTTCGACTACATTGTCATAGAGGCCAGCGGTATCTGCGAGCCTGAACCTATTGCGCAGACCATCTGCAGCATCCCCGCTCTCGGACCTTCCTATGCGGTTCACGGCGTGCCGAGGCTGGACTGCATAGTCACGGTAGTGGATGCGTTGAGGATGCAGTCTGAATTCGGCTGCGGGGATGACCTCAAGAAGGACAATATTGACGAGGAGGATATCGAAAACCTTGTCATTCAGCAGATTGAGTTCTGCAACATCATTCTTCTGAACAAGGTGTCAGAGGTGGCCCCGGCGGAGCTGGAGCGCATCAGGAGAATCGTGCGGGAGCTCAATCCGGGGGCTGAAATCATTGAGGCTGATTTCGCGGATGTGGATCTGGACCTTCTCCTGAATACCTGGAGGTTCAGCTACAGGAGCACAGAGGGCTCGGCCGGCTGGGTCAGGGGGCTGGAGACTCCGGTTGCGGGGGATGAGGAACAAGGCCACCACGGGCACGATGACGGCCACGATGACGGGCACGGAGAGTGCGGGCACCATCACGATGATGATCACGAAGAGCACGAAGAGCATGAAGAGCACGGACATCATCACGGGCACGATGAACATCATCACCACCATCATCACGATGAGGGGGAGGCCGAGGAATACGGTATCGGCACATTCGTGTATTTCCGCCGTCCGGCCTTCGATATCAACAAGTTCGACTGGTTCGTCTCCAAAAAGCTGCCGAAGAATGTGATTCGTGCAAAGGGTCTGTGCTACTTTACCGAAGACCCGGACATGTCCTGCATTTTCGAGCAGGCCGGGAAGCAGATCCAGCTCCGCCAGGCAGGACAGTGGTATGCCACTGCACCGGAAGAGGAACTTGTGGAAATGATGAGGCAGGACCCTTCGATAATGAAGGAATGGGATCCTCATTACGGAGACAGGATGCAGAAGATTGTATTTATCGGCCAGAATATGGACAGGGAACAGATCACCCGCGATCTTGATGCGTGTCTCGCCCCTCAGGGTCCTGAAGAGCAATGATCTTCCTTGCTACAATGCTTGCCGCCTCTGCCACAATCTTCGGGCAGGGGCGTTTTTTATAATACTCTCCGGTCCTTTCAGACGGCTTGGCCTCCTCGTTTCCGGTCCTGCCCAGGCCAAGCAGCTCCCTGCAGATGATACTGCCCCCGTTCTTCTCCTTGAATTCGGCCGCAAATTCCTGAACGAGAGAGTAATTGGCCGTCCTTGCCTGCATGTCGGACGGGTTGTCGGCAGGGAGGATGAGTCCAGCTGCCATGACCATTCCGCTGAATCCTCCGCATACCTCACGCATTCTTCCCATTCCTCCTCCGAATCCGGAACCGATGCTTGCGAGGAACCGGCTGTCCGTCCCGGCATTGGCTTCAATGATGTCCGAGAATGCGAGGATGACAGCCTGGCAGCAGTTGTAACCCTTCCTGAAATAGTCTTCAGCCATCTGGCCCCTTTCTTCAGGGGAAAAGTTCTCTGGTAGTTTCAGTTTCATTGCGATAGAGTTTTCAGTCAATGTAATCAGTATACAGCACCCCGTCGAGGTGGTCGCATTCGTGCTGGAAGATGACGGCGGTGAATCCGGTTATGGTTTCTACGGTGTCGCGGCCCTCCGGCATGGCTGTGTAGCTGATGTCGATTTCCCTGTAGCGGGATACGGTTCCCCTTCGTCCCGGTACGCTCAGGCAGCCTTCAGGGCCCGGTTCCGGCTCGCCCCGCCTGGCTGTTATGCGGATGTTTGGATACACCTCGAAAGGCTCCCCTTCCTTGTCGAACCGCTGTACGGCGACCACTCTGCGGGAAATGCCGACCTGAGGCCCTGCGATTCCTACGCCGTCCTGCTCCGGAGAGGTCACGGTAGCGACCATCTTTTCGGACAACTCTCGGAAGACATTGTCATTCAACTCTTTGCTTGTCAACTCTTTGCAATGTTTCCTCAATACGATGGAGTCTGCCTCCGACTCCACGGTCAGCACGCGCATTGTTTCTCCCTGGCCGAGAATGATTTCCCTTTCTTCGCCGCTCCATCCTTTCCCGGTGCAGGAAATGGACGATGCCGATACTGCAATGATTGCTGTTGCGGCTGCCGCCGACAATATGATATTCTTCATTTTTCCGGATATGATGATAACTTGGCGAAGATACTACAATTCCGGTTATTTACGCCATATTTCTGGAATTGTTTGCTCGTATTGGAAATAAGCATTAATTTTGGACTTCGGGAGATTCATAAGAACACTGAAGACAAAACCACATAGAATGAAATCTGAATCATTGGCTATCTTAGCCCTTATTGCTTTAATTTCCACTGGATTACAGGCGGAGGCCCAGGATGACTGGGCGAACGTCGGAAGGTATCGGAAGGCGAATTCCGAAATGTCGGCAAGGCCGAAGGCCGTTTTCATGGGTGACAGCATCACCGACTGCTGGTATGATGCCGACCCCGCTTTCTTCAATGACAATAATTTCGCCTGCCGCGGCATATCCGGACAGACGACGTCTCATATGCTTGTGCGTATGCGGAAGGATGTCGTGAACCTTGCGCCCAGGTATGTCGTCATTCTGGCCGGCACCAATGACATTGCCAGGAACAACGGCCGCATTGAACTTGATGACATATTCTGCAATATCGTGTCAATGTGCGAGATAGCGAAGGCGAATGGAATCAGGCCCGTGATATGCTCTGTCCTTCCTGTCAAGCAATACAGATGGAGACCGGAGGTGACGGACTGCGCTGAGCAGATCATCCGTCTCAATTCGATGCTCAGGGACTACGCCCGTAAAAACAGGTTCAGATATGTCGATTATCATTCCGCAATGAAGGATGCGGAAAACGGCCTGCCTGCGAAATGGTCATACGACGGCGTGCATCTGAACATTGACGGTTACAAAGTAGCCGAGACCATCATTCTCGAAGCTCTGAAACGCTGATGGAGTCCGGTGGCGGAGTGTATTGCTGATGGCAGGATTACGGCCGGCAACGTCTTTTTTCAGATAACTTGTGAATAATCATTGCCATTATCCAAATTTTATGTATATTTGCAGTCCGCTTTCATGCGGGCGGCTTCATTCCGCAAAATAAGGATGGTTCGGTAGCTCAGCTGGATAGAGCAACAGCCTTCTAAGCTGTGGGTCTTGGGTTCGAATCCCAACCGAATCACGAACAAAGCAAATCGCGCAACCGAAGGTTGTGCGATTTTTGTGATACGGCGACGCGTCGAAAGCTAGCTTTCGTAAGCGACGCCGTATCACAAAAAACGGCTTCTGCGCCAGCAGAATGCCGATTTGCTTCATCTTCGATGATGGCCCGCGGAGGTAGGGAAAAAGCCTCGCAGAGGCTTAATCCCGAATCACGAAGATGCCCTCTCAGATACCTGAGAGGCCGATTTTTTATAATTTGTCCGATATTTGTCCGATATCCGATGCCAAAAATCGCTCTTATGACGGACTAAAACTGCTCGAAAAAGGTAACTTCAAAAGTAGCATGTTTAATATTTAGCAAATTATACAATATCGTGTCTCCTGTTATCCTTTTTGTATTATCCATATCTCTCCTTCATTTAAATTGTTTGTGTAATGTTATTGTTCCGAAATTGTCCAAAAGAACCCCACTCTCTTTTTTCTGCCGAATTGGTCGATGTCGAAGGTCAATGTGTCGCCTTTGCCTCTCTGCCTCATCTTTGCGTATTTAGTGTTGAATGCAGAGAAATTGCCTCCATTAAATTTCTCGATATACAACTTATAACAAATTGATTGCGAAGAACATACGCAATGATGGCTAGACCTGCCGGTGATGACCATCGATACCGAAGGACCACAATCCCGCGCCGGAAAACAGTCAGCGGCAAGGTTCAACAAAGATAGGTAAAATTACTGTCTTTGGCACTGTTTTTTGGGCACGAACGCATCTGGTACACATCAAAGATAGGCAAGTGTAAAAAATTTACAAGAAAATGTGAGATTATTTAAAAACTTCCTTGTTATTTTGTAAAATAGCTATGAAACTCGTTTGGTTTTTTGTACCTTTGCTCTGTGAATAGATTTTGCGCTTATGCTGAAAAGAAAGATTGAAGAGCAGTTTATGAAGTGGAAGAGGACTCCTGGCAGGAAGCCTCTTATTGTGCGTGGAGTACGTCAGTGCGGAAAGACATTTTCTGTTACTGCTTTTGCTGAAAGCAATTATGAGAATGTTGTCTATGTCAATTTCGTGAAGCAGGAGTCGCTCAAACTGGCATTCAAGGGTGCAAAGGATGTAGACACTATCCTTATGAATCTTTCTGCCTCCATGCGTGGAGTTAAGTTCATTCCCGGTAGCACCTGTATCATCCTTGATGAGATACAGGACTGCAAGGACGCGAGGACAGCTCTGAAATTTTTCAAGATGGACGGCAGGTATGATATCATAGCTACCGGTTCTCTGCTTGGTGTCAAGGGATATGGCGATGATAAAAAGAAGAAAAAGGAAGAAGAGAAGACTGCTTCTGTGCCGGTTGGTTATGAGAAGATTGTCGACATGTATCCTCTGGATTTCGAGGAGTTCCTGTGGGCAAACGGTATTTCAGATAACATAATCGATGAAATCAGGAAACATTTCAATGAAGAGACTCCGGTCCCTGATGGTCTGCATGTCCCGTTAAATGATCTTTTCCGCAAATATGCTGTTGTTGGCGGTATGCCGGAGGCAGTAAACACTTTCCTTGAGACCAATAACATCAGCGATGTTTATGAGGTCCAGCAGAATATCATTGAGGAGTACAAAGATGATATGGTAAAATATGCTGCGGACGAGGATAAGGCAAGGATACGTGAGTGCTTTGAATCAATTCCACGTCAGCTGGCAAAGGAAAACAAGAAGTTCCAGTACTCAGTGGTTAAAAAAGGGGGCCGCTCGTCTGAGTACATCAGCTGTCTTCAGTGGATAGAGGATGCCGGCATCATCAAGCGTTGCTACAATACCTGCATCACGGAGCTTCCGCTGGACGGCAATGCTATCAATGACTACTTCAAGGTGTATATGGGAGATATGGGCTTGTTTGTGTCAATGCTTGAGTATGGTACCCAGGCAGATATCCTCAGTGGCAATCTCCTTGGGTATAAGGGCGCTATCTTCGAGAATCTGTTTGCCGACATTTTTACCAAGATGGGCAGAAAGCTTTACTTCTTCCGTAAGGATACAGGTCTGGAAGTTGACTTTTTGATGCGTTACAGGGGTAAATGCACACTGGTGGAAGTGAAGGCGACAAACGGCAATGCGAAGAGTACCAGGACCATACTGAAAAACCATGATGTCTACCATGTTGACTCAGCAATCAAGTTGGGTGACTACAACGTAGGTCGAAGCGACAAACTTCTCACCATTCCGTTCTACATGGCGTTTCTTCTTAACGAACCGTAGCACAGATGCATCAATACTTTTCTGACATATTGCAATGTGGATACTTCCCGAGTGATACAGTATTTCAATGCTTCATCGGCATTGAAACTCCGGTAATCAGAAGCGAAGTCCATTATTATATCCTGAATTCTATCCATATATAATTTTTTACAAACATAGGTAAATCTTGGCAATATATCAAAAAATTGCCGGAATTTACCCTACTTTGCATTTCCCTCCAAAATCTTCACAAGGTCCTTTTTCATATCGATATCAATCGTTCGGTAGCGGGTGAAAGCGCGGCTGCCCTCCACGTGACCGGTGAGGGCTGATACAAGGTTAGGGTCCTTTACCAGCTTGTATATATTTCCGATGAATGTCCGACGGGCAAGATGACTGTACTTCGGTAAATAAGTATTAACTAAATAAAATTTTCGTGTCTACTTTTCGCGTCTGGTACAAAATTGAATCACGGGCACGCTTGGGGTTAGACTTATCGAAGTTATGCTGCTCGAATTTTCAATTTTATCGAAGTTTATTATGAATGAACTTTGACTTTTATCGAAGTTTGCGTATATTCGCATTGTAAAAACAATGATATGATGACCGTTCGGCAGTTACTATCCATCCTTTCTTCGCAGAAAGAAGAACTTGAAGCAAACGACCTGACCTCCTTTGTGAGCCGCTATGAAGAGCCGCTTATCAACCTTGACAGTAAGATGGCCCAGGTTGTTATCGGGGTCAGGCGTAGTGGTAAGTCGACAATATGTGAGAAAGTTCTGCGTGAGAAAGTGGGGGACTTTGCATATGTCAATTTCGACGATGAACGTCTTGTCTCACTCAAGACAGATGATCTTGACACCCTTCTGGAGGCTTTGTACAGGCTGAACGGGGATTTCAAGTATTTGTTCCTGGATGAGATTCAGAATATCGACGGGTGGCAACTGTTCGTCAACCGGCTTCTGAGGCAGAAGATTCATATCCTCATCACGGGCTCAAATTCCAAGCTGCTCAGCAGCGAACTGATGACACACCTGACTGGTCGGCATAACCGGATTAGCCTGTATCCGTTTTCGTTCTCTGAGTATTGCGGCATAACTGGCGTTGATACCAAGTCATACTCGACCAGGGCAAGAGCCTTGCGTAAAACGGCTCTTGAAAAGTATATGGAGGACGGTGGCTTCCCGGAACTGATATCAGAGACAAACCGGGCTGGATATGTAAGTGGCCTGGTCAATGCCATCATCAATACCGATATCGCCAAGCGTTTCAAGATTCGTCACAAAGACGCGCTTAGACGTATGGCCACCTATCTGTCGGACAATTACTGCCAAGAGTTTGTTGCCAAGAATGTTGCAGAGGAGTTTGGAATATCGGACCATACGGCCGAAAATTACTACTCTTACCTTAAGCAGGCCTTCCTGCTGATCGGCATCAACAAATTCTCATTCAAGAGTAAAGACAGGATCAGGAACGAGAAGGTATATGTGGTTGATACAGCCCTGGCCACAGAAAAAGAGGGGACTATCGCCAGCGAGAACCTGGGCTGGCGTCTTGAGAACATCATCTGTGTGGAACTTCTGCGTCGGTGCAAACCTCTTTTCCGGGATTTGTTCTATTTCAAGAATGCAAGCTACGAAGTTGACTTTGTTGTGTCAGATGGGGGGAAGCCCGTTGAGTTGATCCAGGTCAGCTATGACATTTCAATTCAGAAGACACGTAATAGAGAACTCAAAGGTCTGCTGGCAGGAGCGAAGGCTCTCAAATGTGATAAGCTGACGCTGATTACATTCGATACGGCCGAGACAGTCAGTATTAACGGCCGTACTATCGAAATCGTCCCGGCAATTGACTGGCTATGCCAGAGATAGTCAACTTGTAATTATTTGATAATAAACCTATTCAATAGAAGTAACACATTTTTGTCTCAAACCGTTCCGGTTGTCGGCAGCGAGGACAATAGGACTCCTCAGTGAATGTCAGAGAAGATATATAATGCTCAGCCTGCAGGAATTAATAAGAAACTGTCGGTATATGATGGTGCAGGTCACGGAGGCACAGAGTTTCCTTTCTTTGTGGATTGGGGACGATGGGCAGAGGAAATTCTGACGGAGTGGATAAGAGCCTCGATCGGACCCGGGATGATGGATGGCCGATCTGGTCGGCTATGACGTGGAAAGGGATCGAAGGACGTAAGCCGGTGATGCTTTTCTCTTTGGCAACGGAACCGAAGGCGTAGTGGCCGTGAGCCCGAAGCAGTCTTTCTCGGCAGGCGTCAAGCCAGACAGGAATGTCTGCCGGGCGAAACTTGATGGAGTGGAAGTCGCGCAGGGGCGACAGTCCCGAAGTGGTTGGAACCAAGCCTTTCTGACGCAGCTTCAGCGGAGGAAGAAGGGCTTGACCGACACCACAATATGATAGTCGTAGTGTTATGCGGGCAAAGATGGAGAATTGGCTGACTGATGGTAAGATATGAGGTGAAAATTGAAGAGATTATACAAATATTATATAAGTATCGGCACTTTGAACAGTCAAGATTGCAAGAAATATCGTAATTTTGTAAGTTGTTGCAAAGTAGATTTCAAATCATTTCATGCTATGGAGTCTGGCAAAGGGTATGTATATATTCTTACCAATCCCTCATTCCGTGAGGATTGGGTGAAAATCGGCAAGAGCTCACGTCCTGTCGATGTAAGGTCTAAGGAACTGGATAATACTGCGGTTCCGCTTCCATTCGAGATATATGCAACACTCTATACCAGCAAGTATGACAAGGTTGAAAAGCAGATTCACAAGCAGATTGACCGACTCACGGATCTGCGCATACGTCAGAATCGTGAGTTCTTCAATATTGCTCCGGCTGTGGCCCTGGATATCATGAGGGATATCGCTGACCTGCTGGATGATGCCGAGCTTGCAATCTATGTTGACGGCAAGCCTGTGGTTTCAAAGAGCAAGGAGGAAGACAAAGCGATAAAGACTATAGAGGCTGAGAAGCAGAGAAAGAGGGCGCTGCCTCCATTTAAGTTCCACATGGTGGGGCTCAATGTGGGTGATACCGTTGTCTTTGATGAACTGAATCTTCCGGTGAAGGTGGCCACTGACGACAAAGTTGAATATGAAGGCCGTCTTTACAGCCTGTCTGCTTTCACTGGAACATTCCTTCCGGTTGAGAAGCAGAACAATTCAGGAGCATATCAGGGGCCGAAGTATTTCAGTTATAATGGAAAGGTTCTCTCTGAACTGAGAAAAGAAATCGAAAAGGAGTAACACTATGACAGCACAGAGTGAACAGGCACTTGAGAATGGTTTGCTTGCCACCCTTCAGGACATGAGCTACGAGTACGTAGAGCTGAAGGAGGAGACAAACCTATATGCAAATTTCAAAAAGCAGCTTGAAAAGCATAATGCAAAAGAGCTGGCTGCAGTTGGTAAGACCGAGTTCACCGATAAGGAGTTTGAGAGAATCTGCATCCATCTTGAGGGCGGTACTCTGTTCGAGAAGTCCAAGAAGCTTCGTGACCTTTTCCCACTGGAGACAGAAGACGGCAAACGTGTCTGGGTAGAGTTCCTTGACAGGAACCATTGGTGCCAGAATGAGTTCCAGGTCTCCAATCAGATTACTGTTGAAGGACGCAAGACTTGCCGCTATGATGTAACTATCCTTGTGAACGGACTCCCTCTCGTTCAGATTGAGCTGAAGAAACGCGGGGTAGAGCTCAAGCAGGCATACAATCAGATTCAGCGTTATCACAAGACCTCTTTCCATGGTCTTTTCGATTACATCCAGATATTCGTCATTTCCAACGGTGTGAACACCCGCTACTTCGCGAACAATCCTAACTGCGGCTACAAGTTCACATTCAACTGGACACTCAAGAATAATGAGGCAGTAAACGACCTCAGCACATTTGCTGCGGATTTCTTTGACAAGTGTACTCTTGGCAAGATGATCAGCAAGTACATCGTGCTTCACGAGGGCGATAAGTGTCTTATGGTTCTGAGACCGTACCAGTATTATGCGGTGGAGGAGATTCTGGACAGGGTTCAAAATACCAACAAGAACGGATACATATGGCATACTACCGGTGCGGGTAAGACGCTCACTTCATTCAAAGCGGCACAGCTGGTGTCAGAACTTGATGGCATAGACAAGGTGCTCTTTGTTGTTGACCGTCATGACCTGGACACACAGACTCAGGCAGAGTATGAGGCGTTCGAGCCTGGTGCGGTTGATGCTACAGAGGATACCTATGAGCTTATCAAACGCTTCAATTCGGACAAGAAGATTATCCTCACAACCATCCAGAAGCTGAATACGGCGGTCAAGAAGGACTACTACAGCAAGCGCATCGAGAGCATGCGTGACAAGAAGGTCGTGATGATCTTTGATGAGTGCCACCGCAGCCATTTTGGAGAGTGCCACAAGAACATTGTACATTTCTTCAGAAACCTGCAGATATTCGGTTTCACCGGTACACCTATCTTTGCTGAGAATGCAAAGCAGGACCTTACCACACATGATGTGTTTGGCGAGTGCCTGCACAAGTATATGATCAAAGACGCCATCGCGGATGAAAACGTTCTGGGCTTCCTTGTAGAGTATTATAACGGCAAGCTGGACGCAAACGAGATGAGCGACACCAGGATGAAGGAGATTGCTGAGTTCATCTTGAACAACTTCGGAAAATCAACTTACGGCGGTGAGTTCAACGCTCTCTTTGCCGTACAGAGCGTGCCGATGCTCTTGAAGTACTACAAGATTTTCAAGGAGCTCAATCCGAAAATCAAGATTGCAGCCATCTTTACATACGCACCGAATTCAAGTCAGGATGATGCCAAGACAGGCATGAACCAGGGCTTTGAGACCGACAATGTGGCTTCTGATGAACTTCAGGAGATCATGGATGACTATAACCGTAACTTCGGCACAGCATTCACAACAGACAATTTCCAGAACTACTACGACGATATCAATGAGCGAATGAAGAAGCGCAAAGCCGATCAGGAGCCTATTGATCTTCTGATTGTGGTGGGTATGTTCCTTACCGGATTTGATGCAAAGAAGCTCAACACCCTGTATGTGGACAAGAATATGGAGTACCATGGACTTCTCCAGGCATTCAGCCGAACCAACCGAGTGCTTAACGAGAAGAAGCGCTTCGGTAAGATTCTCTGCTTCCGTGACTTGAAGGACAATCTAGATGCATCAATCAAGCTCTTCAGTCAGGGCGGTATCGAAGCCGTGACAAGGCCTCCTTTCAAGGAAGTGAAGAAGCAGCTGAACGAGCTTTCCATTTCATTCCTGGAACACTATCCGACAATGGCTTCCGTGGATGCTCTCAAGAGTGAATACGACAAGAAGAAGTTCCTCCTCGCTTTCCGTGAAATCATAAAGAAACGCGCGGAGATTCAGATATATGAGGATTTCAGCGACGATGATCCGGGCCTTGTTCTGAGCGAGCAGGACTATAACGATTACCGTTCGAAGTATCTCGACATGACCGTGGGCTTCATCAAGCCTGAGGAGGAGAATGACGGAATGCTTCGCGATGGCCAGCAGGAGATTCAGTACGATGACCAGAGCATTGAGGATATCGATTTCTGCCTTGAACTGCTCCACAGTGATGTGGTGAACGTGGCTTACATACTTTCTCTCATCAGCGACCTCAATCCAAGCGACGAGGACTATGAGAAGAAGCGTCAGGACATTCTCGACACCATGATCAAGGATGCCACTATGCGCAAGAAGACTCTGCTCATTGACAGCTTCATCAAGCAGGAGGTTGACAATGACAAGGAAGGATTCAAGAGGGCAAAGGCTGACGGAACAATTGACCTTGAAGGCCGTCTGCAGCGTTACATTCTCAAGATGAAGAACAAGGCTGTGCATGACCTTGCCGTGGATGAAGGCGTTGAAGAGGAAGCTCTCTGCAACTTCATTGCTGAATACGACTACCTGGGCCGCGAGAAGCCCGAGATTATACAGGACGCAGTACGCAAGACCAAGATGGGCCTGATGATGCGCTCCGCAAAGGTGAAACGCATACTGGAGAAGATGCGTGAGATTATTGATTTGTTTAACTGGGACTAAGAGACTGACATAATATGAGCGAAGAACTGCAGCAAAAACTCCGCGCCCAACTGTGGGCGGTAGCCAATACATTGAGAGGAAACATGACCGCCGGAGACTTCATGTATTTCACCCTCGGCTTCATTTTCTACAAGTACCTTTCTGAGAAGATCGAGCTTTACATCGATGACCAGCTCAGCGAGGACGGTATCAACTACAAGCAGGCATGGGCAAGCAATGATGATGACCTTAAGGCTGAGATCAAGAAAATCTGTATCGATGACCTTGGCTATTTCATTGAGCCTGAGTATCTGTACTCATCAATCATTGAGGCCATCAACAAGAAGGAAAACATTCTTCCTCAGCTGGAACGCAGTCTCAAGAAGATTGAGGACAGCACCATAGGGCAGGATAGTGGTGACGACTTCGGAGGCCTCTTCTCCGATATCGACCTTGCATCACCAAAGCTTGGCAAGACTGCAGACGACAAGAACAAACTTATCAGCGACGTTCTCGTTGCTCTGGACGGCATTGACTTTGGTTTGAACGAGGCCAGCGACATCGATATCCTCGGTGACGCTTACGAGTACATGATTGGCCAGTTCGCTGCAGGAGCCGGCAAGAAAGCAGGCGAGTTCTATACACCTCAGGAGGTCAGCCGCATCCTTTCAGAGATTGTGACTACAGGCAAGACCCGTCTTCGCACAGTGTATGACCCTACATGTGGTTCGGGTTCGCTCCTTCTCCAGACTCAGAAGCTCGGAAAGGCTGATGCCATCTACGGACAGGAGAAGATCAATACCACATACAACCTTGCACGAATGAACATGCTGCTTCACGGCGTGAAGTACAGCGACTTTAATATCCAGAACGGTGACACACTGGAGGCTGATGCTTTCGGCGACAGACAGTTCGATGCGGTGGTCGCAAATCCTCCATTCTCAGCTATATGGTCTGCAGCTGACAAGTTCAACAGCGACGACCGTTTCAGCAAGGCCGGTGTCCTGGCTCCTAAGTCAAAAGCTGACTACGCCTTCATCCTGCACATGATCTACCACCTCAATGACGGCGGCACAATGGCTTGTGTTGCACCTCACGGCGTTCTGTTCCGTGGAGCGGCCGAAGGCAAAATCCGTCAGTTCCTCATTGAGAAGAAGAACTACATTGACGCAATCATCGGTCTGCCAGCAAACATCTTCTACGGCACAAGCATTCCTACCTGTATCCTGGTAATGAAGAAGTGCCGCAAGGACGATGACAACATCCTCTTCATCGATGCCAGCAAGGAGTTCGAGAAGGTCAAGACCCAGAACAAACTCCGCGAGGAGCACATTCAGAAGATTATCGAGACATACCGCAATCGGACCGAGATTGAGAAATACAGCCACTGCGCCTCACTCCAGGAGGTCAAGGATAACGACTACAACCTCAATATTCCTCGTTATGTTGACACATTCGAAGAGGAGGAAGAGATCGATATCAAGGCAGTAATGGCTGAGATCAAGAGCCTCGAAGCAAAACGCGCCGATTTGGATGCCCAGATTGACGTATATCTCAAAGAACTTGGTATTATTGACTAATCCGGATCTCTATGGCAAACAATAACAAACATACTGGTCCTAATGTTCCAGCTTTGAGATTCCCGGAGTTCAGTGAGGAGTGGATTGAATCAAAACTAGGTGACATCGCAGACTTCAGCAAAGGCGCTGGTATTTCTAAAGATCAACGATCTGAAGAAGGTAATCCATGCATCTTATATGGAGAATTGTACACCCGGTACAAATCAGAAGTCATTGCGAATGTTTTCAGCAAGACGGCGTTGCCAGATTCGGAGCTTGTCAAAAGTAAATCCAATGACATAATCATTCCCGCATCTGGCGAGACTGCTGAAGATATTGCGACTGCCAGATGTGTCCCTTTCGACAATATTTTGCTCGGCGGCGATTTGAATATCATCCGATTACATGATCAAGATGGCAAATTCTTCAGTTACCAACTGAATGGCGTGAGAAAGTATGATATCGCAACCGTTGCACAAGGTGTTTCTGTCGTACACCTCCATGCTGGAGACCTTAAAGGCATTACAGTCAAGTATCCTTCACATATTGCTGAGCAGGAGAAGATATCTCAAATTCTCGGACTCATTGATGATAGAATTGCTACCCAAAGCAAGATAATTGAGGAACTTAAAACCCTTAGGAGCGCACTAAGATACAAGCTATTAGACGAAATGATGGTTGAAAGGACGGCAAAATTGGGCGAGCTATGTAGACATGAGTTTTCAAACAATTTGTACAAATAATTGCTAATTTCCTGATAATTTGGCCATTAACCTATTGTTTGTTTCAAATTTAATTTGTATATTTGTACAGTTTAAGAGAAGCAAACAATGTCACGTCCAACAAAAGAGGAAAGCATCTATAAGGTATCCATCCATAAGAACGGAGGGTATATGTACGCAGCCACTCATCCATATACGGTTGACGAGAATGGGAATCGAAAGTATGTTTACTGCCATTGGGGTGTTGTAGACGAGAACAAGAAGTTCATTCCCGGGAAGCGTTATGTCTTTGCCAGTCTGGAGGAAAGGGAAAGACTTATCTTTCCTGATGACTGGGATATGAGTGAAGCTAAACGTCTGTCCGGGGCCAAGCAGCCAGGCCGTCCTGCTTATACCGACGCGGATAAGAACAGGTTCTATGGTGACATTTGGCTTCTTGAGCAGGTAGCCGACAAGACCGGTCTCCGCTCCGACCTCAAGCAAGTGTTCGAGAACAACGAGGAGGTTGTAAACAGCATTCTTACTCTTGCATACTTCTCTGTGTTAACGGGTTACTCTTACAATAGGGTGGCAAGGTGGCAGCGTATCGAGCGCACTCCATACTCGAAGGAACTGACTCCATCCGCCATTACGTATCTCACACAAAGTATAAGCGAAGAGGAAAGGATGACTCTGTTCAGACTGCGAGCCGCAAGGCTGAAGGATGATGCCGTTTGTGCCGTGGACTCAACATCTATATCCGCCTATGGCAGTTCTCTGGCCGACATCAAATGGGGTAAGAACAAAGAGGGTATAAGCCTACCCCAGACATCGGAGGTGGTAGTGTACTCATTGGATGACCATATGCCTGTGTATTACAGGACCTTCCCGGGCAATATTCCCGATTCCAGAAGTGTAGAGACACTGCTTACCGACCTTAGACACGCCGGGTTCCCGAATGTGGCGCTACTCACGGACAGGGGTTACGAGTCAATCCAGAACCTTGAGCGATACATACTCAACGGTCAGAAGATGGTAATGTGCGTGAAAGTCGGCCAGTCGTTTGTCTTGAAACATATCCTTGAGTATGGCGACTTTGCCGGTGCCCCTGAGCAGATGTCCATTGATCTGGACACCAAAGTGTTCTACAAGCAGTATGACATTGACTACCGTGTCAACGGAAACGGAGAGACCGTGCACAAGGCCGACAAGTTCAAGTTGAACATTTACTTCGATCCGATGAAAAGGGGCTCTGACATCACGAACCTTAGTGCCGAGATTGAGATGCAGCGCAGGGCTCTTCAGGAGATGAAGGACAATAGATATCCACTTGATGACGATGCCACCATTAAAAGGCTATACAAGTGGTTCACAATCGATTATAACCCACAAAACCGTCTCATAAAAGACTTCTCCCTCAATGAGAAGAAAGTCAGCAATGCCCGTAGGACATCAGGCTTCTATGCCATTGCGACGCTAGGAATGGACATGACTGCAATGCAGACTTGGGAATTGTATGGACTGCGGGACGAACAGGAGAAGTACTTCCAGCAGATGAAGAGTCAACTCGGCTTCGACCGTCAGCGCAACTGGTCGGAAGAAGGCAAAACAGGCAGACTGCTGATCCTCTTTGTCGGACTCATCCTGAGCTCGTATGTGCGCCACATATGGAAGTCAACAGACCTGCATCAGCAGTTCTCATCCACCCTTGAGGTGCTTGATGAGATGCGCTCAATAAGATGTGTAGAGCACATTTGTCGGATCCGGCGGTAGCTATTGGTCTTCGTCCCTCAATACGGACAGCCAGGGCTACGCGTACAACATGCTCTTTTATTCGAGCGACGTCTACAGGGACCTCAGCAGCCAGGATTTCGGCCTATCTATTCGTCCTGTCTCAGATTAAAAATTAATGGCGGCTCTGCCGTCCGCTGTAGCGAAGCGTCAAACCGTGGGGATGCAATGCGTCTATCCGAACGACACAGAAATGTTGAAACTCAGCAGGGCGCGCAGCCGAAATGAACCCTGCGGCCGGCGGCAGTGCGGAAACGCAGCACATACCAGTCTCCGGACCGGGAGGAGGACAGCACTGCACGTCCGGCGGCCCTGTCAGCCGGCTTGAGAGGATTGCGGGACCTAAGTGTGCAGACCCCGTCAGAAGATGGAGTGACAGTGACGGCGGTTACCAGTCCGGCATCCCAGGCGCATGAAACCTCGCAGCCTTCCCTTGCGCGGAGTCCCCGGAAACTGCCTGAAGGCCAGGAGGATGGCAATGCCGGGAGCAGATCAATGCAGAACCCAGGGATGCCCTGAGCTATTGGAATATGTGACTGGAGGAGCATCTCTGCCACACCTGCGCAGCCGCCGAAATTCCCGTCTATCTGGAAAGGCGGATGGGCATCGAGAAGATTGGGATAAGTGCCTCCACCCCAATGCTTTCCGTCATCCACATAACGGAGCAGCATACGGTATATGCCGTAGGCCTTGTCCCCGTCATGGAGCCTGGACCAGAGATTGATTCTCCAGCCGGTGGACCATCCGGTAGTCGGGCCGTCCCTAAGTTCGAGAGAGCGCTCGGCTGCAGCGGCCAGTTCAGGAGTAGTCTCCGGAGTTATATGCCTTCCCGGGTAGAGACCGACCAGATGGGACTGATGCCTGTGATGAGGGTCGGCATCCTCCCAGTCATAATACCATTCCTGGAGATTTCCCTTATGGCCAATCTGGTACGGCCTGAGCCGGGAAAGAACCGAGTCAGCCTCTGCGGCCATCTCCTCATCACCCAGCACACGAGCAGCGTCACGGGCATCCGCAATGCATTCCCGGGCAATGGCAAGGTCAGCCGCAGTGCCATAGGCCAGGCTACCGTTGAAGCCGTCCGGAGTAATGAAATGGTTCTCCGGGGAGGTGGCCGGACTCGTTATCAGCCAGCCTTCCCTGTCCTCCACAAGAATGTCCATACAGAAGCGGGCAGCATCCCGGAGTACAGGCCAGGCATAGCCCTCAAGATATTGTCTGTCAAGAGTATAGAGATAATGTTCCCAGAGATGTGTACTGAGCCATGCACCTCCCATCGCCCAGTTGGACCACTCCGGGGATTCGCGTTTCTCACCTACGGGATTTGTCATTGCCCAGACATCGGAATTATGGGCGCACATCCAGCCCCCGGCATTCCAATAAGACCTCGCAGAGCCCCTTCCGTTTACGGAAAGATTTCCGAGGAAACTCAGCAGAGGCCAATGCATCTCGCTGAGATTCAGCACTTCGGCAGGCCAATAGTTCTCCTCGGTATTGATGTTCACGGTATAGTTCGAGCGCCACGGGGCCTGGTAATTCTCATTCCAGAGGCCCTGGAGATTCATAGGAATGCCCGGGGTGCGGGATGCGGATATCATAAGATACCTTCCGAACTGGAAATAGAGTTCTTCGAGGCCGGGGTCATCCGCCCCTGAAGAATATGCCAGAAGGCGGGCGTCAGTGGTCAGTGAATCCCGTCCGGAAGAGTCGCCGAGGAGCAGGTCAACCCTGTCAAAGAATGATGTAAAGTCCTGAGAATGACGGCGCAGCAATGACTTATAGCTGCGTCTGCAGGCTTTTTCCAGAAGTTTCGAGGACTCCGCGAGGCAATCTCGGCCCTCTTTTGCCGGGTCCTTGTCAAAGCCGTTGAAACTTGTAGCCTCACTTATGACCAGCACGGCCTCGGAGGCATTGCGGAGCACTGCGGAAGTATCCGTATAGCTGACCTCCCCGTCAGTCCGGCAGATTCTCATTCTCACGGCGAAACGGGTCCCGCGCTCCGGGTCGTATGAATAATCCTTGTCATATGGGGCATAGCCGCTTGCGAGCAGACACCTGCCGTCAGCATTGGTCCGGAAGCGCAGCGGTGTATCGAAACTGAGGTCCATATTGAGGGCTTTCCCGCCGTCAGCACTGAACTTCATCACCACGACACCGTCAGGATGGGAGACGAAGGTCTCACGGGCGTATTTCACGCCTCCTGCATTGTACTCGACCCTTGCCACTCCCCTTCTGATGTCCAATGTACGGAGATAGTCCGAGGCAGCGGCATCATTGTGCAGGTCGATTCTGACATTGCCCATCGGCATATATCTATTGCTGTTCGGGCCCTGCAGCCTGAGTGCAAGGGTGTCGGCAGCCCGGTAATCCTCACGGGAAAGAGCCTCCCTCACTTTGGCCAGGCCCTCCTCCGCAGCCAGTGAATCCTGAAGAGGATCATAGGGTTCCCCCGACCATAATGATATATCGTTCAGGCTGATACGCTCCTTGTCAACGCCTCCGTACACTATGGCTCCGGAAGTCCCGTTGCCCATCACGAAGGCCTCGATGAAGCGGGTGGCGGGCTCGTCATATTTGAGGATATAATGTCTGGAAGCAGGTGCCGTGCAGGCGGAAACAGCCAGCAGAAGGACAATGTGTGTCAGCGGAAAAGACTTCTTCATAACGAGAATGTGGTTTTCCGCAAATATATGAGTTTTTTCCGGATGTCAGGCGTTTTTTTGCGCAGAAGGGAGGGTAGGTATCTCCTCGACCTTGATGACGCCGTTGCGGTTCATGGCAATGCGGAAATGACGGTATTCCTCCTGGGAGCAGTGCCTTAGCTGCAGGATAACATTGATGTAATAAATCCTCTGCACCCTGAGCGTAGTGACATTGCCCTCCACGTCGGCCATGTCCACAGGCACGTCCGGATTGTCCATCTTCTGCATGAAACGGCTGAGATGGAGACGCATGATCTCATTGACCCCACGGAGAGGATACTGCTTTCCCGACGACATCGCCCTGCCGTCGAGCACGCAACGCTGCCTGTACAGCAGGACCTTCTCCTCGAGAATGCCGGATTCCTCGCTGAATGCCGCCCCTTCGCTTCTCAGCCTCATCACCTCAGGGTCGATCTTGGAGCCGGAAATGAAGTCCACGCCCTCCTTCAGTTCCCCGCATTTGCCATTGCCGATCTTTATCGGGGCCTTTTTGTCATAATATTTGTTGACAAGGCGGTGGGCGAAGTAGAAACGCATGAGATCCTTGATTCTGTCCTTCATCATATAGCTGATTACCAGGACAATGAAGAGAGGAAGCGTGATATTCCCGTACCTGACCTGAGTGGCCCAGCCGACCCCTGTCGCGAAAATCATCGCCACGCCTGCGGCAATGCTGTAGTACAGCTGCTCGACGGCCACTCCGTCCTTTTTCTTGTCGAGGCCGATGTAGAGATCGCTCTCCACGTATTTCTTGAGAAGGCCGTGACGGTAAACCACATCCCTGTTGTTCACCGGGTCCGAGGAAAAAGATGCATAGCCGGACTCACGGGCATAATCCTCCTCCGACCTTATCATTTCCATAATGGAGTCCCGGCTCTCACGGCTTGCCGCAACCTTGTGGGAGTCCGCATATTTCAGAATCCGGAAGAAATAAAGCTGGACAAGGAAGCCAAGATACTCATCCACTGCGAGATATCGCAGCTTCTCCGCCGGGCTCATATAACCGGCCTGCTCCCTGAAAGAGCGGTACAGGTCCAGGGTGGCGCCTACATTGGCCCGGAGTTCCTCTGCCATCGCGCTGAACTGCAATGGATTTCTTATATACCTGAACTTGGCCGCCTCCCTCTTGAGGGCGCTCCTGAAGATGGCGGCGAACATTTTCAGATGGTATTCAAAAAGTTCCCCGCCCCCGGCTCCGGACGTGGCCGAGGCGACGGATTCCTTCAGATAAGTGTAAGGAAGAGATGTCCCGCAGGACATCTCCTCCATCGAAAATACAGGCGTGATGAGTCTCAGGTTAGATTTTATGTCACGGTAAAACTGTTCTTTCCCATAGGTCTCCGAACTGATACCCATGCTGTTGGGCACGAAAAGCCACACGTTGACGGCGAAGTCGTTTACATCCACATCATCCTCGCCGACATCGAAGCCGAACTTGAACTCAACAGAGAGACTGTCGTGTTTCTTTGCCTGTATTGTAATCATTGTCAGAACAATAGCGGTGTGTATCCGAGCCAGTGGAGCACTGTCTCACCCCAGAGGAGGATGAGGACCCAGGATATCACCATCATTATAATGCCGAATTTGAATGTGTCAGTCCAGCTGTACTGGTTAGTATTGTAGAGCAATGCGGCCGGCTTGCTGTTGAAAGGCAGCACATAGACGTGCTCTATCAGCATTGCCACAGGGAATGCAAGGCTCAGCATCGGGAGGCCGAATTTCTGCTCCACTCCTATTGCAATAGGGACGAATATCAATGTCCTCATTGTCTTGGACTGGAAGATCAGGCCGCTGAACATCATCAGGAAGGTGAGCACTACGTACAGCACCCAGAACGGCGTATCAGCCGTGATTCCGAGGCTGTCGAAGCCCACATTGACCAGTGTCTCGGGGAGTTTTGTCGCGTCGAGACCGGCTCCGAGGGTATAGGCTCCGGCGGAGAAGAGCATCAGGTGCCAAGGTATGTCCACATCATTCCACTTCACAACTCCGATTCCCGGCATAAGGGCCACTACGGCGCCGATGAAGGCTACTACCGTGGCGTCAATGCCGTGGAGGCTGTCCGTAGCCCAGAGAAGGAGGACACCTACGAAGATGGCAATGGCCTTGTACTCCTCGACTGTCATCTTTCCCATTGCATCCAGCTCGGACTGGAGCCTCTGCATCCCACCCTCAATCTGGGGCTTCCTCTCCTCCGGCTTCATCGGGAATATTACCTTTGTGCCGATAAACCATCCTATGAGTATCATAATGACGGTGAGCGGGAAACAGGCCACGAACCATTCACTGTACCCTATTCCGGAGCCGTATGCGCCCATAAACAGTGAAATGGCGAGGAGATGCGCCCCTGAACCCGTCAGGAAGCCGGTAGCCCCAACATTGATCTGGAAGAGGTTCTGCAGGACGAGGTTGCGTCCGAAGTTGTTGCGATTGCCGTCCGAGGCCCCGTAAATGGCAGCCACCACCATAAAAATCGGCAAGAGTATGGATGCCTTGGCTGTAGTGGCTGAGATAAATGCCGAAAGGACAATGTTGATGACTATGAAGCTGAAGAAAATACCGCGGGCGCTCTTGCCGAACTTGAGCACAAACCACAATGCGAATCTCTTGGCAACTCTTGTCTTGACCAGCATGCTGGCCAGCACGAAGGAGAGGATGTTGAGCCACATCACGGGATGTCCGAGCTGTGCGAAGGCTACCTTCTGCGTTGTCACCCCTGTCAGGACAATTGCCAGGATAATGACAAGGGAGGTCAGGTAGTTCGGAATGGCCTCCGTCATCCAGAGAATGAGTCCCGAGACGAAGATGGCGAGCATTGAGGTTTCCGCCTGTGTCTGGAGGAAGTCAATGTCAATCACCCAGTTGAAGAGGACGAATGCCAATATTGCAAGTGGGCCTCCGGCAATGGCCATCCACTTCTCAAAAGTGGATTTCTGCATCTTCGGGAGCTTCTCGATGCGATAGTTGTTCATATCCAGAGGGTCGAATGCCTCAGGTATTCTGGTTTCTTCAGTCATAGTGCAGTAAGTGGTGGAAAACGGGGCGGACTATGGCCTCCGCCCCGGTATTGAAGATGCTGTTATTTCCAGTTCTTGTAAGGATTCTTCATCAGCATTGAGTTGTAGTACTTCTTGTCGCCGGTGACTTCCTCGCCGAGCCAGGACGGACGGGTAAACGCCTCATTCTCGTCACTGAGCTCAACCTCAGCAACGACAAGTCCCTCATTGTCCCCGTAGAACTCGTCCACCTCGAAAGTATGTCCGTCACAGTCAACCAGATACCTGGTCTTGTCAATGACACCCGGCTCGCAGATTTTCAGCAGGTCACGGACATCCTCGACAGGGATTTCCTTCTCCCACTCGAAACGGCTGGCACCGCTGTCATTGCCGATTCCCTTCACGGTAATGTAGCCTTTCTCGCCCTTCACCCTGACCCTTACGGTACGCTCAGGAACGGAGCTGAGATAGCCCTGGGTAATGCGTGTGGCCTTCTTTGCGGATTCCTTGAACTCGCCGGCCACGAGGAATTTCTTTTCAATTTCCTGTGCCATAATGCTTTATTCGTTTGCGAGAGGCTTGTCGGACATTCCGATGACTCTCTTGATTGCCTGGAGATAATTGATATTCTCGACTCCCTCGAGACCACAGTCGGCGATGGTCTTCTTGATGTCTTCAATCTCGGTGGACTCGGAGTTGATGGTAACGACCTTGGCGCCGTTGATGAGCACGTTGCCCACCTCGCAGATGGTATTGTTGACCATATAGCCGAAACGCTGCTTGTGCACCCTTACGGCGGCGAGATCAGGATTGGCCTTCACCATTGCGATGAATTCATCGTAAGTGTAGGTGTCCTTGTCAAGAGCCGGCATTTCCACCATGAATGCAGGGAAGACTTCCTTCTCCAGAACCTCGCGGGAGATAGGGAATTCGCCCTTCATCAGCGGATTCCACTGCTCGAGGCCGTCAACAGTCTGGACGTAGGTCTTGATGTCCATCTTGCCGTTGCGGATCTTGGTGTTGTTGATGTCATTCTTGCGGGAGATGATGTAAATCTCGTCGCTTTCTCTCTCCCATACTTTCTCAGGGACAGGAACGGACAGTCTGGCCATTCTCTTGTGGGCCTCGCAGAAACACTGTCCGAATGAGCGGAATTCGAAGCGAGGTTTTGAAATCTCGCCGATTTTAAGTTCTTCTTTTGCCATTTTTCAAATGTTATATATGTAACTATCAATTACTGAATTACGCTGGCATCGTCAACGCCATCGGTAGCATTCTTGGCATTCACGGTCACGGTCTCGGTGAGCTTGAATTTGCCTGTACCGTCAGGAATACGGCTCCAGGAGCCGGTGACTGCGTCGAGGCCCTGAGTGCCCCAGCCTTCGCCTTTTTCACCTCTCTGGAATGTGTCAACCACCTTTCCGTCAGGATCAATAAGTTCGATAATCACGGACTTCTTGGCTGAGAATCCGCTGCTGAATCCGTCCGGCGTACTTCCCTTTGCACCTACGATTGCATACACTGAGTTAGCCTTGATTACGAGGTCGTCAGCGGCAGCCCAGCAATCAGCCTCGTCCTTCTTGATTGTCCAGCCCTTGAGGCTGACATCCTTGCCTGTATTGTTGTAGAGTTCGATGAATTTCTCGGCATCGGCGGAAGCGGCTCCATAGAGCTCATTGAGCACTACGGCAGGACCTGCAGGCACCGGAACGTCCCCATTGTCAACGAGTGCAGGGTCGGCAACACCCTGGGTAGAGTTGGCAGCACCAGGAGTGGTCACATCGGTAATCTGGAATGTGCCGGTTCCATCAGGAATGCGGCTCCAGGAGCCGGAAACAGCATCAAGTGATGCCCCCCAGCCGGAACCTTTCTCTCCTCTCTGAAGTTTGTCGAGGACATTTCCGTCAGGATCAATGAGTTCGATGAGCAGGCTCTTCTTTCCGGAGAGTCCGCTGCTGAAACCGTCAGCCGTGGTATTCTTGGCACCTACAATGGCAAAATAGCCCTTAGGGGCAATCTTCTGGCCCTTGACACCGGTCCAGGACAGTTCCTCGTCCTTGTTGATTACCACATTCTCAAGGCTGATTTCCTCATTGCCTGTGTTGTAGAGCTCTATGAACTTCTCGGCATCCTCTCCGACTGAGGAGACCTCATTGAGCACGAGCTTGGTGTAGTCGTAATGCACTTCCTCCGGAATGAGAGACTGCGGGTCACGCTCATCCTTCACGCAGGAAACCATTGCAAGAGCGGCGATGGCCGCCATTGGGAACAATATATGTTTCATAATGTTTTTCAATGATTTAACAATTATACTTAGGAATCAGAATGCCACCTGGAGACGGAGAGCGAGCATCTGGTAGTCAACTCCACCCTTTCCGTTCTCGGCAACGACCTTGGAAGGATCCTTGGTAGGCTTGCCATTGAGATCATATCCGGTGTATAGCTTGCCCTTGCCGTTTGCATAGCGGTCATTGTTGTTGTACTGCCAGTTGAGGACAATCTTCACGTTCTTGGTAGGATAGTAGTTCAGGCCGACAGTCCAGGCCTCGCCACTTCCACCGTAGATATCAGCGTTCTTGGAGAAGAGCTTGCCGGTATTGAAGTCGCAGTACTCATATCTGAATGCGAGCTCGAGGTTGCCCCATTTGTGATCTGAGGTGGTGCGGGTGTACTTTGCACCGTCGGAATCATAGTTCTGGGAGCCGCCAAAGAGAAGCCAGCTGGCCTGGGCATACCATCCTTCAGCCCACTGCGGAGCAAGATCGTTCTTTGCCCTGTCGAGGAAGGCGCCTCTGGCAATGTAGGCAGCCTCGTAACGGAGCTGCTTCCAGTGTCCTGCAAGCTCGACTGTCCACGCGAGCTCGTGGTCCAGACCCTTGATCACATCCGTGTCAATGTATTTCTTGCGGTTGATGCTGGTAGTGTTCCTGGTGCTGTAGCGGATGCAGTTGTAACCGTCAGTGCTGGTGAGCTTAGGATTCCTGTAAGAGAATGCTCCTCCGATGTGGAGGGATGAGTTCGGGGATTTCCAAAGAGGACGGAATACGACCTTGCCTGTGTAGGAGAGGCCCTCATTGAAGCCGAAGTCCTTGTTTCCGTCTTCCATTGCAGTCTGCTCCTCGGAGCCCTTGAGCTCAGGTCCGAAAACGCCTCCTGCCACCCACAGCCAGTTGTAGGCATATCTGGCATTGATTCCGAGATGACGTGAAGGGGCGAGAGAACATACCATAGGGCGCTCCATGAACATAAGGTAGCGGGATGTGGTGTTCCTCTGGATTGAGAAGTTCTCCTTGAAGTTACCGGCCTTGATTTCGAGACCGTTCACGCCTGTGAATGCCACAATAGCATCCTTAATCTCAGGAATGCCGCTGGTCCAGTCAGTATCAATCTCTCCGTACCAGTTCTTGTCGAGCTGGGCCTTAACTGCGAAACGGGCGCGGCGGATATTCATTCCATTGCCGATATGGTTGGTATTGTCCTTTCCGTCAAGCTGTTTCGCACAGAAGTCAGGAGCGCCGAAAAATGCTGCGGCATCTGCCTGGATACGTACGTCGAACCACATCTTGTAGTTCTGCTTCTTGTTCTGGAATACCAGAATACCGTCCTGGAGGTTTCCTTGTACAGGGACTGTCTTCACGACCTGCCCGTACTGGTTCACATCAGTCTCCACGCTCTCCTTTTCCTGCGCATTGATTGCGAAGGAAGCTGCGAGAGCCAATGCAATTACACTGAGTAATCTTTTCATAATGCAAATAATTAGTGGTTATTGATAATTATATTGATTTCAGGAAGTTGACGAGATTGTCGCCTTTTGCAAGCTTGAGTTTGCGGCGGAGCCGGTATCTGCCGATTTCAACCGACTTCGGGGATACGTTCATCAATGATGATATGTATTTGGACGAAAAACCAAGCCTGAGCAATGTAACAAGCCTCTTCTCCTGCTCGGTAAGGTCAGGAAAACGCTCGGCCAGCCTCAATGAGAAATCCTTGTGGGCAGCCTCTGCCTGGGCATAGAAATAGAAGGAGTCGATTTCCTGCTCGAATGAGAGTCTCTGCCGGATTGATGCCTGAAGTTCTGCAATCAATGCGTCCCTCTCGGCTTCAGTCCTGGCTGCCGGCATCCGGTCGGCAATGTCCTTCAATGTCTCGAGGTATTCCTTCTGTTCGCAGATGCTCAGGGCAATGTTCATCGCCTCCTTGCGCTTGAGTTCCAGGGTGTCGTGCAGGAGCCGGTTTTCATTGAGCACGGTCTTGACTTCCAATTCATTAAGGGCCCTGCTGTTCTCGTATATCTCGTTCTGCTGGGTGAACAGGATTCTCTCCATCTCCCTCTTTTTTTCTACCTGCGTGTTGACGTATCTGGCAGACATGATCACGATTACGAGAGCGAGTGCAAGCAGGATGACGGAGAAGTCCTCGGAATCACCGGAAGTGACTCCTGTGATTGAAAGCAGGATATAGGATATGAGAAAGGCAACGAGCGGGGCCAGAAGGGCTCCTCCGACCGACTTGACAATCCTGTCGTTGCCTACCAGCTGCCTCTGCCTCGCCAGCTCGACCCCGGCTATGCCTGCAAATACCAGAGGGACCGGAGGAATCGGGAACGAAGATATCCCGCGGATAGTGGCAGAGAGAATGTAAACGACTGACATCGAGACAATTATCGCAAGAATTGTCCTAGTATTCCATTCCTGGCATTTCTCTGCGGTAATGTCGGATAGAATGACAGCCCTCCGCCACAATATGAGGAGAGGGAGGACCAGTATGGCGGCCATCGAAAGGCCCGCCGGAACTGAAGACATTGCCCAGGAGATGACGCCGCCGGCAATCCCTGTAAGGAAACTGCTGTAGTTTGCGCCGATTCCGGCCGCAAGCACCGCAACGGTGATGATGACGGCATAGCGCATATATTCGGACAGCTTGAGCATATGCAGGCTGCTGCGCCTGATTATGCCGCGCAGAATCAGGTAGAAAATGCCGGAGAGTGTGGCTGTCAGAATGACGGCGGCAATGAGAACCAGAAGATAGGATGCCGACAATGATTCAACTGAGGATGAAAGCATTACGGCGGCAATGGCCCCATGCATGGCGGCAGCTGCGGAAGAAGGGATGCCCATGAGCTCCGCAGCGAGAATGGTTATGATGGTCGAGACTGCGGCCAGGGAGCAGGTCAGCGGGGATGATGACAATGAGGCAGGTTCTGCAGACATGGTAGCCAGGGCGGCTCCCGCTGCGATCGAGGAGACTACCAATGTCTTGAAAACTCTGCGCCTGAGCACGCAGGTCGGCACAATAATCCCGAACGTGACCGGATATTCCTTCAGGACGAACCAGAAGGAAACAGTCAGGGCAAGAATTATGAGAAGCGTGCCGGATACCATCCTGTATAAGTGTGTTAGAGTGTTCTTCTGATAGCCATTACCGCCAGCTGGTCGGCCAGATTCTCCGCGGCTTTCGAGAGATTCTCAATGTGCAGGGCAAAATACCTCAGGTGGAATTTCTCGCTTAGCTTGAGCCCGTCCATCTTGTGGAACACGGTCCTCTTTATGGACTGGGCATATCTGGTAGCCTCTTTTTCGTAATAATATGTCCTGCTGATTTTCTCCGGTACTGTCTGCGGGTCCCTGAAATAGGACTTGGCGGCTGGGACGAGGGCTTCGAGGGAAAGGACTGCAAACTCGGTAAGCTTGATGAAGTCCTGATTCATCTCCGAAGGAATGAATGGCGTCTCGATCTCAAACTGGAAAATGCTGTCGTAAAGCATATCGACTATGTTCCTGGTCTTGTCCAGCATCCTCATTATGTCTGCCCTGGACCTGACCAGGGATGTACGGGTATAGAGGTCATTCTCGATTTCCCTCCTCAATGCGGAGGATTCCGTCTCGAATCTCGAAATGCTCTGAAGATTGTCCTCGAATTCCTTCCTGTTCGAGTAAAGATAATTCCTTACACCTTCCTTGTACACAAGGAGCGAGCGGTCAAGCGTATCGAAATATTTGTCGATATTGTCGATGAGTCTGTCAGTGGTTTTTCTGCCGAACATAGCGATGCTGATTGGTCTATTGCAAATATAACCTAAAAAATTGTCCTGTATAGATAGCAGATTCTGACATGTAGAGTTGTCAAAGGCACTTAGAAATATATTATATCATTGGTTTACTGTGATTTATGTGATTAGTAAGTAGAGGTATCGACATAATGTTGTAGAGGTATTGTAGAGTTTTTCCCACGGTATATGAGGGTGCGGAAGAGTACAATACGCAACAGTCCTGAACGGAAAATTGCAGGAAAGAGGGTTTTTTCTTAAATTTGTGATGCTTTCCGGCAAAGTTCATGAGAGCCGGCAGGCAAGCCACGGAAAAACCAATTCCATATGAAATCAGACATAGAAATCGCAAGAAGCATCAATCTTCTGCCAATCACGGAAATCTCCGGAAAGATGGGTATCCCCTCAGATGCCCTGGAACCTTACGGCAAGTACATGGCCAAGGTACCTTCAGACCTTATTGACGAAGAAAAAGTCAGGAAGAGCAGGCTGATACTGGTGACGGCCATCACTCCGACCAAGGCAGGCATCGGAAAGACGACTGTGTCGGTCGGCCTGGCCCTGGGCCTTGCAAAGACAGGCAGGAAGGCTGTAGCTGCATTGCGTGAGCCTTCGCTGGGACCTTGTTTCGGAATGAAAGGCGGAGCAGCCGGCGGCGGTTATGCCCAGGTTCTCCCCATGGATAAAATCAACCTGCATTTCACTGGTGACTTCCACGCCATCACCTCGGCGAACAACATGATTTCAGCCCTGCTTGACAACTATATCTACCAGCATCAGGCAGAGGGCTTCGGAATGAAGCAGATACTCTGGAAGAGGGTTCTGGACGTCAATGACCGCTCGCTCAGGCATATTGTCACAGGTCTCGGACCGCATACCAACGGGGTGCCGCAGGAATCCGGCTTCGACATTACCCCGGCCTCCGAGATAATGGCCATCCTCTGCCTTTCAAAAGATGTGAACGACCTCAGAAGAAGAGTAGAGAATATTCTGCTGGGCTATACTCTGGACAACAAGCCGTTCAGAGTCAAGGACATGGGAGTGGCAGGCGCGATTACCGCCCTCCTTCTCGACGCGATGAAGCCGAACCTGGTACAGACCACGGAAGGCACGCCTGCCTTCATTCACGGCGGTCCTTTCGCCAACATTGCACACGGCTGCAACTCCATCATTGCCACGAAGATGGCTATGACATACGGGGACTACGTGATTACGGAGGCCGGCTTCGGCGCAGACCTCGGAGCGGAGAAATTCCTCGACATCAAATGCCGCAAGAGCGGGCTGTCCCCTTCTCTCACCATACTCGTAGCCACCCTCCGCGGTCTCAAGATGCATGGCGGGGTGCCGGCGGACAAGATTGCGGAAGCATCTGCGGAAGGGGTCGAGAAAGGATTCTCCAACCTTGACAGGCATATCGAGAACCTCCGGAAATATGGCCAGACTGTACTCGTATGCTTCAACAAGTTCGGCGACGACCGGGACGGGGAAATTCAGATGGTCAGGGATCATTGCGCTTCGCTCGGGGTGCCGTTCGCACTCAATGACGCATTCGCAAAGGGTGGAGAAGGAGCTGTCGAGCTGGCCGACCTCGTGGTCGAGACCATTGACAGGAATCCTTCCAAACCACTGAAGTTCATATACGAAGACAGCGACTCCATCGAGACCAAAATCGGCAAGGTGGCCAGGGAAATCTACCGTGCGGGCAATGTGGAATTCAGCCAGGAAGCCAGGAAGATGCTGTCGAAAATCGAAGGGACGGAATATGCCTCATTCCCTGTCTGCATAGCCAAGACTCAGTATTCATTCTCCCAGGATCCGAAGAAATACGGTGCTCCGGAGGGTTTCACATTCGACATCAAGGATATCGTAATCAATGCGGGGGCAGAGATGATTGTAGCCATTGCCGGAGACATCATCAGGATGCCGGGACTGCCGAAGTCTCCTCAGGCATTGAGAATAGATGTCGTTGACGGACAGATAGACGGGCTCAGCTGAGCCCGTCTTTTCCTTATGCCGATCAGGCTTGCGGAACAGGATTGCTTCAGTTTGCGACCTCAGAGATGAATTTGATTCTTACCAGCCTGATTTCCAGCTCTTCGTAATCGCCCTGGAGCTCGTTCAGGGCATCCTCGAGAGAATCCGTCTCGGCTTCGTCGCGGAAATAGCCGTAAATCTCATTCACTACATCGGAATCGATATTCTGGTCAATATAGTAATTGAGGTCCAGCCTTGTCCCGGAATCCACGATGTTCTCGATGGAGGTGAGGAGTTCATCCATCTCCATTCCCCTTGCCGATGCTATATCCTCCAGGTCCATCCTGCGGTCAATGCTCTGGATTATGAAGATTTTCTCCGAGGACTTGTTCGGCATTGACTTCACGAGGAAATCGTCAGGGCGTATGATCTCGTTTTCCTCCACATACCTGGCAATGAGATCGATGAACTGTTTCCCGTATTTGCGGGCCTTGCCCTCTCCCACACCCTGGCAGGTCTTGAGCTCGTCCACGGTGACAGGATACATTATCGACATGTCCTCGAGAGAGGCATCGCCGAAAATCACCCACGGCTGAAGCTTGAGCTTGCGGGACACGTCCTTCCTGAGATCCTTCAGCATTGAAAGAAGAGCCGGGTCGCCTCCTGATCCTCCCTTTGCCGACGCCGGAGAAGGTGATTCTTCATCCCCCTCGTCCCCGTCTTCGGAAAAACTCCGGTCTCCGGCAAGCATGACCTTGTACGGAGCCTCTGAATATGCAATGCCTTCAGGGGTGACAGAAACAAGGCCGTAAGTTTCTATGTTCCTGCCCAGGAAATGAAGGATAAGAGCCTGATGGATAATCATTTCCCAGAATCTTGCATTATGCTCGGAGCCGGCGCCGAAGAACTTGGTCTTGTCGTGCTTGTAGGACTTCACCATTGCCGTGGTGATGCCGGCGAGAATATTGGCAAGATGCTCTATCCTGAAATTCTCGGGCAGTGAAGCGACAAGGTCGATGGCCAGTTTCAACTCCTTATGCGCATCGAACTTCGGTCTCGGGTTCAGACAGTTGTCGCAGGCTCCGCAGTTGTCCAGGGTATAATCCTCGCCGAAATAGCCGAGCAGCAGCTTTCTCCTGCATTCCCCGGATTCGGCATAGGCTACAGTCTCGAGAAGGAGCTGGCGCCCGATTTCCTGTTCGGAAACAGGCTTGCTCTGCAGGAACTTCTCCAGCTTGCAGATATCCTTGTAGCTGTAGTAGGCAATGCAGACTCCTTCTTTCCCGTCTCTGCCGGCACGTCCGGTCTCCTGGTAATATCCTTCGAGGCTCCTCGGCATGTCGTAATGGATGACATATCTGACATCCGGCTTGTCGATGCCCATTCCGAAGGCTATTGTGGCGACGATTACGTCCACATCCTCCATGAGGAAGCGGTCCTGGTTCTCCGCCCTGACCCTGGCATCCAGCCCCGCATGATATGGAACAGCCTTTATACCGTTGATAACCAGCATATTGGCAAGTTCTTCAACCTTCTTTCTGCTGAGGCAGTATATAATTCCGGCCTTCCCCGGATTCTGCTTTATGTATTTTATGATATCCCTGTCCGGATCCACCTTGTCCCTGACCTCGTAATAGAGGTTCGGCCTGTTGAAAGAGGACTTGAAGACCTTTGCGTCCTGTATGCCGAGATTCTTTACAATGTCGCTCTGGACCTTCGGGGTGGCCGTGGCGGTGAGCGCTATCACCGGAGCATCTCCAATCTCGTCGATTATCGGTCTGATGCGCCTGTACTCCGGCCTGAAATCGTGACCCCAGTCGGAAATGCAATGAGCCTCGTCTATCGCATAGAAAGATATCCTGATTTCCTTCAGGATGGCGACATTCTCCTCCTTGGTGAGGCTCTCGGGAGCCACATAGAGAAGTTTGGTGACTCCGGACATCAGATCCTCGCGGACTTCTGAAATCTGGGCCTTGCTGAGCGAGGAGTTGAGGAAATGTGCAATTCCCTCATTTCCAGTCACGAAACCTCTGATGGCGTCGACCTGATTCTTCATCAATGCAATCAGCGGAGAGACCACTATGGCGGTGCCGGGCAGAAGAAGCGCCGGGAGCTGGTAGCACAGGGACTTTCCGCCTCCTGTCGGCATTATCACGAAAGAGTCGTTGCCGTGCAGAAGATTCAGAATGATTTCTTCCTGGTTGCCCTTGAAATGGCTGAAGCCGAAGAACTCATTGAGTTTGGAGTGTATTGTCACATTGTCAATATCCATAGATAAAGTGGCTCAATTACTCAAATGTAGCATTTTTCCGCCAAACTTCAAAGGACGGGGCGGGAAATTATGACAATGAGCGGGAAAATTATTGGTTATTGTCAATAAAAATTGCGATATTTGCAGCCGTTTCGGTCTTTGCGGGAGAGATGCCTGGGGACCTGGGACAACAGTTTGGAATCAATATTTAAATGACAAGATAATGAAAAGCATGAAATTCATTGCTGCAGCATTTGCAGTAGTAATCGCTGCCTCTTCCTGCACCTCAACCGGCGTGAAGGGCGGCGTTGACGGAAATGACTCCACCGCAGTGGCTGTAAAGCCTGTAGATCCTAAGGCATTCCTTCCAAAGAAGAGCGAGATCGACTCTGTCAGCTATCTCGTTGGAATCAATTTCGGTTCCTTCCTCAAGGGATACAACTTCGGTGACCTCAACTATACCGCCATCCAGAAGGGTATCAAGGATTTCCTCAATGCGAAGGGTGACTTCCGCGATTCAACATTCGCAGAGCAGTTCAAGATCAACCCTGAGCTGATGAACGAGGTATTCAACACATATCTCGCAAAGAGGCGCGACTACACTTCAGCCGTAAACAGCCAGAAGTCTGCCGCATTCCTTGCTGAAAACCTCAAGAATGAGGGCGTACAGGCTACCGAAAGCGGTCTCCAGTACACCATCATCGAGGCCGGCAACGAAATCAGGCCAGCCGCTGCCGATACCGTATGGGTTAAATACACCGGAACCCTCATCGACGGCACCAAGTTCGACGAGAGCCAGGCAGCTGAAGGCACCAGAATGCTTCTCAACCGCGTCATCAAGGGTTGGACAGAAGGTCTCCAGCTCATCGGCGAAGGCGGAAAGATCAAGCTCTTCATCCCTGCCGATCTCGCATACGGCGAGAACGGTTCACGCGGAATCGAGCCTAACAGCGCTCTCATCTTCGACGTTGAGCTCGTGAAGGTAGGCAAGGTTGCTGAGGAGAAGGCTGAATAACAGTTTCTCAAGATCAGACAGACATAAGGGCAGGCGAAAATCCCGGCAGGTCCGGGAGCTACGGTTCGCCTGCCTTTCTTTTATGGGAAACAGTATATACACGAAACTATGGAACGTCCTCAAGGCGGTCCTGAACGCAAGAGAATATGGAAATTGAAGGAAGATTGGAAATCAAGCTCGCAGTCCAGAGCGGCAGATCCGCCAAGGGAGACTGGGCCAAGCAGGAATTCGTGATAGAGTATCAGGAAGGCAACTTCCCGACCAAGGCGTGCTTCAGCGTATGGGGTGCCGACAAGGTCAAAGACCTGGAGAGATACAATGTCGGAGACCAGATAAAAGTGGCTTTCAACATATCAAGCCGCGAGTTCAACGGCAAATGGTACACTGACCTCAGAGCCTGGAGAATCAGCCCGTCAGGACAGGTCAATACCGCAGCGGGACAGGGGTATGCCGCCCCTGCGCAAGGCTCTCATGGATCAGTGCAGCAGCCAGGCTACGGCAGCCAGGGCTACGGAAATGCCGGCGGATACAATGATCTGCCTGCGGGATTTGCACCGTCATACGGACAGCAGGCACCGGCGCCGTCACTGGACGACATGCCGGGAGACGACCTGCCATTCTGATTACAGGCTTGAGCTGGCGTCCACCCTGCTTTCGGAAGGAAAGATGAATGTTTCGGAGGCTGGGGATGCCGTCGGTTTCAACTCCTCATCGTACTTCTCAAAGGCTTACAAGAAAAAATACGGCTTTCTGCCGTCAGAAAAACCTCAGCAGCAGAAATTTTTCGGCTTTGGTGTATATTTAATGGAATTTTATGCATATCTTTGTGGCGGACATTCCCACCATGGCAAATGTCCCATTAAATTTCAATAACCAACTGAAAACAACCAGCCGGAATGAATCCTACATTCGGAAAAACTACTGCCATTGCTGCACTGGCTTTACTTCTAGCCACCGGACTCGGCGCCCATGACAAAGGGTTCGGCGTATCATCATTTTACTTTGAGACCAGAGTCGGCTATGAAGCCGCATTCCCTGGAATGGACTTCAATGCTGACGCCTCCGGCTTCAGGGGAAGTTTCCTTAACATGAGACTTGACGGACAGATCTGCGAGGGTCTCACCTACAGCTACCGACAGCGTTTCAACAAACTCTCCGGCCGCACCTTCTTCGATGCCACGGACTGGATTCATATCGACTGGAAGGCCACCGACTGGCTTACTCTGGGAGGAGGAAAGCAGGTCGTGGGAATCGGCGGTTATGAGTATGACAGAGCACCTATTGACCTGTACTATTGCTCTGAATTCTGGAACAACATCGCCTGCTACCAGCTTGGTATCTCCGGTACTTTCAACGTCGCTCCGGGGGACAACCTGCTGCTGCAGGTCTGCAACTCCCCGATGAGAGGCTACATAACTGACGACAGTGGCAACAATGTCGGAAATTCCAAGGTTGCCGTCAACCTCATGTGGTACGGCAGCCACGGATTCTATGAATCAATATGGTCAGCCAATGCCTTCCAGAACAGCACCGACTCCTGGATGTACTACGTGGCCCTCGGCAACAGGTTCAACATAACAGAATGGCTCAGATGGGACATTGACCTGATGGACAGGCTCGGCAAGGGAAGCGGATTCATCGGGGATTTCTCGATAATGAGCGAAATCTCGGCAGCTCCGGTTGACGGGCTCAGGGTTCATGCCAAATTCACCTGGGACCGCAACAAGGAATGCCACGAGGACTGGCTTGTTCTCTCCGGCACCAATGTAAGAACTGTCTCGGGCGGAGTGGAGTACCACCCCGTCAAGAGGTCAAGGGATGCCGTAAAACTCTTCGCAATGGCCGGATACAGCTTCGGCGACTGCTATGGAGTCCTCGGCAACAAGGATCTTCAGATCCAGGCCGGAGTCAAATTCAGGCTTGACATTCTCGAAGGTGTCAAGGCCCTGATCCGCAAGAACAAATAACCGCTAAAACTAATACAGCAACACTATGAAGTGCAAATTCAGACTCCCCAACGGAGTGACCTGTCTGCTTGTGATCCTTGTCATCTTCGGCTATCTTTCAGCCGTGATGGGCCTCTCCAACATGCTCAACACGATGATGCACACGGCTCACGACCTGCTGCTCAACACCGTATTCTACATCATGGCCATCTGCGTTCTCACTGGAGCGCTTGCCAAGATTTTCACCGACTTCGGCGTTGTGGATCTGCTGCAGAAGGCGCTCATGCCGATCATGAAGCCTCTGTTCAACCTCCCTGGAGTGGCATCTCTCGGCGCTGTGATGACGTTCCTTTCCGACAACCCGGCAATCATCACGCTGGCCCAGGACAAGAAATTCGCCAAGTACTTCAAGAAATATCAGCTAATCTCCCTCACCAACTTCGGAACAGCGTTCGGAATGGGTCTGATCGTGATTGTGTTCATGATCGGCCAGGGATATTTCCTCGCACCGGTTGTCGGACTCCTGGGAGCAGTGATAGGCTGCATTGTATCCACCCGTCTGATGCAGTACTTCATCTGCAAGGAATACCCTTCATTCAAGGACCAGGACGCAGTCGTGGAGAGCCATGCCATCAATGAGAATCAGGCAGAAACCGATAATGGGCAGAAAGCCCCGGAGACAGGATTCGTGAAAGTCCTCAATGCTCTCCTCGATGGCGGAAAGTCAGGTGTTGAGATCGGTCTGGCCATCATTCCGGGCGTACTCGTGATCTCCACTTTCGTGATGATGATCACCTTCGGGGGAAGTACAGTTACAGATGCCTCCGGCAATGAGGCCGTGGTATTCACCGGAGCCGCCTATGAGGGAACAAGACTCCTGCCTTGGCTGGCATCGAAGATAGACTTCGTATTCAAATGGCTGTTCGGATTCCATGCTCCGGAGCTCGTGGCCTTCCCTATCACTGCCCTCGGCGCAGTCGGTGCCGCACTTGGACTCATTCCTGAATTTGCATCCCAGGGCATCATCGACGGTAATGCAATCGCCGTGTTCACGGCAATGGGAATGTGCTGGAGCGGATATCTCTCGACCCATACCGCAATGCTCGATTCACTCGGTTTCCGCAAACTTCTTTCCAAGGCCTTCATCAGCCACTTCTTCGGCGGAATTGCGGCCGGAGTCTGCGCCCACTGGGTTTATGTCGGGATTACGGCAATAATGGCATTGATCTAAACCTGAATCTCCAACCGGAAGCAGAGCCTGCCGGAATGACAATGAAAAAGGGTGAACGTCGATAGCGTTCACCCTTTGCTATATAGTCCCTGAGGCTAAGCCAGCTTGTGGATAGCCAGGCCTGACCTAAGCTTAGGCTCGAACCAGGTGGTCTTTGGAGGCATGATCTTGCCGCTGTCGGCTATATCGGTAAGTTGCTTCATCGATACCGGATAGAGGGCGAAGGCAACCTTCATCTCTCCGCTGTCAACACGGCGTGAAAGTTCGCCAAGTCCGCGGATTCCGCCTACGAAGTCAATTCTCTTGTCCGTGCGCAAGTCCTTGATTCCGAGAATCTTGTCAAGGACAAGACTCGAAAGCACGGTTACGTCGAGAACCCCGATAGGGTCAGAATCATCATATCTTCCGTCACGGATATCCAGAGAATACCAGCGGCCTCCGAGATACATTGAGAACTGATGAAGACGCTCAGGACGGAATTCTCCCTCCCCTTCATATACTTTCACCTCGAAGTCAGCCTCGAGAGCCTTGAGGAACTCTTCCTCTGAAAGTCCGTTGAGATCCTTGACCACACGGTTGTAGTCGATGATCTTCAGCTGGCTCTCCGGGAAGCATACTGCCATGAAGTAGTTGTATTCCTCATTGCCGGTATGGTTCGGATTCTGTGCCCTCTTCTCTGCCCCGACACGAGCTGCGGCAGCTGTACGATGATGACCGTCAGCTACATAGAAGGCATCTACCTTGCCGGTGAACTCCCTGGTGATGGTATCGATGACCGCATCGTCAGTGATTACCCAGAAATCGTGTCCGAAACCGTTCTCGTCCACGAAAGAGTACTCCGGCTCGCCGGCTGAAGCCTTGGCCACAATCTCATTGAGGACTGCATTATCCTTATAGGCGAAGAATACAGGCTCGATGTTCGCATTCTGGATGCGGACGTGAATCATCCTGTCATCCTCCTTGTCCTTGCGGGTAAGCTCGTGCTTCTTGATCTTGCCCTCGGCATAGTCATCAGTATGGGCGCAGAGGACCAGTCCGTACTGTGTCCTTCCGTCCATTGTCTGGGCATAGACATAGTAGCAAGGCTTGGCATCCTGAACCAGCCAGCCGCGGCTCTGCCAGTCTGCGAAATTCTTCACAGCCCTGTCATACACACGCTGGTCGTGGTCGGGAAGAATAGGGTCGAAGTCAATCTCCGGCTTCGTGATATGAAGCAGGGATTTCTCACCGGCCTGCCTGAAGGCCTCTTCTGAATTCAATACATCATAAGGCGGAGCAGCCACCTCGGTGACAATCTCCCTTGGCGGCCTGACTGCCGCAAATGGTTTAACGCGTACCATAAATCTTATTTGTTAACCTGGAAACGTGTGCAGCCTTCGGTGAAGTATGCGACAATCTGGCGTGCGGCGGCAAGGCCTGCATTGACATTGGCCTCGGATGTCTGCGCACCCATTTTCTTAGGGGTTGCGAAAATCCTCACGCCGAATTTCTCGCGGAGAGCCTCATAGTTGTCCGGCATTACGTCGGCCACGTACTTGAGGTCCGGCCTGTCCTCGAGAGCCCGCTCGAGACCAGCCTCGTCAATGACTTCCTTGCGGGCGGTATTGACAAGCACGGCACCCTTCGGCATCGATGTGATGAGGTCATATCCGATTGAGCCGATGGTAGAAGGCAATGCAGGGATGTGCACGGAGACGAAATCGCTGGAAGAATAGAGTGCAGCAACGTCTGCAACCGGCTCTGCGCCAGCCTCGGCAATCTTCTCGGCAGGGATGAACGGATCCACGGCCTTGACCTTCATTCCGAGTGCGGCTGCCTTCTGGCCAACGAGCCTTCCGACATTGCCGAAGGCCTGGATGCCGACAGTCTTGCCGGAAATCTCGGTACCGGTGGCCGGAGTGAACTGGTTGCGGCTCATGTAAATCATCATTGCAATGGCGAGTTCGGCCACGGCATTGGAGTTCTGGCCGGGAGTATTCTCGACGACAACTCCGTGAGCGGTGGCGGCGGCGAGATCGACATTGTCGAATCCGGCACCTGCGCGCACTACGATCTTGAGCTTCGGAGCGGCGTCCAGAACACGTGCCGTAACCTTGTCTGAGCGGATGATCATCGCATCGACATCCGCAACGGCAGCCACGAGTTCATCCTCACCTGCATATTTCTCAAGGAGAACGACCTCATTGCCGGCCTCTTCAAGAATTGACCTGATACCGTTCACGGCAGCGGCCGCAAAAGGTTTCTGTGTAGCGAGAAGTATCTTCATGACGATTATTTCTTGAGGTTTTCGAATTCCTGCATGCAAGCCACGAGAGCGTTGACATCCTCAAGCTTGCAGGCATTGTAGATGGATGCGCGGAAGCCGCCGACTGAACGGTGTCCCTTGATGCCGACCATGCCCTTGCCCTTGGCAAATGCGAAGAACTCGTCCTGGAGATGCTCGTAGCCAGGTGCCATGACGAAGCAGACGTTCATCATCGACCTGTCCTCCACGGCAGCCGTGCCGGTGAAGAGTGCATTGCGGTCAATCTCGGCATAGAGGGTGTCAGCCTTCTCCTTGTCAATCTTTTGGATAGCCTCGACTCCACCGATGCCCTTGAGCCATTTGAGGGTCTCGTTCATCACGAAGATGGAGAATACCGGAGGCGTATTGAACATCGACTCCTTGTCAATATGAGTGCGGTAGTCGAGCATTGTTGGAATCTTGCGGGATACCTTTCCGAGGGCATCCTTGCGGATTATGGCGAAAATCACGCCGGCAGGGCCCACGTTCTTCTGGGCACCGCCGTATATCATGGCATACTTGCTGACATCCACAGGGCGGCTCATGATGTCGGATGACATATCGGCGATGAGCGGTACAGGAGAAATGATGTCCTCCTTGATTTCAGTGCCGTAGATGGTGTTGTTGGTAGTGATGTGGAAATAGTCGAGATCCGAAGGAATCACGTATCCCTTAGGGATGTAGGAATAGTTCTTGTCGGCAGAGCATGCGATGGCGTATGCCTCGCCGAGACCCTGAGCCTGCTGGAGAGCCTTGTGGGCCCACACGCCGGTGTCAAGATAGGCGGCCTTGTGCTCCAGGAAATTCATTGCCACATAAAGGAACTGGAGACTTGCTCCACCACCGAGGAACACTACCTCGTGGGTGTCAGGAATATTGAGGAGCTCTTTCCAGTTCGCCCTGACTTCATCCATCACTTCGCCCCACTCCTTAGAGCGGTGTGAAACAGACAAAACTGAGATTCCAGTGCCCTTGAAATCCCTGAGTGCCTCAATGGAGGCGTCAATAGCCTGCTGCGGAAGAATGCAAGGCCCGGCATTGAAAACGTGTACTTCGCTCATTTCAGTACAATAATTATAATTTTTGACAATTAAAGTATAATCGGTAACGATATATTACGTTGCCTATGGCAAATATAATGAATTAATATACAATTCCAATATATTTGCGATGGATTGTCAGAATTTCCTTTCGCAGGCTTGAGACTAATCAGCGCATTCCGGGTTTCGGGCAAACCCTTGACACTCATCTTCAAAATAAGCCGGTTCAAAGAAAACAAAAAAGGCCGACAGCAATCTGTCAGCCTTCTTGTGACTCCAATAGGATTCAAACCTATAACCTTTTGATCCGTAGTCAAATGCTCTATTCAGTTGAGCTATGGAGCCATTCAGGGATTTCTCCCGTATTCCTTACGCCTCAAGGGCGCCTTCTTCCTTGATCATATTGAGCTTCTTCTCCTTGATCCTGGCCTTCTTGCCTGAGAGGTTCCTGAGATAGAAGATTCTTGCTCTGCGCACCTTACCAACCTTGTTGAGCTCGATTGAGTCGATGAACGGTGACTCGTAAGGGAAAATCCTCTCGACACCTACACCGCCTGAAACCTTGCGGATGGTGAAAGTCTTGGTGAACGGCGTCGCGCCGCTGATCTGGATAACGACTCCCTTGAACTTCTGGAGTCTCTCCTTGTCACCCTCTTTGATCCTGTAGGTAACGGTGAGAGTGTCACCGGCCTTGAACTCAGGATATGTTGCAGCTTTTCCAGTGGTGAAAGCCTGCTCTACTACTTTTATCAAATCCATTTCTAATATTTTTAAGCGCAACGTTACCTGAATTTCCTTGATCGTAAGAGGTTGCTTTGTTAATGGGACTGCAAAATTACTAATAATTTTTCTTTTCGCAAACTTTTTTCAGAAATTTTCTTTCATTTTATCGAAAAGATTCTTGTCATCCCGGCTGAGGTCCGGTTTGAACGAGCTGCTGTCCCGCATTGCCTCGATTGCAGACCTCTCGCTGGATTTCAGTTTCTTAGGTATCCAGACGAGGAACTTCACATACAGATCTCCCACGCCGCTGCCATAGCCCTTGACGGCTGGAAGGCCACGTCCTCTCAGACGTACGACGGACCCTGACTGGGTTCCAGGCTCCACATCTATCGTATAGTTTCCGTCCAGACAAGGCACCGAGACCTTGCCTCCGAGCAATGCGTCAGTAACAGGAATCACCACGGAATAGAAGAGGTTCTTGCCCTCGCGCCTGAGTACCGGATGCTCCCTCTCCTCAATCACAACGAGAAGATCCCCGTTGATTCCGCCTGCCTTGGTGGCGTGGCCCTCTCCCTTGATGGTGAGCTGCATTCCGCTTTCGACACCTGCCGGAATCTTGACCTTGATCGTCGCACGCTTGCGTACAAGGCCGGTACCTGAGCAGCTCCGGCAAGGATTCTTGACAACAGTTCCCTCTCCGTGACATCTTGAGCAGGTCGTATATGTGTACATGAAGCCGTTCATGACCCTCTGCTCCTGACCGGAGCCGTTGCAGACAGGACAGGTCTGGACATCCGACTCATTCTTTGTACCCTTTCCCCCGCAATCAGGGCAGCGCTCGTTCCTCTCTATGGTGACTTCTTTCTCTACCCCGGTGGCAATCTCCTCCAATGTGAGATATACCCTCGTGAGGATGTCACGACCCTTGACCACCCTTCTCTGGCCGCTCCGCTGACCGCCTCCGAAACCTCCGAAGCCTTCGAAACCGCTGAAGCCCCCGAAAGCACCGCCAAAGAGGTCGCGAAGGACATCATTGATATTGAAGTCACCGAAACCTCCGAATCCTGCACCGCCTCCATCTCCGCCAAGGCCCGCCTCGCCGAAACGGTCATATCTGGCCTTCTTGTCAGGGTCACTCAATACTGAATAGGCTTCCGAAGCCTCCTTGAACTTGTCGGCCGCGGTCTTCTTCTCCTCTTCCGAAGCATTGACCCACTTGTCAGGATGCCATTTGAGGACAAGTTTCCTGAATGCGGACTTTATCTGGTCAGGGCTGGCATTTCTGTCAACCCCGAGAACTTCATAAAAATCTCTTTTCCCTGCCATAATGAATCACCTCCGATTATATGCCTACAACGACCTTGGCATATCTGAGGACCTTGCCTCCGAAAAGATAGCCGGTCTGCACTACATCATATACAAGGCCCTTCTTCTCCTCTTCCTGCACAGGCACCTGGGCCACAGCCTCGTGGAAATCAACGTCGAACTTGACCCCCATCGCCTCGATCTTCTCCAGACCCTTCTTATTGAGATACTGCATCAGCTTATTGTAAATCAATGCAGTGCCCTCCTTGGCAGCCTCATCGCTGCTCTTCGACAAGATTTCCATCGCCCTCTCGCAGTCGTCGAGTACAGGAAGAAGCCCCTTGATGGTCTCTGAAGCAGCCGAATTGACCAGTTCCAGCTTCTCCTCGGCATTGCGCCTGCGGAAAGTCTCGAACTCCGCCAGCAGCCTGATATAGCTGTCCTTTTCCTTGGCAAGAGAGGCCTCAAGGCCGGTTTTCGCCTTTTCGAGCTCAGCCTTCGCCTTCTCAAGTTCGGCATTGGACTTCTCAAGCTCTGCAATCCTGTCCGCCTTCTTCTTGTTCGGAGCGGCCTTCACTGCCTCATTGGCAGTCTCCTGCTCCCCCTTCTTGATTTCTTCTTTAGTCTCTGACATATCTTATTCCTTTTTATTCACGACAAAAGCGGCGGAGCGGCCACGCCAATGATGGCAAGCACCCGCCGACCATCTCCGTCAAGCAAAATATCTGCCAATGAAAAATACTGACATTATGGCAGAAAAATGATTGCCGGGCGCAGTACCGGGACCTCCCGGATTGCCAGTCATCCTCAAAACACAACCGTTCGTCCGATTATTGGAACAGAGTACTTTATTATAAGAAAAATATGCATAAATTCGCAGAAACCACATAAACCTGCACATCATTATGACAATAAGATTCAGAATCGAATACCGCACATCATGGGGAGAGGAAATCGTCCTCGCATTGGGAGACAAACGCATTGCAATGAGTTATGGAGAGGGCGGAATATGGACTGCCGAAGTCAGGACAAGGACGCCGGAGAAAATCATTGACGCTCCCTACCATTACGAGGTACGCGTCGGCGGAAACCTCCTGAGGAGAGAATGGAAGAACCGCAGCATCTCCGGACAGACAGGCCTCACGGCGGAGAACCTGCCGGCAAGGCTGGAGCTTGCGGATGCCTGGTCCGATGTGCCGGCCAATGCTCCGTTCCACAAGTCGGCATTCTCCGGAGGCACCTTCTCCGTGCAGCAGGGCGAAGGCCTTGAGGCAATGTCCGATGCCGGCGAGATGTACAGAAAGGGCTGGAAATGTGCAGGAACCGCCATTCCGGTATTCTCCATCAGAACCAGGGACAGCTTCGGAATCGGCGACTTCCACGACCTTAAGAAGATGGCGGAATGGGCCGCAGCCACCGGGCAGAGGGTTCTCCAGATTCTTCCGGTGAATGACACCACTGCCACTGGGACCTGGACTGATTCATACCCTTACAGCGCGAACTCCATCTATGCCCTCCACCCGCAGTTTGTATATCTTCCGGAGGCAGGAGTCCGCAGGGACAAGGCCTACAGGACATTGCAGGCCGAGCTCGAGGCACTTCCGCAGGTTGACTACGAAAGAGTGAACAGGGAGAAGGACAGGCTGATGCGCAAGGCTTTCGCCGCCAACTGGAAGAAGACCAGGGAGACAGAAGATTACAAGAATTTCTACAATGACAACAAGTTCTGGCTGGATGCATACTGCGCATACCGGATTCTTACCGTGACAAATGGAACCGCGGACCCGGCCAAATGGGGAAAATATTCAAAATTCAGCAAATCCCGTATCGAGACACTCATAGGGGAAAACAGGGACGAGGCGGACTACCATTCTTATGTGCAGTATCATCTGAACAGACAATTGAAGGAGGCGAGGGACTATGCGCATTCTCTCGGAGTCATTCTCAAGGGCGACCTGCCGATCGGCGTGAGCCGCACCAGCGTGGATGCCTGGCAGAATCCGTCGCAGTTCCACCTCGACTCCCAGGCAGGAGCACCGCCTGATGCATTCGCTGCGGACGGCCAGAACTGGGGCTTCCCTACCTACAACTGGGAGAAGATGGCAGAGGACGACTTCGCATGGTGGAAGCAGAGGCTGTCCAACATGGAGCAGTTCTTCGATGCCTTCAGGATTGACCACATTCTCGGATTCTTCCGCATCTGGGAGATTCCGGCAGGAGCGAAGAGCGGTCTCGCCGGACATTTCAACCCTGCCCTCCCGTTCAGCGAGGATGAACTCAGGCAGAGAGGTTTCGATGTCACCACTGGCTGGTACACAGAGGATTCCCTCAATACCCTCTTCCTGGAGGACCAGAGGCGCAAAGGATACTGGCACCCGAGAATCGCGGCCCAGAACACGGAGCGCTACCGCAATCTGCCGCAATGGCAGAAGGATGCCTACAATGCCCTCTACAATGATTTCTTCTACCGTCGCCACAATGAATTCTGGAGGCAGTCGGCAATGAGGAAACTGCCTGAACTCCTGGCCTCGACCGGAATGCTGGCCTGCGGAGAAGATCTCGGAATGATACCGGACTGCGTTCCTGAGGTAATGAGCGCATTGAAGATACTCTCCCTCGAAATCCAGAGAATGCCGAAGGACCCGAAGAGGGAGTTCGCCGACACCTGGCAATACCCTTATTTCTCAGTCTGCGCCACCTCCACCCACGACATGAGTCCGCTCAGGGCATGGTGGAAGGAAGACAGGGAAGTTACACAGAAATTCTGGAACCAGGTACTCGGAAAATACGGCGCCGCTCCGGAAGAATGCGGACCGGAAACCTGCAGAAGCATCCTGATGATGCATCTCCAGTCGGCGTCACTCTTCGCCATCCTTCCGCTTCAGGACTATCTCTCCATCAAGCCGGAACTCTGCGCAGAGAACCCGGACGACGAGAGAATCAATGTCCCGGCCATATCCCCATACTACTGGAGATACAGGATGAAACCTTGCGTGGAGGATCTCCTCGCCGATGATGTAACCGCCTCACTGAGGGCGATGATAAGGGAGTGCGGCAGGAAATAGCGATGTTAACGGCCACCCATCCAGACGAGGAAATCGTCTGAACGCGAACGGCTTACCAATATCTCGGAAGAACATTCGGGGAGAGGGTTGATCTTCAGCCTTCCTCCCTGAAGTTTTATTATGCTGCGCACGGCGCATGATGCGATGATGCAGTTTCTGGACACTCTGAAGAATGATGATGGATCCAGTTCCGTGGAAATGATGTCCAGTGACTGGTCCATCACATACTTCTGCCCGTCCTTCGTGTACATCCAGGTCATCTTGTCCTCGGAAATGAAATATGCGATGGAACTGACCGGGACCGGAAGAATCTTGTCGTTGATGCGCAGCATGAAACGCTGGCGGTATTCCCTTTTCTGATTGAGGGATGCCATCAGCCCGGATACGTCCGTGCCGGGAACGGACTTGCGGCAGCGTTCCACCGCCCTGTCAAGCGCCTCCTTCTCAATCGGCTTCAGAAGATAGTCTATGCTGTTGACCTCGAAGGCCTTCACGGCATAGCTGTCATAGGCCGTGGTCATCACCACTCTGGCATTGACATTCACCTCTCTGAAAATTTCAAAGCAGCTGCCGTCAGAGAGTTCCACATCCATGAAGATGACATCGGGGCGGTTTGCAGGGGCCGACAGCCACTCCACAGTCTCCCTGACGGAGCCTGTCATTCCGACAACCTCCATGTCAGGGTATTCCCTGAGCAATGTCCTGCACAGATTCGCCTGAGCCATCGGCTCGTCTTCCACTATCAACACTTTCATATTAAAGAATAGTTTCAATTCACATTTGTCCTTTCGATCAGCGGCAGTTCCACGACGTATTTCCCGTCTTCCTCCCACATCGTGATTTCCATGCCGGCCTGGTCCATGTACTGCTGCCTTATATAATTCAGACCAACCCTTGTCGAATCTTCCGGATTGGCGGTCTTCTTTCTCCTGAGATTGTTGCTGACCCTTATCCGTTTCCCTTCCTCAATGGAAATCCTTATGGCGAGAGGGTCGGAGGGAGATGCCGCATTGTGCTTGAGTGCATTTTCCAGGAGCATCTGGATCGAGCAGGGTACCACAAACATGTTCTTATACTCTTCCGGCACATCCACCTCCAGTTCGAAGCCCGACTGGAACCTCACTTTCATAAGGTCGGCGTACATTCCGACAAAGGCCAGCTCCTCCCTCAGACTTATGGTCATAAGATTCTCATTCTTAAGCATATACCTGTACATCCCTGCCAGTTTCAGAATGAATGTATGGGCCTGGTCATTCTGCCCGTCAAGGACGAGGCAGTCCAGGGCGTTGAGAGAGTTGAACAGGAAATGCGGGTCAACCTGCTGCTTGAGCTTGAGATATTCGAACTGGGCCTTGTGTCTCTTGTGCGTCTCTGCGTTCAGGGCCTGTCTTGACGTCCAGAGATAATCCAGAAGATAGGAAAGGACATACAGGACGGTCTCGGAGATGAACACCACCACGGCAAGGCTCAGCATTCCCGGCCATTCGGCTATCCGCCCGAAGCTGAACGGAATGCCGTACCCTACAAGGAAGGTTCCGAGAAGCACCGAAAGCGACAGGAATGTGGCAAGGGAGAGGATCCGGAAGGAAAGGGAGGACCCTTGGATATGCACCCTGGCGAACCTGACATACATCGCATTGAGACAGATAAGGATGATGATTGCCGGCAGATTCGAGAAGAATTCGTTAAGCATCTCATACATTATCCCGTCGCTGAAGTCGTATATCCTGCCGAAAGCGAGAATGGCGAAACGGAAGAGGAAGATGGCCGAAACCGTTGCGACGAGCCAGGTCAGCCTCGGCGCCCATTCCGATTTCCTGCCCTTCTGAAGCCTGTAGAAATATTTTCCGAGCAACAATGCGGACTGTCCCATCACCTCGGTGGTCAGGAATGTGGAGACGGCGTGGACTGCTATCATTGAAGTCAGGAATCTGTGGATCAGATCGGCGCATTCGATTCCCAGCACATATCCCACCACGTTCACGAGGATGATCATGGCTGCCGTCAGCTCCATAGAGAGACTTCTGCGGAGACAGATCACCACTATCATGGTCATTGTCAGAAGGGTAAGCAGCAGCTCGTCATCCATGCCGACTGAACGGCATACGACAGTCGTCACGACGTGCATCGCCGCGAACAGGTGGATAATCCATTGCGTACTCAACTGCTTCATTCCGCATCTAAATTAGAAAAATGTTGTGACAACTCCAAAAAAACGTTTTGATTCATCTGAAATAATTCTCCATCCGTCAGCAAATTTCCGCCGTTCGTCAAACCCCGTAATAATAAATATGAATATTGTCATATTTTTGCCAAACGATTTAAGTGAAGGCGGGAACGCCCGCCCCGTACGCATTGAACTAGTAACCAAGACAATGAAGAAGAAACCGAAATTATCATTTTGGCAGATATGGAATCTCAGCTTCGGATTCCTCGGAGTGCAGATTGGATATTCCCTGCAGAATTCCAACACATCCAGCATTCTCCAGTCTCTCGGAGCTGACCTCAGCCATCTCAGCTATTTCTGGCTCGCAGCCCCTATTGCCGGACTCATCATCCAGCCTATCGTGGGAATGTTCTCCGACGGCACCTGGACGAGATTCGGCCGCAGGATTCCCTACATCCTCGGCGGAGCCATCATTTCCACCATCGCTCTCCTGCTGATGCCGAACTGCCCGACGCTGCTGGCATTCGCCCCGCTTGCGATGGGAGCCCTCATTCTCCTGTTCATGGACCTGTCCTTCAACATCACGATGCAGCCGTTCAGGGCCCTCGTGACCGATATGCTGGACGACTCGCAGAAGACCGAGGGATTCGTGATCCAGACCTTCCTCATCAACCTCGGAGCGGTCATCGGCGCACTCCTGCCTCTCATCATGACATGGTGCGGAGTTTCCGACGCGGCGGTTGAAGGCGGCGTTTCCAGGCACATCGCCTACTCCTACTACATCGGAGGCGGCATTCTCCTGCTCACCGTTCTCGTTACCGCCTTCAAGGTAAAGGAATACCCTCCGGCCGAATTCGCAATGTACAACGGAAGCGAGGAAACAGCCGTGGAGGAGAAGAAGCCGGGATTCATCACCCTGATGAAGAACATCCCGTCCACCATGCTCCAGCTCGGAGTCACCCAGTTCTTCTCCTGGGCAGCCCTCTTCCTGATGTGGAACTATCTCAAGCCTCTCATTACCAGCTCTTTCATTGACGCAGCCGGGACAATGGTCAATACCGGAGCGGCAGAGACCTGGACCGGAGTGCTCAATGCTGTCTATCCGGTACCGGCCTGCATTGCGTCAATCTTCATGACCCAGATTGCCAACCGCTTCGGCAACAAGCCGGTCTATGCGGCCTGCCTTCTCAGCGGAGCATTGGGATATCTCGGCCTCACCCTTATCGACAACCAGTATCTCATGATGATTCCTATGGTATTCATCGGCATCGCCTGGGCCGGAATCCTGGCAATGCCTTACTCCATCCTCTCCCGCGCAATCGATGCGCGCAGCAGCGGAGCCTATATGGGAATCTTCAACTTCACCATCACCATTCCTCAGATCGTAATGGGCCTGGTGGGAGGTTCCATCGTGCTGGCTGTCAAGAACGCCATCCTTTCAGGAAGCGACTATGCGGCACTCAGCGCTGTCGAGAAGGTTACGGTGGACAGCCAGGCCGCCACATGGATGATAGGTATTGCAGCATTGTTCATGCTCCTCGCCGCCATCTCTGTCATCTTCGTGAAAGAGAAAGAAACGAAATAAGTGTTTACAATTATCAATAACCAAACAAAATCCTTATGAATAGAATAGTGAATCTATTTGTCGCCCTCGTGCTCTCGTGCACATTGGCGGCGCCTGTATTCGCCCAGGGCGGATATGAGGTCAAAGGAGTAGTCGTTGACCAGGCTGGTCCTGTCATCGGTGCGACAGTCCTTGAAAAAGGAACCACCAATGGCGTATCCACCGGTCTTGACGGAGACTTTGTCCTCAGAGTATCCAGTGCTGACGCTGTCATTGAAGTCAGCTGCATAGGCTACTCCACTCAAACATTCACAGCATCCCAGATGCCTGCGAAGATTACCATCAGCGAAGACGCTCTCTTCCTGGATGACGTAGTTGTCATCGGTTACGGTACTGTCAAGAAAGACGATATGACAGGTTCTGTATCCACGGTCCGCGCCGACCAAATTAACAAAGGTATGATCTCTTCTCCATCTCAGCTCCTCGCAGGCAAATCCGGCGGTGTGGTTGTGACGGCCGGAGACGGACAGCCTGGTTCTGCATCCACCATCCGAATCAGGGGTGGTTCTTCACTGAAAGCCAGCAACGATCCTATGATCATCATCGACGGACTTCCAATCAGCAACTCAGGAATCAACGGCGTAGCTGACGCTCTCTCAAGCGTCAACCCAAATGATATCGAGAGTTTCACTGTACTCAAGGATGCTTCCGCAACAGCCATTTACGGTTCAAGGGCGTCCAACGGTGTGATCATCATCACGACGAAGAAAGGTGCGAAATCTTCCAGAAAAGCCCCTCACGTATCTGCAGACTTCACCACTTCCCTCAGCCAAAATGCCAAGTATCTCGATGTGATGACAGGGGACGAGATGCGTACGACAATGGCTGAATATGCAGGCACTGACTCTGAGGCATACAAGGCACTCGGCGACGCCAATACCAACTGGCAGAAGGAAATCTATCAGCTCGGCCAGACCTATGAAGGCAATGTTGGTATCTCCGGCAATATCGGCCTTGGGAACGCCGGTTATCTTCCATACCGAGTTTCAGGCGGTTATCTTGACCAGAAAGGAACATTGAAGACATCCTCAATGAAGAGGGGAACTGTTTCCGTCAACCTCAACCCAACTCTCCTTGACAGCCACCTGACCATTTCCCTCAACGGAAAGGCCATGTTCATGAAGAACCGCTTCGCCAACACAGGAGCAATCGCCCAGGCCGTTGAGTACGACCCTACCCAGCCTGTATATGACAGTTCTTCAAACGGACACAACGGTTACCGCATCTGGGGAACCGACGGTATTGCAAATACCCAGTCAACCCTCAACCCTGTAGCTTCGCTGAACGAGAAAAAAGATCTTTCAAACGCCAACAGGTTTATCGGCAATGCGCAGATTGACTACAAGATTCACGGTCTTGAGGACCTGAGGCTCAACGTCAATCTCGGTATCGACTACTCTTATTCAGAGGGAACAGTGGATATTCTCGCAGACAGCGAGCAGTCTCTTCACAGCCAGACAGAGGCCGGAAGGGGCCGCCACACCGACTACTCACAAAAGAGAATCGACAAAACCCTTGAGGCTTATCTCGCCTACAACAAGGACTTCAACAAAGACCATCATTTCGATATCATGGCAGGTTATTCCTGGCAGAATTTCTGGAATGAAAGTTCCAACTATGAGGTAGCATTGACCGATGGTACAGTTTACAAAGAGAGCTATCCGAAATCCGAATACTATCTGATTTCATTCTTCGGCAGGCTCAACTATTCATACGCTTCCCGTTACCTTCTCACCGCATCAATCCGTTACGACGGTACTTCCAGATTCGCAAACAACAAATGGGGTCTCTTCCCGTCAGTAGCATTTGCCTGGAACATCAAGAACGAGAGTTTCCTCAAGGATGTCAACGCTCTCTCAGCCCTCAAACTCAGACTGAGCTGGGGACAGACCGGACAGCAGGAACTCAATGCCGGAGACTACCCTACCCTTGCCACCTACAAAGAGAACAAAGTGGGTAGTTACTATTACTTCGGAAACCAGCTCGTCATCCCTACAACTCCGCTTCCTTACAATGCGGACCTGAAATGGGAGACCACCACAACTTACAACGCAGGTATCGACTTCGGCTTCCTTGACGGAAGGCTCACAGCATCCGTTGACGGATATTACAGGAAGACCACAGACCTTCTGAACTACACCCCTGTTCCTGCAGGTTCCAACCTCAAGAACTATCTTGACGCCAATATCGGAACACTCGAGAACTACGGTGTAGAGCTTGATCTCAACTACATCGCCATCCAGAACAAAGACTGGTTCTGGCAGATCGGACTCAATGGAGCCTGGAACAAGAACAAGATCACCCAGCTTACCACCAACGACAACGAGGATTACAAAGGAGTTGACACCGGTGGCATTTCAGGTGGTGTCGGCAACACAATCCAGAAGTATATGGTAGGCTATCCTGTGAATACATTCTATGTTTTCCAGCAGATTTATGATACTGAGGGTAATCCTATCGTGGGCGCCTACGTGGACAGGAACGGCGACGGCAAGATTGACTCTAACGACAAATACTTCTACAAGAAAGCCGCGCCTGACGTGACAATCGGATTCAACACCACATTGAGTTACAAGAAGTGGACTCTCGCTGTTTCAGCACACGCCAACCTCGGCAACTGGGTATATGACAACAACTCATCCCGTCTGAGCCTTATGACAGACCTCTGGACGAACAATTTCGTTTCCAACAGAGTGCCTCAGGCAGCCAAGGACAACTTCACGACAGCACAGTACTTCTCAGACTACTATGTGAGGAACGCATCCTTCTTCAAATTGGACAACATCACACTCGGCTATACATTCGGTCTTCCTAAGGACATGGCTCTCAATCTGTTCGGAACCGTTCAGAATGTATGCTGCGCAAGTGGTTACAAAGGTATCGATCCTGAAGTGTTCAACGGTATCGACAACAATATCTGGCCTCGTCCGAGAACATACGTAGTCGGTCTTAAATTCAACTTTTAATTCAAGAGGAAACACATTATGATAAAGAAATATATTTCAATATTTTCTGCGGCGCTGCTCCTTTGCGCAGGAACTGTTTCCTGCATTGGAGACCTTGATGTGACACCTATCGACCCGACCATCACTTTGCCGGACGATGTGCTCGACAGCGAGGATGCCTATGCCTCCCTTTTGGCAAAATGCTACGCAGGACTGACAGTCAGCGCATCTGAAGGTCCTGATGGAGGAGCCGACATTGACGGTATCGATGGTGGATACGGACAGTATCTGAGGGCTCTATTTTATATGAACGAATATACTACAGATGAAGCTGTATGTCCTTGGAATGACCAGACATTGTACAACATCCACGGACTCTCCTGGACAACTTCCGATGTGTTCGTCACCGCAATGTTTTCAAGAATCTATTATCAGATAGGACTTTGCAACGAGTTCCTCCGTCGATCAAAGAGTTCTTCATTCAGGGATTCCCAGACAATGAAAACTTACGAGGCTGAAGCACGCGCACTCAGGGCATTGAGCTACCTCCACGCTATCGATATGTTTGGAAACGTGCCTTTCGCTACCGAGGCAAACTCTGTTGGTTCGACCGGTCCTGACCGCATTTCACGCGCCAACCTTTTCAAATGGCTTGACAAGGAATGCGACGAAATGCTCGCAGGAAGCGACCTCAAAGAAATTGGAGCCAACGTTTACGGCCGACTCGACAAAGGGTTCGTGATGATGATTCAGGCAAAACTGAATCTCAATGCAGCAGTATATCTCGGCATCAGCGATGCCGAAGCAAAGGAATATTTCAACAAAGCCGGTACTCTCTGCAAAGACATCAAGGCTAAATACCCAGCTCTTCACGAGACAGTAGAAATAGACGGAAACAGCTATCACGAGCTCTTCATGGCTGACAACGACAAATGGAACGCCAAAGAAATCATCTTCTGCGTACCTCAGGACGGAAACAATATCCAGAGCTATGGCGGAACTACTTTCCTTATCAAGGCAGCCATCAAATCCGGAGAGCCGGAGTGGATGGCAGCGATGGGCGTGAACGACGGATGGGGAGGTATCAACGTAACTCCTGAATTCATCAAACTTTTCGGTTCTACCGACTCAAGAAACCTTTTGTGGGGCGGCGGTCCTAACGGCGATTTCCCTAAAGACCTTGCTGACTTCAAAGATTTCACTTCAGGATGGTCAGCTTACAAGTTCAGCAACTTGAGAAGCGACGGACAGCCTGCCCAGGCAGTCAACTTCCCTGACACTGATTTCCCTCTGTTCCGTACAGCCGATGCTTACCTGATGCTTGCCGAGGCTCAGCTCAGAGGTGCGTCAACAGTCACTGAGGCTGAAGGACGTGATGCCTGGACAAAAGTCAGGAAGAGAGCAGGAATCGGAGAGGTCACCAACTATAATCTTGACGAACTTCTGAACGAACGCGGACGCGAACTTTACTGGGAATGCTGGAGAAGATCCGACCTTGTCAGATTCGGAAAATTCACATCGAAAGATTATCTGTGGGCCTGGAAAGGAGGCGTATATGAAGGAACAGGAGTTGATGAGAAATTCAACCTTATGCCTATCCCGGCAAACGAAATCAACAGCAATGACAAACTCATCCAGAACCCTGGATATTAACAGATACTCAATATGAAAAAAGTATTATATACATTGATGGCCGGCGCATTGCTCGCCTCCTGCGTCGAAGAGTCAGACGTAAGGCTCGACCTGGAGAAAGCCAGCGCTCCGGTTCTCCCGGAGTTTGCAGCCGAATCATACGAATTGAAGGCTAACGAAAACGTTGCCACTGTCAAATTCACTCCTGCCGACTATGGAATGGCAGCTGCCGTCAGATACACTCTTTACGCAGATCTCTCAAACGAATTCGCAAAAGAGAAAAAAGTAGGCAGTGTTGACACTCCTGCATCAGAAATCACAATTGCAGGCGCAGACCTGAATAACGCTCTCATCTCTCTCGGCTGCTCTCCGGCCCAAGAAATAGAAGTGTTCTTCAGGATGAAATCTGAAATGAGAGGTGAAAGTGCCGGAGTAGGCGGAGAACTCGTTTCCAATGTCATCTCAGGAAAGTTCATTCCTTACAATGCGGAGAAAGCCTATGCAAAAATTTGGGTTGTAGGTTCTTATTGCAGCTGGGCTCACGCCAACTCATTATTCCTTTACAATTATGAAGAGGATGATGAGAAATACGAGGCCGTAGTGGATTTCGGAGCCGAACACGCTGACAATCAGTTCAAAATCACCGGAGAAGCCGGATGGAATAACGGTAACTGGGGCGTTGCCAATGCAGCCGATCTGGAAACAGCGGAAAGAGGAAGCATTCAATTGGCAGACGGCAGCAATGACAACATCACCTGCTACACAGCAAACCGCTACTACAACTTCACATTCAGCAAGAGTTCTCTCTTACTCACCAAAGTGAAAGGATTCGATCAGGTAGGCATTATCGGCCTGAACGGTGACTGGGACAACGACATAGTGATGACTCTTGACAGCAAGCAGCGATTCTATGCTGACATCGAAGCGTCTGCCAACACTGAATTCAAGTTCAGACTTGACAGTGACTGGGGAACCAACTGGGGAGTTGATGGTGCTCTCGGTGGAGGCAACATTCCTATCGAGGCCGGCCAATACCGCATATACCTGGATCTCAATAATTTTGACAAGGTGACCTACTCCATCAGCGCCGAAGATTACGGCAAACAGGAAGGAGGAGATGGAGACGGTGATGTCGAAGACCCGCTTCCGGAAGGAGCCGAACCGGTGAATGTCATCTGTGCGGATCCGGGCTGGGACAGCGCCAACCTTTATGGATGGGGCATGAAGACATCGTTCACCTGGCCGGGTCTTGAAATGAGCAAGGCCACACTTGGAGGCAAAGCCTATTGGTATTACACTCTTGATAAAGAGAACTGGGGCAGCACAGGCGTAGGACTCATTTTCAACAACGGAACAGTCCAGACAGTTGACATCACAGTAGCAACTTTGGAAGGCGTCAAATGCTTCACTCTCGGAGAGATTGTTGATGGCAAGTACCCTTATGCTGAAATGGCGGAAACTGAAAGGCCAGTAGTGAAAATCACTTACAAGAACGAGGAAGGATGGCCGGGAGTAAGCCTTTACGGATGGGGTGAAGGATGCGACTTCTCACTTGGAGACTGGCCAGGCGCATCTATGACCAAAGAAGGAGATGTCTGGACATACAGCATCCCTGCCGAAAGCATCGGCAAGAATGTCAAACTGATTTTCAACAATAACGGAGGTGGAGCACAGACAGTTGACCTCGGACCTTTCACATTGAACCAGGACTGGGATTTCGACAACAGCAACGCCACAATCAAGTAGTATTGTTGTATTCATACTGACTTGCGGGCCCTGACCGGCCCGCAAGCCGCTATTTTTAACATATCACACTAATGAAAAGAATACTGACTCTATTGGCTTCAGTCTCCATGGCCTTGACTATCCTCTCCTGCACAGGTGAGGATAATCCGACGGCAACCAACAGCATCACACTGTCCATCAATCCGCCCGCCCTTGTTTTCGGCGGAGAGGCTTCCTCACAGGAAATAACAGTGAGCACCAATGCGAAAAAATGGACTGCAGAAATACCTTCTACATCATCCTGGGTGTCACTTAGCACCACTTCCGGCAGCGGTGATGCTTCAGTGAAAGTATCTGTTGGTGGGAACGGCTATGCAATGCGCAGCACCACAATTTCATTCTCGGCCAAAGGTGCCAAAACCAAGTTGTTGACAATAAGTCAGGAACCAGGCAACGGAGAGACTCCGCCAATAGGAACATCAGGCCTCTATGCGGACCCGGAAATCCCGGATGCCGACGGGCCTTGCACATTGTACTACAAGGCGGACGATGCCAAATTCAAAGGCTGGACAGATGACCTCTATGCACATATCGGTATCGTAGGTACCGAGTGGGCATTCGTGCAGGCTGAATGGAATGAGAACATCGACAAATGCAAGTGGATTCCGACCGGAGAGACCGATCTCTGGAAACTGGAAATCACCCCGACCATCAGGGAATGGTTCGGCTCGGGCGATGCCGAGGTCAGCAGAATCGGCGTGGTGGTCCGCAGCAAGGATGGAAGCAAGCAGACTCCCGACCTCTTCGTCCAGGTCAGCGATACCAAGAACAAGTTCGAGCCTGTGGACCCGGTAAAGGAGGCTATGCCGTCCGGATGCAGCCACGGCATCAATTACAATCCAGACGGTTCCGTAACCGTAGTCCTTTACGACAAGGACAAGAACGGAGCCTCGTACGACTGGTGCTACGTCATCGGAGACTTCTCAGGCTGGCAGAGACAGAGCGAGTATGCCATGAAGCGCGACGACGCGGCAGGATGCTGGTGGTACACATTCACCGGCGTCGATCCCGACAGGGAATATATGTTCCAGTACTATCTCGGCAAGAAGGACGGCACTGCAACCAAGGTTCACGACCCTTACACCGAGATTGTATATGACGGATACAATGACAAATACATCACCTCCACCACGTACCCGGATCTCCCGGCTTACCCGGAGGGGACCAGCGGACTGGTTTCCGCATTCAAAGTGAACAAAGACTCTTACAGCTGGCAGAATACGTCATTCTCTGTCAGCGATCCTGATGACATTGTCATCTACGAAATGCATTTCCGCGACTTCACATCTACCGGCGACATCAACGGTGCGATGGAGAAGCTCGACTATCTCCAGGCACTCGGTGTCAATGCCATCGAGCTGATGCCGGTTCAGGAATTTGAGGGCAATGACAGCTGGGGTTATAACCCTTGCTCATACTTCGCCCTTGACAAGGCTTACGGAACCCGCAGGATGTACAGGGAATTTGTGGATGCCTGCCACTCCAGAGGCATTGCGGTGCTCGTGGACGTGGTGTACAACCAGGCTACGGGTGCACATCCTTACGCGAAACTCTACTGGGATGCGACCAACAACAAGACAGCTTCCAACAACCCTTGGTTCAATGTTGACGCTCCTCATCCATACAGCGTGTTCCACGACTGGAACCACGAATTCGAACTCACAAGGGAGCACGTGAAAAAGAGCCTCCGCTACCTCATCGAGGAGTACAGGGTGGACGGATTCAGGTTCGACCTCACCAAGGGATTCACCAACAAGAACAGCACAGAGAGTACGGCATCCAACTATGACCAGAGCCGTATCGACATTCTCAAGGACTACAACAATGCCATCCGCGAGGTGAAGAGCGATGCCATAGTGATCCTCGAGCATTTCTGCGCACAGGATGAGGAGAAGGCCCTCGCCCAGGCCGGGATGAAGGTTTGGAGAAATATGAACAATGCCTACTGCCAGGCCGCCATGGGATTCTCATCAGACAGCGACTTCACCGGTCTCTGGACGGGCAGTTCAATGCCGTTCGGCTCATACGTAGGCTTTATGGAAAGCCACGACGAGGAGAGAACCGCCTACAAATCGAAGGCTTACGGCAATTCGGCAATCAAGGGCAACCTCTCCGCAAGGATGAAGAGAGAGGCCCTCAACGCTGCATTCTTCCTCACAGTTCCGGGTCCAAAGATGCTTTGGCAGTTCCAGGAACTCGGCTATGACGAATCCATCGAGACAGGCGGCAGGACCGGCAAGAAGCCTCTGCATTGGGAGTATTACGAGGATGCCGACAGAAAGGCATTGTATGACACATACGCTAAACTCCTGAAATTCAGGAGGGAGAATCCGGAACTCTTCAGGAGCGACGCCTCATTCTCCTGGAAGGTCGGAACAGGCAACTGGTCAAACGGAAGGACAATCACCTGCTCCGCAGGCTCCAAGGGCCTGATTGTAGCCGGCAACTTCGATCTCAGCGCCAGGGAAGTAACTGTCACTGTGCCTGAAGGGAACTGGAAAAACTATTTCACCGGAGAGATGGTCGAGGGTGGAAATATTATTCCATTCAGCCTCGAATCAGGAGAATTCGTGATGCTTGTGAAATAACGTAACCATATGAGATTCAGGTTTATAACCTTATCCTTACACCTTGCGGCGCTGCTTGCCTTTGCCGTCCTGCCATCCTGTGACAAGGACCCGCTGAACAACGGAACGACCAGCAGCGGAGAAACCGGCAGCGGAGGGAACAACGGAGGGAACAGCGGCGAAAATGACGGTGGGAACAGCGGCAGCGGCGACAATACCGGCGACATCACCGGGGGAAACGGGGGCAGCGGCAACGACGGCGGCTACACGGCCGAGGAGGGCCTGGCCTATGTCTTTGACGGAAACTGTATCCCGGAAATACACATCTCGGTGACGCCTGACCAGTGGAATGCCCTGCTCAATGCCTACGATGCCGATTCCAACACTGCCACCTACATCAGCTGCGACGTGCTTTACGACAAGGCCGGAGAGCAGACCCTCATCAAGGACTGCGGTCTCCGCCTGAAGGGCAACACTTCCCGCAGACGCCCGGAAGGCAATTCCGGACAGATGCACGAGGCCGGCAAGACTGACTGGCATCATTGCCATTTCCAGCTGAATTTCACCAAGTACTTCAAGGATACGGATCACGAACTCCACGGAGTGAAGAAGCTCTATCTCAAATGGTTCAAGGACGACCCGGCCTATGTGCGCGAACTTTACTGCTATGATCTCTTCCGTCGCTACGGCATCTGGACCGCGCCCCATTCCGCTTACTGCCGCCTGTGGATAAAGGTCGAGGGAGACCCAAAAGAGGCCTATTACGGAGTCTATGACATGATAGAACTCATCGACGGCCGCTATGCAAACGCCCGTGAGCAGCAGTTCGTCAACAAGGACGGTTTTGTTTGGAAGTGCAGCTACGGCGCAACTCTCAATTCCACTGACTCCGGGCTGTTCGGAAACGACGGCAGCGACAAAACCTACGAACTGAAGACGCAGACGGCGAACTATGCGGCTGCAGAGGCACAGCTCAAGGATTTCATCCTCAAGCTGACGGGCAAGGGAGAAGAGAGCTTCTACACCTGGATCAAGCAGGTATGTGACGTCGAGCTGCTCCTGAAGACCTATGCCGTGAATGTGGCTGTGGGAATGTGGGACGACTATTGGAACAACAAGAACAACTTCTATATATACTTCAATTCCCAGGACAAGTTAAACTACAAGTTCTTCTTCATCCCTTACGACTACGACAACACTCTCGGCACCTCCAGCAATTGCGGAAACCAGAGCGACTCGGGACGACAGGATCCATTCAACTGGGGCGACAATGGCAATTTATTGATCTACAGGCTCTTGAAGTTTGAAGACTTTCGTAAGATATATAATGACGCCCTGCTTGAACTCTGCAGCAGCTCGAAGGACCTCTTCTGCTACAGCGCCAGCACTGCACGCATACGCGCCTGGCAGGACAGCATACGCCCTTATGTCCAGAACGACACCGGTGAGGATATGAGCATAGAGGACAGACCTGCATCGTGGGGGAACCACGGCGAGTACAGGATACTGGATCCGAACAACAACTTCTTCCTTGTCAAGACACAAACCATCAATCAATACTGCAAATGAAACGGCAATATGCAAAACTGGCTGTAACTGCAGCCTCTCTTCTTCTTGCGCTGGCACTGCTTCCTGCCTGCAGTGAAAAGGGTCCTCACGCATCCTGGACCTATGACAGCGTAGTATATGAAATGAATGTGCGCCAGTACACCGCAGAAGGCAATTTTCAGGCTGCCGCAAAGCAGCTTCCCCGTCTCAAGGAACTCGGGGTGGACATTGTGTGGCTTATGCCTATTTATGAAATAGGTCAGAAGGAGCGCAAGGGAAGCCTCGGCTCATACTATGCCATACGTGACTACACCTCTGTCAATCCCGAATTCGGTGACTATGCGGATTTCGACCATTTCGTATCCGAGGCCCATGCTCTCGGTTTGAAAGTCATTCTCGACTTCGTGGCGAATCACACTTCTCCGGACTGTCCGTGGGTGAGCGAAAAGCCTGCCGACTGGTATTTGCGTGACTCCCTGGGCAATACCATAGTGGAATACGACTGGACCGACATAGCCAAGCTCAATTACGAAAATGCCGATATGCGCGCAGCCGTGCAGGATGCAATGCGCTTCTGGCTCGACAGAGGGGTGGACGGTTTCCGCTGCGATATGGCCTTCCTCGTGCCGCAGGATTTCTGGACCGAAACCATCAGCGCCCTGCGTTCCGAGTACAGGCAGGAGCTCTATTTCCTCGCGGAGGGAGAAAAGCCATGGCTCCACGACGCCGGCTTCGACGCCTCCTATTCCTGGGAGCTGCACCATATGCTCAATGCCATTGCTCAGGGCAAGTCCAATGCAGATTCGCTCAGGAACTATCTCGTGCGCAATGTCGAGGAATACGGCAATGACGCATTCCGCCTGATGTTCACATCCAACCACGATGAGAACTCCTGGGCCGGGACGGAGTTCGAGAGAATGGGAGACGCTGCGGAGTTGATGGCAGCATTGACATTCACCCTTCCTCAGGGACAGCCGCTCATCTACACAGGCCAGGAGGTCGGCTTCGACCACCGCTTCCTCTTCTTCGAGAAGGACCCGATCACGGACTGGGAGGAGAACGATTATACAGTAATGTACAGGGAACTCTGCAGACTCCGCCACACGCGTCCGGCACTGAGGCCAGGTAAAGAGGGCTCTTTCGAATTCCTCACATCCAGCTCCGACGAGGGAAGCCTTGACGACAAAGTATTGGCATACA
>JAXDUM010000035.1:0-8220 GCA_034089285.1 Candidatus Cryptobacteroides sp.
CCGAGTGCTCCGCAGGGTATTCATAATAATGGTAATACACAGCCTCCCGCCAGTCCTGAGGCACGGTGCCCGCATTTTCCATAACCGGACGCAGGGATCGGCCCTGAATGTCGGAAGGAACCGGGACTCCGGCAAAGTCGAGGAAGGTCGGAGCGAAGTCCACGTTCATACTCAGTGCGGAAGTGGTGCTGCCGGGCTTGATTGCCGCCGGATAACGCACCACCACAGGCATCCTCTGACATTCCTCATACATAAACCTCTTGTCGAACCATCCGTGTTCGCCCAGGAAGAAACCCTGGTCGGAGGTATAGACGACGAGGGTGTTTTTGTCCAGTCCGGCCTCCCTGAGATAGTCCAGGACCCGTCCCACATTGTCATCAAGGCTCTTCAGCACCTTGGCATAGTCCCTCATATATCTCTGGAACTTGAACTCGGCCAGGTCCTCGCCTTCAGGATTCTTCTTATGGAAATCATCGGTCAGACCCTTGTAGAATTCATCGTATACAGCCCTGTCTTCAGGATCAAGACGGCCGATATAACTCTGATACAGACCGGAAAGCCTGGTCTTGTCGCCCTCCCTGAACATCTTTATGTCATAGGCGATGTCCATATCCCTGGCTATGTTCATTTCCTGCTTCTGCGCAGCGGCGCGGCCCGCATAGTCATCATTGAAGGTCTCCGGAATAGGGAATGTTACATCCTCATATTCATTAAGATACTTAAGGTCAGGCAGCCAGTTCCTATGGGTGGCCTTATGATGTATCATGATGCAGAAAGGCTTCGACTTGTCCCTTCCGTTCTCAAGCCATTCCAGGCTCTTGTCGGTGATTATATCGGTCACATAGCCCTTCTCCACGGCCCTCGATCCGTCCATCCTGATGAACTCAGGATTGTAGTAGTCTCCCTGGCCGGGAAGAATCTCCCAGAAATCGAAACCGGTCGGATTGGCCTCGAGATGAAGCTTGCCCACCATCGCAGTCTGATAGCCGGCTTCCTGCAGGAGCTTCGGGAATGTGGTCTGGCTGAAGTCGAAGACGTCTCCGGAATTGCTGTAGAAATGGTTCGCACAGCTGTGTTTCCCGGTAAGTATGCAAGCTCGGGAAGGACCGCTTAACGAATTGGCCACGAATGCATTGGTAAACTTGAGGCCGTCCTCGGCAATCCTGTCCAGATTAGGAGTCCGGACATTGCCGCTGCCATAGCAGCTCATCATCTGGGCCGTATGGTCATCCGTCATTATGAAAACGATATTCGGCCTGGCTGCCTTATCTGATTTGCAGGATGTGGATGCACAGGCTGCCGATGCGGCTGCCAATGCGAGCATTAATTCGGAACGTTTCATTAGTAAAAGTGCTGATTATTACAGTAGGCCATACGGCCTTTACCATGTGGCATGCAGGGCTGGAATTATTCTTCCGCAACCTTCTCGATATCAGGAAGTTTCTTGACGATAATCTTGTCGATTCTGGCGCCGTCCATATCGGCCACCTCGAATGAGAATCCCTGCCACTCGGTCTTTTCGCCGGATTTCGGGACGTGCTGGAGATTCTCAAGCAGGAGACCACCCACTGTGGAGAAATCGTAATCCTCCATATTCTCTCCAAGGTCAAAATGCGAAAGGAAGTCATAGATGGAGCATTGTCCGTCCACCAGCCAGCCTTCCCCGTCCTTGCGGGCAATGATGTCAGGCTCCTTCATAAGCTCCTGAGGGGCCATGTTGCCCACCAATGCGTCAAATATGTCCTTCAGGGAGATGATGCCCTCAAGCCCGCCGAATTCGTCGCAGACAAGCGCCCTGTGAATCCGCTCCGACTTCATGTATTCAAGCACGGTGTAGATGCTCATATTCTCGTGGACATAGTGCGCCTCCTTCATCATCTTCTTGAGATCCAGATTCTTGTCCTTGCGCAGAGCCGTCACGTAATCCTTGATGGAGAGCACGCCGACCACATGGTCGATATCGCCGTCCACCACCGGATACTGCTCGAATATGGTGCTCTCGATGGTCTTGATGATCTCATCCTCGGTCATTTCGAGGTCCAGCCATACGATATCGTCACGCAATGTCATGATGGTGCTGACGCTCAGGTCACCCAATGTGAACACGCGCTCCACTATATCCTGTTCCACAGGTGACACCTCTCCCTCATCCTTGCCTTCCTCGATTATGGACTTGATCTCATCCTCAGTCACCTTGGACTCCCTTTCCTTGATACCTAAAGCCTTGGCACACAATGCAGTGCTCTTGGCAAGCAACCATACCACCGGGGATGCTGTCCAGGAAACGAAACGCATCAGCCCGGCCAATGCCTTGGCCACCTTCTCAGGATTGGACATTGCAATGCGCTTCGGGATAAGCTCTCCGAGAAGTATGGAGAGGAACATGACGATGAATACGATGATTGCCTTGGAAAGGACGGAAGCTGTTCCGGCGCCTATTCCGAGGGATGTAAGCAGAGAGGCGAAGTCCCGGGCCAGGCTATCTCCGGAGAATATACCGGTGAGGATGCCCACAAGGGTCACTCCCATCTGTACCGTGGAAAGGAATTTGTCCGGATCCGAGGAGATTCTGACGGCAGCCCTCGCAGCCTTGTCGCCCTTGGATGCCTCAGCGTTGAGTTTGGATTTTCTGGAAGAGATCATTGCAATCTCCGCCATCGAGAAAACGCCGTTGATAAAAATGAGCAGGAGTATTATAAAAGCTTCCATATCTGCTATCTGAGCTCGGCAATTACGGTTTCAGCCGCCTTGATTTCTTCTCCGAGCTTTACCTTGACTTCCGCATCCAGAGGCAGGAAAATGTCGAAGCGGGAGCCGAATTTAATTATTCCGCATTGCTTTCCCCTCTCTTCCTGCGAACCCTCTTCCGAGTAGCATACGATTCTGCGCGCAAAGGTGCCTGCAATCTGCTTGAAGAAGATTTCCTCCCTGCCTGTGTCAATGGCTGTGGAAGAATGCTCGTTTTCCTCGGCAGCTTTGGGCAGGAATGCAAGCAGATACTTGCCCGGATGATACTTGTAGTAGCTGACTTTTCCGCTCACAGGCCAGAAATTGGCGTGCACGTTGAAGAAGTCCATATACACGGAGACCTGAATGCACTGTCTCCGGAGATACTCCTTTTCGTATACTTCCTTGATGATCACCACTCTGCCGTCAGCTCCGGAAGTGACGATCCTGTCGCCTGCGGGAGTGTGGCGCACCGGTACCCTGTGGAACCAGAGCACAAAGAATGCGAACAATGCCAGAATTATTGACAGGGACAGGGCAAGTGCCTTCAGAGGAATGAAATGCAGGCAAATAAAGATGAGTAATCCGCAAACTGCCCACGCAATTGCAATCGTCCCGTATGAATTCTTGTCTATTGTCATATTGAATAAAGTCGTATCTTGTACTGATTGGCAAAGATACGAATAAATAGCCGAAACTACAATATATTCATCACTATGAGGTAAAGCGTTCCGACCGGAATGGCGAAAATAGTGCTGTCAAAACGGTCGAGAAGGCCGCCGTGCCCCGGGATGATGAGGCCTGAATCCTTCACGTCATAGTATCTCTTCCACTGCGACTCGAAGAGGTCTCCGTAAACTCCCGCCACGTCCATTACGACGGCCAGCATCACTGTATGGAAGTATGAGATGGCGTCGAGGCTGAACACAGACTTTATGATCAAGGCAGTAAGTACACTGCAGAGCATTCCTCCCCAGAAACCGACCCATGTCTTCTTCGGGGAGACCCCCGGAAGGAGTTTCTTCGGAAAATATCTGCCGAGGCCGCAGCCGAAAATGAATCCGCCGATGTCCGAGCTCCAGATCAGCAGGAAGAAATACAGGAGAATGTGCCCGTCAAAGCCGTGGTCGAAGAACACGATGAGATTCGACAGGGAGAGCGGGACAGCTATATAGAGTATGCCCGTATAGATGTCCGAGAATTTGCCGAATTCGGTCTTGTCCTTGACATACAGGGAATTGATCATCACGATAAGGAGAGGCAGCATGGCCAGCCCCACGAATTTCGCCTGGAGGCCGAATGCCTGGACCAGAAAAAGGAGGAGAAAAAGCACTTCTCCGGAAAGGATGGCGAGAATTCTGGAGAAACGGTATCTCGCACCCATCGTTATGGTATAGAACTCGTGCATCATGATGCCCATTATGAACATCATGAGTGCGGCGAAAAGGAATCTGTCAAGAAGCAGCCCCGCCAGCATTATGCCGACGAAGGCCACTCCGGAAATTGTCCTCTTGATGGTATTGTTCATTGGTTCTTGGTTTTAGGAATACACGTTCAGGGCCTACTGCACCTCCGGGGAGGCTGCGCCATCGGTCGGCGTTTCAGGCTCAGTTTCCTGAGAATCAGGAGTCTCCGCCTTTTCTTCCTCAGGCTTGACCTTAGGGCCCAGAATGGCTTCCACGTCTTCTGCGAAGATGACTTCCTTCTCCAGGAGGAGGGCCGCCATCTTCAGGAATCCTTCCTTATGCTCTTCGAGAATGGCCCTGGTACGGTCGTGAATGTTCTTCACAATCTCCTTGACCTCCTCGTCGATAAGTTCCGCTGTCTTTTCGCTGTATGGCTTGGTAAGGTCATATCCCCTGGCTCCTGTGGAGTCGTAGAAGGACAATGTACCCACCTTTTCGCTCATTCCATAATACTTGACCATGCCGTAGGCCATCTGTGTCAGGCGTTCGAGATCGTTCTGTGCGCCTGTGGAAGGTTCCCCGTTCACGATTTCCTCGGCGACCCGGCCTCCTATCAGGGAGCACATCTCGTCAGTCATCTGGGCCCTGGTCCAGAGTTTCCTCTCCTCCGGCAGGTACCAGGCGGCACCGAGAGCCTGTCCCCTAGGAATCAGGGTGACCTTGAAAAGAGGATTGGCATAAGGCAGTAGCCAGCTGACAGTCGCATGGCCGGCCTCGTGATGGGCAATGGAGCGTTTCTCAGCCGGGGTTATGATGGAAGCCTTCCTTTCCAGTCCGCCGATGATCCTGTCCACAGCGTCGAGGAAGTCCTGCCTGTCGATCGCGGTCTTGTTCTTCCTCGCCGCGGTGAGGGCAGCCTCATTGCAGACATTGGCGATATCTGCCCCGGAGAATCCCGGAGTATGCTTTGCCATGAAGTCGACGTCGAAGTCAGGCTCCAGCTTGAGATCCTTGATATGAACCTTGAAAATCTCGCATCTCTCCTTAAGTTCAGGGAGATCGACGTGAATCTGCCTGTCGAACCTTCCCGCGCGGAGGAGGGCCTTGTCGAGTATGTCGGCCCTGTTGGTGGCCGCAAGGATTATGACACCGGAATTGGTATCGAAACCGTCCATCTCCGTAAGAAGCTGGTTGAGAGTGTTTTCCCTCTCATCATTGGAAGAGAATCCGACATTCTTGCCTCTCGCCCTGCCGACCGCGTCAATCTCGTCTATGAAGACGATGCACGGCGCCTTCTCCTTGGCCTGGCGGAAAAGATCCCTCACCCTGGAGGCTCCCACGCCCACGAACATTTCCACGAAATCGGAGCCGGAAATGCTGAAGAACGGTACGTTGGCCTCGCCTGCCACAGCCTTGGCCAGCAACGTCTTGCCGGTACCCGGAGGGCCTACGAGCAGGGCTCCCTTAGGAATCTTGCCTCCCAGGGCGGTGTATTTCCTTGGATTCTTGAGGAAGTCGACGATTTCCATCACCTCCTCCTTCGCACCGTAGAGTCCGGCCACGTCCTTGAATGTGACCTTGACCATATTCTTGTCCGCAAGCTTGCCTGTGGACTTGCCCACATTGAAGATGCCGCCCTGGCCGCCCGGACCGCCTCCCATGTTCCGGTTGAATCCCCTGAACATGAATACCCACATCAGAATGAGGAGGACCGGGAAAAGGAACCAGTTCAGAATCTGGCCCCACATATTGTCATTGTTCTCGAGGATCACCTTGAAATGCGAGCCATCCGGCAATTCCGCATTGAGCCGGCCGAATTCCTTCTCCGGATCGAACTTGGAAGAGACATAGAACCAGAAATGAGGGGAGGAATTCGGAACCTTGCCATTGAACTTTTCCGCATATTTCTCGAGCCTGTCGGGGCGTATGCTTATCTCGCCCTTGAAATCATTGCGCACGAAGACGATGTCCTTGACGTCTCCGGCCTGGATCATGGTCTCGACCTCAGCCCACTCTATCTTCTGCGGCTTTGTCCCCGAATTGCTGAACAGCAGCCAGATTATCCCGGCTATTATCAGGAGGTAGAGCCACGATATTCCGAGATTGACAGTGACAATCTTCGGCTTGTTTTCGTTCTTGTTTGCCATCGGATATTACTTTTCTGAAGCCTTTCCAGCAGCTTTTTCCTCGCGCCTGCTGATCCTGCGGGCCGATGCCCTGACCTTTGAGGAAGCCTTGGTCTTTACTCTGGAACCCTCTGCGGCAGGTGCCGGCTCGTCAGTGTATTCCTTGCGCGGCGAATCGGCCCACAGATCCTCGAGCCTGTAGAAATCCCTGTACTCCGTGAGGAATACGTGCACGACTGCATCCCCGTAATCCAGTATTATCCAGAAATCATTCTCAAGTCCCTGCATGCGGAGCACCTTCTTTCCGAGCTTCTCCTGCATCCTTCCGAGAATATTGTCGGCAATTGCCGCCACCGCAGTCGTGGAATCCGCATTGCAGACCACGAAATAATCAGTGATGGCCGTTCCGACAGGCCTGAGGTCAAGGGAAACCACATTCTTCGCCTTCTTCTCAAGCATTGCGTCAGTTATGACTTCAAGTATTTTATTTTCCATTTTGATAAGTTTTCAATAAATGATTCTAAATTTGTGTTCAAATATGCAAATATAAAACAAAAATCAGTCCAATGAAAGCGGAAATACCAATTACGTGGGCAGAAGTGGTAGATTCTACCAATTCGTGGGCATCCAGGGAAATGTCCGTCATTGACAAAATGTCAGTGTTCGCAGCACTTTACCAGACAGCCGGCCGCGGACAGAGGGGAAACAAATGGCATAGCGCTACCGGCGAGAATCTGACTTTCTCCATAGTGCTTCGCTTCGGTAACTCATTGACAGGCAATGTCAGGGCAATGGACCAGTTCGTCCTTACAGAGGTTGCTGCATTGGCCGTGGCGGATTTTCTCACGGACAAGGGGGCTGATGTCAGAATCAAGTGGCCGAACGACATATATGTCCGCGACCGGAAGATCTGCGGTATGCTGATTGAGAATTCGCTGCGGGGAGATGAGGTGGCCACCTCCATAGTGGGGATAGGCATCAATCTGAACCAGAGGGACTTCCCTGCCGAGCTGGCCAATCCGACATCCCTGGCCATCGCCACTGGGAAGGAAATCGGCCCTAAGGAGGCTCTCGAAGATTTTCTGCCTTTCTTTCTCATGAGACTTGAAATGTCACTGACCACCGAGGGCAGGGCTGAGATGAGGAATGACTATCTGGACATTCTCTACAGAAAGGACAAGCCCTTCCCTTATCGTGACAACGTCACCGGCGAGGAATTCACGGGTACGATAAAAGGCATCTCCGACATTGGCGAACTGCTTGCGGAAATGCCTGATAATAGTATCAAATCCTTCTCCTTCAAGGAGATAGGATACATAATCTAACCTCTCATAAGGCGAATGGCACCGGCCGGGTCATGGGCCTTGAACACTGAACTCCCGGCGACCAGGATTCCGGCTCCGGCAGCGGCGAGGGCGGCAGCGTTGGATGGCGACACTCCCCCGTCCACTTCGATTTCGCAGTCCAGACCCCTCCGGTCTATTTCAGCCTTGAGAGCCTTCACCCTTTCATAAGTCGTCTCAATGAACTTCTGCCCGCCAAAGCCTGCGAATACCGACATTATCAAAATGAAATCAGCCTTTTCCAGATAGGGGAATACCTCTTCCACTTCGATATCGGGATTGATGGCCAATCCGGCCCTGACGCCAAGTGACCTTATCATGTCCAGGATTTCTCCCGCATCCTTTCCGGCCTTCCGTGCGGCCTCGAGATGGAAGCTGATCATCGCTGCGCCGGTCTTGGCGAACCTTTCAATGTACTTGTACGGCTCGACTATCATCAGATGGACGTCCATGGGCTTCCTGGCCATCCCGGCAATGGCCTCCACCACAGGGAAACCGTAGGACAGATTCGGAACCAGGACGCCGTCCATTATGTCGAGATGGAAGATGTCGGCATTGTCATTCACCATTTCCACATCCTCTGCAAGATGCAGGAAATCGGCGGAAAGCATTGATGGA
>JAXDUM010000036.1:0-62910 GCA_034089285.1 Candidatus Cryptobacteroides sp.
CTCGTCGATTTTTGCCACGGCCAGGGCCGCCTCGCTCTGGCTGTAGCCCAGGCTGACCAGCGCCGCAATGGCCTGGCTGGCCCCGGCGGGCCGCAACGCCGCCCCGGGGGGTAAAACCGCAAACCAAAACCCCCACCCCCCGCCCCCCCCCTCTCTTTTTATGAATCATGAAGTTTGTTCCTTGGAATGCCTTAGAATGCGAATGATACTCCGATTCCGGCAACGATGCTCTTCCTGGAGAACTCGTCCCTTCCCGGAATCTTCATCGACTCGGCATTGAAGCCTGCGAGAGCAGCCCCGAGCCCAGGATTCGCAGCTGCAAGGCCCTGAAGCATAGGAGCAAGTTGGCTGTACATCTTCTCGCCGTATCCGCCGTAGTCCGCCTGATCCTTGGCGAAGTTGAGGTAGAATGTCTTGTAAACTGCGAGGTCGATGGAAATCTTCGGGGTTACGTGGATGCTGGCTCCGAGACCTCCTGAAACGGAGCTTGTGGAGAAGCTCATGTCGGAAATGTATCTGGCTTCGTCTCCGAACCCGAATGTGTTGCTGTTCACACCCATGCTCAGGGTGAGAAGCTTGTTCACGTCCCATTCCACGCCGCCGAGGATTTCGTAAGCATTGTGCTCGAGATAATCCTGCTTGTCATTGAGGTCGGTGTCGCCGTTGTACTGCTTGGACTGCTTGTCGAAGTAGTAGTTGAAGCCGAGGGAGAGCCTTACATTGGACCTTGGAGAGAATGTGACTCCTATATTGAGGTTTGCAGGAATGTCGGCCGCCACTTCCTTGCCGTCCTCGTACTGGGCGATGCCGGTTGTATTGACCTTGGTGTCATTCTTCAGACGTACTTTGGTATTGAACTCGTACCTTGCCGCGAAGTCGAACTTTCCGGTCTTGTAGTGGACGGAGATGATTGGCGTGAAGGCCACGTCGCTCTGCTTTGCGTCAAGCTCCTTGTCGGCCACCAGACCTCCTGCCATTGCCGCACCCTGCTCGGATGATACCATTCCGCCTGACAATGTGGAGATTACGCCGCCGAGTACATTGGCTGCAGGGAGCATCGTACCGCCGTACTGGAACTGGATGTTCTTGATATTGGCGTTATAGCTGTTGTTGATGACATTGATGCGCACGCCGGCTGACACCGACCAGTTCTTGCTGATTTTGTAACCGAGGTTGATCTGGCCCGAGAAATTGTACTGCTCTCCGACGAGGTCTGTGTCCACGTCGTATCCGGTAATTATCTGGGTGCCTGCGAGGCGGTTGATGACGGCAGGGACTAGGGCTACCGGGGCCTCAAGCGAGCCGAGTCCGTTAGCATAGTCGCATTTTCCGCCGCCGCTGATTACTCCGAAGTGGAATGAACCGAACCAGTTGTTGTGCTTGTAGGCGAGGTCGAGATGAGGAAGAACCGGAACGAATGACTTTCCGACATATTTCTTGTATGGCTTTCCGTTGTTGTCCACACCGTATGCGAGAGGCTCATAGGTAGTGGTGGAGATTCTTTGCTGGACAGCGGTGTTGATATCGACTGAGAGATAGAGTCCGTTGTTGAGGAATCCGATGCCCGCAGGATTGAAATATGCTCCCTGGACTCCGATTACGGCATTCTGTGCGGGATTGCGGAGATAGGCGATGTTCTGGTTGGAATTGTGTACGTAGCCTCCTGCTGTGGCGGAGACTGCTGCGGCTAGAGATGCCGCGATGATGGTCAATTTCTTATACATTTTGTCGCTTTTTTGTGTAAAAATGAGCACAAAAGTATGGTTGTTGACCAAAAATATCAAATTATTCGACCAAAATAATAAAATTTATACTGCCGACCTGTGAAAAGGGGCAGTATAGACATTCAAAGACCGAAACTGTATCTGAGACCGAACCTCAGGCTGAAGTCGGTAGGCCTGTCAGTGTAGCTGGAACGGATTTCCGACCCGTTTCCGAAATGATGGACCACACCCGGCTCGACATAGAGGCCGAGCTCGCGGAGGATATTGACCTGAATTCCTGCGGAGGCATTGATTGACCATTGCAAAGGCTTGATTGTCAGCCTGCTGTCAGTTGTGCGAAGATATTTTCCGTCTTCATGCTCGTCCGCTTTGATCCTGCCTCTTACGCATTTCTCCATCTCTCCGCCAGCAGCCGCGTACAGTGTTACATACCTCTTGTCGAGAAGATTGAAGCTGACGTTCAGGGGGATGCCGATGTATTGCAATGTCTGGGTCCCCCTGCTCCATGTCTTGCCTTCTTCTCCGGTTGTTATGTCCGATGTGAGGATGGAATAGTCCAGTCCTGTCTCAAATCCGAATCTCCCGATGTTGTACCTGGCGGAAAGTCCTATTTTCACCGGTATCCTGTGCGAGTATTCCTTCTTTACCTCCGGCTGGTCGAATGTCAGCGAACTGAAATTGTTCCTGAGCTCGGTGGAAGTCCATGCCGTGCCGGTACTGCCGGCCGTCAGGGGGTTGGCCCCCATTGCCAATGCCGTAGGCTGGCTTGTCGACCCTGCTGTGTGCCTTGAGCCGGAGGCCCCGATTCCGAGGGAGAATCCCTGTTTCCGCTTCGGTGACGCCTCTTCTTCCAGATCTGTCCAGCCGGAGTACCCGACATCCTCACTTTCCTGATGATCATGGCGGGCAGAGGCGGCCTTGCTGAGCTGCTCCGTACCTTTACCGGCCATACCGTCACGGACGGCAGGATCAGAACCGGTCATCTCTGCTTCAGTCTCTTCCATTGCCGCAGGCTCCAGATCCTCTGCAGCTCCGGCAGGCATGCTGCAATTAGCTGTCTTGCGGCTGAAGTTCGCCATCATTGTCACAGGATTATTCTGCGCCGCAGTATTCACAGATGTTTCGGCTATGCTTTCCGATTCAGTGCTCAAGTCATTGAGAGACAGCAGGCTGACCTGATCCGCCGGCTTTTCCGCCACTGCTATCGGCTCCGCGACCGGCCCGGAATGCTGCACTGCAAGGAAAACCCCGGCAATTGCGGCGGCTGCCGATGCCAATGCGGGAATCCATACAGGGAAGCGTCTCCTGCCGGAAATGCCCGTCCTTGCAGCGATTCCCTTCCATACTTCTTCTCCGGGAGTCTCCGCATAATTGTCCAGCCTTTCTCTGAGACTATCTGTCCAGTCCTTTGCCATATTCCTTGATTTTCCTTGCCAATAATTTCCTTGCCCTGTGAAACTGCGATGCCGATGTGCTTTCGCTGATGCCGAGTGCCGCGGCAATCTCCTTGTGGGACATGTTCTCGAAAACGGAGAGGTTGAAGATTGTCCTGTATCCTTCCGGAAGCTCCCCGATCATTTTCAGAAGGACGCCTGACGGGATTTTCCTCATGTCGTCCTCTTCCGGCTCCTCTGCGCTGATGTCGGGCAGGATGTCCTTGTACTCCAGCATTGTGCGGCCCCTGTTCTTCCTGAGATATTGAAGGGCCTCGTTCACGGCTATCCTGGAAATCCAGGCTTTCAGTGAGCCGGGCCCCTTGTAACTGAATGAGGAAGCACCGGAGAATATCTTCACGAAACTGTCCTGCAGGATGTCGCTTGCGGTTTCCCTGTCGGGGACATATCTCAGACAAAGGGCGAACAGGTATCCGGACCATTCGTCATACAGCTCTTTCATTGCCGTATGGCTGCCTTTCCTGATACCTTCCGCTATTCTTTTTTCCCTGTCTGGCTGAAACAATCCCATCTGCGTCAGAATCTGCAGGTCAGGGCCTGCAATTCCAGTGCCGAAATACCTTTATTCGCCAGCCCCGTCTCCCGGGCGTGTCTTATAGTCGAACTCGACGGTCTTCATTCCCATGTTTGACAGGTATCTGACCTTGAGCTTGACAGTCTCGCCCCTAGTGTCAGGCAGGGATGAGAGCCTGAATGACACATATCCGTCTGCTACCACCTCAGGGATGTCCCCGCAGTCGTCATGCCTGAACTCCACGAGATAAGGGTCTTCCGGATCTGTCCCGGTAATGAGGCTGACACGGTGCTTGATGTTGCCGTACCTGCTCCAGGCCGCCCTGAACTGGAGGGAGAGGTAACCGTCCTCGCATACTGTCCATCCCTTGACAAGCTCTACGGGAGTCTCGCCGAACTCGGCCTTGTCCTCCTCTGCGGAGCCCTTGCTTTCATCCGTCATCTTGGTCAATGTCGGACGGATCCAGTGTGCATACACTTCGAATTCAGACGTCCATGGCTTGGCCGGGAAATCGAAATTGGCGAAGGCCCTGGTCTCTTCCTTGAACGAGAAATTCTCAATGTTGGTAGGATGGATGACTGTGTTGTCGTCCAGCTGGATGTAGAACGAATCCCCGTCCGGCTTGATGGTCACGAGGGCATTCGGATAGATGATGTCATAGCTGTATCCGTCGTCCTTGTTGCAGGACTGGATTGAAATTGCTGCAGTCAATGCCGCAGCCGCGATGATAAACTTCTTCATATTGTTGTCCATTTTTATGTTTTCCGCAATCATAAATGCCGTATTTCTGAAACATTGCATCCGACGCCGGAAAAAATTGCGGAATATGGCCTGCAACTTGCTGGATTAGGATTATTTTGCGAAAAGTGCTAAATTTACATTTTATTTTGAATGAAAAATTGTTTTGTATGAGCAGAAGCATATTGAGTTCTTTCCTTGCCCTGGCGCTGGCGGTTTCGGTTCAGTCCGCCCCGGCAGCAGACAGGAATCCCGTTTACAGGCAGGCGAGGGACTATTATGAGAAAGGAATGTACGCGCGTGCGAGGACGCTGTTCTCGGAGATTGCGGACGGGGACCACGTGGCCGGAGGATTTGCCGTCCTGTGCGCGGAGAGGATGAGAGTTCCCGGATATGAGAACGAGATGGAGAAATATCTCTCGAAGTATCCTTATTCCGGGCTGGCGACGGAAATCCGCTACAGGCATGCCCTCAACCTTTTTGACGACGGGGATTACTTCGGGGCTTCGGAGGCGTTTTCAGGCATCCCGGTGCGCGGTCTCAACCGTTCGGACCTTGCCGAGTACACCTTCAAGAAGTCTTATTCCCTTTTCAAGACGGGGAGGTTCGACGAAGCCCTGAAGGGATTCATGAAGGTCACGAGGATGCCTGCCAATGATTATGTGGCCCCTGCCTCCTACTCGGCCGGCTACATATTGTACGGAAGGGAGGATTTTGACGGTGCCCTGCCGCTTTTCGCAGAGTCGGCCAAGGACCCGAGGTTCGCTGACGAGTCCGCATTCTACATATTGGAATGCCGTTTCATGAAGAAGGATTATGGATATGTGATGGAGAACGGCGAGGCCCTTTATGCCAGGATACCGGAGGAGCGCAGGCCGCATCTGGCCAGAATCATCTCGGAGACCTATCTTGTGTCCGGGAATGCGGCCAAGGCCAAGGAGTACTATGACAGGACCAGTATCTCGTCCGGCAATGACAGGAAGGATTATTTCTATGCCGGCTCCCTGCTTTATGCCGTCAAGGACTACAGCGGAGCGGTCGAGAATTATTCCAGGATGACGTCGAGGACGGACTCCATCGGCCAGATCGCCAACTATCAGATGGGCTACAGCTATATCCAGATAAAGAACAAGGTCGCAGCGATGCAGGCCTTCAGGGATGCCGCCTTCCAGAATGACAATCCTGACATCGCGGAGGATGCCTTCTTCAATTATGCCAAGCTCGCTTTCGACCTGAACAATGACCCGTCCGGATTCAGGAGCTACATTGAAAAGTACTCGGACAGGAAGAGGGGGGACAGGATTTACAGCTACATGGCTCTGGCGGCATTGGTCAACAGGGACTATGCGGCTGCGGTCGAAGCATACGACAAAATTGACGAGCTGGATGACGACATGAAGCGCAACTATATGAAGGCCAATTATCTGAGGGCTGAGCAGCTCATATCCTCAGGCTCATACAGGAATGCGGTTCCATGCCTGAAGACAGCAGCCTACTATGCCGAAAGGAATTCATCCCTCAACCAGCTTTCGCGCTACTGGCTGGCCGAGTCATACTACAGGAGCGACTCCTATGCCGATGCATCGGACATTTTCCGTAGTCTCTACAATGTTTCTGCCCTTGACGGAAGAAAGGAAGGAGGTCTCCTGCCATACAACGTGGCATATTGCTATTTCAAGACTGAGGATTACGCCTCGGCATCGAGATGGTTCGACATTTACCTCCAGTCGGGGGACAGGTCCGAGAGGCGCGACGCCCTGATCAGGAAGGGCGACTGCGCATTCATAACCAAGGCCTACAAGGACGCGATTCCTTCATACGAGGGCGCAATCAGGGAGAGGGGCGCTGCCAATGACCTCTATCCTTATTATCAGGCCGGCCTTGCCTATTCGCTGACGGGCGATGTGAACGGCGAGATCAAACTGCTTTCCGATGTCCTGAAGGCATCTCCGTCGGCAGGTTTCTGGTGCGAGTCCGTCTATGAGCTCGGAAGGGCCTACATGACAGCAGACCGCAATGCCGACGCCGCCGAATGTTTCAACAGGATTGTCGATTCGGGACGCGACACGACATACCAGGCCAAGGCCCTGATCGGACTCGGAATGATTTCCGCCAATGAGTCCCAGTATGACGAGGCCCTCGGCTACTACAAGCAGGTTGTGGCCAGGATGCCTTCTTCCGAGTATTCCAAGGATGCCCTCCGCGCCATCGAATCCATCTACCAGACCAAGCGTTCTCCGGAGGAGTACTACGCATATCTGAAGACTGTCGCCGACGGCGCCGTGGTCGATGGTGACAAGGAGTCGATGTTCTTCAATGCCGCCGAGCAGATTTTCCTTGCCGAGAACTACCAGAAAGCCCTTGTATCCCTCCAGGCCTATATGGACGAGTATCCTGAGGGTTCCAATATGAGCCTGGCACAGTTCTATATGGCAGAGAGCTGCAAGAATCTCGGCAAGAAGGAGCAGGCCTGCGACTGGTACCGCAAGGTCATCGAGAGGGGAGAGGGCTCGTTCGTGGAGCTTTCCGCCCTCAATTTCGCCGGCCTCTCCTATGGAATGGAACGCTATGAAGATGCGTATGCCGGATACAAGGCCCTCCGGGACAATGCCAGAATCGAGAACAACAAGCACACTGCCGTCGTCGGAATGATGAACTCGGCATATGCCGCCAAGGATTACCAGACCGCAATCAGGGATGCGGCGGCCGTGGGAGCGGACCTGGCATCTGACAATGATGACAAGCGCCGCGCCGAATATGTCGAGGCCAAATCCCGCCTGGCCATCAGTGACAGGTCCGGGGCCTTCGCCATCTTCAGCAGGCTGGCTTCTGAAAGTTCGACTCCGGAGGGGGCCGAGGCTGCATATCTGGTGATCCAGGACTGCTTCGACAAAGGCGAGTTCACCGAAGTCGAGAACAAGGTCTATGCTTTCTCCGATTCCGGGAGCGGCCAGACCTATTGGCTTGCCAAGGCTTTCATCCTTCTCGGCGATTCTTTTGCCGAGCGCGGCGAGCTGAAACAGGCAAAGGCCACATTCGAAAGTGTCCGGGACGGCTATACTCCTGCCGGCAAGGATGATGACGTCCTCGACAATGTCAGGATGAGACTCGAAAAACTGTCCACAATGGCGGAATAATCAAATGGTTATGAAAATGAAAATACAACATACTATCACGGTTCTGGCCTTCTCCGCCCTCTGCGGCGGCCTGTCTGCCCAGAATCTCAATCCGACAGTCTCGGTATCCCGCGAGTATCAGGGAAAACTGATGGAGGTAAGCAAGCCTGCCGTGAAGATGGCAGTGCCTGACAGCCTGACCGAGTTCAATCTGAAGTTCGACTATTCCGTTTTTGAGAATCCGTACAAGGGCTCGTATGACTTCAAGCCCTACAATATGGATATGAGGCCGGATGCGGAGCCTTATTCGGGCAGGAAGTTCTATCTCAAGGCCGGTGCCGGATGGAGGCTCCGGCCGGAGCTGGACCTTGTCTGGGAGCCTTCGGTCGGGAAACGGTTCAGGATGGATGTATATGCCTCGCATCATTCATTCATAGGCAATTACGACAGAATCTCGTACGATGCGAACACCCTCGGCAAGTCGGGGGAGACCTGGAAGGGCTACGATATGGATACCCGTGCAGGCGTCCGGGGCCGGGCAGACTTGAAAAGGGCCGACCTTGATTTCAATCTCGGTTATCTAGGACTGCACACCAGGGATATGCAGGCCTCGAACGGGTACAATGCGGCCGACCTGCATTTCCGTGTCAATGCCGACAATCCTTCGGACACCTATTTCTATTACGATGCCGCCCTTGATTTCAGGTACGGAGTCCAGGGTCTTGGAGAACTTGAGACCCTTCGGGAGGCCCCGGCTGGCGCATTGAGGACAAATGACCTCGATTTCCGGGGAAGTTTCGGGGCCGTGGTCCGTAACCGCAGCCGTTTCCTCATTGACCTTGCCATCGGCGTTTCGGCTTATTCCGCATTGATCGAGGAAACGGACGGAATCTTTGCCGTTACTCCGAAGTACGTGTACAGCAGGGGGATAGCCGACATCACGCTCGGTGCTGAAATCGCTCTGAAGAAGAGTTCCAAGGACAAGTTCCAGGACTTTGAGCTGAATAAGGCGAAGGGGCAGATAATATATCCTGACGTTCACGTCAACCTTGCGATTGTCAGGAATTATTTCAATTTCCAGGCATTTGCTACCGGAGGAATCGAGCGCAATACCTATTCCTCACTGAAGGAGACGAACCATTTCTTCAATCCTTATTATGGTCTCGGGCATTCCGCCCTGCTTGACAATACTGTCGAGAAGTACAATGTCGGAGGCGGTTTCAACGGAAACATTGCCGGAAGATTCCTCTACGATGTCAAGTTCGGCTATGTGAGGTATGGCAATGCCATCGTGGATGCTCTCCAGCTGACCTATGACGGGGAAGAATTGGTTTCGCTCCTTCCGGGCATAGGATACCGGAATTACGGCTCTTTCTATACGGATCTGAAGCTCGGTTGGGAGTCGCGCTCAGTGTCGGTGGATTCTCATTTCAGGATAATGGATACCGATATTGACAGGGATGAGGCCAGATGCTTCGAGCCGGCTTTCTTCAGCGGCAATTTCAGGGCCAGGTACAATTACAGGCGCAGAATTTTCGCAGGCCTGACCGCCGACTTCGCTTCCCGCCGCCGCGGACATGCCTATGCGCTCAACGCTGTGGACGGCCTCGCCACTTCCCGGCTGGCCTACATTCCGCTGTATGTCAATCTCGGCGTGGAGGCAGAGTTCGCCCTGACAAGAAAGTTCTCCGTCTGGCTCAGGGGTGACAACCTGCTGAATATGAACGTACAGAGATTCCCATGCTACAATTCAGGAGGCATCGGGGCCACGGCCGGAATCATTGTCAATCTCTGATTCCTGACGTCGTGCAATCCGCCTTGGAGCAATGAGTCTTGTTTGCCGGGAGGCAATGATTCAGATCCGTTCGGCGGCAATGATATAGTTGCGGGTCCTTGCGGGCCCGTTTTCTTTTCCCCCGAAGTCAACCCGGAAACCGAAGATGTGGGTGGGGCCGCCGGACTTGGAACGGAGTTTGGAACGCAGCTCGTCGCTGGTCAGCTTTATGTTTCTTGCAGACACGTCGCTGTCGGGATACCTCTTTCCGAACAGGGCTATGCTCCTCTTGTCCAAGGCGGTTATTTCCTTGATTCTGAACAGCTTGCCGAAACTGATAATCTCGTCGTCCCCGGCCGGTTCCGATTCCGAGAGATACAGATGGGTGTGTTCTCCGGCCTTGACGAAGCGGCTTGGAGTATTGCATATCGCATTGAAGGCTCCTGACTTGGCCAATGCCTTGCCCGGCTCGAAGATGTATTTCATGGACATCATTTCCCCGTCTGATGCGGGATAGGTCGGCGTGTGTTCTTCCAATCCGCTGATGTCCAGCGATTTGCCGTCACGGAAAACAATCAGCCTGCTGTCTCCGGCCCAATCATTGTCACAAAGTATCAGGAGCTCCTTGCATTCTCCTCCGGCCTCCACGCAGTGTACCTCCCTGACCTTTGCCCCTGCATTTTCAAGGCGGCTGACCGCCATTGCGATGTCCGCCATCGGGGAGAGCTTGATGAGGATTTTACCGCAGCATTCCGTCATCCGTCCCATGAGTCCGATTATGTCCGGACTGCATTCTTCGATGAGGAAGACCTTGCTGCCGGTATCGGAGCGCCTTGCCGGGTCTATGAAAATGATGTCCGGGGAGAATGCTTTCAGTTCGTCCCAGATGGGGGAATCCTCGCAGGCGGTATGGTTGATGACTTGGACATTGTCCCTGCCGAGAAGTTTGAAGTTCTTTTCAGCCGCTGCTGCACGGGCTGGGGATATTTCATTGTAAAGTACTGATTTGCAAACTTTTGAGAATGCGGCACTGTCCACTCCCAGGCCTCCGGTAAGATCCGCCAGCCTGCATTTCCCGAGAATCCGGCTGATTACTGACGCCTTGTATGACGCAGTCTCGGAGGATGAACATTGCTCCGCAGCAAGGCGGTCCGGATATTCGATTCCGGGCACTGCATACCACTCCGGAAGCTTGCTCCTGAGCCTCTTCCTGCATTCAATGGCTGTGACGGCCTTATCCATGTCGATTTCCGGCCACCTGGTCCTGGACAGCAGAAGTGCGGCTGTGTCGCCGGCCTCGTGCTCCAGTATGAAATCCGTCAGATTCATCGGTTTTTTATTGAGAAATTTCTATTCCAAAAGTAGATAATATTCATTACTTTTGCAAAACCAACGGAATAAACCAAGACAAATCGCATAAACTATGGCAAAAGATTTTAGAGATGTAGCCCAGAGCTGGCTCAACGGGGATTTCGATCCCGAGACTAAAGGTAAGATCATCGAGCTGAGGAACAATGACCCTGCAGGATTCGAGGATGCATTCTACCGCAATCTCGAGTTTGGTACCGGTGGCCTCAGAGGCATCATGGGCGTCGGCACCAACAGGATGAACAAGTACACTGTGGGTATGGCCACACAGGGCCTTGCCGAGTATATCAAGGCACATGCCGCAGAGTGTGTCGATGCTGATGGCAAGCCGATTGACACTGATGACATCAGAGTCTGCATCTCTTATGACAGCAGGAACAACAGCAAGCTTTTTGCCAGGATAACAGCAGACGTGTTCAGCGCCAACGGGATGCACGTCTTCCTCTTCGAGAATATCAGGCCTACTCCGGAACTCAGCTATGCAATCAGGCTCAAGAAGGCCATTGCCGGAGTGATGGTTACCGCTTCGCACAACCCTAAGGAATACAATGGATACAAGGTGTTCTGGTCAGACGGCGCACAGATTACATCGCCAGTGGACAAGGATATCGTTGCCGAGGTGGCCAAGATAACCGACCCTTCGCAGGTCCGTTTCACTCCTGACGAGAAATGCGGCAGCGTCGAGCTCATGGGCAAAGAGGTGGATGAGCAGTATCTCAATGATATTCTTTCACTTATGCTCTCTCCGGAGTCCTGCGCCCGTCATCCTGAACTGAAACTTGTCTATACTCCGCTTCACGGCTGCGGTGTACGCCTCGTTCCTGAGTGCCTGCACAGAATCGGGTTCCAGAATGTTTATCACGTTCCGGAGCAGGATGTCAGCGACGGAGATTTCCCTACGGTGCAGTCTCCTAACCCTGAGGAGCCGGCTGCAATGAAGATGGCTCTCGAGGTGGCTGACAGGGAGGGTGCGGACATCGTTCTCGCCACTGACCCTGATGCCGACAGGATGGGCATCGCCGTCAGGGACAATGACGGCAGGATGGTTCAGTTCAACGGTAACCAGACCGGAGCCCTCCTCACCTATTACATCCTTACCCGCTGGAAGGAGCTCGGAAAGCTCAATGAGGGCACGTACGTGGTAAAGACCATCGTTACCTCTGAGCTGATCCGCGACATTGCCGAGAGCTTCGGTGTCAAGGTTTACAATGTCCTTACGGGCTTCAAGTACATTGCCGAGATTGTACGCGCCAATGAGAAGTGCGGAGAGTTCATCTGCGGCGGCGAGGAGAGCTACGGATTCAATGTGGGCCAGTTCGTACGCGACAAGGATGCCCAGATTGCCTGCTCGATGGTGGCTGAATGCGCAGCCTGGGCACTCGACAAGGGAATGACTCTCTATCAGCTGATGCAGAAGATTTACGCCGAATACGGCTACAGGAAGGAGGGACTTACATCTCTCGTCCGCAAGGGCAAGTCCGGAGCTGAGGAGATTCAGCAGATTATGGCGGACATGAGGCAGAACCCTCCAAAGGACCTTATCGGATCTCCTGTGGTGAAAGTCGTTGACTATCTCAAGACTGAGGAGACAGGTCTTCCTTCATCCAATGTGCTCCAGTTCTTCGACGAGGCCGGTGACGTGGTATCTGTACGTCCATCCGGAACCGAGCCTAAGATAAAGTTCTATTTCGGAGCGAAGGGAGATGACGCCGATGCCAAGATCGGCAGACTTAAAGAGCAGTTTATCAAGTAATCAATCGGTTTCGCATTTTCGGAACCTCATAAATCTTCGAATGGTAAACGTAGCTGTTTTAGTCTCCGGGAGCGGTACCAACTGCGAATCGCTCATAAGGCATTTCACCGGCTCGGACAAGGTGAAGATATCATTGGTCTTGAGCAACAGGGCGGATGCCTATGCCCTGGTTCGCGCCGAGAATCACGGCATTCCGTCTTTGGTGATGCCAAGGAAGGACTTTCTGGATGAGAAGAAGCTGATGCCTGTAATGAAGAAGTTCGGCATCGACTTCATTGTCCTTGCAGGCTTCCTGGTGGTGGTCCCGGATTTCCTCATTGACGCATATCCGCACAGAATCATCAATCTCCATCCGGCCCTGCTTCCGAAGTTCGGAGGCATCGGGATGTACGGTCATCACGTGCACGAGGCTGTCAAGGCCGCCGGCGAGACCGAGACCGGCATGACTGTCCACTATGTCAGCAATGAGGTCGACGGGGGAGAGATCATAGCCCAGTTCTCCACGCTGCTGTCTCCTGAAGATACTCCGGACGACATTGCCGCCAAGGAGCACGTCCTGGAGATGGAACATTTCGCCAAGGTGGTGGACGAGGTCATTTCCCGGACATTTCAGGAATGATCCGCCTTTCGCGGCTCGGAACGTCATTTCCGGCTTGACCGGGGGATCTGATTCATGGCAATTACTTTAGAAGGCTGACCTTTATCGGGTCGGCCTTTTTTTGATCCATCCCCCCTCCGGAACTTCGTTCCTTCGTGAGGCGCAAACTATTGCTTCTTATCCTTTGTCAACATCAATGCGTCAATGACAGCAGCTCTGGACCTCGGACCATCCGTGAGGAGGATGACCCGAGGCTTGGCCTCTTTATGTATTTTTTGCAATGTGGAGTCAAATGCACAATGTTAAGAAGTTCCTGGAGCATTGTTAAGAAAAAATTAAAATTAAGTGTGGTGTAGTGTGGTATTATTGAAATTAATTGTTATATTTGCAGCGTAAAGGAATATAATTTCCTATGCGAAACGATATAATCAATGATTAATAACTGACATAATATGCTGAAAATCAAATACCTGCTTATCACTCTTGTAATATTTGCAGTCGCATCTGCCGATTTGACGGCGGGAGGGAAGAAATCCCAGCCTGTTGAAATCAGGGTCGGGACATACAATCTCTGGCGCTCCGATCTTGGAAAAGATGACTATAGATGGGAGGTCAGGAAGGAGAGGCTGGTGAAGTCAATCCTGGATTGCAATATTGACATTTTCGCCGCGGAGGAAGTGGACACCACTATTTTCAGGGAGATTCCCGGGATGCTTGAGAACTATGCCTGGCTCGTGTTCAGCCCATATTCCCCGGACGGCTCCGGCTCCATGAAGGCTCAGGCCATCGTTTACCGTAAGGATAAGTTCAAGCCTTTGAATTTCAATCATTTCTGGCTATCTCCGACTCCGGATGAGATGAGCTCCGGATGGGACGAGATGAAGTTCAGGAGAGGAGCCTGCTGTGCTGAATTCAAGATGCTCAGGGGTGGACGCAAATTCTTCTTCATGGCCAGCCATTTCCCTCTCGGCAAGGAGGCAAGGCTCAATATTGCAGACCTTATGATTGAGAGGGAGAAGAAATACAATCCGAAATCCCTTCCTTCATTCTTTACCGGAGATCTGAATACAAGGGAGGAAAGGCCTGAGTCTGAAATCTTGAGAACCTGGTGGAAAGACAGTTACATTGTTCTTCCCGCTGACAGGAAGGACGGGCCCAAAGGGACATTCAACAATCACGGACTCAATGAGGATATGGATATTGCACCTCGCATTGACTTCGTTTATTTCAGGGGAGAGAAGATTGAACCGCTCAGATATGTCTGCGACGATACTCTCTATGACGGACTTTACCCGTCTGACCACTGCCCGGTTTACGTTGATTTTTTAATACATTAACATATTTCCAATGAAAACACTAATCACAAAGTTCGTGGGAATGATTTCCGCCCTCCTCATCGCGGGGACGGTTTCCTTCGCCCAGAATCCGGTGACTGTCTCCGGAAAAGTCATTGACGCTCAGACTGGTGAACCTGTACTGGGTGCCATTGTGATGGTCAAGGGCACACAGACAGCTGCCGCAGTGGACGTGGATGGAAAATACACCATCAAGGTCCCTTCCAATGCGATTCTGACCTGCTCCTGCCTTGGCTATAAGGACGCTTCGGCCGAGGTGGCTGGAAAGTCCGTTCTCAATTTCTCTCTATCCGTTGACAGTCAGATGCTTGAGGAGACTGTCGTAGTCGGTTACGGTACTCTGAAGAAGTCTCAGCTTGTGGGCTCGGTGGAAAATGTTTCCGGCGAAGTCCTCGAGGACAGGCCTAATGCCAATATTTCACGCTCCCTTCAGGGCCAGGTAGCCGGTCTCAACATTATCCAGGCCGACGGAAAGCCGACACACGGAGGAAGCATCTATATCCGCGGAGGTGCGACGTCATATGTGTCAAGAGGCTCAGCCGGTGGTTCCAAAGCGTCCTACAGCATTGGACAGGGTGGTGGAGCCCTCGTTCTCATTGACGGAGTGGAGGGAGATCTCGCATCTGTCAACCCGGACGATGTAGAGAGCATATCAGTTCTCAAAGATGCTTCATCCTCAGTTATCTATGGAGCGAGAGCCGCTTACGGTGTGATTCTCGTCACTACCAAGAACGCCACGACAGACAAGATTTCCGTAAGCTACAACGGCTCGGTTTCTCTCAATTCCAGAACAGTGAAATGGGAGGACGGCATCGTGGATAGCGGACTTGAGTTCGTGGAGACCTTCTATGAGCATTGGCTCGGACACGATGCCACTCCGAAGGCTGAGGGCAAGCTCCCTACCAAGATGAACATCTACCAGATTCCTACCGACTATCTCGACAGGTATCGCGCACACGTGGAGAACGGAGATACCAATACCTACGAAATCTGGAACGGACGTTACCTCTATTATTCCGATACCAACTATATTGAGATGATGTACAAGCCGCATAATGTGACTACTACTCACAATCTCAGCGTAAACGGTACATCAGGGAAGGTAAGTTACGGACTTTCAGGACGTTACTACACTCAGGAAGGAATCTACAAGGTCGGTAATGAGAAATACAATGCCTTCAATTTCAGGTCAAAGCTGAAAATACAGGCTACCGACTGGCTCTCTGTGGACAACAATACGGCCCTCTATACGATGGACTATTCCCAGCCGATTTTCTCCAAGAAGGACGGCAATGTTGGAAGCCAGCTCCGTCAGATTGCGATGATGGGTATTCCTTGTGTCCCGGCATTCAATGAGGATGGCACCTACACCGTAGCAGCTGCAGCAGGTGGCTTCGCCGCATTCAATGACGGCAACTCCGGCCAGGACAACAAGAACCTCACCGTATCCACGGCGACTGGATTTACCATCGAACCTGTGAAGGATGTGTTCAAAATCCGCGGCGAGTTTGCCTATAAGACGGTGCGCAAGTCACTTGACAGATACGTCGCTCCTGTTGCCTACAGCGTATCTCCTGACGTGATGACTGACTATGTGAAGCAGGTTGACTCCTACCTCAGGAGCCAGGACTACATCACCAATCACATCACTGCCAACGCGGTCGCTACCTGGACCCCGAAACTCGGTGACAATCACGACCTCAACGTGGTTGCCGGATGGAACCTGGAGAACAATGTTTATCGTCGCCAGGGCCAGATGAGGACAGGTATCCTCTATCCGGAGAAACCTAACTTCGAACTTATGGACGGCCAGGAAATCGAGATGATTGACGACGGAAGCGAATACGGCATTGTCGGAGTTTTCGCCCGCATCAACTACTCCCTCCTCAGAAGATATATCTTCGAGTTCTCTGCCCGCGAGGACGGCAGCTCCAAGTTCCCTTCAAACCAGAGATGGGGCTTCTTCCCTTCAGGCTCAATAGGTTGGAGAGTTTCCGAAGAGCCTTGGATGAAGGCCACCAGAGGCTGGCTTGACAACTTCAAGATCCGCGCTAATGCCGGAGCTCTCGGCAACGGTACAGTCGCAGCCTACGCATTTATGACTACAATGGGAATGAAAAAGACCACTGCCGTATTTGACGGAACTCTTCAGAACAAGGTCAGCGACCCTTCAGTCGTTCCTGACAATCTTACCTGGGAGAAGGTCGCCACATATGACATCGGCCTGGACGCCGACTTCCTCAAGAGCCGTCTCTCATTCTCCGGTGACTACTATGTCAGGAACACCACGGACCTCTATATCAATGGCCCTGAAATCCCTGCGACATTCGGAGATTCTACGCCTAAAGGCAACTACGGAGCCCTCCAGACCAAGGGTTGGGAATTGACCCTCTCCTGGAGAGACCAGTTCAAGATGGGCGGCAAGGACTTTACCTACAGCATCAAGGGCAGTCTGTGGGACAGCAGGACTTGGGTGACCAAGTACTACAACCAGTCCGGCGGAATGTTCAATTACTACGAGGGCAAGGAACTCGGGGAAATCTGGGGATTCCGTACGGCAGGCCTCTTCCAGTCCAATGAGGAGGCTGCAGCATGGCCTAAGGACTCATTCCACAATTTCGTGCCGGTCTCAGGACCATACGCGGGTGATGTGAAATTCGTGGATGTCAATAACGACAATGAAATCAATACAGGCTCCTGGACATTGGATGACCACGGTGACCTTGAGAGAATCGGAAATGAGGCCCCTCGCTACCAGTTCGGTCTCAACCTCGACTTCCGCTGGAACGGAATCGGCCTCAGCGCATTCTTCCAGGGAGTAGGCAAGCGCGACTGGTATCCTTCGCAGGGTACGGACTTCTTCTGGGGTTCATACGGTAGGGCATACGCATATGCCCTCAAGACCCAGCGCTCAAGTCACGCAATCCTCGACAAGACTACCGAGAACTGGACATTGGCCAATGCCTCAGAAGACCCTTATTGGCCTCGCCAGACCTACGGAACTGCCGACAGTGCTACAGGAGCCCTCACATTCCCGAATGACAAATATCTCCAGAATGCGGCTTATGTCCGTCTGAAGACCCTGACCCTCGACTACAGTCTTCCGAAGAAGGTTGTCGAAAAGGCTCATCTCCAGCAGGTACGCTTCTATTTGACCGGAGAGAACCTCTGGACCTGGTCTCCGATGTTCAAGCACACCAGGATGTTCGATCCTGAGGTCATCGGCAACGGTGACAGCGATTTCCACAGCGGAACTTCCACCTCTATGGGTGACGGATACAGCTATCCTCTCCTCAGAACATTCACATTCGGTGTCAACATCACTCTCTGATTCCGTGAAACAGGGTACTAATTATATGAAGGTTATGAAACACACTATAACAATATTTTCAATCTGCGCAGCAGCTCTTGTCGCTCTGACATCCTGCGAGAAGTTCTTTGACAGGGAGCCTCTCGACCAGTTCGCCGCAGAGCAGTTCTTCGCTACCAAGACAGATCTTGAGTATTATGCCAATGGCCTGATTGATACCGCATTGCCTGATTTCGACGACGTGGCTCTCGGAGAAGACAGATATACGGACCTCTGTGGAACCAAGGAGTCCAAGAACTTTTTCTGGCCTGACCGCTACACTGCCTCGATTGCCTCCGGATGGTCCTATTCGAACTGGTCATTCCTCCGTCAGGTAGCCTATATGCTTGACAATATGAAGAATGCTAAAGGCAATGTCTCACCTGAGATTTACAATCATTACGAAGGAGTTGCCAGATATTTCAGGGCATTGTCCACATTCAACAAGGTGAAGAAGTTCGGCGATGCATACTGGGTTGACCACGTGGTGAGCCCGTCGGACTCCACTATCCTTTATGGCCCCCGCCAGGACAGGGAGTTCATAATGCACAATGTTGTGGAAGACCTCAAGTTCGCTGCCGAGAACTGCCTCACTTCAGGCGCAGGTGTCAGGACTGACGGATGCATATACGTGAACAAATATACTGCAGAGGCTCTCGCCTCGAGAATCTGCCTCTACGAGGGTACATACCGCAAGTATCACAGCACAAATCCTTCCACCGGAAGGCCTTGGACAGGTGAGTATGAATCTGCTGAAGATCTTCTCAAACTTGCTATGGATTTCGCCGGTGATGTAATGGAATCCGGCGTGTTCAAGCTCCACTCCAGCTACAGGGAACTCTTCACCAGTACCAAACTTCCTTCCGACGAGGTTATCTGGGGAAGGACCTGCAATGAGGAACTGGGTGTTGCCCACAAGGTTACATACAAATATTGCTCTACCACATCCTCACTTCTCTACGGTCCTACCAAGGACTATGTGATGATGTTCCTCGACAAGAGCGGAAAGCCTCTTCCTTCGGCTGAGATTTCAGTGACCAAGGAGTTCGAGAACAGGGACAACCGTCTCGCCGCCACGGTTCTCGCACCCGGCCAGAAGATGATCAATGCCCAGGGCAAGGAGGTGGATTTCGCTCCGGACTTTACATGGACAACTACCGGATATATTTGGATTAAATGGGTAATCCCTGAGTATTCCCCTATGAATGAGGGCGGTACCGACAAATCCCTCAACTCTGTTCCAGTGCTCAGATATGCCGAGGTTCTCCTGAACTATGCGGAGGCCGCATACGAGCTTGACAAGATGGACAAGACTATTTGGGACAAGACTATCGGCGAGCTTAGGAAGGTACACGGAGGACTTACTTCCGCTCCATATCCTGGAGAAGCCGGCTATACAGCCGACCCTATTCTCAGGGCTTATTTCACCGAGGATCTGCTGCATCCTGTTGAACTCTCCGATGTCGCATTGGAAATCAGGCGCGAAAGGGCTGTGGAGATGATGTTTGAGGAAGGAAGGCATTACGATGATCTTATGAGATGGAACATAGGAGACATCATTGAGCGCAGATACAAGCATCAGGGATGGAAGGGTATTTATATCACCAAGGAGGAGGCCTCCTCAGGCTTCAACTTCAACGGGAAACATTATACGGTTTCTACAACCTCTCCTACCGGTCAGACAAATATCAAGGTTACCACTGCTGCGGACAAGAATCACACTCTTTCCAACGGCACTTACGGATATCTTATCTACAACTACCAGCTCCAGTGGGATGACAAGATGTATCTTTATCCAATCCCTGTGACTGCGAAGAATGTTAATCCTCAGCTTGGCCAGAACGAAGGCTGGCAGTGGCTGTAAACCATTGAAATAATGAAGATTATGAATAAGAAGATATTTGCGTTCCTTGCCGCTGGGCTGACATTGATAGCCTGCAGGGAAGAAATAAGGGAAGCTGTGGATCCGGAGATTTCCGTGGACCCGGTGAAGATTGAGACCAGCTATGCAGGTGAGGTCTGTGACATTGACGTGACGGCCAACACCGACTGGATTCTTGAGAGAACCGATGCCGAGGGCAATGAGATTTCCTGGGTGAAGGTTGACCGTCTCAATGGAAAGGGAAGCTGCGCAATGCAGGTGAAGATTCTTGAGAACAAAGGTACCGAGGAGAGAAATGCCGTAATCAAGTTCATTGCCGGTGATGAGGGTGAGGCCAATGCCTTCATTGATATCAGGCAGGGAGTGAACCCGAATCCTGAACCTGACCCGGAACCAGATCCTGATCCGGACCCTGACCCTGTATCTGGCGAAGGTTATGATTTTCCTATGGTTCAGCGATTTACAACCGGACTTGGCGCTGCTGTGGAGAGCGGAGCTGTAAAGAAGTACTCAGTAGACGAGATGCCGATCATCGACGCCACAGTCAGCGGATCGAAGATTGTCTTCAAGAAGGGTCTTGAGATAGAGGCGTCTGCAGGCACCTATACCGTTGCCCGTCCTGCCCATACCAATCCTACACAGAATGCCGGTTTCCAGGAGGGATTCTGCCTCGAAGGCTTCGAGAGCGGAACCATCACCTACACCATTCCTCTCAAGGAAGCCCTCAGCGGAAAGGTACGTTTCTTCAAGGGCCAGAGAAGGGAGACTTCAGACAGTTACTCCTGGAGCTCTGACGGCGGCCAGACATTTACTGAAGTCGGTGCAGCGACAGGCGGTGCATCAGATGCATTCTGGAAATATCTCGACTTCGAGATTCCTGCATCCGCAGCTGTTCCTGCCGGCGGCAAGCTCATCATCAGGGAGAATGTGACTTACAATGCCAGCGACGTTTATGGCGGAATCATGATGCAGTGCGGAGTGTCCCTCCAGACTTCAGAGGGAGAGAAGAGCAGTGTTCCTGCAATGACTGAGGCAGGTGTCGCTTTCTCGGAAGGATTTGACAACATTATCTCCGCTCCTGCCGCCCAGATTCTCGACTATGGCTTTATGAAGTCCTGGACATCAGGCAAATACACTGCTCCATCCTATACTGCTGACAAGGTTTCAGATATGCCTTCTGTTGTCAGTGTGGAGAAATGCTGGTCAAGACCTGGCTTCCTCCAGATCGGTTTTGCGGACGAGGCGATGGCTTATGCGACAAAAGAGTACTATCTCCCAGGCTCATACAGCATCAATATCGGTGAAAGGCTCAAGGAAATGGGACTGTCCAAGGCTGACCTTACCGTGACCTTCCGTGCTGCAGGCCTCACGACCGCATTCGGTGAGAATGGAAATGCGGAGCCGGTGCTTTCAGCTACAACCGGTACTGTAAGTGACGGTGGCAATGTCGTCCTCACTCCAGACCAGTGGAAGGATTACAGCTTCTCAATCACGGGCGCAGACCAGACAACTGTCCTTACAATTGCCAGCAACTCCACTACAGCTGGCGCGTTGTCTGGAAAGCCTGACAACAGGTTCTTCATTGACGATATCGTGGTGAGGGCTGAGGCTGCAACGGCGAAGCCGCTCGTACTCTCGTTCGACTTCACAGTGGAAGGACTCAACTGGCCGACCGGCAAGACCGCCTGGAATGTTTACAAGGGCTATGATTCCGGTCTTGCAATTGACAATGACGGAACTGCCGATGAGGCCAATACCCACAGAAGGGTGACTGTAGGCTATCCGCTCAACGGCACGGAGTACGATTTCGTCCTCGCCGACCCTGACGGAGCCACTGCACACAATGTATATCAGAGTGTCGGAAAGGGAATTTACGTTGGAACAATAAGATATGTTGGCCTTCCTGCAATCGATGGTATGAGACTTGCTCAGGTCGTGATGGTTCAGAATGCCAGCACAAAGGATCCTGCCACGTTCTCCAGAAATGTCGGTATCTGCAGCAATATTGTTGATACCAATGATGAGGGAGTGGTCTATATTCCTGGCGGTGAACTTCAGAACCAGTATACGAATATGGGAGAATATACCTACGATATTACCGAATCATCCGCAGGAACAATGTATTACCTGCATTCGCCGAACAATGCAAGCATAGTTTACTCACTGAAACTTACATATATTCCGGTAGAATAATGAGAAAGAACGGATTGTCAGCCATTTTCGGCTGCATAATGATGCCTTTAACACTCCTGTCCTGTGGCGGGAGTGTTGATGGTTCCGGCGAGATTGCCGTTGCCCCTTACACGTTGCAGGCTGCCTCCGAATTGTCAACTTATGATTTGGACGTGGTCGCCGACTGCTCCTGGACTGCAGAAATCCAGTCTGCGGACGAGGTCGAGGCTGACTGGCTCACCCTTTCCAAGCGGAAGGGTACCGGGGATACCAAGCTGACCTTGAGGGTTTTCGAGAACAAATACAGCTCGGAGAGAAAGGCTGTGGTGAACTTCCTGGTCGGTGAGGCGGTCAAGGCCACTGTTAATGTGACCCAGGCAGGAGCCAGTGGCGGGGAAGATATGTCCAGCGCGGATCTCCGTGTGGGCTCGTACAACCTCAGGATGTCTTCTCTGGACGATTCCGATGCGCAGAACAAATGGTCTGTAAGGAAGAACCGCCTCCTTACCTCCATCAAAGAGAATGATTTCGACATTTTCGGTGTGCAGGAGGTGGATCTGACTACCCAGCAATGGCTCAGGGACAATCTCGGCAGCGAGTTCGAATGCTGGTTTTTCAGCCCATACGCCCAGAGCGGAACAGGTGACAAGGCTCAGGGAATCCTTTTCAGGAAGAATATGCTTTCCATCTCGGACAAGCATTATTTCTGGGCCTCGGATACTCCTGATGTCTGCTCGGTCAATGATACCGGCGATTCAGGGAATTTCCGCAGGGGAGGCCATTGCGCCATTTTCACTCACAAGTCGACAGGTGTCAGGTTCTTCTTCATGAATACGCACGCCTGCCTGAACAGGGAACCGAATGCCGCCTATGCCTATGTTTATGCGGATCAGGAGAAGAGATACAATACGGAAGGTCTCCCGTCCTTCTTTGTCGGTGATATGAATGCCCGGCCTGAGTATGATGCTCCTGCCAAGTACAAGGAGCATTGGAAGGACAGTTTTGAGACTGCCGCGAAGCGTTCAGGTGCAGCCGCTACCTACAACGGATATTCCAATGCTTCAGGAAAATACAGGATCGACTATATTTTCCACAGGGGCAAGGTCAATGTCAAGGAGTTCTGCATCAATAATGCACTTTACGACAATCTCTATGCTTCCGATCATTTCCCCATTTACGCTGATGTAACTATAACCAAATGAAACTCAATAGATTGATTGCTGCTGCGGCTGTTTTCGCCGCTATTGTTTCCTGCTCTGAGGCACCTTCTTCGGCTCCTGCTGCAGAGGTAGCCGCCTCCGGGGTCTGCATTGCCAATGACAATATCCGTGTGACCATTGGCCAGGACGGTTCACTCGTGGAACTTGTCAACCTTAATACGGGACAGAACTATGCGTCAGGAGCCCTTCTGTGGAGGCTCTATTACGATTCCAAGGCAGAGAAGGAGATTGAGATCTGCGGAGATGTGCAGAGTCCGGCAGTCACTGCCGAGGGCAATGTCATCACCATTTCCTACGACTCTCTGAAGGTCCGGGACTATGCTGTGGATATGGCAATGACCCTGAAGGTGATTCTGGAGGACGACAAGGTCAGATTCGCATCGGAACTCTCCAACAATGAGGCACATACGGTAATCCGTGAACTTCATTATCCTCTGGTTCACGGGGCGGTTCTGCCGGCTGACCATAAGCTTTATACCGCAGAGGCCGGTGGCCGTCTTTATGCCGAGCCTCAGAAAGTTCTGAGCAAGCTGGAGTCATCTCCTTACAAGAAGCCGGAACAGTTCTTCCGCCAGAAGAATGTGAAATACGGTGCCAAGGTTTTCATGAACTGCTTTGCTCTCCTGGGAGAGAATCAGGGCCTGTATTTCGGCAGCCACGACCCTTCATTCCAGGATACCTGGCACGGTCTCAGGGCCTACAAGGGGAATAACGGCAAGTTTGACTGCCTGGAGTTCGGTTTCTTCAAATATCCTCATTGTTTCAGCGGTGAGACCTGGTCTTGCGATGCCAATGTCGTGGCCCCATATTCGGGAACGTGGCACGTGGCCAGCCGCATTTACCGTACCTGGGTCAATACCTGGTGGGACCACAGGGAGAGTCCGCAGTGGCTTAGAGAGATGAAGAGCTGGCACAGGGTGATTTTCAAGCACCAGTACGGCGAGTATCTCTTCAAATATCCTGATCTCTACGGCCGGGTTGACCAGGCCGGCCAGAGCGTGGGCTGCAACACTGTGTTCCTCTTCGGCTGGTGGGCCGAGGGAATGGACCACGGCAATCCGGACTATTCCCCTGACGAGTCCCAGGGCGGTGACGCCGGCCTGAAGGAGGCAATTGCACGTTATCAGGCAAATGGCAACAATCTCATTCTTTATTACAATGGAAAACTGATTGACCGCGAGAGCCGCTTCTATCTCAGCGGAATGGGCTCGAAGGTATGCCGTCACGACAATACTGGATCGGAAATCCTTGAAAGATACAAGTTTACGGGTAAGGGAACCTGGCTCGGAGAGTATGACCAGAGAACTTTTGCGGTGGCAACCATGATGGATCCGCAGTGGAACGAGGTCCTCTTCGCATTGCAGGACAGGGCCTACGGCCTCGGCGCGAAATCAGTGTTCTTTGATCAGCTCGGATACATTGAGTCTGAAAGTACCAATTGGGATACTTCCAGGGAATTCCCGATTCCGGACATTCACGGAATCCTGAAGCGCTCCCAGTGTCTCAAGCTCCTGAGGGACAGATATGCAGACATTGACCCGGACTTCGCACTCGGTGCGGAGGGAACTGTGGATGCTCTCGCCCAGTACTGCGACTACACTCACGGCTATCCTGCCAATGACGGTCCTGAGCGCTTCGTGAACTTCTTCAGATATACCTTCCCTGAAATCATTTTCACCGACAGGGGACAGAGGGATGACGAGAATGTGGCCTATCATGTGAACTACACCCTGCTTGACGGTCAGCGCAACGACATTGAAATCTACCGCTGCCGCAATATCATTGATGATACTCCTGTCTATCAGGCGTATCTTGCCGAGGCAAACAAGATAAAGGAGGAGTACAAGGACTGCCTGCTCCTGGGACGTTACAACGATGTCTTCGGCTTCACCTGCTCCGACAATGAGATTGACGCGCGTTCATTCCTCAGCGAAGACGGCAAGAAGATGGTAATAGTGGCCGCCAATCAGTTCTGTCCTCAGGCCAGGACTGCGAAAATCAATGTGCCGGGATACAGATTTGCCGGTTCGATGACTCTGGGCAATGCCAAAGTCAAGGCCGGCGGTTCCAAGGTTACACTTGGGCAATATGACCTGGCTGCATTGCTCTATGTGACTGATTGATGACTTTTGATGTGTGATTCCGCCGATTCGGTCTTTCTCCGGATCGGCGTTTTTTCTATATAGTCCCGAACTTATACCTTATGCTCCATTCGGCGCTTTCGCCGGTCTCTATATGAAATTTGATGTAGGGCTCCAGGCAGGCGACTTCGTGATTGCACCAGAATACGGCGTAGTCCATTGTGGCATCGGAGGATGCGTCCACGGTCAGTCCCTTGGCCCGGTTCAGGAGGCGGAACGAATAATTGCGCTGAGGCTCAGGTCCTTGCAGGTCTCCCATAAAGACGCTTTCTCCCGGTTCCAGGTCACGGGTAAAGCGTATTCCGCTGTCAGTGAGATGTACGCAGTCATATTCGCTGCGCCAATGTCCTGAAGGCTTGAACGGGAGGTCGAACTCCGTGTCCCTGCCGGAGAATGCCCCGTCCAGGACGAAGAAATTGTGATTGTATGTCTGGAAATCCATCGCATTACAGCCGAGATTGACCAGCTTATGTTCAATCACCAGACCGCCGTCTTCTTCTATGGAAACCTTCTTCACATAGTCGTAGCCGTATTTGCCGTGATTCAGACGCTGCCCGAAGACTGCGCTGCTGACATCGTGGCTGAAACTGAGCTCGCCTTCATCTATGATTTCATAAAGTTTGAATCGGTCATATGGCTCCGCATTCCTCCGGAGTATTCCGACCCCGATTTTCAGGAAGCCTTCTCCTGCTTCCGCCTCGTCGTAGCCGATCTGGGTGAATTCCTCCGCGGGACCTCCCACGGCGTCGTGCTTGAGCGGGTCATATTGCAGGAACCACTGGCTTACATACTGTTTGCCCGCATTGCTCAGGGTAAGGATAATCCCGCTTCTGTCAAATCTTGTTCCTCTGTAATACGGGTTCTCAATGTCCTCGCGGACCAGTCCGAGGCTCGTCGGTCCATTGTGCAGCTCAATCATCAGAATGTATTCCTTTTGTTCATCTTGAAGTCTATGTGCTTTTTCCACAGGGTTTTTGCATTGATCATCCTGGCTATCTCGCGCCCCATTTCATTGAAGTCGGTCGAAATGGTGGTGAGTCCGTTCAGGACTACGCGGTCGATAGGCGAGTCATTGTAGGAAATGATGTAGTAGTCTGTACCGACAGTCATTCCTTTCGCATTGTCGACGAGAGAGATGAGACCGGGGTCAAGCTGGCTGGTCAGCACGAGGAAGGCATCGCCCTTCCTGACTTTTTCGGGAGCGCAACTCATAAACTCGACTTCGATTCCGTTCTCCTGGCAGAATTCGCTGATTTTTCTCTGAATCAGAGAACCGTAGAGGGACGCCGGGAGTGTGATGACATTGAGCTTTCCTATCGATTTCAATTTCATCAGACCCTGCTCCAGGCCGATAGCGACGTCGTTCTCAAAGTCCTGGTAGGCGGCTCCGAAGTTCCCGATCATACCCGGTATAAGCCTGTCTACTATTATCAGTTTCTGGTTCGGAATCCTCTTGATGATTTTCATAGCCTTCTCCTGAGTGTTCTGGTCAAGGCTGAAGTGAGGTGATATAATATAATAGTCGTATCTTCCCAGGTTCTCGTTTATGAAATATTCAAAGAGGGAGATGTCCTGGTTGAACAGCAGCATGGTGTCCTCCGACTTCACTGTCAGTACCTGGTGGAAGCCGTGGACAATCTCCTGCTTGTATATGCTGAACTTGTCCATAAGGAAAAGTACTGAAACACTGTCTTTTGTGGAGTCGTCAGCGACATAGAAGCCTTTTCCCTGCCTTGCCTCCAGAATGCCGTTCTTGCTGAGAATGTTATAGGCACGCTTCACTGTTTCCTTGGAAATGCGGAGTTCATCCGCAAGAGCATTCATGGACGGAACAAGCTCACCTGCCTTGAGGCTGCCTTTCCTTACGGCCTCCGTAACCGCATCCACGAGCTGGCGGTAAACAGCGGCCTTGCTGTTCGTATCAATATTGAACCGAATCATAGAAAATGCAAAAAACTTAACTTTGGTATAGTCAAATATACTACATTTTTCTTAAAATCAAGCACTTCAGGGCATTATTTGCAAATTATTTCAAAATACTGTGGTGTGGTGTGGTATTTTCAATAAAAAGTGCTATATTTGCAAAAATTAAAAATTATGGCAATGAATTCCGAAAGTCCTGTACAAACCGGAACCCTGGAGAAGTCCTGGGTCAAATGGGAGGTTCTTCTCCTTCTATGGATGGCCTATCTCCTCAATCAGGGAGACCGCCAGGTTTTCAACACGGTTCTACCTTCCATAAGGGAAGCCCTGTCACTCACGGATACATCAGTCGGTCTGATTGCAACTATCTTCAACCTTTTCTATGCATTCATGGTTCCTCTCGGAGGCTGGGCGGGCGACCGTTTCAGCCGCAAATGGGTGGTTACCATCTCTATATTGTTCTGGAGTGTTGCCACAATGTTTACCGGACTCGCCAATGGAGCCTTTCTCCTTGTGATGATGAGGAGCGTAGCTACAGGCGGCGGTGAAGCGTTCTTCGGTCCGGCTAACTATTCGCTTCTGGGTCAATATCATACGGATACAAGAGCTCGGGCTATGTCCATCCACCAGACTGCCTATTATGTGGGGGTGATTCTGGCCGGATGGCTCGCCGGGGCGATTGCCGATTACTTTGACACGCTTAACCCGGGAAATGGCTGGAAGTATTCCTTCATCATCTTCGGAGCCGCCGGCATCATCTGGGGCATACTGATGGCTGTCCGACTGAAGGACAAGCCTTTGTCAAAGGAGGAGATCGCAGCCAGGGATGCTGCCAGACCTGGTATCCTGGACGGATTCAAGACAGTGTTCACGACGCCTACAGCCGCAGTGCTGACCATAGGTTTTTCCGGTCTGATATTCGTGATTACCGGTTATATGACCTGGATTCCTGCCTTCCTTCAGGAGGAACTTGGCCAGAGCCAGGCTGCTGCCGGTTTCAATTCAATGTTCTGGACCTATGTAGCGGCGTTCATCGGAGTGTTGATCGCCGGCGGACTTTCCGACAGACTTGCCAGGAGGCATCACCGCTCAAGGATGATTCTCCAGGCCCTCGGACTCATTGGCGGGGCACTGCCCCTGCTGTTCATGTCCCACAGCAAGGTGCTCTGGGTTCTCTACCTGTGCTTCGCCGTATGGGGTTTCTTCAGGGCATTCTTCGATGCCAATACATACGCGGTCCTCTATGACGTGACGCCTGAGCCTTTTCACGCATCCTGCTCAAGCGCGATGATTACCACCGGATTCGCGGTAGGTGCCCTCGCCCCTGTTGTTCTCGGCGCGATGAAGCAGAGTCTCGGCAGCCTCCAGGCTACATTCCCGGTTTTGGGAATCATATGGTTGGTATGCGGAGTATTGATGGCTGTAGTCAGCTATACTCATTACCAGAAGGATTATGACAAAATGAACAATCGTTAATCAGATGATAAAGGAAGCTAAGATCAGGAAGCCGAAGGCAGGTCTGCTGCTTGTGGCTTCACCCAGGTTCAAGAACCTCTCCGGGCCGAAAAGAGGGACATACGGCGAGAAAAAGGAAGTCGTATCGAGGCAAATCGTGGAATCGCTGAATTTCATTGACATAGAATATCCAGGGATTGTATATGAAAGGGAGGATGCACAGCGTGCGATGGATCTTTTCTACAACGCGAAAGTGGATTTCATAATTGCGGAGTTTCTCTCCTGGAGCGAGGATTTCGCCTGGATAAGGTTCCTGAGGGATTGTCCGAACATTCCTGTAATCTTCGTCAATGTCGCAAAGGACAGGATGGCCTTCGAGACTACCCTGGATGAGGACGATTTCGTGGAATATCTTTCCTCCGGAACGCTTGTAGGCTCGCTTGAGGCGTCAGGATCCATTACCAGAGTGCCGAGGAAGAATGTGAAAATCGTGATGGGAAGCAGGGAGGAGGTCAATGAGGAAATCCGCAGGTTCTCCCGCGCCGCCCTGGCCAGGACAATTCTCCGTGGTTCGAATCTCGGTCTTATGGCCAATATGAATGAGGCCATGTGGTCGACCTACATTGACAATTATGATCTCTTTACCAAGATCGGCCCGGAGATACATTATCTTCCTTATTCTGATTACAAGGAGATTCTCGATGCTCTCGATGAGGCCGAGGTGAAGGCATATGCAGAGGAACTTACCTCCAGATTCAAGATGATGGAAGATGTGGAGTATGACAAATTCATCGGTTGTGTGCGGGCCTCATTGGCATTGAAGAAGATGGCAGAGGCCAATGACATTGACGTTATGGTTTACAATGACATCGACCAGGCTACGTTCAAGGTCAGCGGCTGCCGCGCAGGATTCTATCACGACTGGTTCAATCAGAACCTCAGCGTGCTGGTTCCGGAGGCTGATATGGGAGCCGGTCTCGCTACATTCGTGCTGAAGATTATTTCCGGAGGACACGTGAATTTCATTGAGCCTTTCCACATTGAGACCGATTTCGGGACATTCGCCGCCGGACACGCCGGACCGAATGATCACAATGATCCTGCATGGAAGGACAATGTGTTGATTGCCAGGGATGTACGCTTTGCCAAGACGAAGTGGAAATATGCCGGCGCTCCATTCGGGTGGTACCGTTTCAGTCCCGGAATGAAGACTGTTACCGGTATTTATGAACAGGACGGGAAGTATAAGATGGTATGCTTCCAGGCCGAGTCCCTGCCGGGCGACCATGTACTTGCAACATATTCCCACAGTATGTTCCGCCCTGTTGTCCCTGTCAAGGAACTGTTTGAGAGACTGCTGAAAATCGGTGTCACCCAGCATTATGCCATTGTGGACGGTGACTGGAGGGCAGAACTTGCAGACTTCGCCGAGATTATGGGATTTGAGTTTTATGACATCAGATAAATGTTTGAGTGTTAATTATATAGGAGATATATACCAATGAGTTTCATGTACAACCCTTTTCCGTTCGATGACCCGAAGCCTGTCAACCGTCCGGAACTTTCCAAGCAAACAGTAGATGCTGTGGTTGCAGGCGGTACGCCATCTGTGGCGAAGAGGTTCGCCGCCCCTGTAATCGACAAGGCCAGGGAGGCCAACCAGATTGTCGCATTTGACGGATATGCGACAGCGGACTGGAAGCTGTTCCTCAATCTTCTAGCCCGCGAATGCAAGGCTGCGGGTGTGGAATTCGTGTCGATTGACCAGAATGCCGAATGCTTCAAATCCGGCAGGGAGATTGACGATATGATAGACCCGCTCCTTATCTGGGATACTGAGGTGGACCCGACCTTGCTCTATGGAAAGATTTACAAAGGCGGATATGAGGGCATTCTCGACGAGGACAAGACCAAGGCTTTCGAGGAGAAAGTCGCCGGGTTGAGGAATGGCTCCGGGAAGGTGGTGGCAGTCTATGGCTATGGCTGTTTGATCCCGCGTTTCAGGGATCTGTATGATGTGAAATGTTTCTTCGACCTCACTCCGAAGACATCCATTCTCAGGATCAGAAGGGGAGAGTACTCCAACATCGGCAAGGAGCGTCCTGACCTCATAAACAGGGTGATCCGCCGCTGCTATTATTGTGATTTCGAGATGTCGGTCTGCAGCAGGAGGGAACTCCTGAAGAACTCGGCCATTGATTTCTACTTCCTCTCGGACGACCCTCAGAACATTCAGATGCTGCCTTTCGGCGCCTTCGCCGACATTTGCGCACAGCTTGTGAAATATCCTTTCAGGGCAAAGCCTTGCTATCTTGAGGGAGTATGGGGCGGCTCATATATGAAGAAGCTCAGGAATCTTCCTGACAATATGAGGAATGCCGCCTGGGTGTTCGACTTCATCCCTATGGAGGTCAGCGTTCTCGTGGAGGTCGGAAATGAGAAGCTGGATATCAACTTCTGCTCCTTCGTGTGCAAGGAGGGTGTCAACCTTATGGGAGAGGGCTGCGTGAACAAGTTCCACGGCTATTTCCCGATCAGGTTCAACTGGGATGACAGTTACCATTCCACCGGCAACATGTCCATCCAGTGCCATTCCGGATCAGCTTACAACAGAGAGCATTACGGTGAGTTCGGAAGGCAGGATGAAAGTTACTATGTCTGTGTCACGGGTCACGATGCAAAGACCTTCATAGGCTTCCGTGACGATGCGGACATCCCTCAGTTCTTCAGGGAGATAGAGGCTGCAGACAAGGAGCACAAGCCTTGCGACTATATGAAGTATGTCAATTATGAGGAGTCCCGCCCGGGCCTCCAGGTCATGCTTCCGGCGGGAACTATCCATTCGTCAGGACGCAACCAGGTAATTCTCGAAATCGGCTCGCTGACCATCGGCTCATATACTTACAAGATGTACGACTATCTCCGTCTGGACTTTGACGGCAAGCAGAGACCTATCCATACCAGGCTTGGCGAGGAGAATGTGGCTCAGCACCGCAGGGCGTCGGTTATTCACGACCCTGAGAGTCCTGACTACATTGTCCAGAAGCCGCGTGTAGCTGTGGAAGGTGATGGCTGGAAGGAAATCATTCTCGGTGAGAATGAGCAGCTTTACTTCTCTCTCAGAAGGCTTGATTTCGAAAAGACCTGCCGTCAGGATACCTGTGGCGAGCGTTTCCACGTTCTTTCACTCGTTGATGGTGACCAGGTTCTCGTGCGCAGCGTTGCACATCCGGAGCGTTGCTTCAAGATGGACTTCCTCGATATTGTCTGCGTCCCTGCGGATATGGGTGAATATGAAATCGTCAATCTCGGCAAGGAGCCTGTCATGGTTCACAAGACAATGCTGAGGGACGGTTATCAGGATGTTGTTCTGTAATGTTCAGTTATGGATTTTGACAGGTTATTGCTTCTCGACGTCGGAGGTACTTTCATAAAGACCTCCGACGGCCGGGAAATTCCGGTGGACTCGAACGGGGATAAACAATCCGTTTCCCTGTCTTTTCACAAGGCGGTGAAGGATTTCTGCAATGAAGCCGTTGTCTCTCCGGAACGTAGATTTGCCATTGGAGTAGCTATTCCGGGTCCTTTTGACTATGTGAATGGTGTTTTCCGCATGACTCACAAGTATGCCTCTGTTTACGGCGAGGATTTCCGCTCACTTGCCCGCATACCGTCCTGTGTTGAGCTCCGTTTCACTCACGATGTGAACTGTATGCTTTCCGGCGAGATGGCATATGGCAATGGCCGGGGCTTTGACCGCGTCGCCCTTGTATCCCTCGGAACAGGTCTCGGGTATTCAATGAGCATCTGCGGCGAGATTCTGAAGAATGAATTCGGTTCCCCTCTCGTGACAATATTCAAATATCCGTGCAGGGGAGGCATCCTGGAAGACTATGTTTCCAAAAGAGGCTTTGTGGATCTCTATTTCAATAAGACTGGCAAAAGATTGACTGTCAAGGAGATTGCCATTGCTGCCAGAGCCGGTGACCTTGATGCTCTGGATACTTTCTCGACAGTGGCGGAGATTCTTTCCGAGGCCATTGCCCCGATTATGGAAGAATATTCCATAGAGTGCCTTCTTTTCGGCGGCCAGATTTCCCGCTCCTTCGATCTGATGGCGACAAAGCTTCAGGACTCGCTCGCCTTCCTCCCGTCGCTCAGAAGGATAGATGTGATTTCGGATTTCGACAATGCGACATTCAACGGGCTGAAGAGCATGTTCTGATGATTTGACAGATATAAAAATGCCGGCTGGAGAACCCAGTCGGCATTTTTGTGCTTATCTGAAAGTATTTCAATACATCACGACAATCCTGAAGACCATTGGCTCAGGGACGAAGGTTTCGTCAATCTCGTAGTTGAAATCGCTCTCGGTGTAGATGATGTTCACCTGGCCGGCTGAGATTTCAGCTGTAACCTCGCTGGTCCAGAAAAATACCTCATTGGTCTCCGGGTCAATGTGCTCTGACTGGAGGAGGAAAGGGAGCTCGGTATGGGTCTCGCCGCTCTGGTTGAAGTTATATACGCGATATACCTTCACTACTCCGTTGTGGAGCACGTCCTTGGTGATTTCCGGGACGGAGATTGTCGCATAGAAATAGTTGTTGTTTGCTGTGTTCGAATATCCCCAGGCCTCCTGGGCTACATTGCCGATAATGGTCTTGATGTTGAGGCTGTCACCTTCGGTGTAGTATTCCTTGGTGCATGAACTGAACAGCATTGTCATTGCAATGGCTGCGAATGTCAGTATCTTTTTCATTTTCATGGATTTTTATCTGCGGGTTGTGGATGTTGTTCCTGTTGTTCTGGTGGCGCTGCTTCCGGTGCTGCGGGTTGTGCCGGTTCCGGTGCTGCGGGTGGTTGTCGATGTGCTGACGGAGCTTCTTGTGGCCGAGCTGCCGGAACTGCTTCTGGTGGCCGTGGAACTTGAACTGCCCCTGCGGACTGTCGACTGCTGCCCTGAGGCTGTTGTCGTGCTGGTCCTGGTGCTGCTGCTTCCGGAAGACTGGACACGGCTCGAGGTCGTGGATGAACCGGACCTTGTGGCTGAGCTGCTTGAGGATGTGCTGCGGGTGGCAGATGTTCCGGTGGTGCGTCCTGTCGAGGTCGAAGTTGAAGCTGAACCGCGTGATGTGCCGGTGCCGCTGGACGTTGTTCCACGGGTGCTGCTTCCAGATGTCGTTCCCGAGGTTGAGGTGCCGCGGCTTGCGCTGCCGGTGCTTGATGAGCTTGTTCCGGAACCTCTGGTTGCGCTTGACCCGGTCGCGGTTGAAGTACTCCTGGTAGCACTTGAGCCTGTGGCGGCTGACGTCCCTCTGGTCGCACTTGAGCCGGAAGACGCCGATGTCCCCCTTGTTGCGCTGCTTCCGCCCGTGGCGGCTGTGCCTCTTGTCGCCGATGTGCTTGAACCTGAGCTGCGTGTAGAGGATGTAGTGGTGGTCTTGGTGGCATCGTAGGCCATCCTTACATCGTATGCATTGGCCTGGGTCCTGGCATTCTCGGCGCGGGTTACTGCTGAATTGTTCACTGCGACATTGGCATTGCGCACGGTGAATGAGCGCTCAGGATACCGGCGGCTATAGTCGTCGCGGCTCAGAGTGTTGTATATCTTCTGATATTGAGGATAATGACAACTGCTGTAGTAGTGAACTTCGTGGCAGTATTTATGGTTCTTCATGAAGGTGTTCACATAGGCATGGTAATGATTTACGTGAACCAGCGCAGGCCGCTTGTAATATGAAGGGTAATGATTCCAGTACCAAGGTGATGTCCACGGTCTGTAGTCGCGTCCGCAGATGTGGTCGAATATGACAGGCCTGGTGTAGTAGACCGGACGGATGACATAATTCGGACCGTAGATGTATGTGGAGCCGATGACTTCAACATGGTAGTTTCCATAGGATGGCACCTCAGCAACGACCGTCGCCACATCCTGGTAAACGTTCGGCGCAAGGGCCGCCTGGATGACGAATACATGGTTGTATCCCTGCATCGCCGAAACCACTCTCAGATAGTCTACATAGCCGTCCCTGTTGAGGTCAAGGTCGGATATGATGTAGGAGGAGTTGTTGAGCAGAGCCTCAAACTCCCTTATGGAAGACGACTGGGCAAAGGCTGCGGCAACTGCCTGAAGGTCAAGATAAAGCGAAATGTCGGGCTCCGTTGCGTAAACCTGAGTCGTCGTGGTGGTCACATGAGTCTTGGGCACTGTGACAATAGTGCTGTAGGACGGAGTGCTGCTGACCGGTTCTGAAACGGTGATGATTCTGGTCGGAAAGCAGGATGCGCAGAGCAATGCTGCCAGCGCAATCGATGTCAATCTTAGTTTCATTGTTGAAATAGTTTTTTGCTGATTACAAATATAAGTAATCTTCTACGTTATCTCAAATATCCTGCCGTTATTGCCGGTGCCTGTTTCCTGGGGAACTCCCTTGGGGAATAGGAAAGGATTTGCTAATTTAGCATTCCTGTTGTTACCGGCTTGATTGGGAATATGATTAATAATTACTTGATATCGTGATGAGAAATCTTCAACATTTTATCATAATAATCGCTGCAATGCTGATAGGCCTCAGTGCGGCGGCTCAGGTAAAGGACATTTCTCTTTCGGCAGGCGTGAATGTCCCGATTTATAAAGATCTGGAGAGTGATGCAGTCATCAATGTCAGCTATGGGCAATTCTTCCGGAACGGTCTTGGTTTCAGGGCAGGGCTTCAATGGAATCCGTCCGTTGTCAATGTAAGCAATGCCTTTGGGACGCCCGTAGCCTTTGCTTATCGTACGAAAACCCGTACTTCGCGGGAACGGATATACGCAGGCGTTGAGGGTTCTGCAGACGTAATATCGCAGGGTGCAGTGTACGACAATGAATGCGGCACTACAGGGAATGTCGTTTCCGCATTTTTTATGAATCTTTTCAGCAATATGGAGTTTTTCATCGGCATAACACCAGGTTACATTCAGGGCGCCTCCAGCCAGGAACACGAAGCGGCATGGGGTGCATCCTGGCAGTATTGGGAAAAGAGCTGGACGGAGAAGAAATCCGCATTCTCATTCATGCTCGATGCCGGAATGACGCTCAATTACAGTATCTGGCGATTCGACATCAAACTTACACCGGCTTTTCACTATGGATTGACAGGCAACTACCTGTATCACGTTTCAACTGGCGAGAAAGACGCAGGCATAACGACAACCGACACTATTCCCATCCGTTGGTTTTTTAAGTTCGGTGGAGGTCTCGCATTCCGTTTCTGAAAAAAAAGAAAGTGACTAAGCAGTCAAAAGACTGTTCAGCCACTTTCCATTGAATATTATTCGAAAAATACTAGAGCTGTGGACCAGCCTTGACAAGTGCCTTGCCGGCACGGTTGCCTTCGTATTTCTTGAAGTTCTTGATGAACCTGCCTGCGAGGTCCTTTGCCTTGACTTCCCAATCCTCTGCATTTGCATAGGTGTCGCGAGGGTCGAGGATGTTGGTGTCAACACCTGCGAGCTCTGTAGGCACGGTGAAGTTGAAGTAAGGGATAACCTTGGTAGGAGCGGAGTCGATCGCGCCGTTGAGGATGGCGTCAATGATACCGCGGGTGTCACGGATGGAGATACGCTTGCCGGTACCGTTCCAGCCGGTGTTCACGAGGTATGCCTTGGCACCGCTCTTCTTCATCTTCTTCACGAGCTCCTCAGCATACTTTGTAGGGTGAAGCTCGAGGAATGCCTGTCCAAAGCATGCGGAGAAGGTAGGAGTAGGCTCGGTAATACCGCGCTCTGTACCTGCGAGCTTGGCTGTGAAGCCGGAGAGGAAGTAGTACTTGGTCTGCTCAGGATCGAGGATTGATACTGGAGGGAGTACTCCGAACGCATCAGCTGAAAGGAAGATAACCTGCTTTGCGGCCGGGCCCTGTGACTTAGGACGGACGATCTTGTTGATGTGGTAGATCGGGTAGGAAACACGGGTGTTCTCGGTAACGCTCTTGTCGTTGAAGTCGATCACGCCGTTCTCGTCAACGGTTACGTTCTCGAGGAGAGCATCACGCCTGATGGCACCGTAGATATCCGGCTCAGACTCCTTGTCGAGCTTGATGACCTTCGCATAGCAGCCACCCTCGAAGTTGAACACGCCCTTGTTGTCCCAGCCGTGCTCGTCGTCACCGATGAGGAGACGCTTAGGGTCGGTGGAGAGAGTGGTCTTGCCGGTTCCGGAGAGACCGAAGAAGATAGCGGTGTTCTCACCGTTGAGGTCGGTGTTTGCAGAGCAGTGCATTGAAGCGATGCCCTTGAGAGGGAGGTAGTAGTTCATCATTGAGAACATACCCTTCTTCATCTCGCCGCCGTACCAGGTGTTGAGGATTACCTGCTCTCTGCTGGTAACGTTGAATGCGACTGCAGTCTCGGAGTTGAGGCCGAGCTCCTTGTAGTTCTCAACCTTTGCCTTTGCTGCGCAGTAAACCACGAAATCAGGCTCCTGGTCGAACTCCTTCTGGTTCTGAGGACGGATGAACATGTTGGTCACGAAGTGAGCCTGCCATGCAACCTCCATGATGAAGCGTACCTTCATGCGGGTATCCTCGTGTGTTCCGCAGAAACCGTCAACTACGAAAAGCCTCTTGCCTGAGAGCTGCTTGAGAGCGAGCTTCTTGAGGACTTTCCAATTCTTCTCGGAGAGAGGGTGGTTGTCGTTCTTGTACTCGTCTGAAGTCCACCATACGGTGTCCTTGGAGTTCTCATCCATTACGATGTACTTGTCTTTAGGAGAACGTCCGGTGTAGATACCGGTCATCACGTTGACGGCACCGAGCTCGGTTACCTGACCTTTCTCATAGCCGGTGAGCTCCGGCTTTGTCTCCTCGTTGAAGAGAACTTCGTAAGATGGATTGTAAAGGACTTCTTTCACGCCCTTGATTCCATACTTGCTTAAATCCATTGTTGGCATAAAAACAATATTAAAATTATAACTGATTTTCAATGCTTTTCCGTCTGCCCGGAACTATATCCGGAATACGGATGCAAAATTAATCAAAAATTGTTAATTTTGTGCATGTTCCGAGCGGAATACACAACAAAAATTCTGCCATACGGCTCAAAATTTTTCCAGTTTCGGAACTAAATTGTTTTACCTCTGTCGGTTTCGCTATGAAACCTCTGCTGTTTTCAAGCGAAACAGGCCGGAGACCTGAAGGGAAAGGAGAATTGAAGATGAAGGACAATGAAATCAGGCCGATTGACATTCTGTCAGAGTATTGGGGCTATGCCTCTTTCCGGCCGATGCAGGAGGAGATTGTGAATTCCGCGGCGGCAGGCCGGGATGTGCTCGCCATACTTCCTACCGGCGGCGGGAAGTCGGTATGTTTCCAGGTCCCGGCACTGATGAAGGAGGGGATTGCCCTGGTCATAACTCCGCTGATCGCCCTTATGAAGGATCAGGTCCAGAATCTCAAGTCGCGGGGCGTGAAGGCATTGGCAATATATGCCGGAATGACGAGACGCGACGTTGAAATTGCCCTCAACAATGCCGCCTACGGGGATTTCAAATTTCTATACATATCCCCGGAGCGCATCGCCACCAGACTCTTCCAATCCTGGCTTCCTGAACTGAATGTCAGCTACATTGTCGTTGACGAAGCCCATTGCATATCGCAGTGGGGCTACGATTTCCGCCCGGATTATCTCCAGATAGGAAGGCTCCGGGAGGCGGTGGACGCCCCTGTGATTGCGTTGACGGCAACAGCCACTCCGGAAGTCGCGGACGATATTATGGAGAAGCTTCGTTTCCGGGAGAAGAATCTTCTCAAGAGCGGATTCGAGAGGCCCAATCTCTCTTACATTGTCCGCAAGGTCGAGGACAAGATGGGCCAGCTGCTTTCGATTTGCTCCGGTGTTCCGGGTACGGGCATCGTTTATGCCGGCAGCCGTAACAAAACGGAGGAAATGGCCGCGGCTCTTCAGGCCCAGGGAATCAGCGCCTCTTTCTACCATGCGGGTCTGACCCATTCGATGCGTGCCGAAAGGCAGGAGGACTGGAAGTCGGGGAAGACCAGGGTGATGGTCTGCACCAATGCCTTCGGGATGGGAATTGACAAGCCCGACGTGAGATTCGTAGTGCATATAAGCCTGCCGGATTCGCCCGAGGCCTATTTCCAGGAGGCGGGACGGGCAGGCCGGGACGGTAAGGAGTCCTATGCAGTCCTGCTGTGGAACGGCTCGGACATCCGCCGTCTCAAGCAGCTGGAGAATGTCACATTTCCGACATTGGAATACATCGAGGACATCTATCACAAGCTTTTCGCATTCTTCGAAATCCCTTACGGACAGGGGATGGGCCGCCAGCTGAAGTTCGACATCAAGGCCTTCTGCGACCGTTTCAGACTCGACAGGGCCCAGGCTTTCTATGCAATGAGATATCTGGAGCGTGAGGGTCATTGGACTTTCTCCGAGGACGTAGAGGTACAGACAAGGGTGCGTGTCATCGTGGACAGGGATGCCCTGTATGATGTGGAGCTTGAGGACCAGAAGATGTTGGAGGTCCTGGACTGCCTGATGCGTAAATACGAGGGATTGTTCTCCTATGCCGTCCCGATTGAGGAGGAATATGTGGCGGACCGCTGCGGAATCACCGTGGCCCAGCTCCGCAAGCTTCTGTACAGGATGGCTGTCTCGCACATTGTCAATTACATACCGGGGGACAGGTCGGATGTGATATTCCTCCACGGGGAGCATCTTGCCGAGGGCAATGTCAAGCTCTCTCCTCAGCGTTACAGGATGCTGAAGGACTCGGCGAGGGCGAGAATGACGGAAATGATGGAGTATGTCAATGAGGAAGATGAGTGCCGTTCACGCTTCCTGCTGCGCTATTTCGGCCAGGATGAGAGTGCCGACTGCGGTAAATGCGACATCTGCAGGGCGGGGCGCAGGAAAACCGTCGCAGGTGAGGACAATGCTGAAAGGACCCGTCAGGCCCTCATCGGCTTCATCAATGAAAAATGCGGGGGAGTCTATTCCCTCAAGCAGATCAATGCCGAATTCGGCAATCCTTCCGCCTCCTGGTCTCCGGACTTTCTCTCCATTCTCAGGGAACTCATTGACGAGGGGGATGTCCCTGCATATGAATATTGAACAGACAGCAGTCTGAAAACTGTAATTTGCAAGAATATGAAATATCTGGTAGTATCGGGCATACCCATCTCTGGAAGCTTGAGAGGAATGCGGACGGGATACTTGTCTGCAATACAGGCAGCATTACCTTTCCGAAGGGCGGCAATGTCCCTACCTTCGCCACCATTGATGAGGACGGGTCAGTGCGGATGAGAGGGCTTGATGGCAATGTCCTTTCTGAGATGGCACTAAAAAACGGGACTGAGTAAGCAGCCCCGTTTTATGATATGTGCGGTAAATTCTAGTATGTGATGACTCCCGGAAGGGTCTTGGCCTCGTCGATCATCTTCTGGATTTCAGACTCTACCGGAACCCTGCCCACGAGTTTCTTTTCTGCATTGACCTCGGCCACCTTGGCGGCAAGATTTGCGGCAACCCTGTGGGAAAGCTCCTTTACGGTGTCAACACCGGAAGCCTCGAGCAGTTCGGCGAACTGAGGGCCGATTCCGCGGATGCGGTACATGTCGGCGTGGTTAGTCCATTTGAGAACGAGTTTCTCAGGAATGCCGGTAGCCTCTGCAAGCTCTTTCCTGCCCTTTGGAGCAGCGCATTTCTCAAGAAGTTCCTCCGCAGTGCTGATGCCTGCTGCAATGAGTTTTTCGGCGTAGGCCGGTCCGATGCCTTCTACATCGATAATCTTGTAAGCCATAGTTGTCAGAATTATTGGTTTATGTCCGTAAATGTAGTGAATATCAACGAAAATTGCAATTGTTTCTACAATATGCCGGCGGATTTCCCGCAGATTCCTTCAGCTGCGGCATAGCCCATGCTCCAGGCTGCCTGGAGATTGAAGCCGCCGGTAATCGCGTCAACGTCAGTTACTTCGCCTGCGAAAAACAGACCCGGGTACTTCCTGGCCTCCATTGTCCCTGAGTTGATTTCCTTCAATGACACCCCTCCGCAGGTCACGAACTCGCTCTTGAACCTGTTCCTTCCGACAATCCTGAACTCGTCGGCGTGCAGCCTCTCGGCAATGCGGTTGATGGTCCTGGACCCTGTCTCCGCCCATCTCATTTCCTGGGAAATGTTCATCTTGCAGAGGAAATATCTCCAGAGACGCGCATTGAAGATATCTGGAAAAGCATTGGAAATCAGTTTCTTGGGATTGGAGGCTGCGAGACCTTTGAGCATTGCGGTGATTTCCCCGACGCCAGTTCCCCCGAACCAGTTCACGACCAGGCCGGACTGGTAGCCGTTCTCCGAGAGATATCTGGCCGCCGCCGAGGACAATTTCAATATGGCCGGTCCGCTGAGACCCCAGTCCGTGACCAGAAGGGGACCGCAACCCCGGAATTTCGTTCCCGGTATGGATACAGTGGCATCCTCCACCACTGTTCCCATCATTTCCTTCAGGGCCGGGTCGTCTATCTTCATGCTGAAGAGGGAAGGGACAGGGCTCACAATCTCGAGGTCCAGCCCCGAAAACAATGCCTGCCATCCCGTGCCCGTGCATCCGCCGGTCGTGACCAGGACAGAGTCGAAAGTCTCCCCGGCATTGTCAGACATTATCTTCCAGCTATTTTGGACTTGTTTCAGACCCTTGACCCGGGCCTTTGTCCTGACCTTCACCCCTGACTCCCGCATTGCCCTGATGAGGACATTGACGATTTCCATTGCATCCTGCGAGGCCGGGAAAACGCATTGGTCCTCCTGTACGACGAGCCTGACTCCCATATCCTCGAACCATCTGCAGGTCTCCTCATGGCCGAAACGCCTGAACAGCTTCTTCATCAGGCTGGCTCCACGGGGGTAGGCATCGGCAAGATTGCTTATTTCCCTGAAACTGTTGGTCAGATTGCAGCGTCCGCCTCCCGTGATGGCGACCTTGGCGAGAAGCCTGTCTCCGGCCTCGAATACCGTGACATCAGCCTCCGGCATCATTCTCTTGATATTCACGGCCGCGAAACAGCCTGCCGCTCCTCCTCCGATGATTGCCGTTCTCATACTTTCCAGACTTTGAGATACTGTTCCAATGCCCACATCTCGTCCCTGTACTTGGCCGCAGCGGCATAGTCCAGTTCGGCTGCCGCCTTCTTCATCTTGCGGCGGGATTCCTCCACGGCCTTCTCCACCTGCTCCCTTGACATTGACCTGATTACAGGGTCCTGGAGCACGGCTGCGAGGTCGGCCTTGACATAGCCGTCAGCGTATGCGGTATTTGTTTCCCTGATGGAATCGTCGCCCAGCCCGACTGAAATCCGGCCCTTTCCGAGGGCGCTCGGGTCCGGGATGAAGACAGGAGCGTCGTATGAGTTGGATGCCGTGACGTGGCCCGCAGGCTGATTCTCCCCGCGTCCTCCGCCGAGCTGGGAGATGAGAGCATTGTGCTTGACCTCCACCTGCTTCGGGGTGATGTGGTTCAGCTCATTGTACTCGATCTGCTTCTTCCTGCGGCGGTCGGTCTCGTAGATGGTCTCCTGCATTGACCTGGTGATGGAGTCGGCGTACATTATCACCAGCCCGTGAATGTTTCTCGCCGCCCTTCCGGCAGTCTGGGTAAGAGCCACCTGCGATCTGAGGAAGCCCTCCTTGTCCGCATCCAGGATGGCCACCAGCGATACCGTAGGAATGTCCAGACCCTCCCTGAGGAGGTTTACGCCTATGAGAACGTCGAACAAGCCGTTCTTGAAATCCTCGATAATCTCGACCCTCTCAGCCGTGTCCACGTCGGAATGTATGTAGCGGCATCTGACACCCCTCTTGCCGAAGAAATCGTCCAGCTCCTCCGCCATTCTCTTGGTCAATGTGGTCACAAGAACTCTCTCGTCCACCTCGGCCCGCTTGCGTATTTCTTCAAGCAGGTCATCCACCTGATTCAATGTCGGCCTGACCTCAATCGGCGGGTCAAGCAGGCCTGTAGGACGTACAACCTGCTCTACCACAAGGCCTTCCGATTTTCTCAGCTCATATTCAGACGGGGTGGCTGACACGAATACCTTCTGCCCGGTCAGCTCCTCGAACTCCTCGAATTTCAACGGCCTGTTGTCGGCCGCAGCCGGCAGCCTGAACCCGTATTCAATCAGCACGGACTTCCTGGAATGGTCGCCCCCGTACATTGCCCTGATCTGTGGAATAGTGACGTGGCTCTCGTCGATGAAGGTCACGAAATCGTCCGGGAAATAGTCAATGAGGCAGAACGGCCTCTGGCCTTCCTTTCTCCCGTCCAGATATCTGGAATAATTCTCGATTCCGGGGCAGTAGCCCATCTCCTTGATCATTTCCAGGTCGTATTCCACCCTCTGCTTCAGCCTCTTGGCCTCCATAGGACGGCCCAGGTTCTCGAAATGTTCAATCTGCCTGACCAGGTCGTCCTGAATCATGCTCACGGCCCTGACGGTCTTCTCCTTTGTCGTCACGAAATTGCCCGCCGGATAAATCGGCACTTCGCTGAGCCGTTCGATAGTGGCTCCCGTGACAGGCTCGATAAGCGACAATGAATCAATCTCATCCCCGAAAAACTCAATCCTTACAGCCTCATCCGAGCCGCCCAGATACACGTCCACGGTATCACCCCTTACCCTGAAGGTGCCCCGCTTGAAATCGGTCTCAGTCCTGCTGAACAATGCGTCCACAAGATGGTAGAGAAGCCTGGTCTGGCTGATCTGCTGGCCCACCTTGATTCTTACGGTCTGGTCGTGGAAATCCTGCGGGTTGCCTATGCCGTACAGACAGGACACGCTGGAGACCACAATCACGTCCCTCCGCCCGGACATCAGGGCCGATGCCGCACTCAGGCGCAGCCGGTCAATCTGCTCGTTGATGCTCAGGTCCTTTTCAATATAGGTGTCGGTGCTGGGAATATATGCCTCCGGCTGGTAGTAGTCGTAATATGAAACGAAATACTCCACGGCATTCTCCGGAAAGAATGATTTGAATTCTCCGTAGAGCTGGGCAGCAAGAGTCTTGTTGTGGCTCAGTATCAATGCCGGCCGCTGGAGCTTCTCGATGACATTGGCCATCGTGAATGTCTTTCCCGAGCCGGTCACGCCGAGAAGTGTCACCGCATCCGAACCCTGGTTCAGTGCGGAGCAGATTCCCTCGATTGCCGACGGCTGGTCGCCTGCTGGCTTGTATGCGGAATTGATTTTGAATTTCATTGTCCCTTTCAGTAAGCTTTTCCCTATGTCTGAGTCATTGCGAATCGTACAAAGTTATGCAATCTGAAAATAAATGACAAGCCTTAACCTGTGCATATCTTGCTCAAGTCCCGCAAGTGATTTAAAGCCGCCGTTCCGGCCTTGTTGGCATCATTGTGCCTGAAATACTTTGGACTTCACTGATTATTGTCTATTTTTGCTTTCGGCTGAAGGGCTCAGCCATTTTCCTTTGCCGGCTGTTCAATTGCGAAACTTGAGTAATATGAAAAGAATCATTGAATATATCATGCTGTCATCTGTTCTTATGGCCTGCAGCAGCAATCAGGAGCTGCTTCTTCTGGTCGGAACTTATACCGACACTGACAGCGAGGGCCTTTACTCGCTGCGCTTCAATCAGGAGACAGGCGAGTGCTCTCCTTTGTCAGTGACGGATATCGCCAATCCGTCATTCCTCGCCGTTTCCGATGACAACAGCATCGTTTACGCTGTCACTGAACAGAGTCAGGATGCCGCCGTTTCCGCTCTTTCCCTCGATGTGGCTACGGGCAGAATGGAAGTGCTGAACTCGCAGCCTGCTCTCGGAATGAGTCCCTGCCACATAATGATTGCGGGCAAGGATGTGGTCGTGTCCAATTATACTTCAGGCTCTCTGGCGGTCTTTCCTCTCGCCGGAGACGGAACTCTTATGCCGGGAACTTCAGTCGAGTTCTCTGAAAGTGGTCCCAATACTGTCAGACAGGCTTCCTCCCACATACATTCGTCTCAGCTCAGCCCTGACGGAAAACATTTGTATGTCATTGATCTAGGCGGTGACTGCGTACACTCCTACGGCGTTGAGGACGGCAGGGTTCTGCTTTCCGACTATTCCAGATTCTCTCTTGCTCCCGGCGAAGGTCCTCGCCATTTCGCATATTCAGCGGACGGCCGATTCCTTTATCTGCTCACAGAACTTGGAGGCAATGTGGTGTCGTTTGAAATAGGTGCAGACGGCGGACTCAGCCAGGTGGGAAGTTTTGAGGCCGATTCCCTGCATGCGGCAGGCAGTGCCGACATCCATTTATCTCCTGACGGCAAATTCATCTACGCCAGCAACCGTCTTCAGGGTGACGGCATAGCCATTTTCAGGCAGGATGCCATTAGCGGCGCTCTTGAGAAAGTTGGCTATCAGAATACAGGCATACATCCGAGGAACTTCGCCATCACCCCCAACGGCAGGTATCTTCTTGCCGCCTGCCGTGACAGCAATCTCATCCAGGTTTTCGAAAGAGATCCCGAGACCGGTCTTCTCACAGACACGGGCAGGAACATCGACATTCCTCATCCCGTCTGCGTGATTCTCAGATCGAAATAAAGCAGAAAGACAAGAAGAATTATAAGATGATGCAGGTTATTCTTTTCAAGATTGTTAAATTTGCATTCTGAAAAGAAAGATTGCTTTATGAGATTGCCAGCAGAATGGGAAAGACAGAGCGGCGTCCAGCTCACGTGGCCGGATGACACGACTCCGTGGTACGAATTGGAGAAGGTTCAGGAATGCTATGCGAGGATTGCGGAGGCGGTTCTGAAGCACGAGAACCTTTTGATTGTCACTACATCGCCGGAGGATACGGCCAGAAGGCTTGAGGAACTTGCCGCCGGGCTTGGACTCGATATTGACATTGACAGGATCATCTTCTGCGAATGCGGAATCAATGATACCTGGGCCCGTGACCACGGCGGAATTTCCGTCTATGGGGACAAAGGAGAGAAGTATCTGTATGACTTCGTTTTCAATGGCTGGGGCCTGAAATTCGCCTCTGACAAGGATAACCTCATAACCCGTAAAATCTTCTTTGACAATGTTTTCAATGAAGATGTGAAGTACGTGGACAAGAGGCCGTATGTCCTGGAGGGAGGCAGCATCGACTCGGATGGCCAGGGCACATTGCTCACCACGGCGGAGTGCCTCTGCTCCGTCAACCGCAATGAATATCTCGACCGGGATGATATCGAGGCCGAACTTAAGAGAGTTTTCGGACTGAAGCGTATCATTTGGCTGGAGCACGGTGCGATTGCGGGGGATGATACCGACAGCCACGTGGATATCATGGCGAGGTTCTGTTCCCCTGACACCATCGCCTACACGAAATGCTGCGATGAGTCAGATGAGAATTATGCGGAACTTTCAGCAATGGAGGAGCAGCTCAAGGGACTGACCACCCTCGACGGAAAGCCTTACAATCTCGTTCCTCTTCCGCTTCCGGAACCTATGTATCTGGACGGGTACAGACTCCCGGCCTCTTATGCCAATTTCCTGATTATCAATGGGGCTGTCCTCGTTCCAGGGGCCGGCACGGATACTGATGAGACAGCCAGGGAGAGGCTTCAGGCCGTTTTCCCTGACAGGGAGGTGAAGATTATAGACTGCAGACCTCTGCTCTCTGGACACGGCTCACTGCACTGCGTCACGATGCAGTTTCCGGAAGGATGGATTAATTAATTGATTTAAAACAGGTTAACATATGTCAAGAATTCTTAGGGTAGGTATGGTTCAGCAGTCTTGCGGGACTGACATCGCCGCCAATATTGCAAAGCTCGAGAAGAATATAAGGGAATGCGCTGCACAGGGTGCGCAACTCGTTGTACTTCAGGAACTTCATAATAGTGTGTATTTCTGCCAGACAGAGGAGGCCCACATCTGTGACCTCGCCGAGCCGATTCCGGGACCTTCCACGGAGAGGTTCGGAGCGCTCGCCCGTGAGCTTGGCATTGTCCTGGTTCTCTCTCTCTTTGAGAGAAGGGCTCCGGGGCTTTATCACAATACGGCCGTGGTTCTGGAGAAGGATGGCAGCATTGCCGGAAAATACCGGAAGATGCACATTCCTGACGACCCCTGCTTCTATGAGAAGTTCTACTTTACCCCTGGCGACCTGGGATTCAAGCCGGTACATACATCTGTGGGAGAACTTGGAGTGCTTGTATGCTGGGACCAGTGGTATCCGGAGGCTGCCCGCCTGATGGCTCTCAACGGGGCTGAACTTCTGATTTATCCTACTGCGATTGGGGGAGTCGGAACCGATTCCAGGGAAGAGCAGCAGACCCAGCGCCAGGCCTGGCAGCTTGTCCAGAGAGGCCATTCCGTAGCCAACGGACTTCCTGTCATCACAGTCAACAGGGTTGGCCACGAGGACGATCCTTCCGGGAATACCATAGGTCTTGATTTCTGGGGCTATTCCTTCGCCACCGGACCTCAGGGCGAAATTCTGGCACAGTTCAGCACCGACACCGAGGAGAACAGGGTAGTGGAGATTGACCTGGACCGCACCGAATACGTACGCCGCGGCTGGCCATTCCTCAGGGACCGCAGAATCGACGCCTACGGGCCTATATTGGACAGGTTCGGGAAGTAGCTTGCGTCATTTCAGCATTGCCGGGGCTGAATGACTGCTTTTGAAGAATCTATTTTGTCCCTTTTCTGGCCAAGTCGTTCAGCTCCAGGTCTGCCACAATCTTGTCGATGATGTGACGGACAATGTCGAACATCCTGCTGCCTGACTCGTAGTTGGCCGGCGCAATGAAGTTGACCCTGCCCTGACGCTTGAGTTTCTCGGCACCGGCCTTCTTTTTCTTGTTCTCAGGGTTATAGACTGCGATTGAATGCCCGCCGAACATATTGACAATCTTCATGCAAGGCACGTCCGTCTCCCCGTCCCCTACGTATATCATCTGGGTGAACGGGATTCTCTTCTTGTCATCGGATACGCTCTCATTGACCTTGGCGGCATCCCTTGAACTGAAGATGCCCTTGTTTATCTTGAATATGAACTGGGTCTTCGCAGTGTAGTCCACCGCTATGCCCGGCCACTCCGCCTCGCCCGCCTCATTGTAGATGAACGAGCTGGCGAAGATATGCTTGAATCTGCTTGCGATGGGGGAGCCCTCGATGATTTCCTTCAGCCCTGATGAATTGATGTAATGCTCCACCTTGACCCCTCTCATCTCACCGTAGAGATTGATGAGGCGGAACCATTGCTCCACGCCCGGGAAAAGCTCGATTCCGGTGCCGAACATTTTCAGCTCATCCCGTTTCAGGCACATACCCCTGGCCTTTGCCTCGTCGAACATCAGCTTCATGTAAGCCAATATGTTGCTGGCATCCTGCCCCTTGGCGATACCGTCGCTCATCTGCCAGAACTCTGCCGGAGTCTTGCCGATTGCCTGGATGAATCCGAATTCCTGCATGTTGCCCGGGGAGAGGGTTCCGTCGAAGTCGTAGATCAATGCTACTATGGGTTTGCGTTTCATAAGGTATTATGTATATCAATCAAGTCAGGCCCTTCGAGGCCGGTCTGCAAATGTATGAAAAACAGGGAGTATTTCCAACATTGACATCAAATCGCCGGCTTTCTCAGCATTCCGCAGGTGAATTTCTTTCAAAACATGGGGTCCATGCCCCAGACTTCCGTGTCTTAAGTATGTAAAAGGTTTCAACTATGGATTTATATCTGCTGATACGCTACTTTGCCTGCAAGACGACGCCGCAGGAGGAAAACCAAGTAAGGGCCTGGCTTCTGGGTGACAGGGACGGCAGCCGTGCCGACCTTTTCAGGGAGGCGCATATGATGTTCGAGGGTATGGTTCTCTACACCGAAGAGGCGAAGCTGCTTTCCGCCCGTGTGCCGGAGCACAGTCCGGCAAGGCCTTTCTGGAAGAGGGCCGGAATCGCGGTCCTTCACGCTGCCGCTGTCGCTGCAGTGGCTGTCGGCGCGGCATTCTGGGGCAAGCGGGCTGAAATTGACAGACTTGCATCCGAATACGAGACCATCAGCGTGCCGGCAGGAGAGAGGATGGACATTGTCCTTGCCGATGGAACGCATCTCTGGATGAATTCCGGCACCGAGGTTGAGGTGCCTGTCGTTTTTTCGATGAAGAGCAGGGACATCAGGGTCAATGAGGGAGAGGTTCTCCTGGAAGTTGCGAAGGATGAGGCGAAACCTTTCTTCGTCAGGACCTGGGCCGGAAATGTCAAGGTTCTGGGTACCCGCTTCGAGGTTACCTCCGATCCCGGGAATAACGAGTTCACAGCATCCCTGGTCCGCGGCTCCGTGGAAGTTTCCTCAGCCGCCGACCCGGGCCAGTCCCGCATACTGGTCCCCGGAGAAATCGCAAGATACCGCAACGGCCGCCTGACCGTGGAGAAGATAGGGGACATCTCGACTGTGGGCTGCTGGAACGAGGGTGTCATTGATGTATCCTCGATGCCGTTTGACGAGCTGATGAGGAAATTCGAGAAGGCCTACAATGTGAATATTGAAATACTGAGGGACAGTCTTCCGGTAGTGACATACACCAGGGGAAAGATCCGGGTGACGGACGGCATAGAACACGCCATGTCAGTGCTCCGTCTTGCATCGGACTTCGAGTATGAATATGACATTGAAACCGCCACGGTTTACGTCCGGTAACTGATTGAGCAACATAACCCATAAGGGTTTAACTTTATAACTAATAACTTATTAAACATCATGAACAAAGGTCTATTACTTGCTTTTAGACTTGTTGTTCTGGCATTTGTCCTCTGCCTTTCGCCAGTCGTGGCGAATGCGCAGCGCATAAGCCTCAAGGTGGAGAATGCCACGCTTGAGAGCGTGCTGGACAAGGTGGAGCAGCAGTCAAGGTATCTTTTCCTGAACGACCAGGTCGACCTGTCCAGAAGAGTGACGGTCGATGTTTCAGAACAGAGTCTCGAATCCGCATTGACGGAGATTTTCGAGGGGATGAATGTAGCCTGGAATATTCAGGGAACCAATGTTTACATTTCCAATAAACCGGCCCATTCTGCCTCTCAGCAGACATCCTCGACCGTAAGCGGAACGGTGGTTGATGCATACGGCCAGCCGGTGATGGGTGCCGCTGTCCTCGTGAAGGGGACATTGACGGGAACCAGCACTGACCTCGACGGCAGATTCTCGTTTGAACTCCCTGCCGGAAGCGAAAACGGAGTCCTCGAAGTTTCCTGCCTCGGATACAAGACCCGGGAACTTGCGATAGGCTCGAGGAGAGAGTTCAACGTGGTTCTCGAGGACGACACAATCCTTATGGAAGGCACTGTGGTCACCGCCCTCGGTATCAAGCGTTCGGAGAAGGCGCTTTCCTACAATGTGCAGAAAGTCGATTCCGATGCCATTCTCGGCAACAAGGACGCCAACTTCGTGAACTCCCTCAACGGAAAAGTTGCAGGTCTCGTGATCAATGCCTCATCTTCCGGAGTCGGCGGCTCGTCCAAAGTCGTGATGCGTGGTGAAAAGTCCATCTCAAAGAGTTCCAATGCGCTCTATGTCATTGACGGAGTGCCGATGTTCAATGTGGCCAAAGAGGCAGGAACCGAGTTCTCCTCACAGGGAACCACCGACCCGGTAGCCGACATCAACCCTGAGGACATCGAGTCGATGACTGTCCTTACCGGTGCTGCCGCAGCCGCCCTCTACGGCTCATCCGCTGCCAACGGTGCCATTGTCATCACTACCAAGAAGGGACAGCAGGGCAAGACTTCGGTGACAGTATCCAGCAATACCGACATGTACCGTCCGTTTGTCCTGCCGCGTTTCCAGAACCGCTACGGCACAGGAGATTATTCATCTTCGGAAGGCTCTATTGTACGCAGCTGGGGCAACCGTCTGAATGAGACCAACTATATGGGCTACGACCCAGCCAGGGATTATTTCCAGCTGGGTATCACCGGAACCGAGTCGGTTTCCCTGTCCACAGGTACGGAGAAGAACCAGACTTACCTCTCCGCCGCCGCTGTCAATTCCAGGGGCAATATCCCGAACAACTCTTACAACCGCTACAATTTCACATTCCGCAACACCACCAGCTTCCTTGACGACAGGATGACCCTCGATGTCACCGCAAGCTACATCATGCAGAATGACAGGAACATGACCAATCAGGGAGTCTATAACAACCCTGTAGTGGGCGCCTATCTCTTCCCTCGCGGAAATGACTGGGAAGACATCCGGATGTATGAGCGCTATGATACCGCAAGGTCGATCTACACCCAGTACTGGCCTGTAGGCGACGCCGGAATGACAATGCAGAATCCTTACTGGATCAATTACCGCAACCTCCGCGTCAACAAGAAGGACCGCTATATGCTCGGCGCAGGCCTCTCATACAAGATTCTCGACTGGATGACATTGTCCGGACGCGTCCGCATCGACAATTCCACCAACAAGTACACCGAGAAATTCTTTGCCACGACCAACACCCAGCTCACCGAGCAGTCCAACAACGGATTGTACGGCCTGGAAATCTCCGAGGACAAGCAGGTTTATGCCGATGCCCTTCTAGACATCAACAAGACCTGGAACGACTGGAGTCTCCACGCCAATGTCGGTGCATCCATCTCCGACATGAGATATGACCTCACCAAGAACCGCGGTCCTATCGCGGCTGACAATCTTCCTAACGTGTTCAGCCTCTTTACTGTGGATCAGGGCAAACTGGTCAAGGCACAGTCCGGATGGAGGGAACAGACCCAGTCCGTATATGCATCCGCCGAGATTGGATTCAAAGGAGCATACTACCTTACATTGACCGGCAGGAATGACTGGCCTTCGCAGCTTGCGGGACCTCAGTCGGGAGCCAAGGGCTTCTTCTACCCTTCAGTCGGCGCCTCCGCTGTGCTTTCCCAGATTATCCCGAACATGCCTAAGCAGCTTGAGTACCTCAAAATCAGGGCTTCATACGCATCTGTAGGTTCACCTTTCGAGAGATTCATTGCCAATCCACTCCACACCTGGCCTGAGAAGGGATCCAGCTGGAACCAGCAGACCTCCTATCCGGTCAAGGACCTCAAGCCGGAGCGCACGGATTCCTGGGAGGCCGGTCTCAGCATGAGATTCCTCAACTGGTTCAATCTTGAGGCGACATACTACCACACCGATACCAGGAATCAGACAATCTATCCTACAATCTCTTCAGGCTCAGGATATTCCAGCATTCCGATCCAGTCCGGAAGCGTCCTCAACCAGGGACTCGAGCTTGCTCTCGGATTCGACAAGACATGGGGCATCTTCAACTGGCAGAGCAACTATACGTTCTCGATGAACCGCAACAAGATCAGGTCCCTCACCAACTGCATCAACCCTATGACCGGTGAGCCTATTGAAATCGGCACGATGACAATGGGCGGTCTGGGCAATGTCAAGTTCCTCCTGAAGGAAGGCGGATCCCTCGGCGACATCTACTCCCGCAGCGATCTGAAGCGCGACAGCAACAATGACATCTATGTCGACGAGAAGGGCAACATTGCAACCCAGACCATCGACAACGTCGACAATTACATCAAATTGGGAAGCATTTCACCGAAGGCCAACATGGCATGGAGAAACGATTTCCGAATCGGCAACTTCAACCTCGGATTCATGCTCACGGCCCGTCTGGGAGGCGTTGTCTTCTCGAGAACCCAGGCCCTGCTCGACTACTACGGAGTATCCGAGGCTTCAGCATTGGCAAGGGATAACGGCGGAGTCCTCGTCAATGGCGGTGACCTCATCGATGCCAACAAGTGGTATACCGCTATCGGCTCCGGAGACACAGTGCCTCAGTACTATACATATTCTGCGACCAACTTCAGGCTCCAGGAGGCCTGCATCGGCTACACCTTCCCGCGCAAGATGATGAAGAATGTATGCGAGCTCACCCTCCAGCTTGTCGGACGCAATCTGTGGATGATTTACAACAAGGCTCCATTCGATCCTGAGACAATCGCCACGACCGGAAGCTACTATCAGGGAATTGACTACTTCATGAGTCCTTCCACCCGCAACTTCGGTTTCAATGTAAGACTCAAATTCTAAGAGAATATGAACAAGATTATATACAGATACCTCATACCGGCCTCAGCCATTGCCGCGGCGCTTGCGACATCCTGCACGGCCAACTATCTGGAAATCAACAGCGATCCGTACGGCGTGACCCAGGACGAGCTCCAGCGTGACGGCTACATCATCAAGGCTGCCCTCACCGGAATCGCGGACGGTGTCATCTCCCCGGACGTGAACACCACACAGTTCACAGAGTGCCTTCTCGGAGGCCCGATGGCAGGCTACATGGCCGATGCGAACGCAGGTTTCGCCAACACCATCTCCAACTACAACGCCACTGACAACTGGACCAATGTCTTCATGCAGAGCGACAGGATGATGCCGGTGGTCTACACAAATTACAACCAGCTCCGCAATGTGACCGACAACCCGGTGATTCTGGCAGTCGGCGACATCGTGAAAGTGGCCGCAATGCACAGGGTTTGCGATACCTACGGCCCTATTCCTTACACCAGAATCGGTCAGGACGGCAAACTCCAGGTTGCCTACGATTCCCAGGAGGATGTTTACAAGGCAATGATTCAGGAACTTACCGATGCCGTGGAGGTTCTCCTTCCGAACAGGACCAACAATTTCGCTCCGACGGCGGACATCATCTACGGCGGTCAGACAGAGAAGTGGATCAAGTTTGCCAACTCATTGAAACTCAGGCTTGCGATGCGTATCAGCTACGCTGCTCCTGAACTTTCAAGGAAGGCTGCCGAGGAGGCTGTCAACAATGAGGTAGGCGTTTTCACCTCCAATGAGGACAATGCCAAAGTGACCACCTTCGGCGTGGACGGCAACCCTATCAATGTGGCCGTGCACTACAATATGGCCAAGCATTCCGACGGGGCTGTCTGCCAGACTGGCGGAGACTCACACGCCGCAGCGGACATCATCTGCTATATGAACGGCTACAACGACCCTCGCCGCAAGGCCTACTTTACCGAGTCCGAGTGGGGCAAGGGCTTCGAGTACACCGGTCTCCGTCACGGAATCATCATCCCTGACCATTCAAGCGTCGGCCACAAGTATTCAGGTGTGAAGATTGCCGCTGATTCCCCGATTTACTGGATGAACGCCGCCGAGGTAGCCTTCCTCAAGGCTGAGGCAGCAGGCGTATTCGGATACGATATGGGCGGTTCCGCCAGGGATTTCTATGAGGAAGGCATCCGTCTCTCATTCGAGCAGTGGGGAGCAGGTGACGCCTCAGCCTACATTGCAGACGGCTCAAGCATCCCTCAGGTTTATCTCGACCCTGCCGGCACCAATACATATTCACAGGCCCTCTCGACAATTACCGTGGCCTGGAATGACAGCGCCGATGCGGAGGAGATGCAGGAGAGAATCATCACCCAGAAGTGGATCGCCAACTGGCTGCTCGGAAATGAGTCCTGGGCAGACTGGAGACGCACCGGCTACCCTCATCTCATACCTGCCAGCGATGCCGGCAACAAGAGCAACGGAATGGTTGACTCCGCCGAAGGAGCACGCCGTATGCCTTATCCTCGCGACGAGTACGTAAACAACCCTGAGAATATCCGTCAGGCTGTTTCGGAATATCTCGCCGGACCGGACAACATGTCCACGAGACTTTGGTTTGACTGCAAAAACAAGTAATGATGAAAATGAAAAACAACATATTCAAGACCATCCTCCTTGCAGCGGCTGCGGTGTCATCCGCATCCTGCTCCGAGTGGACCGAGCCGGAGTCGGTGGACTTCCGCTATACCACTCTCGAGGAGAAGAATCCTGAGCTCTACAAGGCTTATTTCCAGTCAGTCAGGGATTACAGGGATTCAGATCACAAGGTCGTGATTGCCAAGTTCGACAACAAGGCCACCACGCCTGCCGGCCGTGCCGAGCACATCACCTGCCTGCCTGACAGCGTTGACTACATCATTCTCTACAATCCTGAGGTCAGCGCCGCCATTGCGGACGAGATGCGCGAAGTACGAGAGCTGAAAGGCCAGAAGGTTCTCTATCAGATTGAGTACAAGGCTATTGAGAATGAGTACAAGGCTTATGCCGAGGCCTGGAATGACGCCCATCAGCCTGCGGAAGGCGAAGACGAGGAAGTACCTTCTGACCCTGCCGACACACTCATATCCCTCAACAACTATGTCAGCGATGCTGTAAAGGCCAGGACTGCATATCTTGCGGAATATGGCTATGACGGAGTGAACATCGTGTATTCTTCAAGGAATCCGGCGAGCTGCACTGAGGATGCCCTGGACGAGCTCAAAGCAGCCCAGGCAGCATTCCTTGCCCCTATTGCCGAGGCTCTTGCCTCCTGCCCGGACGCATTGGTGTTCTTCGAGGGAACTCCTCAGTACATCCTGGAGAATGTTGAAATTGTGGAGAACGCTGATTATCTGATAATTCCGGCAACTGGAGCCGTCAATGAATACGAACTCAGCTATGAGCTCGGTCTTGCCAACAGGCATGGAAACATACCTTCTGACAGGTTTGTAGTATTGGTTACGACCCGCTCACTTGTGGATCCGGCTCTCACCGACGGAACATTCTCGGGAACCGACAGGAACGGCAAGGAGATGACCGCCATCATCGGCGCCGCAGAGTGGACCGCCAAGTCCACATCCGGCGTGGTAAAGGCCGGAATTGCTGTGGAGAATGCCCAGAATGATTATTTCAATCTTTCAGAGGTTTACTACAATATCCGCGAGGCGATTTCAATTATGAATCCTTCACCTATCAAATAATTGAAGCAATGAGACAAATGATAAAAAACATATTCTGGCTGACCCTTTCCGCAGCGGTGCTTTCGCTTTCTGCCTGCACCTCCGAGAAGGAGAAGATGGATGAGCATCATTTCGACAACAAGCTCTTCATCAATACGTCAGTCCCGTCAGAGGAAATCCTGGTCAAGCCTTCCGGAGCCGGAGTCTCCGTTTCCAGGGAACTTACAATCGGCACCGCTCTCAAGGCTGCCAACAAGATTACCGGACGCTTTGTGGCAGCCCCCGATATGCTCGAGACATACAAGCTATCATGCTATGACGAGGATGCGGTGGCTCTTGCCGATACAATGTGTGTCATTGACAATGCCGATGTCATCGTTGAGGCCGGTGCGACAACCTCTGCCCCTGCTATCGTGACTTTCACTGAACTTGAGAAACTTGACAGGGAGACAGTTTATGTTATGCCGATTGCTCTCCGGGATGTGGAAGGCATTGACGTGCTGAAGTCCAAGACCGTGGTTTACTACGTGTTCAAGGGTGCCGCCCTCATCAATGTCGTTGCGAACATTGCGGAGAACAGGGCCTACCCTGACTTCAACAACGATTCCAAGTTCAACGGTCTCACCCACTTCACAATGGAGGCTCTTATCCGTCCCCAGGCATTCGGAAGGCAGATTTCCACAATTATGGGAATCGAGGGCCACTTCCTCCTCCGTATCGGCGATGCCGGTGTTCCGGACAACCAGCTGCAGATTGCCTGCTCCAGGAATACCACAAACTCCGACCTTCAGTTCGAGACCGGAAAATGGTACCATGTCGCAGTGACTTTCGACAGTGGAAATGTGAAAGTTTACATCAACGGCTCGGAGAAACTTTCCGACAATGTCGGCAGGACTTCAGTGAACCTCGGTGCCAAGCATCACAACGAGGATGACGGCAGCCGCGTATTCTGGATAGGTTATTCCTACTCTCACGACCGTTATTTCGACGGTGACATTGCCGAGGTGCGAATCTGGAACAAGACCCTGACCAAGGACGAGGTCAATGCTCCTAACCATTTCTACAGCGTTGACCCTGCTTCAGAAGGCCTGATTTCCTATTGGAAATTCGACGATGCGGCCGGAAACATTATCAAGGATTACTCTTCCAGCGGTTATGACCTGACCTGCGACAAGAATCCTAAGTGGAACAAAGTCAGTCTTCCTTAACATTGATTTATGATGAAAAAGTTTTATAGCATATTGATGGCCCAGGCTGTTCTTGTCTCGTCTCTGTCCGCTGTCTCCTGCACGGAGGATATCGAGATTGACATGGTGGATGAGAATGCCTACGCCAATGTGACCTCACTGATAGGCACACTCCGTGATGCCAATTCGAACAAGGTCAGCACAGTCGTGGAGATGTACCACGATACTTACAATACCAATGTGGCATTCACCCTATCACGTGCCCCGAAAGCCGGTGTGGACGTGAAGGTGGAATATGATGCGGAATATGTGGACCAGTACAACAAAGAACACGGAACAAACTTCCTTGCCTGGCCGCAGGACAGATATTCAATCCAGAACAATGGAAAAATCGTAGTTGCTCCGGATGAGAAGGTCTCATACAAGCTTGGAGTGGAGATTGCCAAGGCCGATAATACCGAACTTGTTGCCGAGGCAACATACATTCTTCCATTGAAGGCCACTGTTTCCGGGGCTGGAGTCAAACTCTCCGCGGACCGCTGCGTTTACCTTCTCAAGAACCGCTCTGGCGAGGGTACCGCAATGAGGGAGCCGGGCGAGAAGAAGACTGTCCTTTTCTTTGAAGTCAATGACACTAATCCTCTCAACGCTCTCCAGTTCCAGATGGAGGACGGTAGATATCTCTGGAACTACGTGGTTCTTTTCGCCGCCAATATCAACTATGACAGGGAAAAAGGTGAGGTCTATGTGTTCTGCAATCCTCAGGTCCAGTATATTCTCGACCACAATGAGGAGATTATCCAACCTCTCCGGAGAAGAGGTATAAAGGTGATAATCAGCATTCTCGGCAACCACGACGAGTCTGGTCTCGCACAATTGTCAGACCTTGGGGCAAGACAGTTCGTTCAGGCGGTCAAAAATCTTTGCGAAGCATACAATCTTGACGGTGTCAACTATGATGACGAGTACTCGAACTCCCCGGACCTGAGCAATCCTCTGTTTACCCAAAGATCTCGGGAGGCTGGTTCACGTCTGATTTTTGAGACCAAGAGGGCAATGCCTGACAAGGAGATTATTTCCTATCAATACGGCAGCTGCGTGGGTCAGGATTATGTTGACGGCATTCCTTCCAACGAGTGGCTTGACATCGTGGTGGGAGACTATGGACGTCCAGGTGTACCTTATGCGGGCATGACCCTCGCAAATTGCAGCGCGAACTCATTCGAGATGGCCCGGGGAGGCAGCATAAGCCTCTCACAGGTGCAGGGATATGCAAGTAGCGAATATGGTTATGTAATGGCATTCGGCCTTTGGGCATCGGGCAAGCAGGGCAACCAGGCCCAGTTCAATTCAATGAACAATCTTGCCCAGGGCCTGTACGGAAGTCCTTTGAGGAAGCCTGAATATTATTGGCCGAGTACACTCTCTCTCGATACGAAACCTATAAATTGGTAGAGAAATGAAAAAGTTATTATATGTTTTTGCAGCCGCTGCACTTGTCTTCAGTGCCTGCAATGATGAAGAAATCCAGGTTGACAACAGTTCTGTCAGCCTCTCTGTAGAGACTGTCGAGGCTGCCCCTGAAGGTGGCATATACGATGTTGTCGTGACTTCTGACTCGGATTGGAGGGTTTCAGGCTTCTGTGAGTGGGCAAGACCTTTGTCCGAGTCCGGGAAAAGCGGCGAGACCCTCAGGATTGAGGTCGATCCGAGCAATTCGCGCGAAATTCTGACCACGGAATTCAAGGTGTTCTCAGGTTCTGCCGTGAAGACAGTCGAGGTCCGGAGCAATCCTTCATTCATACTGGACCTTCTTACTGAGAATGAGGTGGAATTCAGCTCCGCAGAAGCTTCTCTCTCTATCAAGCTGGATACCAATGTCCCTGAGATAGAGCCGGCTTTCTCGGGCACCGGCTCTGAATGGGTAGAATTTGCAGGCCGTCAGGAAGTTTTCGGGAAAACAATGCTCTCATTCAATGTCAAAGCCAATGAGACCTATGTCGGCAGGGAAACCGAGCTCACGCTTTCTGGAGAAGGGAAGTCGGCTTCCGTGAAGATTTCCCAGGCCCAGCTGGATGCGATAATCACAGATACTCCTAAAGTCGTCCATACAGGTCTGGATGCCTCTTCCGTGACCTTCGATGTCCGTGCCAATGTTGATTTCGAATTCGAGCTGCCATCCTGGCTGACCCTTGAGTCCCGGGAGGCAGGTACCAAGGGTGAGGACGGGCTGACAACCCATACGATCACTCTTTCATTCGGGGAAAATGCGGCCAGCCGAGTAGCCGACCTGAACTTCATCTCTGGCGGAAAGATTCTCCTTCAGGTAACCGTGAAGCAGCAGAATCCTAATGCTGTTCTCTTCAATATCACTGACATGGTATTGCGTCAGGAACTTGTGAAGAAGGGATGGATTCTGGCCTCCGATTCCAGCACTGAATGCGAACTGCTGGAACCGGGAATGACGGGAACATCGCTCGAAATCTCGACTTCCAGCTGGTCCAAGTTGAATGTAAAGGTGATTGACGGCCTGGATAACTTCCCTGCGCTCGAGACACTTACATTGAAGAAACTCAACGCCGAGACTCTCAACCTTGACAAGTGCGTGAAGCTCAAGACATTGACTGTCAGCGAACTGAATAGTCTGAAAGAAGTTGTCCTCGGAAATTGTCCGGTTACAGTTTTCTCAACTTATCTTGGCGGAAGGTATTCATACGATTATTTCGAGGCCCCATCATTGACAATCAGTTCTGAAAATCTGACTGAAGTCAATGTTTCCAGCGAATCGTACTACATCTCATACTACGACAACTGCACTGAGATTGATGTTGCAGGCTGTCCGAAACTCGCAATTCTGAAAGCGAAGAGAGAGACTACAGACTGGTATGGTGATGTGATTTGCCATCTCGAGAAACTCTACATATCAAAGGACCAGAAGGCAGCTTTCGATGCCGGTACGCTCACTCTGGAGAAATCGGAGAAGGCTGAATTGGTTGTAAGATAGTGTATAAAGATTGTCCGTATCTGGCGGCTGGCCAAAGGCCCTTTTGGGCTTTTGTTCAGCCGCCTTTTTCAGACACGGACTTGATTAACATAAATATCTTGTTAACTTTGTGCTGCTAACGACTCATTATGGTGGCAGGATCAATAGGGGCAGAGGATTTCGGCAGACTTTTTCTCCGGTACAAGGACAAGTTCATTGCGATAGCTTGTTCTTTCACGAGGGACAGGGCTGCGGCTGAGGATATTGTCACAGAGAGCTTTACCGCTTTCTGGACGGGCCGGGAACATATTGAACTCAAGTCATCTCCCGAGGCGTACATCCTCAGGACCGTGCGCAACCGCTCGCTGAACTATATGCGGGACAAGGCGGTAAGGATGCGGGCTGAAGGAACGCTCCGGAATGAGGCGGCAGATTCCATCGAGATGGAGGCCGAGGTGCTGTCGGAGGAGAATACCGACATCTTGTTCGGAACCGAACTGGCCTCCATTTTCCGCGATTTCATGGCAAAGATGCCGGAACTGACCCGCAACATCTTTATGGACAGCCGCTTCGAGGGATTGACATACAATGAGATAGCAGCCAAATACGATGTGACTCCGCGCAAGGTCAAGCGCGATATCCAGAAGGTTCTGGAGAAAATGAGGGTTTCCCTGAAGGATTATCTTCCAGCCCTGCTGCTTATATTTCCGGGACTATTGCGGCTTTAAAACTCACCAGGTTGCATCGGCGTAATTTGGTTATTCTTCGGGAAATGACTAAATTGCAGTTCTAATACTTTAATTCATGACAGATTTCGAATTGGCAGGCAAAGTTCCGGACCACGGATTGGAATATCCCGGATTCTCGGCGGTTTTCATTCAGACATTCTCCATAAGGAAGGAGAAGAAGTTCCATGTCCCGCAGAAATATATGCAGTCCCTTCCTGACGGGGATGATATGGTACTGGATGAGTCTTATGGAGGAAGAAGGTACAAGGAGAAGGCCGACGCCCTCGGCATCCCCATTGCTCCGATGAACAATGACATTGAATCACAGATATTTGTGCTGCCTGAGAATGACGCTGAAGCTCCTGACGAGAGGAGTGTGCGACGTTTCTCCCTGCGCGGATTCGATTTCGAAATGAACCTCAATCCTTGCGGCGACGAGGAATTTCCTACGATAGTCATGCATTGCCACGTCAATGTGGAATTGTCCCTTTTCTTCGGACACACTGTGTCATTGACATACCGTTTCCTCTTTGACGGGAATGCGGGAATTCTTTCCCGCCCGGCCACGACAGACCACATCATTGCCCTGCTCTCGACATATCTCGGGGCGGAGTACTGGAGTGCCGAGAAGAAAGACAAGGGGGCGGAGCCGGGTAAGAAAAAGAAGACGGACATCAATCTCGAGTCAGGCTTCACAATCGAGGATTTCCACTACGATAATGAAGGCAACCCGCTTGACAAGGGGATTGACCTGGATTTCTTCGGAAAGGGCAGGACATTCGAGGAAATTACCACGAGATATAAGAAGTTCATCTACAGGCATTGCTCTGTATTTGACGAATCTGTCCCGAAGAAGGATTCGATTATCAATAAGAAACACATTGCTGAAATGAAGATCGAATCCGCGGGCGACAGCCATTATGTGATGGTGGACCTCTGGGAGAACATCATGCATCCTGATCCTGTCACGGGCGAGGATTATTTCAGCAAGGACAGGGAGCATCCGCTCACCGAAGGACAGATTGTAGCCCATATCCAGAATGATCACAAGCACGAGCTCATCGGCCTTATGACCCTCTATCCCGGCGAGTGGCCTTACAGGGATCCTGAGGCTTTCGACGAGGTCTGTGGGGAGAACATTGCCATAGATACTGATGACCTTGTATTGGCCAACAACAATCTCTGCATGGTCCTGGGCACTTACGGCAGACGCGGTACGGTCGACGGCTCGGACGATGGGACGACTGACGCTTCCGCTACCGGTTCCACTGTCAACTGGGCGGAGCATCTTCAGGAGCGTGCCCGATACCACGTTTCCTGGCCGGAGTATCTGATGATTCTCCAGATGGTCCTCGCGAAGAAATATATCATCAGCCGGGCAAATGATGAACTGGTCAATGCCACTCTTTTCGCCGGCAATGAGTCTGCGTACGACCTCATCGGCAAAAATGCCGACCTGAGCCTCAGGCTCTCCCGCATCGTATTGCTCCTCGATGTCGTGAAGTATTCCAAGTTTACATCACACAAGGTGATGTTCGACCGCACTACCCGTCGGCTGAATCTTGACGGGGATATGGAGAAACTGAACGAGATGATGGAAATGGTGGACAACAGCCTCCACAATCTCTGCGACTACAAGGCCATGGGCTCTGATTTTGTCCTGAATTTCATACTTGCCCTGATATCGGTTGCATCCACATTCGAGCTCTTCTTTCAGAACTCCGAAATGCCGTTCCTTGCTTATTTCGGGTTCGAGACCAGCCGTTTCGCCGCAATGCTGGTGGCAGTCGTCTTCGGCGTCACACTTTTCGCATTCCTGCTCGTGATTACCAAGACTGTCAGGGAATTTGTGGAGAAAGTCAAGAGATATATGTAATTATTTCGGTATATGAATGATATAGTAAATATAGTGCCTGCAATGCCGGACGATGCTCTCGCTCTTTCCGACATGTTCTATGCCAATCTCAGTACGCATAGCGGGTACATTTCACACGGTGAGGTGCAGATGGGCGTGGGCAAGCTGAGCTTCGACGGGGAGAAATATGTCCCTTCCGTTGTGCCGGAAAGCCGTCCCCTGTGGCATACCTATATAATGGAGCATATAGATGCGGACGACATGGCGGTATTGAAAGCGCTTCTTCCTGACGGCTCCATTGCCGGGTTCTGCGTTCTGGAAGACTCTGAGGATGGAGGGGACCATTTCGGGGTGCTTTGTGACATCCTCGTCAATCCGGATATCAGGGGCAGGGGAATAGGTTCCGCCCTTCTGGACGCAGCCCTCGGCTGGTTCTCCTCGCGCGGGCTTAAGGATGTATATCTCGAGTCCGGCAAGGACAATCATCCCGCCCATGAGTTCTTCATGTCGAAGGGCTTCTTCAAGGTTTCAGAGGTCTATGCCAGGATAGGGCAGTAGCATATGACATTCATGCCGGGTGCGGATGGTGTAAATGACCGAAAATTTTTTCAATTTCATAACTCCTGCCCTGCCTGCAACTTAAAATGATAAACCCTGTCCGGGGCGGCGGAAAGGGAAGAAAAAAAGTTCCGGAAAAGTTTGGAGGGAAAGAAAAAAGTAGTACCTTTGCAATCCCGTTTGAAACGAGGGTCGCTGCGGCAGGATGGCCGGGGGATAGAAAAGCCAAAAAAACTTCAAAAAAGTTTTGCGGAATCAAAA